>CAWKYG010000017.1:0-433542 GCA_963853855.1 uncultured Solibacteraceae bacterium | reverse complement strand
ACAATGGCTACACGTATCACTACCGCTTCAAACTCGGCAGCGGAAGCCTCGGCGGTGAGTGGGACGCTACGCGGAGCGATGCCAACAATAATTTTGGCACCGTCTACTTTTACAGTACCGCGATCATGCAGCGCGTGAAAGCATTCGCGAATGCACTCGGCTATACATGCGAGGTGCAGCAAGCCGTACCTGCATACGCAACCGTCGCCGTACAGGCGGCATTAACTCAGGCCGCGGCAGCAACTCCCCCCGCGGCGGCAGCCAGCACCAGCGCGAGTTGTCCGCGTCGGCTACCAGCACCTAGATTTCCCGGCTGCCTTTTCGACGGCCTGCCGATCCAGGCCAAACATTTTTTCAAATTTTGTCTCAAATTTGCAATAAAAGGAGTATACAGATGGTTAACGCTTATCTTTACGTGGATGGGATCGAAGGTCCCATACCAGAAAACAAACCACATTGACATCCTCTCATTCAGTTGGGGGGTTAGTTTGACTTCGACCTACGGAGCCGGAGCGTCCGGCAAGGAGGCCAAAGCCGGCCGCGCCTCATTCGAGGGTCTCTCGATTATGAAGGTTCTCGACAAGACCACGCCTCTGCTGGTCGATCACTGCGCTACCGGGAACATCCTGAAAAAAGTCTATATCGTATACGACAAACCGACAGGTGACAAGCAGGAGGATTATTTTGTCAAGGCAAAGTAGAAATGTCCCCTTCCTGGCAAAGTAGAAATGTCGCCTTTTGCCCGGGCCTCTGCGGGAGTGCGTGTTAATCTGCGTGTGCCGGTGAAGCGGAGACGGGCTCTGCTGGCGAGCAACCCGATCAAGGAATAGCCGGCCGGAACTCATCTGCGGACGATGAGAAGGAGCGTGATCCTCCCGGCGCGTTCTTTTACCTGGGCGCGGGGCCGACCAGCGGGAGGCGGTACGGTCCCGCCCCAGGGTTTGGTTTTGATTTTGGAAACCACATCGGACCAGATAGATTCCGCCATGCCTTAAAAAACGCATACTGAGGCGCCTCAGTATGGTTCCTGTGCAGCTGCGGAAGAGAAGTGGCGCGGAAGGGATCGTCGCAAATTCTCCTTGAGACGAAAGAATCCCCCGGCTTACCGGCCGGTCGTGCGGAGAGTTTCCCGGTATAGGGCGAACTTTGCCTTCGCGCCACTCCCTCGCTGACTGACAGGAGTCCATCATGGCTTCTCCCCGCCGGTGGCCCGAGGCCTGCGCCGCCTGCCAGATTTTCGGCGCCTTCTTCAGATCGAAATTCTTATTCCAGTCGCTGCCCCGCCGCGCTTGCGACGCTTGCCAGCTTGGCCGCTTTCGCCGGGCGAGCGGCCTTCGGCTTGTCCGCCACCGCGCACTCCTCCACCGGCAAATACCGCTCGCCATGGCGCACCGCCAGCGATCCGTCCAGCCGCTGCTCCACCCGCACGTTGGCCCCGCGCAACCCGCGACGACCGCCTGGCGCTCGATCTGATACAACTTGCCGTCCCATCGCAAGGTGTAGTCATTCCGCACCTGGCGCGTCTCCACGTGACTCAGCGAGGCCGCCAGATTGTGGCTCTTTTCCAGCGGCCGATGCGCATCGTCGGGGTTGGCCGCCTCCACCGTCAACTCCCGCTCCCACCACACCAGATAATCGTCCTGTCAGGTATTCGTTGGCCTGCTCGATCGTCTTCACCCCTGCCACTCGCATCCCTTTCACCAGCCGATCTTGCGCCGTCCCGAAATTCCTCTCCACCCGCCCTTTGGCTTGCGGGGAATGCGCCGCCATCCACGCGATCCCCAATTCCTGTAAGGCCCGCCCGATCTGCGTCGGCGGCATCTCCACCGCATCCTTCTCCACTCCCGGCTCATCCCGCTTCCGCTTCTCCGCCGTCTGAAACAAGCTCGCCTTGTCCGTGTAGAACGTCACCGGCCGACCGAACTTCTCCAGATAACTCCACAGCAGCCTCATGTTCTCCTCGGTCGAATCGTGCCGCACGAAACGCGCGAACAACCGGCTCGTCGCATCGTCGATCATGGCGATCAGATACAGCTTCCCGCCCCGCCCTTCCAGCCAGTCGTGCTCGCTGGTGTCCCATTGCACCAACTCTCCCAACCGGCTCCGCCGCGGCCGCCACATGTGGACTTCTTTGACCTTCTCTTTCTTCGCCCGCCACAGCTTCCCTCGGATCATCCACTGCCGCACCGTCTCCTTGCTCGCCTCGATCCCGTGCTTCTTTCCCAGATACTCCGCCGCCAACGTCGGCCCGAACCCTTCGTACACCGGCGCCGACAAGATCTTCACCGCTTCCTGCTCGATCGTCTCCTCGATCCTCCGGTTCGACGGCTTTCCCCGCAGCCCGTGGACCACGGCCTTGTCCCCGCCTCTCTTCAACGCATCCAGCAGCCGCTGCACCTGCCGGATGCTCAACCCCAGCTCCTCGGCAGCCTCACGCTGCGTGATCAGCTTCTTCTTGGCCTTCTTCAGCGCCACCAGCCGGTCTCGATCGGCTTGCGTCATCAGTAGTTGTCCTTCCTGCATCCCCAAAGCTTGGGGCTGTCAAGACGACATTTCTACTTTGCTCAAAGACGACATTATCACTTTGCTGCCACAGCAGGAGGATTATTTTGTCAAGGCAAAGTAGAAATGTCCCCTTCCTGGCAAAGTAGAAATGTCCCCTTTTCCCTGGCGCTCGGAGGAGTGCATGTTAATCTGCGGGTGCCGGTGAAGCGGAGACGGGCTATGCTGGCGAGCAACCCGATCAAGGAATAGCCGGCCGGAACTCATCGCGGACGATGAGAAGGAGCGTGATCCTCCCGGCGCGTTCTTTTACCTGGGCGCGGGGCCGACCAGCGGGAGGCGGTCTGGTCCCGCCTCAGGGTTTGGTTTTGGCTTTTGGAAACCCACATCGGACCGATAGATTCCGCCATGCCTTAAAAACGCATACTGAGGCGCCTCAGTATGGTGCGTGAAGCGGGAGTGAAGTGGTGAGGCAGGGATCGTCGCAAGCTTTCCTTGACGACGGAAGATTCCCGGCTTACCGGCCGGTCGTGCGGAGGGTTTCCCGGTATAGGGCGAACTTTGCCTGCCCACCACTTCCCGCTGACTGACAGCCAAGCGGCTGGTCCTTTCACGCCTTCCCCTGTCGGCAACCCGATTCCTGCGCCGCCTGCCAGACCTTCGGCCCCTTCTTCAGATCGAAATCCTTGTTCCAATCGCTGCCCCGCCGCGCTTGGCGACGCTTGCCAGTGGGCTCTACCGGCGCCGGTGCGGGCGCCTTCTTCGCCGCCACCTCGCACCGCGTCACTGGCAAATACTTCTCGCCATACCGTACCGCCAGCGCGCCATCCAGCCGCTGTTCTACCCGCACGTTGGCCCCTCGCAACCCGCTGACCACCGCCCGCGTCTCGATCTGATAAAACGCACCTTCCCATTGCAGGGTGTAATCATTCCGCACCTGCCGTGTTTCTACGTGACTCAAGGACGCCGCCAGATTATGGCTCTTGTCCAACGGCCGATGGGCATCGTCGGCATTGGCCGGCTCCACCGTCAACTCCTGATTCCACCACGCCAGATAATCTTCCTGGAGATATTGATTGGCCTCCTCGATGCTCTTCACCCCGGCCACACGCATGCCTTTGACCAGCCGATCTTGGGCGGTTTTGAAATTCCTCTCCACGCGCCCTTTGGCCTGTGGAGAATGCGCCCCTATCCAGGCGATCCCCAATTCCCGCAAGCCCCGCCCGATTTGCGTCGGCGGCAGTTCCACCGCATCTTTCTCTACCCCTGGCTCGTCCCGCTTGCGCTTCTCCGCCGTCTGAAACAAGCTCGCCTTGTCCGTATAGAACGCTATCGGCCGACCGAATTTCTCCACATAACTCCACAGCAATTTCATGTTCTCTTCGGTCGAATCATGCCGCACGAAGCGCCCGAACAACCGGCTCGTCGCATCGTCGATCATGGCGATCAGGTAGAGCTTCTCGCCCCGCCCTTCCAGCCAGTCGTGCTCGCTGGTGTCCCACTGCACCAACTCCCCAAATCGGCTCCGCCGCGGCCGCCAGGCGTGCACCTGCTTCACTTTCTCCGGCTTCGCCCGCCACAGCTTCCCGCGGATCATCCACTGCCGCACCGTCTCCTTGCTCGCTACAATCCCATGCCTTTTGCTCAGATTCTCCGCCGCCAATGTCGGCCCAAAGTCTTGGTAGACCTCCGCTGATAAGGTCTTCACCGCTTCCTTCTCCGTCGCCTCCGCGATCCGCCGGTTCGACGGCTTTCCCCGCAACCCGTGGATCACGGCTTTGTCCCCTCGTCTCTTCAGCGCTTGTAACAGCCGCTTTACCTGACGGGTGCTTACCCCCAACTCTTCACCAGCCTCGCGCTGCGTGATCAGCTTCTTCTTCGCCTTCTTCAACGTCACCAGCCGGTCTCGATCGGCCTGCGTCATCAGTAGTGGTCCTTCCTGCATCCCCAAAGCTTCGGGGCTGTCAAGAGGACATTTCTACTTTGCCCAAGGGGACATTATCACTTTGCCGCTACAGAAAAAGTATCGAGAAAAGTATCGAGCGGGCTGTTTTGCATGGAAACAGACATGGAGGTTGGCTGAACATGTGGGTGGCGGCGTGAACTTCTATTCCCTGGAGAAGGAAGCGGCGGTGGGGAAACAACTGGCCCAGGAGGTCGAGCGCGAGGCCAAACTGGTAGACGATCCCATTGCGGCGGAGTATCTCAACCAGATGGCTCAGAATCTGGCCCGGAACTCGGACCTCATGGTCCCGTTAACAGCCAAGATGATCGACAGCGAACAGGTGAGCGCGTTCAGTCTGCCCAGCGGCTTCCCCTCGTAAACTCAGGTTTACTCCTGAAGGCCGATACTGAGGCGGATCTTGCAGCACCGATCGCGCACGAGATCGCCCACATCGCGGCACGGCACGGTACGCGCCAGATGTCTCGCGGGCAGATCGCCAACTCGGCAAGCATTGCTTTGATTTTTCTCGGCGGCTGGAGAGGATTTGCCGCGCGGCAGGGGGGTCTGGCCGTGCCGCTGGAAAAGAAAAGGCCGGGCACGGTGTCGACGCTCTTTCGTTCCCATCCCAAGATCGACTCGCGGATCCGAGCCACGCAGGCGAGCATCCAGAACCTGTTACGGCAACAGCCTCTCTATGTGGTGACGACTTCGGAATTCAACGAGGTCAAGCAACGGCTGGCCGCCAACCTCGCCCTCCGCAAGTTAAACCCGAGCACCACGGGGCCGACGCTTTACCGCAAAGGGGTGGACGGCGAGGATGGCGCGCAGAATCAGGACGACCACCCGGCGATCGAATAGCCGCTTGGGGGATCTCCTTTAGCCGCTCGTCAATCAATTTCTGACCGCGGCAATTGTGCTGTGCAAAAAAGGAACGCAGGGTCGCGGGCCGAGCTTTTTGCAACTCTTCCAGCCTGGGCCAGCGCAGCAAGAGCGTGCCCACCAGAGGCGAATCCACCTTTTCGAACCAGCCCAGCATCTGCGGAAAATAGAGTCTCAACTTGTCGGTCAAGCGCTTCACGCCAAAGCATACCCTACCGGACTCGGAATTTTGTAGCGATTGGAGAGTTCGCTGATGTGGACCAGGCCGTCCTGGTGGACGCCTACATCGACAAAGGCGCCGAAGCGGGTGACGTTGGTGATTACCCCTTCCAGGGTCATGCCGGGCTTGAGGTCGGCGATTTCCTTGACGTCTTGGCGCCGGTGGGGGCGACGGGCGAAGAAAGTGATGCCCTGAACAATTCCGAGAAACGGGATCGGGAATCTGGAGTACCGGCTGGGCGACATCGAAGATGTTCCGATTCGTACGGGCACGGTGGGCCTGGCGTTTTTGAGCCAGGCGCTGCACCACGCGTAGCATCCTAAGCGGGCGTTGGCGGAAGCGTGGCGTATCCTCAAGCCAGGGGGCCGGGTCACAATTCTGGACCTGAACCGGCACCATTTCGAGGAAGCTCGCGAGATGTATGCGGATCTGTGGCTGGTGTTCACGGAACTGGAGATGGAGCGCTTTCTCAAGGGCGCGGGATTCAAGAATGCGGAGACGGCGGTGGTGTATAAGGAAGCGGATCCGCCGTACTTCGAGACGTTATTGGGAACGGGAGAGAAGTAGTGTGTTAAATTCGCATTTGATGGCGGCTCAGACGGATTTGTGGGGAGAGATTGCGCTCGAACCCGCGCGGACTCCAGTTGTCATTCTGAGAGAGCAGGCTGCTCTGCTCGCGAAGAAAACGAACGGCATAGTCGAGGCAAGGGTCTCCACCAGTGTCGTGTCGAGTCGGCTGGTCCATCGCTTTAGCCTGGTCGTGCCGGCCCTTGAAGACTATACTTACGAACTGTTCTATATCTCCCAAGGGGCCAACATTTACCCCGTAGAGACCTCAAGGAACACCAGGCCTGGTGTGATCCCAATCGAAGGCGCCAATACCCTCCTGGACGAAGAAGCCTTCGTAGAATTCGTTGCGGACCAAATTGTCCTGCGAGGAAACCAAGAAAATCATCAACAACCTCGTCGCGCAAGCAAACAGTTAGTTCCTCGCCCAGCTACTTCACCCTGAACTTGTTGCTCAGAGCCGCCAGTTTATCCTGCATCGAGGGTTCCTGCTTCCTTGGCTTTTGCGGAGGGGCCGCCAGCGCCTTCATCGAGAGGGCGATGCGCTTGGCCTTGGGGTCGGCGCTGAAGCACCTGCACCTTCACGATCTGCCCCACCTTCACCACTTCGCTGGCGTCCTTCACGAAGCGGTTGGCCAGTTCGCTGACGTGGACCAGCCCGTCCTGGTGCACGCCGATGTCGACGAACGCGCCGAAGCGCGTGACGTTGGTCACCACGCCTTCGAGCGTCATGCCGGGCTTGAGGTCGGCGATCTCCTTGACGTCTTCGCGCCAGTGCGGCGCGACGAACTTCTCGCGCGGATCGCGCCCCGGCTTGCGCAACTCCTCGCGGATGTCGCCCAGCGTGTACATGCCGACGGTTTCGGTGGCGAAGCCTTCGAGCTTCACCTTTTCGACCAGCTCCGGCTTGCCGATCAGCTCGTCGACGGTCACGCCCAGCGATGCGGCGATCTTCTCGACCACCTGGTACGACTCGGGATGCACGGCCGTCATGTCGAGCGGATTTTCGCCGCCGCGAATGCGCAGGAAGCCGGCCGCCTGTTCGAAGGTCTTCGGCCCGAAGCCCGGCACGGCGCGCAGTTGCCACGCGCGAGCGGAACCGGCCTTTCTCATTGCGGATACTCGACGATCTTCTGCGCCGTGCGCTCGTTGATTCCCGCGACGTAGCGCAGCAGCGCCCACGAGGCGGTGTTGAGATCCACGCCCACGCGGTTCACGCACGATTCCACGGTGGCTTCCAGGCTCTGCTTGAGGCGCCGCTGATCCACATCGTGCTGATACTGGCCCACGCCGATGCGACTTGGGGTCCACCTTCACCAGTTCCGCGAGCGGGTCCTGCAGGCGGCGGGCGATGGAGATGGCGCCGCGAATGGTGAGGTCGAGATCGGGAAACTCCTGGCGCGCGATGTCCGACGCGGAATAGACCGACGCGCCCGATTCGCTCACCGACACGCTGAAGATCTTCGCCAGGTTGGCCTGGCGCAGGAAATCCTGCACCAGCGCGGCGGTCTCGCGCGATGCCGTGCCGTTGCCGATGGCGATGGCCTGCACGTTGTGGCGCGCGATCAGCGAGGCCAGCGTCTTGCAGCGCGCCGGCCACGTCGTTCTTCGGCTCGAACGGATAGATGACCGAGTTTTCCAGGAACTTGCCGGTATCGTCCACCACGGCGATCTTGCAGCCGGTGCGAATGCCGGGATCGATGCGCCAGCACGGTGAGCATGCCGGCGGGCGGCGAGAGCAGCAGGTTCTCCAGATTCTCGCGGAATACCTTGATGGCCTCTTCGTCGGAGCGGTCTTTCAATTCCAGGCGCACTTCGGTCTGGATGGAAGGATTGAGCAGGCGGTCGTAGGAATCTTCGATGGCCAGTTCGAGGTGCGGCACCCACTCGCCGGGCGCGCGGATCACGCGCGAGCGCAGCCACGGCGAGGGGCTTCTCGTGTTCCAGTCTCGATCTCGAAGGTCGAGGATGCCTTCCTTGGCGCCGCGGCGGATGGCCAGCATGCGGTGCGAGGGAATCTTGCGGCCGGCTCGCTGTACTGCGCGTACATCTGGAATTTGCCTTCGGGATCGGCGGCGCCCTCGATGGCGCGGCTGACCACCATGCCCTCGGCCATCATCATGGCGCGCACCGCCTTGCGGAATTCGGCATTCTCGCTGATCCATTCGGCGACGATGTGGCGGGCGCCTTCGAGCGCTTCCTCGGCACGAAGCCACGCCCTTTTCGGCGCTGATGAAGGCGGCGGCGAATTCGGCCAGCGGCGGCCCGGGCTGCTGGTCCCACAGGAACTGCGCCAGCGGCTCCAGGCCCTTTTCGCGGGCGATGGAGGCCTTGGTGCGCCGCTTGGGCTTGTAGGGCAGGTACAGATCTTCCAGTTCGGTCTTTTCGAGCGCGGCTTCGATGCGCGCTTTCAGTTCCGGCGTCAGCTTGCCCTGTTCCTCGATGGAAGCGAGGACGGTTTCGCGGCGGTCTTCGAGTTCGCGGAAATACTCCAGCTTCTCCTGGACGTCGCGAATCTGCACCTCGTCGAGATTGCCGGTGGCTTCTTTGCGATAGCGGGCGATGAAGGGCACGGTGCCGCCTTCATCGAGCAGTCCGATGGTTGCGACCAGACTCTTGAGGGAGATGTTGAGTTGTTGGGAAATGTGCAGCAATACGTGAGAAGGAAGGGCCTTGAGTTGCGTCATCCGGTTAGAACTTCATAATGCCACGAAAGGCCGTGCGGCGGACTCACGTTTTGTTATGACGTTGCGGTTTGTGCTGCGCCGAGCCGCTCACGCATGGTCAGTCGATCATGCGTACGGCATAATTTCGACCTCGTTGTCGTGCCTGATTTTGCCGTCGAGACTATCAAACATGGCGTCGCATCCTCGCCGGCAGAACCGTGTGCTCAAGGGGTGGTTGCCGGCTCCACCGTGAGTTTCACCGGTTCTTCGATCAGCTTCGGGGCTTTGCCCGTGGTCAGGACCATCAGAGCGAAGCGTCCAGGCTTGGCTTCAGGTGGTATTTTGAACGTGATCGAGGTAGCGCTCTGCGCGACGATGGCCACTTTGATATCGACATTTCCGTCTGTCAAATACAGGGCCGCCACGTTCGCCCGATCCAGATTGATCCCCTGGATCACCAGCAAGTCGCCGGCGCGGCCCACGCCCGGATCCACAGAGGTGGCCATCGGCAATCCGCCTTGAGCCTGCGGGTTTGCAGGCAAGACGAACGCTATAAGAAGCGGAATCGATAATGCAGATAATCGCATCTCGATACCCTCCATCTCTATGGTAGACCCGGCAACGTGGCCGTGCAAGACCCGCCGCCGGAATCTAGCGGCAGCGTTCCAGCAGCCGCTCCACCACGCTCAGGCGCTTTCGCAACTCGTCGCGAAAGACGCGATGATCGGTGTGGCGAATCTCAATCAACAGTTTGGTTCGTGTGCAGTCCAGTACTTCCGTGAGGATTACGATCTCTTCGTTGTTCAAGTCGAGACGCTCATGGCTGGTCGTGCTCATGAGAAACTCCTTTGCACAAACGCTCGATGCCACCGGAGTTGGCGGCTGCCCGTCCGCTGTGCCGCCGCTCAACTGCCGGATACGAGTCACCTGCTCATCGATATCCTGCAGTTCCAATTCGATCAGTTCGTGCCAGACGATTCTATCTTCGCGGATTTTCCCGAGACCCGGATCTCCGTAGGATTCACGCTCGGCATCCACAGCGTCCAGGCGGGATTTTTCGTCCGCCAGGCGCCTGCGGGTCCGTTCCATGCCGTCCTGACCGGGATTTGATTTTTCAGGCCGGTTCTGCCGGCTTGCAATCCCCAGGCGGTCGAGAAGGGTGTGGATGAAACGGACAACCGGCCCGACCAGGACTCCCTGGATGACGAACTGTTGCGCGTTTGACCCCAGAATCGGCATGGCGTCACCCGCCTTTCCTGCGGCTAACGAGTTGCCTCCGGCAGCCGGGGTACAAAGTAGTGCGCCTGCAGGAAGCCGACAATATCCGTCAACTGCCGCACAGTCATCGTTTCGGTATAGTCCGGCATGCGCGATTGGCCGCCGCGGGCAACCTGAGCCTTGGGATAACTCCCGAGCTCGTAGGATGGATAGATGATCGAAGTCACCAGGTACGCATTACTCAATCTGGTGTCTACCAGGCCTCCCAGTACCACGGGAACCGGCGGCTGAACAGAGGGCCGTGGCAGGTCCACGCCGGACACTTCATGGCAGGAGTTGCACCCAAGCGCTACAAAAGCAGTCTTGCCTCTTGCGACATCGGCATCCGGAGGCAGGCGGAACGCGGCGGGCGAATGTCGTCCGGAGCTGCAGGCGGCGCCCGTCAACAGTAGCAGGGCGATGGCAAGTTGTTTCGAACGTTTGGCCATACTTCACCTCCCGAATCGGAAACTTCCGTCTCAATTCTAGCCCCAAAATTGCTTAATGAGACCCTTAAATCTTTATGAGGGCCGTGGCTTTAAATCACTCTAAGAGGCGGGCTGATAATTCCAGTAGGTTTCATCGTCGGTAGAATTGTGCGACCAGAGGCGGAGCACTTTGGCCTTCACCTGCATGGAAAAATGGCTGGGTAGCCAGAGGTTGCCGTGCACCGGTTGCTGTTCCAGCGTAAATTCGGTTCCGGGCTCCACCTGGGCAAGGAACAGGCCGAATACAACCCGGCGGAACACCTCGGCCTCAACTTTCACCCACTGGAACTGGCGCTCATCCACCCACAGTTTTCCCCGCATGCCCGTCAGCACCGCGGTCTCGCGGCTGACCGGCCGATAATCAGGCTTGGGTGTGCTTTCGAGTACGAAGCAACGCCGGCCGTTGACGGTCTCTTCACCCAGCAGGCGATAGTCGAAGGCCACAGCCATCTGGCCCATCAAGGCATTGTCCTGCCGGCGCTCTTTTTCGTACGCGGCGATGCGTTTGCGCCGCTCAGCGGGGGTCTCGCGCTGCCTTTGCGCTATGGCCCGCTGGTACTTACGTTCCTCATCCGCCGCCTGCCTGGGGGCCAGCGGCTTTCCGTTCACCGCGATGAGCTTGTAATAGGGGGAACCGTCGATCATGATTACGCGGGAAGTCCTGGTGCCGTTGGCGGTGACTACATCCCGTTCGGTGAAGTTGTATAGCGGCTCTGCCCGCCAATCGGCCTGGGTGTTGGCTACGGACCGCTTGACGATCTCATCCGCGCCCGGCAGGGCCGCCGCCCAAAGAGCAGATACGGCCAGTCCGGCGAGCAATGCCCGCTTCACATGGTGATGCAGGGCAATCCTGTTGCCATACTCTTTCATTCCTCGACGAATATGGCAGCGGTGCAGGCTCCGGCCACGGCCAAGGCCGCGGTAATCCAGGCAGTGACCCGGAACCCTGCCAGGAAAGCTTCGTCGATGGCTTGCCGGCCTTGCGGGTCGGACGTTTCGGCGGCGGCCAGTCTGGAGCGCTGGCGGTCAATCCGGCTGCGTTCGGTGGCAGGCACGCGGCGCAAATGCAGTTGCCTGTCCAGGGTAGTGTTGAAGACACCGTTCAGAACCAGACCGAAGACCGCGATGGCCAGCAATCCGGCTACCCGTGAGACGGCGTTATTGATGCCCGACGCGACTCCAGCGCGGTCGCTCGCCACAGCGCCCATTACGGCCGTGGAGAGGGGCGCCACGCTGATCGCCATGCCGAATCCAAGTACGACTACGGCGGGACAAAAGGTCGTCCAGTACGACCCGCCGATGCCTGGACGGGCGAGCAAGGCGAAACCGCAGGCGGCCACCAGGGGTCCAAGAATCAACGGACGGCGGGCGCCATAGCGCTGCACAAGTCCGCCGGACCAGCGCGAAAGCAGGAACATCAAAACGATAAAGGGGAGAAAGCTCGCGCCGGCTTCGGTAGGGCTGTAGCCT
The DNA here is from genome assembly GCA_963853855.1 of uncultured Solibacteraceae bacterium. GTDB lineage: Bacteria > Acidobacteriota > Terriglobia > Bryobacterales > Bryobacteraceae > Sulfopaludibacter. Next base: position 421,548 of record CAWKYG010000017.1, on the reverse strand, counting down.
TGCACCTGGATGAGGTTGAGCGGCAGGAAGAACAGGATGCCGCCTAGCCTCGATTTCCACGCGTAATAATTCATTAACGGGAATGGGGTGTTGGAAGACGACTCAGGCAAATTGAATGATCAGCTTCTTGTCGCCGAACCAGGGCATCGGTGTGGGCTGATCGGCCAGACCGGAGGCGACCAGATAGGGATTGTGGGCGCGCTTGTCCAGCGTCACCACAACCGAGGTTGCCGTGACCTCCACTTTGCCGGACAGATCCAACAGATTGCGAAAGACGGTTTTGGCCTGGGAGTGGATGTATTCTCGGCCGATGCGCTGGGCCATCATGCGGTACAGCGAACTGGCCGCGAGCGTCAGTTGCATGTCGAAATCCACTTTCATCCCGACCATGCTGGAGAGCGCGTCGATATGGAAGAACTGGACGGCCTCGGAGATTCCGTTTTCGATGAGCATGCGCTGCGCGTAGCGCGTCACCAGTTCGACCGGGCCGAGTTTGCGGTGGTTGGTCAACAGTACGGTCGGCTCTTCGTGTCCCAGTTCCATCACGGTCAACTGGCGGAGTTCGCCCTCATAGCCGGGAAGGGTCACGCGGTTCTCCAGCACTTTGGGATTGCGATAGATGCGGGTCAGCGCCGGCAAGTTGATCCGCCGCCAGGCAGAATCCGGTTGACTGTAGATCTCGCGCAACATCTTTGCCGAACGTCGGCGCAGGGTGATGAAGCAGATGCCTTCCCGGTTCAACTCCGAGAGCTTGCGGTAGGTGGTGAGTTGCGAGTCGAAAACCAGTTCGGCGGGCGGCTTGGCCGGTGTGCTTTTTCCAGAACCGCACGAACTGGAGAATCTCGTCGGCCTGCTCGCCTTTGGTCACACCGGCGTTGGCGTAGCGCAAAACCCGCTGTTCGGCATCGCGCGCCAGGAAGACCAGGATCCCCTTCTGCGAGCGGCTGCGGCTGGAAACATAGTGCTTTTCTAAGGGCTCCTCGGCGGAGTTGGCGGGCACGCTATGAAAGTCCAGATCGAAAGAGGAGCCATGGGGCAAGCCGGCCTGCTCGACCTGTTCCAGCCATGCCTCCATGAAGCGCAGGCAGAGCTTGTGGTCGATGCGTGAGGAATAGGCCGCCAGATAGGAGCGTTTGGGAACCACGTTGATGTCCCGCAAACAGCGCGATGGCCCGATCCGCTCACCAGGTCCATGACGTGACTTTTGCGCTCGGCCCCGATCAGTTTCAAGGCCAGCAGACTGCGGACGGCCTGGGCCGCGGGGATCATCTGCGAGGTGGGCAAACGCGGCGGCGGTGACGACCGCCTGCAGATCGATGCGATCCAGCAGGGGCAAAAACAGGAACAGGCCGGCCAAAGGGGTACGGAAGGAAGCGGGCGACAGATCCAGGCGGCGCACATCGGCGACAGCGGCGATTTCCGGCTTCACCGTAACCGGGCGCTCGTCGTCGGCGCGGCGGGGAAGGCGGGAGAAGCCCTCCTCGCGGAGCAGGACGGTGAGGGAGTTGACGCTGATGGTGTGGCCGGCGGCGGCCAGTTCACGCTGCATGTCATAGACCGAGAGATTGCGTTTGCGCATGGCTACCGCCAAATCGCGGACGCGGTCGCGGGCAGGGAGAGGATTGCGGGCCGCGATGTGGCTGGCGGAAGAAGGAAGCGCGTTTTTGAGGGTCGTGGCGGAACTGATAACACAGGACGCGGAAGGCGCCGGCAGAGTAGCCGAAGCGGCGGGCGACGTCGCCGGAAAGCTCCTCATCGACGAGGTAAGCGCGGAGGGCTTCGTACTGGCGCTGCAAGGGGAACTGAGGGGAGAGGAAGAAGTTCTGGTTGCCAGGCGTCGTTATCTGATTTGCAGTGCTGGATTCCATATCTCGATAATGCTACCAAAACATGGCGCAGTCAATATGTTTAGAGCGAAGAAGAGGCGGCTAAGCGTGAAATACCGATAAACAGGGATGACGATGCATATAGCTGCGGCACGGAGTATGAACGGCGCCTTGCATCCCTGACCGGATAGCGCTCACATAATCTATTTATAAGTACTGCATATATCTAACGCATACAGTGAGAAATACGGCCATTCAAGAGGCTTTTTGACGCAAATCAGGCGTTCAGCGGGGTAGCGTGGAAATCGAGGCTAGCCCGGCATACAAAAGGAACGTCAGCAGATTGGCGCCGGAGAAGGTCCGGGAGCGGAAGAGCCCCAGACGGCACCATGGGCGATTGCGAACGCTTTTCGACGACGAAGAACGCGATCAGGGCCAAGCCGCCGGGCACCGCTGCGACGGGGGCGGATTCAATGGTCGCGTAGGTAATGCCGCCCAACGCAATAGACGCCAGTAGTGCGCCCACCCAATCGAGACGCCGGGCACTTTCTTTGACCCCGCAGGCCGGGAGACGCCAGAGAATCAGCAGGACGACGGCCGCCAGCGGAAGATTGATATAGAACACCCAGCGCCAGGAGGCGTGTTGGACGAACCAGCCGCCCAGCACCGGTCCGATAGCCGCCGTGATGGAAGTGAAGCCCGACCAGGTACCAATGGCGCTGCCCCTTTTTTCCGGTGGGAAGGCAACGCTGATAAGAGCGAGACTTCCTGGCACCAACAGCGCACCGCCGATGCCTTGCAGGCCGCGCGCGGCGATCAGTTGGCCGATGCCGGGAGAGACGCCGCAGCAGGCCGAACCGATGGCGAAGATAAAGATGCCGGTGGCAAACACCCGGCGCTGGCCATAGAGATCGCCCAGCGAGCCGCCGGTGAGCATGAGGGCCGAAAGACAAAGAGCGTACGATTCAATGATCCACTGGACCTGGGAAATGGTGGCATGCAAAGCCGACTGCAGAGCGGGCAAAGCCACGTTCACAACCGAGCTGTCGATAAAGGCCATGCTCGATCCCAGAATCGCGGCCACGAGTATCCACTGCGGCCGAACCATCTGGGCCGGATCGAGGGCGCCCGACATCATTACAGCTTCGTCACAAGGCGGTTTGGCGAGGTTCGCCATAGGCTATGGCTCCCGCTTGATAGGGTAGCGTGGAATCTAACACTATCGTGGGATCTGCGGCCACTCCGACTGAGGGAGAAAAAAGACATTCCATATCGTGATGATTCTGATCTTCATCTGCTGCATAGTGTGGAGTATCAAAACCAGAGGAGATGCTTATGATGGCCACCATGACCAGGACGATAGTGAGCTTCCCGCCGGTAGCGGCGGGCGCTGAAAACGAAATCATCGGCGCGAATCAGGGGTTGCGGCAGGTAATGCAAGCGGCTCGACTGGTGGCGCCCACCGACGCCGCGGTCATGATTCATGGCGAGACTGGCACCGGCAAAGAGGTGCTGGCCCGGGCCATCCACGAGGAGAGCCCCCGGAGCCGCGCTGCGTACGTCAAGGTAAACTGCGCGGCGATACCGGCCGGATTGTTCGAAAGCGAACTGTTCGGCCACGAGCGCGGCGCATTCACGGGCGCCTTCACGCAGACCACCGGTCGATTTCAGCAGGCCGATCGGGGAACCCTATTCCTGGATGAGATTGGCGAACTGCCGCTGGAACTGCAACCGAAGCTGCTGCGGGTGCTGCAGGAACGGGAATTCGAGAGGGTCGGCAGTGCCCGGACGGTTAAAGTCGATGTCCGGATTATTGCGGCCACCAATGTGGACCTGGAGCAGATGGTGCGCGAACGGCGGTTCCGCGCGGATCTGTACTACCGGCTGAACGTTTTCCCGATTACGATGCCGCCCCTGCGCGATCGCTCCGAAGATATTCCGCAGTTGGTGTGGCACTTCGTCCGCCGGTATGCCGCACGAATGAACAGGCACATCGAAGCAATCCCGGATGAAGTGATGGATCTGCTGCAAATGTACGACTGGCCGGGCAACATACGCGAATTGCAGAACCTGATCGAGCGTTCCGTGATCCTGTCGAGCGGACCGGTCCTGCGCCCGCGCCTGGGTGAGCTCAAAATGCTATCGAAGGACGACCGGCCCGCGACCGCGCTCACGCTGGCGGAAGCGGAACGGGAACACATTGTCGAGGTGATGCGCCAGAGCGGCGGCGTGGTGGGCGGACGCAGCGGCGCGGCAGCCCGGCTGGGCGTGGCGCGCACCACGCTGCTCTACCGGATGCGCAAACTAGGCATCACTTCGACCCGGCAATAGGGAAATGTGACCAGCGTGGATCGCGCCGCCATTCGCTTCGGCCCGGCCGACCAGCAGTGGTTGGACCGCATCACCGGTCGGGGCCTGCTGCAGACCCGGACCCTTTAACGGAAAGGCGTGCTGATATACTGGGCCGGCAGACGTAACCGGGTGGAGGATTTCGTATGCGCCAGATGGGTTCCCTGCTCTGTTTGGCCGCGGCGATCGGCGGACTCGCGATCGCCCAGCGGCCCGCGGCTTCGGACAGCAAGCCCTGGTGGCGGAACGCCGTAATTTACCAGATCTATCCGCGCAGTTTCGCGGATTCGAACGGCGACGGCGTCGGCGATCTCAATGGCATTACCAGCCACCTGGATTATCTGCGGGACCTGGGCGTGGACGGCATCTGGATCACGCCGTTTTTCAAGTCGCCGCAAGTCGATTTCGGTTACGATATTTCCGACTATACCGGCATCGATCCGCAATACGGCACACTGGCCGATTTCGACCGTCTTCTGGGCGAGGCGAAGAAACGGAACATCCGGGTGCTGCTGGATTTCGTGGTCAATCACACTTCCGACCAGCATCCCTGGTTCGTGGAGTCGCGCGCCTCGCGGACGAATCCGAAGGCCGACTGGTACGTGTGGCGCGACCCCCTGCCGGGGCAACGTCCGCCCACGAACTGGATTTCGATTTTCGGCGGCTCGGCGTGGCAGTTCGATGCGGCGCGCAATCAGGATTACTATCACGCGTTCTACAAAGAGCAGCCGGACCTGAACTGGCGCAATGCGGACGTGCGGGATGCAATGTACGACGTGATGCGTTTCTGGATGAAGCGCGGGGTGGCGGGCTTCCGGCTGGATGCCGTGCCCTCGCTATTCGAAGATGCACAACTGCGGGACGAACCTGTTGCCAAACCCGGCAAGAGTTCGTATGGCGACCCGATTCTGACACGCCAATACACCGACAATCTACCCGAGTGCAACGACGTTCTGCGGGAAATGCGCAAGGTCACCGATGAGTTCGCCGATGGCGTGCTGGTAGGCGAAGCGTACGTGCCGGCGGTGGAGGACCTGGCGAAGCTCTACGGCGCCAACGGCGACGAACTGCACCTGCCCATGGACACGATGTTCGGATTCGGCGCGCTTTCCGCCGCGCGCTACCGGGCCAGGCTGCTGGAGGCCGAGACCCGGCTCAACGGCGGCACCCCGCTGCTGGTCTTCAACAATCACGACAACCCTCGGTCTGTGTCGCGGCTCGGGGATGGCCGGCATAAGGCGGAACTGGCGCGCATGCTGGCTACCCTGCTGCTAACGCCGCGCGCCTCCGTGCTGGTCTATTACGGCGAAGAACTGGGCATGGCGAACGACGATCCGAAGAGGAAAGAGGACGTGAAGGACATCATCGGCATCAAGGGCTGGCCGCAGGAAAAAGGGCGGGACGGAGAGCGCAAACCGATGCAGTGGAACGCCGGTACGAACGCGGGTTTCAGTACCGGGACGACCACGTGGCTGCCGGTCGCACCGGAGTACCGCAAGGTCAATGCCGCCGCGGAGACCCGGCAGCGAGGCTCGGTGCTGAATTACTACAAAGCGCTGATCGGGCTTCGCAAGAGCAATGCGGCACTGCGCGACGGCGACTTCACCCTGGTGAACGAGGATGACCCCAACGTGCTCTCCTTCGTGCGGCGCGCGGAGGACGGGTCGGCGGCGCTCATCGTCCTGAATTGCACGGCGGTTCCGCGGACTGTTGCGATTCGAAGCCTGGCCGACAAACATGCGGCTGTGCTGCTGAGTTCCTTCGCCGCCGAAGGCAAAGCCGTGCATCCGGGGGCCATTAAACTACCGGCCTACGGGGCGCTGGTGGCGGGCATCGAGAAGTAGACGCGCAAACCGCGAGTTAGGGCGACCGGCCGGCTGCGCCACATCCGGCTTCCAGGCGTGCTGACAGAGCTGGCGGCGGCCCGGTATCGCGACGTGCACGGCGCTCCCAAGGGCCTGTGTTCCTTCTACTTCCCTTCGTCAATCACTTCGATCGCCCTGACTTCGGCGTAATTCACCTTCGGCGAGAAAGAAAGCAGCAGTTTGCCTTGTCCGTTAGGATGCAGTCCATGGAATTCGCGGACTACCGGCCGGAACGCTCCAGGCGCTACCTGAGAAATATCGAAATCCTGAAGCAGCAGAACACCATTGCAGGTAACATCGAACACTCTACACCCCGGACCGCGGCAGTTCGCGGCGGGAATCAGCGGGCTGAAGAACGATTCCAGGAAGTGAAGCTTAATCGTGTAGCTTCCCGCCGGAACGGGGATGGCGTAGCTGAAATTGCCATGCCGCTCTCCGGTGTAAAGCGACGGAATCTTTGGCCCGGTTTCGGAATTCGTATAGAGCCAGGTGCGCCCGTCGATGAAGTAATTGTCCCCACTCCAGCGTGTGCCGCCCGAGTCTACAATACCCGAAGGGTGGGCGGAAATCCGGACCGCCTTCAGTTTACCCGGCGTACCCGGGGTAAGCTCCAGTGCACTGACGAATGCCGGCCTCCCCCAACTCGACAGGAACTCAAGGTGGACCTTGCCGTCGCTCGCCGGGTACACATCCTTGAAAACGCGGACATCGACGGCAGCGGAACCGGCGTCGGCAACCGGGTCCAAGTCCACCAGCAATGGATGCCCGTTCAGGTTTATCTGGAAATGGCGGTAATTCTGAGCGTCCTCCTTCTGGTCCACATCCGGCTGCCTTTGGGAATCGGCGAAATAGAGCCTCAGTTCGTACACGCCGGAGCGCACCGGGATGTCGTACCGAACCTGACGCTGCGATTGCGGGACCGTCATATCGGCGGAAATGGCTTCCCGCATGGTTTTGAACAGGCCCTCATCAGCCACGGGTGGGAAGAAATGCGCCGGACCAGGCTGGGCCACGCCTCCTTCGTAATACTGGTCAGTTGCCCAAGGGCGCCCCCACACGTCCACGTAAGGAGCCCCGGTATGACCGGCGGCGATACGAACATCGCCGGCACTGGTGGCGGACGGGAGCGGCTGCCGGCTCGATACCGGGCGTGTCACACTTTGCTCCGGGTGAGCGCCCGGGCCCGCGGCAACGACCGAAGCCCGTGGAGCGGCGGCTGGCGGCTTGTACAAAAGGTAGCCAAGCCAGATAATCACGAGTCCCAACAGCACCGCTACTGCAGCCAGAGTCTGCACTAAACGGCGAGACTCGCCGTGCTCTGGTGGGGCCACATCGCGCAGGATCGCCGGCTCTTCGAGACGGGCCTCGAAGACGGGTAAATACCTTCCTTTCGGAATGGTGATTACGATCGCTTCGTCCTTGCCCTCATTCGCGAAATGGTGCTCCAGTTTCATCCGGAGTAACCGGGCCTGCGAGCGGACAATATTGTCTTCGTTGGGATTGTAACCGGGCGGCCGGTCGTAGACGCAAATGCCCACCTGCTGTTCCGTGGCGGCTTCGGGCTTGTTGTCGAGGGCGCACCGGCACACGTGAAGAAAAAAAGCCCTCAGCCGGGGCGACCTCTCAAAGGTGCTGCTGGAGGCGACGCGCCGCACTAATTCCTCTTGCTCTACTGCAGACTCTGCAGGAGCTTCCTTGCAGCGCGGCACTGGCGCATTGGCTAGGCCCATCTGGACAAGCACCCGGTCACAAACAGCCTCATGATAAAATACCACACGCCGTTAGCACGAGAAAGGGGCCACGGTCCGTTTCGATTAGAGTAGCGCTGCGGCCCGCGTATACACAAATAACCACCAGGACGCCAACCGGCATCGCTACTTCGAAGCCGGAAGAGAAAACGCGACATAACTCTTCGAAATTGCCGGCGGGTTCACGCCTCCCGGGGCGAGCCGCCCGCCCGCCGGGAACGGATTGCCTCCCGCTACAGCCAGCAGCACATATTCCCTGCCATTCACCTCATAGACGGCCGGCACACCCAGGGAACCATTCGGCAAGTCCTTGGTCGCAAGGAGCTTTCCGGTGTCTTTGTCCAGTGCGTAGAGCTTCGAATCGTTACCCGCGAACAGGACCAAGCCTCCCGCGGTAACCACGAAGCCGCTCTTGGGATACACATTGCCTCGCAGTTTGTCGCTCGGGCCGGCCTCCGGCAGATCGCCGTAAGGCGTCTGCCATTTGATTTTTCCGGTATTCAGATCATAAGCGGTGATCTTACTCCACGGCGGTGTGATGACATAGGGTTCGTTGCCATAACCTGTCTTGTAGCGTGACGGCGGCGGAGCGATGCCATCCGGATACGGGGGTTCCCTCCGCATCATCCCCATCGAGGCCGCAGGCGCGGCTGTACCTGGTGGCGCCAATTCCGGCTTCGCCAGAAACGCAACCAGATCGTCGAGCAACGGGGGCGCCAGCGATCCGGCCGGCGGCATCCCCCCTTTGCCTTTCGTGATCACGGTCCGTATCGTCTCGGCGCCCAGCCGGCTCACCGCGTTATCGATCTGCGGTCCCCGATCGCCTTTCAACTCGGGTCCATGGCACATCTGGCAGTTCTGCTCGTACACCGTGCGCCCGCGCCGTTCTGCTACTAACCCGGAGGGCGCCGGCCCGCCCCGTCCGGTGCGCGGGCGGTCGGGAATCAAACCACCCGCATTGGCGGCCGTCGATTCACCGGCCGGAACAAGTTTGATGATGGAGGGCATGTCCTTGCCGAGGACATACACGGTTCCGTTCGGTGGGGTCCGCGCCGGTACCGAAAAACAGCACGCCGCCGTTGACGCTGGGCATGAGGATGGTGTCGATCAGCGCGGGCGGCGTAAACAGTCCGGTACGCGCGCTCGAAAGCCGGTCCTTCCACCAGGGTCTTCTCCTCATCCGTCATAAACGCGTCGTACATATCCTTCACCGTCATGCCCTGGCGGGAAAAAGGCGGCACTACGGTCGGGAAAGGCTGGGTGGGCGACGCGATCTCGCCCGGAACATCGGATTTCGGAACCGGCCGCTCCTCGATCGGCCATAGCGGATTGCCCGAAACGCGATCGAACACGTACAGGAACCCGTTCTTCGATGCGAGCGCGACGGCGTCCACGGTCTTGCCCTCGATGCCGCACGGTGACCAGTTGCGGAGCCGCGGAGGGATCGCTATCCCAGAGATCGTGATGAACTGTCTGGAAATGCCAGAGGTGTTTTCCGGTGCGCGCATCGAGCGCGAGCAGACAATCCGCGTAGAGGTTGTCGCCGTGCCGGTCGCCGCCGTATAGTTCGTACTTGGCGGATGCGGTCGGCAGGTACACAATCCCACGCTTCACGTCGACCGTGAATTCGCCCCAGACGTCGACGCCGCCCATATACTTGTAGGCGTCTTTGGGCCACGTTTCGTATCCGTACTCGCCCGGACGGGGAATGGTGTGGAATACCCAGACCAGCTTGCCGGTTAACACATCGAACGCGCGAATATCGCCGGGCGGCGCCAGATAACCTTCGCCCGTGGCGCTGCCGAGAATAATCAGGTTCTCGAAGATGCGCCCCGGCGTTCTGGAAGCCAGCGGCACCGTTGCGCGGTCGATGCCGGTCTTCAAATCGAGCTTGCCGTGATCCGCGAATGAGTCGATCAGCTTGCCGGTGCGCGCGTCGATGGCGTGCAACATTCCGCCGGATGTCACGAAGATGCGCCGGTCTGACCGGTCCTGGCTTTCCCAGTAGTTCGCTCCGCGCTGGCCCGCGATGCCGCTGAACCGTCCTCCCGTTCCGAAACGTGTGAACCCAGAGTTCCTTGCCGGTCGATCGCATCCAGTGCGACCAGCGCGCCCTGTTTCGCCGCGACATAGGCGATATTGTCCACCACCAGCGGGCAGAATGTATAACTCACATTGTCGCCAGTCTCATAGCTCCACGCGACCTCCAGCTTGGTTGACGTTGCGTGTAGTTCACCTGTTTCAGCGGTGAATAATGCGAACTGTCGGGACCGCCGAGATACTCCTTCCAACCGGCGTCCTTCTGGGCCTCGAGAACAAGAGGCGGCAGGAGGACCAGCGCCAACGCAATCGGAAGATAGGGAATGGAAGTGGCTTTCATAGGCTGGACTTTCTGAGTTTCCCCGCCGCGCGGGCCGGGGCCGCGCGTGCATCTGGTTCCAAAAAATGAACGTGCCTTTTACGCCGGATGTAACGATATCGGGAGCGCCGTCGCCGTTCAGATCCGTCACCACGAATTGCGAGCCCACGCCGGAACGGTTGTGAATCAGCTCCGGAACGAATTCGGCGCCGCCCTCGGCCTTGGGATTGCGAACTGTCCGGTACCAATAAAGGACGGCCGGCCCATAGGGGTCGGGATCGAGGTGGCTCTCCAGATGGGAATAGAGCCTCTTGCCGACGATCAGGTCCGGCACGCCGTCGCCATCCATATCGGCGAATGCGGCGCCGTGCGGTTCCGAAAAAGTCACGCCGCCTGCGTTCTTCGTGCTGAAGTCGCCCATGATGTCGTGGCGGACGAACGAGATGTTTCCCTGCGCGTCGCGCTTCTGTTCGAACCAGGCGATGCCCCATCCGTGTGCCGCCATGGTTGTGACTACATCGTTCAGACCGTCGCCGTTCACGTCGTAGATGCCCATCTCCGCGCCGCCGCTGCCGAATTGCGCCGGATGGAATTTCCAAAGCGTCTCGCCTGCGCCCGATGCGGGCTGCTCCCACCAGCCGCGGCTGTTCACTACGTCCATCCGGCCGTCGCCGTTGATGTCGCCGACCCCCATCCCGTGCGCGCCGGCAAGGCCGGCGTTCGGAGATATTGTGAACTTTCCATACGCCTGTGGGATTGGCGGGATCGGGTTTCGCGTAGGCCATCACGGCGCCGGGGCCGGCGAACAGAATCTCGGGCTTGCCGTCGCCATCGATATCCCGGAAAACTTCGATCTCGGAAGTCGCGCTCGGAACCACGTTGTAGCGGTCCCAGCGGCGCGATTCGCCTTTGGGATTCACATACAGGTAGATCGGCCGCGAATCGACGCAGATAATGTCCGTCCATCCGTCGCCCGTGAAGTCGTAGGCGAAGTAGACCATGCCTTCGGGAAAGTTGTTACTGGCGCTGTAACTTCGGGCCGCGGTGAACTCGTGCCGTTCGGTATAGTCCGGGCCCAGATAGTAGAACGGCCCGGCGATCACGTCCGGAATGCCATCGTGATTGATATCGCCGACGGTGGCGCCCCACGAGTAGAAGAAATCGTTGAGCTGCTGCATCCGGAAATGGGAGGAAACCTGCTCCGCGGGTTCCGTCTTGCGGTTCAGGTCCTTGATGGCAACATCCCGGAACCGCACCTCGCCCGTCCCGGCAACATGAAGCGCAATCGGCCCATAACCCATCATGCGGTCGCTGGTCGCCGAGTTCGTTCCGCGGCGTCCGTTGAGCGTGGTCCAGACCATGTCGGTATCCACGATCGCATCGAGGGTGTTCCAGTCGCCCGCGTGGAGTTGCGGCGCGGGGCGGGCCAAACGCTCCCGCAGGCCGCGGGCGCAGCCCGCGCAGGCGGTTTCGACGCTTCTTCCTCTTGTTCGGCCAGCGTGATTGCGGGGCTGGCAAAGCCGGGTACATGAGCCTGCCCGTTGGTCCAGGTGCCCGCGGCCATGCGCGCGAACTGCGCGGTCGCTCTCAGCAGGCGCGTCCGGTTCAACTCTTTACCGTCGGCGTTCAACGTCACCTGGTAAGCGCCCAGTTCGCCGGAAAGCGATACGTAGATCCCCTTCCACCCGCCGTCAGGCGTCTTCTCGGCGCGCAGCAGAATGCCTGCATCGCAATTCTCCGCGCAGCGGAACTCCGTGTAGAAATCCAGGTCCTGGTAGCTCTTGTCGAGCACCAGCCAGCCGCCGTCCGGCGTTTGAGGCGTGCCTGTGATCTCTCCATTTTCCGCGCGCCAGTTCGCTTGCCCCAGCGCATGCCAGCCGGCCAGCGAAGATCCTCGGAAAGCGAAGTCGGGAATGAAATCGTGGGTGGCCGCAAAGATGGCCGACAGTAACAGGGTTACCGCGGCGATGGTCGAGATGAGAGTCTTCGTGGACGTAAGCGCTCCTTTCAATCAGCGGCGGTTCTCACCCCTGGCGCAGCTACTCTGGAAAATCCACGCCTTCGTGAATTTTGTAATTGTCCAGCGTCGTAGCGGGCGCGAAAAAACAAACTACTTTCATCTCTTCGCCGCTGGTGTTGTGCAGCATGTGTACCGCACCTTGCGGGAACAAAACCGTCGATCCCATGCGAACCGGTGCCACTTCGCCGTCGACCAGGACGCGGCCCGATCCGCTCAAAATGTAAATCACTTCCTCGCTGTGAGGATGGCTGTGGGCCGGCCGGACGCGGTCGCCGGGCGCTACCCGAATCACGCACGCGGAACAGCGATCGGACGCTATACGTCCCTCGGCGACGAGCCAGCGCAAGCACCGGCCCGGCAGACCCAGCTCTTCAACCTGGCTCTCGTGTAACACTGGAACGCTCATAGCTCCACCCGATTCTTGACAAACTCCGCGATGTGCGGCGCGGACAGCCCGAATGCCTCTACCAGTTCCTCGTAAGTGCCCGAGTGGATGAAGCGCGCTCGTCCCTGGGAGTCCAGCGTATTGATGGTGGTGACGCGCGCCAGATCGGATGACGTCTTACGATGGCGATACAGGACCTTCAGGAAATTCTGCCAGATATAGCCGTTGTTCTGCTCGGCGAAGACCAGCACCCTACCGGAATCGTATAACTGCAGCAGGAGCCCGTCGTCGATCGATGGCATGTCCACAACCGTTACCCCAATGCCGCATTTGGCGCACAGTCCCGCCGCCGCGAGAGCTTCGTGCACGCCGCGCCCGCTGCTGATCACCACCGCGGCATCCCCGGCCGATTCCCGGATGACGTGGCCACGCCCGAATTCAAAAATGTAATCCGGGGAGTAGATGACCGGGGAACCGGTACGCATCAGCCGGACGTAGACCAGCCCGCGATTTCCCTCCATGATCCACTTCATGACCGCCAGCAACTGTTGCGGGCAGGAGACATCGATGATCTTGAGATGTCCAATGGCGTCGAAGACAAGGTTGTCGTCGTTCGCCATGTGGGTGGCGCCGTTAGTCCGGGTCTCGAAGTTCGACGCCGTCGCCAGCATGGTAATGTCCAGCCCGTGACCTTCGCTCAACCAGCCGTTCACGGACTCCATCGCCTCGAGCCGTTCCTGATAGCCCACGGCGATGCGTCGAAGGACCTTCCAGTCATAGAACGGGCAGAAGGTGCTGATCCACACGTTGCCGCCGAGCGCCGCAAAAGCTTCGCCGATCAGCATCATGTTCGCTTCAGCGACGCCGGCATTGAGCGCGCGCCGCTGATCCACCGCGGCTACCCCGGCTTCGAGACCGCTCGTGCTGGCCAGGTCCGAATCGATGGAAACGACCGCCGGATCCCGGGCAAACACCTTCATCGCCGCGGTCACAATCTCGCTGGCAGCATATTCCTTCACCCGGTCGATCTGCGGAAGCAGTGATGCATCGTAACGAATCTTCTTATTGCGCGGCGGAACGCGCTTCAGCGCCACCGGGCCAATTGCCGGAGACAACGACACTTCGTCCGCACGGGCCTCCAGGTCCAGGTGCATGCCGCGCGCCAGGTTGACCAGGGAATCCTGCGTTTGCGCCCCGCCTTCGACCGATTCCAGGCCCAGGTAGAAGCGTCCAAATTCCGCAACCCGGTCGTCCCTCTGTTGCCCTTGCAGCGCCAGTTCCTGCGCCAGCAGTGCGTCCGCCGCGGCTACCTTGTGCCGGTTGAAGAAATCGGACAGGGCGCCGTACCCCTTGGTCGTACTGCAAATGATGGCTGTGGGCTGGCCGTTTCGCGCGCCGTAGCGGAACTGCTCGAGCGCCGTGTAGACGCCGTCGTGCTGGGTTGCGTCCACGTCGAAGGCTTGCCATCCAAACGATCGGAAGACGGGCGCAAGGTCGGGCATGGGAAAGACCGTCTTACTGTGAACATCGAGCTGGCCGTGATTGCGGTCAACCATCACACATAGGTTGTCCAGCTTCTTCGCGCCGGCGTACATCACGCCTTCCCAGATGGGACCTTCCTGGAGTTCGCCGTCTCCGCACATACAGTACGAATCGAACCGCGGCGAGACACGGCCGGCGATGGCGAAGCCCTGCGCCACGCCGAAGCCCTGGCCCATGGGACCGGTTGCAATGTGGACGCCCGGCAGAATGGGGCCCGGATGGCCGTTGAGGATGCTGCTATAAGAGCGTGAATTGCGCAGGACTTCGCGGCCGAAATAACCCAGGTCGGCGTAGATCGAAGCCATGGCCGCCACCGCATGCCCCTTGCTGAGCGTGAAAAGATCCTGTCCCCGGCGGGTCGGGTCGGCGATATCGAGATCCATGAACCCGCCGTAGTACAGGGCCGTCAGCGGGATCACGGCGGAAAACGCGCCGCCCGCGTGCAACCCCTTGTCCACCGCATCGCGGCATTGCTCCAGCGTGAGGATGCGGATATCCGAGTCTTTGACGGCGAGAAGTTTCAGCACGCCTTGCCGCAACAGGTAACCGGCTGGCGCAATCGGTTCGGGACCCGCAACGCGCCCTCCCGCCAGGACTGTCGATGGGCTTCCCATGGGCCTATCCCGCGTTCCCTTCGCGAACGGCGTTCAACTGCCGGACGTAATTCGCAATTCCAACGTCGGGCCGGTTGGCCCAGATGGGCGTGCAGTTCGGGTACTCCTCGCATTCCCCCCAGTAGCGCGCGTTCGGGAATTTTTCCAGCATGCCCTTGGCGCAATCGCCGACGATCATAACGTCGCCCTCGACCTTATTAATATGCTGCTCGAATTGCAGGCCGGTGAAAATCGTGAGCGGCTTCTCCAGGCGCGCCAGCGTGCCATCGGCTTGCAATTGGTCCAACTGAATACGGACGATCGCCTTGCAGCCGGCCTCGCAGGTCGAACCCATGACCAGGTTGACGTTCGGATACTGGCCTTGCAGGATGGTGTTCTGCCGCTTGAAACGGCGCTTCACTTTGTCGACGGGCGCGCCCGCCAGTTCGATCTCGTCCATGCGATTCGTGCCCAGTCCTTCGGCGGCGCCGAGCACGGTCGAAGGTACGTTGGTACCGGGGTAATCCCAATCCATCAGGGCTTCGCAAATCGTGTCGACCGCCACCGGGTCGGGACCGCCGCAGATGGTGTTGAAATCCTTGATGAGATCTTCGCTGTACGGGCTGAACGGACCGTTGCCCTGGCACGCGTAAAGCGAGTCCATCACGAACCACTTGGGATTTGCGGCGCGCGTCAGGTTCACGATCTTCTGATAAATATCGTCGCGATGGCAACGCACCATCCAGTCGTAGTTCGGCAGGTTGCCGAACTGCAGCTTCATCGCGCCGGTGAAGGTGGTGTGGACGTGAACCTTCATTTTGGGCAGACCGATGTAGCAGTCCGCTTCCCGCACCGGGCGCGGAACGGGAAACTCGTTGAAGCTGATTGGCCGGTCGATCTTGTACATGTCGAACTCGGCGTGCTCGAAAGGACATAGTTCCACATCCGGTGCGCTCGTGCCACTTCCACGATGCCGCACACGCGCATCGCCTCCATGGTGTCGGCGCCCATGGCGCATCGCTCGCCGATCTGGATGCGCGACGGATTCTGTTCCTTCACCAGTTCGATCAGCGCTTCGAGCATTCGCGGATCCGTGGTGAATCCGGCATTGGCGGGCACGGGAATCACGGTGTTGATCTTGATCAGCACCTTATCGCCTTGCGGACGATGTTGTGCATCCCGCCCATCGTCTGATCGGCGACCTGGCGAATCATCGCCTTCACGAGATCGAGTTGCTCCCGGGTGTACTCCGCCGGTTTACCGAGGTCTGCGTCGCTATGTGCGATGGCAACAGTCGTTTTCTTTCCCATTGTCTTCCCTGGAGAACCCGCTTCCTTGACGGGCGCTCCCGCACAAAAACATCACATCCAGTCTGATAGCGAAGCCGCGAGGCGGGATGGCCGGCAAGCGACGTAGCATGGAACCCCTCCATTATGGCCCGGCCTGCTCACGTTGCGTATAATGCAACAAAACATGCGCGGTTGGCCAAAATGCTACCAAGGGATCCGATGGAAGTCAAGGGAGCAACAGGGCAAACAGCTACCAACCCTATAAGAATCTTAGGTTGCGGTGGGATGATGGAAGGACGCCATGCCCCAGAGCCTCCGCACGTTGCGAAAATCGCCCGGCTTCGCCGTTTCTACCATCCTTACCCTGGCGCTGGGAGTGGGCGCCAATACCGGAGCGTTTTCCGCCCTGCATGCTCTTTTGCTCAAGCCGCTTCCCTACCCCGCCCCGGAGCGTCTGGTCACCCTGTACGAGACCGCTGCAGACAGCAAACCGCGCGACGTATCCGAAGCCAACCTGATGGATTGGCAGAAGAGCTCTACCCTGTTCGAGGCCATGGCGGCGTTCCGGCCGCGCAGTTTCGGGCTCACCCGCGGTGAACAGGATGCCGTGACAGTGATCCAGACCGGGATGGTGATGGCGGGCTTCTTTCCCACCTTGCGAGTCGCACCATCGCTCGGCCGTGTCTTCACGGCTGAAGAGGAAGCGCAGGATGCCCACCTGCTGGTGCTCACCGACCGGCTGTGGCGCGCACAGTTCGGCGGCGACCCGGCCGCGGTAGGCCGCAAGGTGTTTCTGAACGAGGAGCCGTTTACGGTAATCGGAGTCATGCCCGCCGGTTTCGACTATCCCATGGACATGGTGCTGCCCGATGCGTTCCTACCGTTGAGCCGGCGCGATTATTGCTGCGCACGGCTGGGTTCGCTGGCCGCGATCGGGCGGTTGAAACCCGGCGTAGGGCTGCCGGGCGCGCGCGCCGAATTGGACGCCATCGCCGCCCAATTGGCCGCCCGGTATCCCGCCACCAATCGCGGCCGCGGCGTAGGACTTTCACCGCTGGCGGACACCCAGACGGCCGCACGCCGCGAACCTCTGTTGCTGCTGATGGCGGCATCGTCGCTGCTGCTGCTGATCGCGTGCGCCAACGTGGCGGGACTGGCGATGGCGCGCGCATTGGCCCGCCGGCACGAGGTGGCCATCCGCGCGTCTTTGGGTGCGGGTTTCCGGCAAATGGCGCGGCCGTTCTTCGCCGAATCGCTGGCGCTGGCGCTGTGTGGAGGCGCTTGCGGCCTCGTAGCGGCGCAGGCCGTGCTCCGCGTGATTCCGCGCTTCATCGCCGGCGCGGCGAGCGCGGGACCGCTGAAACTGGACGCGGCGGCGTTCGGTTTTGCGCTTTGCCTTGCTGCGCTGCTCACCGTTCTGCTTGGCTGCGCGCCCTTGGTGGTACTGCGGCGCGTAGATCTGAACGCTGTAATCAAAGCAGGCGGGTGCGCCGGCGCACGCGGCTCGCGGAGTTATTCACGGCCAGCCCTGGTGGTGGCGCAAATGGCTCTCAGCGTGGTTCTGCTGCTGGCCGCCGGGCTGCTCCTGCGAAGTTTCTTCCATCTGTTAGGCGCCAGTCCCGGGTTTGAGACGGCGCACTCACTGCGGTTCGGAATCGGCCTGCCTGAGAAACGTTACGACACGGACGGGAAACTGGTGGACTTTCATCGCCGCCTGCTGGAGCGGTTGAACGCCATCCCGGGTGTCGCCTTCGCCGGGGCAGCCGCGCGTTTTCCGCTGCGCGGTGGCGTGCCCGCCGCGGGCGGTACCTTCCAGATTGCCGGGTCCGGTCTGCCGGTTACGCAGCGGCCTCGCGCCGGCATCAACGTGGCCAGCCCCGGTTACCTGGCCGCCATGGGCATTCCGCTTTTGGCGGGCCGCGAGTTTTCGTGGCGCGACGACCGGCCCGCCGTTCACCGTGTTGCCATCGTGAATCAATCGTTTGCGCGCGCTTATCTGCAAGGCCGGCGAACGCTGGGCACGGTGCTCGATATCCACTGGATCAGCGATTGGAACCCCGCCGGTTCCACCTGGGAAATTGTGGGTTTGGCCGGCGATACGCGCCAGGCTGGTCTGGATCGCGAGGCTGTGCCGGAGGTGTTCCTCTCCATGAGCCAGGTGCCCTGTGACGGCGCGGGCTACGTGATCCGGACGCGTCGTGACGACGCGGGACTTGCCAAGGCTATTGCCTCGGCGGTAGCGGAGCAGGACCCGCGGATCCAGCGCGTCTCGGTCACGCCCATGAGCCTGCTGGTGGAGCGCAGCCTGGGTACCCGGACCGCGGCCCTCGAACTGGTGGGCACGTTTGCCTTCCTGGCACTGGCGCTCACGGCCGTGGGAGTCTACGCCATGGTAGCGTTCCGCGCGGCGGAGCGATCGCGCGAGATGGCCATCCGTATGGCCCTCGGCGCCACCGGAAGCCAGGTGCGCGCGCTGGTGCTATGGTACGGCGTGCGTCTGGCGGCGGGCGGAGTGGCGCTGGGGCTGGCATCATTCTTGCTCGCCGCGCCCCTTTTGCGCAGCCAGCTCTACGGGGTCGCGGCGTTCGATCCGGTCAGCATCGCAGCCGTTGCGGGCAGTCTGTGCGCGGTAGCCCTGGCCGCGTCGGCAATCCCCGGCTGGCGCGCCGCGAGGCAGACTCCCATGTCCCTGTTGCGCGCGGGGTAGGCCCGTTTCTACTTCGCTGTGACTCGCAGCATCACTACCCCGTGGGTCGGGACGCTGGCGGTGTAGTTGTCGCCCGAAACGGGGACGGCGGCATGTTTCCAGAGGTCGCGGACCTGCAATTTCTTGCCGGCGACGCCCAGCGAATTCCAAGTCACGCTCATTTCAGCGGCCTGATCGCCGCGATTGAACATGGCCACGGCGAGATCGCCGCCCTTCAGCGGGCGCGAATAGATCACCGTGGTTCCATCCTCTTTTATGCGGTTCAGCGGCAGACCGGCCGGGTCCTGATCGATGGCGATCACATCGGTATTCATCAGGATGGATTTCGTGTCTTCGCTCATGTCGCGCAGATCGTTGCCGGCAAGCAGCGGCGCGCGCAGCAGGCACCACAGGGAAAAGTGCGTCCGGTACTCGTCCGTGGTCATGTGCCCGTTGCCGATTTCGAGCATGTCGGGATCGTTCCAGTGGCCTATGGTAGCGCCCTTGGCGATGTCGAACTGGGTCAGCCCCGGGGGCGCGGGTTCACCCTGCTTGCGAATGCCGCCGGGAACGGCCGTGCCGAAGCCGATGCGGTCCAAAGACTGCCAGCTATCGTTGATGTCGCCGGTGGTGCGCCAGGCGTTGCCGCCCACTTTCGCGCCCCACTCCCAGACTTTGGCGCGCCCGTACTGGCACAGGCTGAACAGAATGGGGCGGCCGGATTTGAGCAGCGCGTCGCCCATTTTCTGGTAGACAGCCTGCATGTCCTCATCGCTGTAAATGGTGCTGGCGCTGCACCAGTCGTACTTCAGATAGTCGATGCCCCACGAAGCGTAGCTCTTGGCATCCTGGTCTTCGTGGCCGTAGCTACCCTCGTAGCCCGCGCACGTGGTAGGTCCGGGACCGGAGTAAATGCCGATCTTCAATCCCTTGGAGTGCACATAGTCGGCCAGCGCCTTCATGTTGGGAAACTTGGTGTTGGTGGTGATGTTGCCCTTGGCGTCGCGGCCCAGTTCCCAGGTGTCGTCGATGTTGACGTAGAGATAGCCGGCCTTCTTCATGCCGCTCGAAACCATGGCGTCGGCCATCTCGCGGACATCTTTATCGTTGATCGTGCCGGCGAACTTGTTCCAACTATTCCATCCCATGGGAGGTGTGCGGGCCAGCTTGTTGTCGCGCACATTGTGCAGCGCCGGCAAGGGAAGCTTGGCCGGTGGCATCGCCGCCTCGGCTTTACTACGTTCGAACTCGCCGGTTACCGGACCCCGGCCGCCTCTTCCACCCCTGCCGCCGGTCATGGTCAGGGCGAATTTGTCACCTTGCAGCGCACCTTCATACGTGGTGGTGAAGGTCTGCGGCGTGCCGCCCTTCTTCTGGCCGCCCCTGCCCGTAAACGATACCGCGAAGTGCAGCTTGCCGTCGCGGTACGATCCATCGCTGATGGGGTTCTGGCCCCTGCCGCCCACGGTGTTTCCCGTTATCGTGTCGCCGCTCTGCTTCAGTTCGAAATAAGAGAGCGCAAACGTACCATCCCCACGCGGAATTTTGAAAACCCAGTAGCCGCTAAGATCGCTTTGCGCGAAAACGAACAGCGCGCCGAAAGCAACGATCAGCGCCCATAGGAAAACCTTGAATAGCACGGGAGATTTCGAGGTCATTCTCTGTTCCATGACGTGCACAGTATATCACCCGTACCGGTCTGTTACGCGCCGGGATGTTCTCGAGGCTCTCCATTCTTGGCGCTACCGGGGGTACCGGACGCGCCCTGATCGATCAGGCTTTGAAACACGGGACACTGCGCGCGGCTCTGACAGTAGTGCGCGGCAATCCCAGCGAAGCCTACCTGAGCGCGGCAAGCGCACCGCCCAAGGTGTTGGAGTTTCTGCGCGGTTTCTTGTTGGTTTATTGCGGCGGATTGCGGCGGGTTTCGAGATAGAGGACGCGTTCCTCAAGTGCAGTTATACGGATGGCGAGATCGCCCTGGACGCTCTCGACGGCGTGAATGCGCGCAAAGTTGCCGCGGGCAAAGGCTTCGAGGCCGCGCAGGATCTCGGTTTGCAGGTCGCGCGCGGTTTCCGTGGCGTGGTCCTTGAGGCGCTGCTCAGCGGCGGCGGCGTTGTCGTTGATGCGCTGCTCGACGGCGGCGACGTTGTCACTGATGCGCTGCTCGACGGCGGCGACGTTGTCACTGATGCGCTGCTCAGCGGCGGCGACGATTTCGCGAACTTGTTCCTGGTCTTCAGGCGTCATCGCAGGAGTCTCCGTGTATTCAGTTTACTCAATTTCCCGAGACGGCAATGGTAGCGCCGCCGGGGCTGGAGACTCCGCCAATCTGCACCAGCACTTCCGCCTGTCCGGCGGGAAGGCCCGAGGGAATCTGCACGTTGATCTGTACGACTCCATTGGGACTGCCCGGCGCGGCGCCCGCGTAGGCCACGGTGGCGTTCTTGCCGCCGATACTCACCGTCGCGGGCTGGGTCAACTGCGCGGGACCCGCGGCAAGGGCGCCATCGGTGCTACCGGGACTGGTGGTGCCGCCGCCGGTGGCGTACAACTGCACGAAGGTTCCGGCATTGGCCGGATGGGAGGCGCTGTTGATGGTGGGAGTCGCTCCCTGATTGACGGCCGCCACCTGGCCCTTACCCGAAAAATCCGTCGTGAACAGTGCGGGCGCCGCGGTGGCCACCGGCACCGGGACCGGCGTGGTAGCAATCCCCTGATAAGTCACGTAAACCGACGCCGTGCTGCCGGTAAGACCGAAGGGGACGATGGCGGATACCTGAGTGGCGGAAGCGTACAGGATAGGCGCCGCAGTGCCGCCCACGTAGACCACGGTACCGCCGATTGCCGTGGAGTAAAGGCCGTTCGAATCCGGCTGATTGGACACGACGGCGGCAGGACCCAGGCCGCTTCCATAGAGCACCACAATTTCGCCCGGCGCGATGGATCCGGTCTGATTGCCGGCGCCATTGACCACGGCGGAGATGCCGGTGCCGGTTGCAAGAGGCTGGAGCTGCCGGATGGCATTGTTGCCGCTATCGGCAACGTACACGTTGCCCGCCGAATCCACGGCGAGACCCAGGGCGCCGTTGAACGTGGCGTTGAGCGCCAGACCGCCATCGCCGGAGTACCCGAGCGCATTGGCCCCCGCGATGGTGGAAATGGGGCCGCTGGGGTAAATCTTGCGGACGTTACTGCTGCCGTTGCTCACGTAAATGCTGCCGGAGGAATCCACGGCGATGCCGGTGGGCGCCGCGAGTTGCGCACTGGCGGCCGGACCACCATCGCCGGCGTTTCCGGGGATTCCGATTCCGGCGACCGTTTGAATATTGCCGCCGGTCAGCTTGCGAACGCGATTGTTCAGGGTATCGGCGATATAGACATTCCCCGCCGAATCGACCGCCACTCCCTGCGGTCCGTTCAATTGGGCTTGTGTGCCGGCGCCGCCATCGCCGGAATAACCCTGGCGGCTGTTGCCTGCCACGGTGCTGATAGTGCCGCCGGAGGAGAGTTTGCGGACTGCGTTGTTTCCGAAATCGGCAATGTAGACGTTGCCGGCACTGTCCACGGCAACGGCCGTGGGGCTATTGAGTTGGGCGCTGGTGCCGCTGCCGCCATCGCCGCTGAAGCCTACCGTGCCGCTGCCGGCGATGGTGGCGATCACGCCGCCGGACACTTTGCGGATGCGCGCATTTCCGGTATCGGCGATGTAGACGTTACCACTGGAATCCACGGCCACAGTATGCGGCGAGTTCAGTTGGGCGCCGGTGGCCGCGCCGTTGTCTCCGCCGAAGCCGCTGGTGCCGTTACCTGCAAAATTGCTGACCACACCGCCGGGGGTCACCTTGCGCACTACGTTATTGGCGGAGTCGGCGACGTAGAAATTGCCGCTGGAATCCACCGCGACGCCTTGCGGCGTATTGAACTGCGCTTTGACGGCCGCTCCGCCGTCACCCGAATAACTGAGCACGCCGTTGCCTGCGTACGTGGAGATGTTGCCCGCAAAGCCCGCCACTTTGCGAATCCGATTGTTGGCGGTATCGGCGATGTACAGGTTCCCCTGGGAATCGGTAGCGACTCCCATAGGGGTGTTCAGCAGCGCCTTGCTGGCGATGCCGCCATCGCCGGAAAATCCCATTACGCCCAGGCCCACAATGGTGTTGATGAGTCCGTTGGGGTTCACCTGGCGGATGGTTCCGTTGTAGGGCTCCGTGAAGTAGACGTTGCCGGACGGATCGACCGCCACGCTGGAAGGGGAAGTGAGGCTGGCCTTGTAGGCAAGGCCGGAATCTCCCGTGTAACCCACGGCGTAGTCGCCGGCGAAGGTGTTCAGAATGCCCGCGAGGCTGCCACCCGTAGAATTGACGAGGGTGGTCTTGGGGCCATAGATGATGCGAATCGCGGAGTTGCCGGTATCGGCGATGTACACATTGCCCGAGGAATCCACCGCCACATCCTGGGGACGGTTGACCTGGCCGGTGATGGCGGGTTCACTATCCCCGATGTATCCGCCGAATCCGTTTCCGGTGATGGAGTTGATGTTTCCGTCGGATGTCACTTCGCGGATCAGGCTATGGCCTGTATCGGCAATGTAGACGTTCCCGTTTTTATCCACCGCAACGCCGCCGGGAAGATATAGCTGCGCCTGATTGGCCTGGCCGGCATCCCCCACCGCGCCCGCATAGCCAATGGCGCCGGTGCCGGCAAAAGTATTGATGATGCCGCTGGAGTTGACCACGCGGATGCGATTATTCAGCGAATCGGCGATGTACACGTTGCCGGACGAATCCACGGCAAGACCGACTGGAAGGTTCAACTGCGCGTTGACCGCGGGGCCGCTATCGCCGGAAAAGCCCGGCCGCGAGGTGCCTGCTACCAGCACCAGGCTGCCGGCGGCGGTGATCTCGAAAACGCAGTTGCCACTGGTGAAGTAGATGTTGCCGGCCGAGTCCGCAGCCAGGCGGCGAGGCTGTCCGATCGAGATGCCGGTCGCGCTGACGGGAGTCGCCGGCGGAGCGCCGCCAGCGATCGTCGTGATGGAATACTGTTGCCCTTGCGCCACACAGGCGCATAGCAGCAACACGGCGGACGCACTTCCAAACAGCCTTCCAGCTACCAGTCTTTTCATGTATAAAGCTCAGTCTAACAGGATGAATTCAGATTTCAGAATGACGCGGATACGAAGGACTAGCATCTAGGATGCCACGGCGCCGGCTACCTCGGTGAGGGCACGTTCGCAAGCGGCATGATCGACATCGTAATGGGTCACGGCGCGGACCTGGCGGTCGTTGATGGCGTTCATCAGGACGCCGCGCTCCTTCAGCCGGGCGCTGATAGCGGCGGGGGCCACCCCGGTAGCGGTCACATCGAACACCACGATATTAGTCTGCACGCGAGCCGGGTCGACCTGAATTCCGGGAATCCGCGCCAGCCCTTCGGCCAGGAATCGGGCATTGCAATGATCGTCGAAGAGCTTCCGCGGCGATTGGTCCAGGGCCACCAGGCAGGCAGCCGCCAGCACGCCCACCTGCCGCATGCCGCCTCCCAGGCGCTTGCGATAGAGGCGGCCCTTGGCGATCAGGCCGGCAGGTCCGGCCAGGATGGAACCGGAGGGCGCGCCCAGCCCTTTGGAGAGGCAGAACATCAGGGTATCGGCGGGGGCGGCGATTTCACGCACGGGCATGCCGAGCGCGGCGGCGGCGTTGAAGATGCGGGCGCCATCCATGTGGACTTTCAGACCGCGATCGTGCGCGCCGTCGCAGATTTCGCGAACGGTCTTCTGCGGATAGACGGTGCCGCCCCACATATTGTGGGTGTTTTCGATTTCCACCAGGCCGGTGGGCGCGGAGTACGGATTGACGGGCTTGATAAGCCGCGCGATTTCATCCCAGGAGAGAATGCCATCGTTCGGTATGAATGGCGCGGATGACGCAGCCGCTGAACCAGGCCACCATGGAGAGTTCGTAATCCAGCAGGTGGGCGCGCGAATCGCAGATGACTTCCTGGCCGTGCTCAGTGAGCAGTTTGACGGCGATGGTGTTGCCCATGGTGCCGGTGGGAACGAAGAGCGCGGCCTCTTTGCCCGCGATTTCGGCGGCGCGCTGTTCCAGCGCGTTCACGGTGGGGTCCTCTCCGTAAACATCGTCGCCGACTTCGGCTTCCATCATGGCGCGCCGCATCTCCGGCGTGGGCCTGGTAACGGTATCGCTGCGTAGATCGATCACATTCATGTCGTCAGAAACTCCTGGAAAACCTCGTTGGAGAGCAACACGCCGCGGCCGGTGAGCCGCAGTACTTCGCCTTCTTTTTCGAGCAGGCCGGCGTCCAGGAAGCGGCGGATGGGGGCGGCGAAGCGCTGCCATTCCTCCTGCTCCGGGCGCACGCCTTCCATCAATCGGAGGCCCACGAAGAAGCGCTCCTCGTGCGCCCGCGCTTCCACCGGGGGAGGGGCGGGGACGGCATCGAGATACTCCTCGACGCTCTCCGGGTTCTGCCGGCGCAGGCGGCCATCGAAGGAGTGCGCGTCGGCGCCGAAGCCGGCGTAGGGCTCGAGCTTCCAATATTTCAAATTGTGCCGCGACTCGAATCCGGGGCGCGCGAAGTTCGAGATCTCGTAGCGAGGGATGCCGATGGCCGCGAGCCGGGCGACGGCCGCCTCGTAGAATCCGGCGATGGCATCGTCGGAGGGAATATCGCCCGCGCCATAGCGCACGCCGCCCAGCAGCATCTCGCGGCCCAGGCGGCTGTCTTCATCCACCTCCAGCATGTAGACCGAGACGTGCGGCGGGGCCAGGCGCTCGATCCAGTCCAGCGATTCGCTCCAGGATTCGGCGGTCTGCCCGGAAAGGCCGGCAATCAGGTCGATATTGACGTTGGCGATGCCGGCGGCGGCGAGCACGCTCAACTCGCGCGCCACGGTTTCGGCGGAGTGCTTGCGGCCGGTGCGGCGAATCTCCGGCTCGACAAACGATTGCACGCCCAGGCTAACACGGTTGATGCCGGCGGACGTCCAGGCCTGCGCCATCGCGGGCGTGATGTCGCCCGGCGCGGCTTCGATAGTGGCTTCGCGCCAGGGGTGGCCGGGAATGGCGGCGAGCAACGCTTGCAGCGCACTGGCGGAGAGACTGGATGGCGTGCCGCCGCCCAGGTAGACGGTCTCGGGCCGCCAGTCCCAGCGGTGCGCACGAATCTCGCACAGCAGCGCATCGAGATAGCGCGGCTCCCAATCGCGTGGAAATACCCCGGACGCAAAATTGCAATAAGTACACTTTTGCGCGCAGAAGGGATAGGAAACGTAGACTCCTGGCACTTCCCCAATTGTAGCGAGGATAATAAGACCGATGCTTCGCCGACTGATTCCGATCGCCCTGCTTGCCGTTGCCGCTGCCGCCGCGCAGCCGCCGAAGTTCGAACCGCCCACGCCGCCGCCGGTGAAGACCTACACGCTGCCGCCGGACAAACTACAGAAAGCCATCGAGTATTCCGACGCGCGCGATCGCGCCCATTTCGTGGGCGTGGGGTACGGCGTGCTGGTGCTGGTGACGCTGCTGGTATGGAAGGTGGCGCCCAAGTACCGCGACTGGGCCGAAATCGCATCGCCCAGGCGGCGCATCGGGCAGGCCTTCTTCTTCGGCGCGCTCATCGTTCTGACCACGGACATTCTGAGCCTGCCGCTGGAGCTTTACCTGCAAAACCTGGCGCGCCGTTACGATCAATCGGTGCAAGGGTGGGGCTCCTGGTTCCGCGATTGGGCGCTGGGTGAATTGATCGGCATCATTCTGACTGGATTTCTGTTGTGGATCCTGTTTGGGGTGATCCGGCGCAGTCCGCGGCGCTGGTGGTTCTACTTCTGGCTGGCGTCGATTCCTATCGTCCTTTTTATGATGTTCATCTCGCCGGTAGTGATCGCGCCGCTCTTCAATAAATTCGAACCCCTGCAGGCGACGCAGCCCGCGCTGGTGGCCCAGATCGAGCGCGTGGTGACGCGCGGCGGGCTGAACATTCCCACCGATAGGATGTTCGAAATGAACGCCAGCGAGAAGGTCAACACGCTGAACGCGTACGTTTCGGGCATCGGCGCATCCAAACGCGTAGTGGTGTGGGACACCACCATGAAGAAGATGAACGTGGGACAGATTCTGTTTGTGTTCGGGCACGAGATGGGGCACTACGTGCTGGGTCACAATTATATTCTGATTGGAGTGATGTGCCTGGTGATCCTGATTTATCTGTTCATCGGGTACCACGTTTTGCACTGGTCCCTGGCGCGGTGGGGCGGCACGTGGGCCATCCGCGGAGCGGACGATTGGGCGGCGGTGCCGGTGCTGATGGTGCTGGTGGCGGTGTTGGGCTTCCTCTCCGAGCCGGTGCTGAATTCGGTGGGGCGCACGCTGGAACATAACGCGGACATCTACGGGCTGGAAGTGATTCACGGCATCGTCCCCGATTCTCCGCAGGTAGCCGCGCAGGCATTCCAGATTCTGGGCGAAGTGAGTTTGTCGAACCCCAATCCGAGCCCGTTCATCAAGTTCTGGATGTACGATCATCCTTCGGTGGCGGACCGCGTCCGCTTTGCCGCCGAGTATGACCCGTGGGCGCACGGCGAGTCGCCGAAATATGTGAAGTAAGGCTGCAGGTTTCGCGGATTCTTGAAGCATCAGTAACGCCCGCTGTTCGAGGTCCGTCAAATAATCGCTATACCGCGCACGAGAAGAAACAACTGCGGCAAATCGCGGCTTATCTGAAGGGAGCGCAATAGAATGCCCAGGAAAACCGGCCGGGAAGACAAGCGTCGGCGCTGATCTGATTGAAGGAATGAAACTGGTCCTGGCGCACCGCCGGGGCAAGGTTGAGTTGGAGCAAGTCTGGCCGAAGCCGATCGATGTCAAGGCCATTCGCAAACGGGTGAAAATGTCGCAGGCCGAGTTCGCTCGAACGTACGGAATCAGTAAACGCGCATTGCAGGAGTGGGAGCAGGGCGGAAGGCAACCAGATTCCGCCGCACGCGCTTATCTGACAGTCATAGCGAAGGAACCGGCCGTAGTGCGCCGCGCGTTGGCGAGCGAATAAACGAGAACATCAACTTGAAGGAGTGGGCATGCCAGCGGCGAATGCCAGCTCCTCATCGAAGCAGACGGCGACTTTGCCGCATTTGCCGGATGCCATGAGGGAGTAGGCTTCGGCCACGCGGTCCAGCGCGAAGCGGTGCGTGATGAGATCGGCGGGATGCAGATTCCAGCGCACCAGCCGCTCCACCAGTTCTTCCATCAGCCACGTGGAGGTCACCCACGACCCGTAGATGGTCTTCTGATCGTGGATGATATCCGGCGACGGATTGAAACTCGACGCGCCCGCCTTCGCCCGAGGAAGACGATGCGGCCCCATTTGCGCGTAGCGCGGATGGCCATGGCGCGCGCGGCATCGTTGGCGGAGCAATCCACGGCGCGCTCCACGCCGTTTCCGCCCGTCAGTTGGCGCACCTCGGCGACATTATCGGGACCGCTGCGCAGCACTTCGTCGCACAGGCCCAGGTCGCGCGCGAGTTTCATGCGATCCTCCACCACGTCGATTCCGATGATCCGGTTCGCGCCCAGTTTGCGGCAGAGCGCGCCGGTCGGCGAGACCCACGGGTCCCAGGCCGGTGATCAGCACGGCGTCGTTGCCGCTGATGCCGATCTTTTGCAGGCCTTCGTAGACGGTGCCGAAGCCGCACGCCACCTGCGCGCCATCGGCATAGCTCAGTTCGGCGGGCAGATGAATCAGGTCCTTCTCTTCGGCCAGCAGATAATCGGCCATGCCGCCATCGCGCTGCCAGCCGTAGGCGCGACGGTAGCGCTGGCTGGTGCAGGAAATCATGTAGCCGCGGCGGCAATCGTTGCACAGGCCGCAGCCGGAGATGTGGTACACGATGACGCGATCGCCAACGTCGAAGCGGCGGCAGCCGGGGCCCGCCTTGACGATCTGGCCGGACGGCTCATGGCCGGCCACCACCCCCTGATAGCCTTCCGGACCCTTGCCCAGGTGCTCGTGATAGATACAGCGGATGTCCGAGCCGCAGATGGTGGACGCCTTCATGCGCAGGAGCACCTCGCCGTGGCCGGGCTCGGGAACGGCCACCTCTTTCAATTCCACAGTGCTGTTGCCGGGCAAGTACGCGCCAATCATGATTTTGATTTCTCCGTTGAGGTCCCACAGATCTTCCCAGGTCTGATTATCGCGCCACAGAAACACCTGGCCCTTGATCAGGCGGCAGTGTTTTTCGATGCCGGCGATGGCCTGCATGTCGGCATCGGTCAAAGGCTCGCTCACCGTGCACGCCAGGTTGGCCAGATAGTTCCGGCGCTTGGTGGAAAGCGGGATGGGCGTTTGCCCGCGCTGCACGGCCCACTTCACGCACACCACCGCCGGATGCACGCCCAGCCGGCGGGCGATCGCTACAATCACGGGATCTTCGATATCGACGGTATCTTCCGGCGTGCGGTCGCGCTCCGGCCGGGCGGGCGAACCGATGGGGCAGTAGCCCACGGGCTGGATGCCGTGCGCGCGGACAAAATCGAACAACTGCTGCTGCTGGAAATGCGGATGCAGTTCCATTTCGTTGATGGCCGGCGGAATGCGCGCGTCGCGGAGTAGCAGTTCCAGCTTGGGAATGGTCATGTTGCTGGTGCCGATGTGGCGCACCAGGCCGAGATCGACCAGCTTTTCCAATTGCCGCCAGGTCCTCATGAAATTCTCGTGGATGTACGGCCGGGCGTGGGGACTGCGCGACGTCCACAGAGCATCCGGGCGGATGGAAATTGGGGAAGGGCCAGTGCACCAGGTACATATCCAGATAGTCCAGGCGCAGGTCGGCCAGCGACTTCCGGCAGGAGGGAATCACGTCGGCCTCGGCGTGCTTATCGTTCCAGAGCTTGGAGACGATCCAGAGCTCCTCGCGCTTCAGGCCTTCCGCGAAGAGTTCCCCAAGCGCCGCGCCAATGCGGTCTTCATTGCCATAGACGGAGGCGCAATCCAGGTGCCGGTAGCCCACCGAGACGGCGCCCTTCGACGGCTTCGGCGATCTCCGCGGCGGTCACGTGGTCAGAGCCGAAGGTGCCGAGCCCGATGGCGGGCATGACGGCTCCGGTATAGAGCGTGCGCTTGGGAACGAGCCTGGGATCGATCGCGTCCGGAGGTGGGATCATAGTTCTTCTTGTAGCATGAAGACGCTTTTGTTTTTTCTGCTCGCTGTCAGCGCGCCGGCGGCTGACCTGTACCGCATTCTCGATCCTCTGGCCGTGCCGGTGGAGGGCGATGTGCGCCAGGCCGTGGTGGAAGTGGCACGCCCGTCGCGCGTGCCCGTGGTGCGCTGCGACGTGGTGGTGGCCGGTGGCGGCATGGGCGGAGTGGCGGCTGCGCTGGCCGGTGCGCGCAGCGGAGTGCGGGTCTGTCTCACGGAAGTGACCGGATGGCTGGGCGGGCAGATGACTTCGCAGGGCGTTTCCGCACTGGATGAGAACCGCTATATCGAAGGCTCGGGCGCGACGCGAAGCTACCAGGAACTGCGGCGGCGTATTCGCGCGGCGTACGGCGACACGCCCAACCCGGGCAAATGCTGGGTAAGCGCGCTGTGTTTCGAGCCCAAGGTGGGAGTCGACGCGATTCAACAGATGCTGGCGCCGGTTGAGAAATCGCGCGCGCTCCGGGTGATGCTGCGCACCGCGGCAGTGGACGCAAAAGTGGAGCGTGGCCGGCTGGCGAGCCTGCTGGTTTACAGTTTCACCACGCGGCAGTTCACGCGCCTGGAGGGCAGCGTCTTTATCGATGCGACGGAGTTGGGCGACCTGTTGCCGCTGGCCGGCGCAGGATTCCACAGCGGCGCCGATGCGCGCGCCGAGACGGGAGAGCCGGAGGCGGAGGACGCGGCCGATCCCGATGCGCTGCAGAGTTTCACGTACCCTTTCGTGCTGGCCAATGGAGGCGGCGGGACAGTTCCCGCAAGGCCGCCGGCTTACGACCGCGACAGCAGCCAGTACAATTTCGTGGTCACCTATCCTGACGGCCACTCGCTGACCTACGGCATGTTCGAAAAACTGCCAGGCACGCCCGGCTCGTTTTGGGAGTATCGAAGACTGGTCGCCGGCGCCACCGACCTGGCGATGATTAACTGGCCGGGTAACGATGTGTGCGATCCGGGATATCTCTCGCGCGAACCGGTCACGGCGGCGCGGGCCCTGCAGCACGGCAAGCAGGTGTCACTGGGTTTCGCCTGGTGGCTGCACCAGCAAGCGCCCCAACTGGTGTTGCGAACCGGCGAGATGGGAACCGCCGACGGCCTTTCGCAGTATCCTTATATACGCGAAGCGCGCCGCATGAACGCACTGGTGACCGTGCGCGAGCAGGATGTTGCGGCGCCCTGGCAGCCGGGGGCGCGCGGCCGGGCATTCGACGATACGGCGGGCATCGGCCTGTACGCGATCGATATCCACGGCTGTTCGCCGCGCAAGCCCCTGCCGGCTTCGAAACCGTACCAGATTCCCATGGGCGCGCTGATCTCGCGCGATGTTGCGAATCTGCTGGCGGGCGGCGAGAGCATCGGCACCACGCATGTCACCAACGGCGCGTACCGCCTGCATCCCACCGAATGGGCCATCGGTGAAGCCGCGGGAACTTTGGCGGCGTACGCGGTGCGGCATCGCCGGACTCCCGTGGAGATATACCGTGACCATGCGGCACTTCGCGGCGTGCAGCGGGAACTGCTGCGGGCGGGCCATCCGCTGATCTGGTTCGACGATGTGACCCCGGATGCCGCCGGCTTCTTCGCCATTCAGTGGAACGCCCTGGAGGGCCGCACGCCGCTAAACTCCGGCTCTCTGCACGCGCGCGCCGGGATGTAAACTGGAGGCGTTGCCAATCGCGCGCGCCGCTAACCTTCGTGTTGCGGCCCATCCCGCGCCAGGCTCTCTCGCGGGGTCTTGGAGGTGATGGATGGTCATCGCATCGCAATTGCGTGCTGGAACCGCTATCCGATTCCAGGGGGCGAATTACAAAGTGGTAGGGGCGGATTACCACCCCGGCCAGGGGCAGATGGGCGGTTCCACTCATGTGCGCCTGCAGAACCTGGATACCCACACGTTTTGGGAACACAGTCTTCGTGCCGATCTCAAACTGGAGGAACTCCCGCTGGAACGGCGCGGCCTGGAGTTTCTTTATACCGACGCGGGCCAGTGCTGTTTCATGGACCCGCAGACTTTCGATCAGACCGAACTTCCAACGGAGATGGTGGGACCGCAGGCCAGGTTTCTGGAAACCGGGATGCGGCTCGCCGTGGAATTTGTGGAAGGACGGCCAGTCGGGGTGGTGATGCCGGTCGCGATCGAAGTGCGAATCGCGGATACCGCGCCGCCGACGCACCAGCAGCAGGACACCAATTTCAAGACGGCGCGCCTCGAGAACGGCATCGATGTCCTGGTGCCGCAATTCGTCAGGACCGGTGACGTGGTGCGGCTGGATCTGGCGACCCTGAGGTACATGGATCGCGCCACCAAGGTGAAACACGGATGATCGAGGAACTACTGGTGGGTCTGGACTCCGATAAGCCGTGCATTCGCTATGGCGCGGCTAAAGCGCTGCGGCAATGCAGCGTACAGAATCCGGCTGAAGTTTATCCGCATTTCGACCGCTTTCTTACCCTCATGGAGGGGGACAATACCTTCCTGCGATGGGGCTCCGAGCGCATCCTCGGAAACCTGGCGGCGGTGGATCGCGACAACAGATTCGAAGACGTGCTGGATCGTTTTCTGGCGCCTGTGACCGGGCATGAGATGATCGGCGCGGGCAATGTGATCGCAGCGGCGGCGCAAATCGCCTGCGCCAAGCCGCACCTCTCCGACCGTATCGCCAGGGAGATGTTAAAGGTAAGCCATGCCACATACGCCAAACCGGAATGCCGCAATGTGGCGATCGGTCACGCGTTGCGGGCGCTCGACCAGCTCTTTCCGCATCTCCAGAATAAGCGCCCGGTTCTGGCATTCGCGAGGAAGCAACTGGCCAACTCCCGTCCCGCGACGCGCCGGCACGCGGAACGTTTTTTGAAGCATTGGGGATGAAAAAGCGCATTTCCGGCGGCGCGGAAAGGCCCTTCCGAGCTATGGAGTGTTTCGCCGATCCGGCATAGTGTGGAGTGATGAGATGGATTTGGGTGCTGTGTCTTTCGCTGGCGTGGGTATTCGCACAAAGCGCGGATCATCGCATGACGCTGGATGTGCTTGTAACGGACAAGGCGGGTAAGCCTGTTTCGGGCCTGCAAAAACAGGACTTCACGCTGCTGGATAACAAGAAAACTCAAAAGATCGAGGGGTTTCGGGCGGTGCAAGGAGTGAAGTCCAACGACCCGGTCGAAGTCATTGTGCTGATCGATTCCGTCAACACCGCTTTCACCAAAGTGGCGTTTGCGCGCGACCAGATCGATAAGTTTTTGCGCCGGGACAACGGCGAGCTTGCGCGCCCGGTCTCCATGGCCTATCTGAACGAGTCCGGACTGACGTTCGGTAACCCGCCCACGCGCGATGGCAACGCGGTTGCAACGGAAGTGGATCAGAAACTGTTGGGTCTGCGCACCTTCGCTCGGAGGGAAGGAATCTACGCCGCGGATGAGCTTCTGACCTTGTCCCTGAATGCGGTCCAGCAACTGATACAGCACGAAACTCAGACACCCGGCCGTAAACTGGTGATCTGGATCAGCCCCGGCTGGCCGCTGCTTTCAGGCCCCGGCATAGATCTGCAAATGACCGCGAAGCAGAAGCAGGAGATTTTCAATTCGGTGGTCTCCTTTTCGGAGGGTCTCGAAAGGGCGCGTATCACGCTGAATGATGTAGATCCGCTGGGGATGACGGACGCCGGCGGGTTCCGAACGTTCGCTTATGAGGAGTTTCTCAAGGGCGTGAAATCTCCTGCGCAGGTGGAGTACGGAAACCTGGCATTACAGGTTTTGGCCGTGCAAAGCGGCGGGCGGGTTCTGAATTCCGGCAACGATGTGACGGGCGAAATTGCGCAGTGCGCCGACGATGGGAACGTGTTTTACGAGTTCTCGTTTGCCCTCCCCGAGGAGGGGCGGGCGGAGTATCACGCACTGGAAATTAAGATGGCCAAGAAGGGGCTCACGGCACATGCCAGAACGGGATATTACGCGCATTAAGCTGCCCGCGCTGCTGTTTCTTGCGGCTGTGGCATCGGCACAAACGGTGGTGGTGCATCCGCCGGAGGTTCCGGGCATAACTATGATCGGGCCGCAGGATGCTCCCTACGTCGAGGATGTAGACCAGATTTTGGGCCCGGTGCGGCTGCCTTCGATGAGCGGCTGGCTGCCCTACGGAGTCGTAGTGAGCAACGGCACTTCGCAGACGATCGTGGCGGTGGCCGTACGCTGGGTAATCACCGGCGACGGCATGCCACGGACGTACACGTTCCCCTACGACGCGGCGACAGCCCCGCTCGAGAAGTCTCGCGATTTGACGGAGCAGGTCACCGGACGCAGGGCGCGGCAACTGGTTCAGACGTTCCAGCGCAACGGAGAGGCCGGCTTCTACCAGGAAGCCGGGGGCGAGGCGCAGCCCCTGATCAAGCTCTATCGCGAGTAGTGGAATACAAGGCCGCCGCGGCCACGATGAGATTCGCGGCCACTACCGGCAGGGCGTGAATCGCCAGACCGTAGGCGATCCAAAGACACGCGGCGGCGGCTTGAATGCGGCGGAGGGCCGCCGGGCGGCGGGCAAAATACGATGCTGAAAATGCCGCCGTGGCGACCCACCCCAAAACACTTTCCATCACACCACCTCGCCCGCGGAGGCGGCCAGCGGGGGCGCGGCGGGGCAGATAGTCAGGGTATCGGTCTGCACTTTTTCCCAGTCGCGCAGGGCGAAACCATGGCCCTCATAGAAACGGCGGATGCGGGTGGTGTTCCATCCGGCGATTTCTTCCAGCACGGGAATCAGCACGCTCAGCGCATCATCGCTGAGCACCGTACGCTGGGCGATCTGGTTAATGTACTTATTTTCCGAAACGGCGATAGTGAGGCCGTCGAGGCGGTTGACGTGCAGCATCACGTGCACATCCGAACTGCCGTCGCCCACATAGACGATACGATGGTGGCTGAGCGGAAGCGCGGCGCGCAAATCGTCGACAACGGCAACTTTGCCGTAGCCGGCGGGTACCCGGATGATGGATTCGATCTCGCCGGTGGACTGGTTGTATCGGAACTTGGTGCCGAAGATGTGGTCCGCGGGCACGATGCCTTCAAGGGCGGATTCAATTACCTCCTGCGGAGCCGCCGAGATCACGTAGAAGGAAAAGCGGCGCCCGTCGAGATCTCCGAGAAGGCGGGACAGGAGGGGAATGTGCTGCTTCAGGCGAATGCGCTTGCCCACGTCGTGCAGATGCTCTTTGCGCACGCAGCGGTACTCGGGATCGTGCAGCAGCAGGTAGGCGAGTTCCCCGCCCTGCTGCACCAGGTGGATTTTCGAGAGTCCCCGGATTCTCTCGGCAAAATCCGGTAGTCCGATCACCTGGCTTAAGACGATACCGGAATCATTGAAGCTCAGGGTCTGATCGAAATCGCTGAGAAACAGGTAGTCCGCGACCCTGGGTTCTGAATGCATTTAGATCTCCTTGGGAGTTGGATGTGACAGGCAGCGGGAAAGTTGCTTTAGTTTACCCGAAAGCTGATATTACAGCTATGCAAGTTCCTAAGTATCAACAGGTTCCGGAGAAACTGACGTCCGAGATTCTTTCCGGGAAGTACCCGGCCGGACAAAACTTCCCCAGCGAGGCGGCGCTGGTGCAGCAGTCCCGGACTTCACGCATCACCATCGGCCGGGCCTGGCGCGAACTCAGCCGGCGGGGGACTGGTGCCGCCCATCGCGGGTTCCGGCACTTATGTGCGCCGCGCCCCGGCGGACGATGCGTCGCCCGGGCAGCAGGCGCTGCAACTCTGCGAGCAGTTCATCGGGCGGGGTGTTTCGGGCGTGTCTCGCGGAACTCCGCCAGGAGACGCGGGTAAGTGACTTACTGCCTGGATTTGTCCGGCGAGATACGAATCACCAGTTGGTGATTGGCGTCATTTGAGATCCCGAGAGCCAGGGGCGGGTCAAAAGTCCCCACCGCTTTGGCAAGGGCGAACGATTGCTCCTCGGTCAGGCGGTCTCCCAGCCGTACCGGCAGGCGTTCGGCCAGTTGCTTTTGCTGCAAGTCCGTCAGGCCGGTAATGTCGATCCGGGAGACGACGATGCCGGGTTCGCGCACCTCTAGAGCTCGCGCATCTCGGGCCATGGCGAGTTTCTTTTCGAGTTCGGCGATTTGGCCCGGTTCGGTGGGGTTCTGCCGCGCCTTCGCTAATTCTTCCTCCAGGAATTTCAGGGTCTGGTCGGTTCGCGAGACACTAAAACGATACTCCGCGCCGTTCATTCTGACTACCTTGTTTTGCAGTTGTTCGCCGTCTTTTTGCGCCTGTTCCCACTGAAAGTTGATGCTGACCTGGCGGATGCTGCCCGCCGGAGCTGGCGCGAAATGCCACTCCAGGACCGATTGCAGCGCGTTCTTGCGCAATTCGGCGGGACCCGAGAGGATGCGCGCGTCGCTGACATTGCCTTGCGCGTCAAGCGTAGCTTCCACTACCACGATGCCGCCAATCTTGCGTTCCCAGGCATAGCCGGGATACTCCACGCCGGTGCGCTCGACCACCGTTGCGCCTCCCACATCGACCTGCACACCGGGACTGTCCGGACTCGCCAGAATGGCAACGGTTCCCTGCACGCCTTGCTCCTGAGCGCGCGCCCAGTTCATATTCAGCCCGAGGCAGGCAACGCCCAGGAGCAATGCGGCGATCGCCGGCAGCCGCGATGACGCCGTTTCGCGTGACTGAACACCCATCAGGCGGCGGATCCGAAAGAGCAGCGAGCCGCCGGTGCTGCCCATGGCGAGCGAGACTCCGGAGGCGCGCAATTTCTCCAGCACCGTAAGAGCGCGCGCGTAGCACAGGGCGTCGCCGCACGAATCCACTGCCGCATCGTCACAGCAGAGTTCGCGCTCCTGGCGCATGCGCTCGCTGGTCCACCACACCGCGGGGTGGTAAAAGAGCAGAGTTTCCACCAGGTTCTGCACCAGGTTCACCAGGTAGTCATGGCGGCGGATGTGCGCCAGTTCATGCGTCAGCACGGCTGCCAGTTGTTGTTCCGAAAGCCCGAGCAGGGTCGCTGCCGGCAGCAAAATTACCGGACGAAGCCAACCCACCACGCTGGGCCCGTCGGTCTGCTGCGTGATGACAATGGCCACCGCGCGTTGCAACCCCAATCGTTCCCGCAGGCCGGCAGCTATGGCCACGACCGCCCCGGCGGCGGGTTCCCCGGTACGACGCAGCACCGAGACCTGCCGGCATCCCCACGCCAGCCGCACTGAAAAAACAAAAACGCCCGCGAACCAGAGAGGCAGCGCCCACGCCTGCAAACCCTGAAGCCAGGCAAATTGCCCGCCGGTTCGCGGTAGCGCGGCGGCGGAGTGCCAGACCGCCGCAGCGAAGCCGGCCGCATCGCGCGCTGGCGTGGAACCGCGGTACAACACCCATGTGGTCACGACTGGCAGGATGGCGAGCGCCGCCAGGGCGGCCGAACTGGCAAGATATCTTGCGTTGGCCGGCCTGTTTTTCAAAAGAAAGAGTGCGATCCAGAGCAGGAACGCGACCAGCAGTCCCTGCCATACAAAATGCAGTAGGGCTGCGCTGAGTGCCTGGGCGATGGGTGTCATTTCTTCTCTCCTTCGATCCGATCCAAAAGTTTTTCGATTTCTTCCAACTCCGCCGCGGATGATTTGCTGGTGGACAGCGCCTGCAGCACCAGCGTCTTCACCGAACCGCCAAAGGCGCGCTGCAGCAGATCCCGCACAAGCTGCCGCTGCGTCTGCTCCTGCGAATGGCGGGGACGGTAGATCTGCGGGCGAACGGTTTCGTCCCGCTCCACCAGGCCTTTTTCCGTCATGATCTGGATGGTCTTCAGCACCGTGGTATAACCCGTGGCGCGGGTTTCATTGAGGATGCGCTGGATGTCCCGTACGGAAGCGGGGCCGTTGCTCCAAAGCACCCGGAGGATGCTCAGCTCGGCCTCGGTGGGACGGCGCTGCTTGAACTTCATGTGGGTATTATTGACGAAGAGCTTCGTCAAAGTCAACGAAAACTTTCGTCAATGCGCGGAAGGGCGCAAATGCAACAAGTCTTTCAGCCGGTCGTACCAGAAGGGAGTGCCCAGGCTGATCAGCACCCAGGAAAGTGTCAGGCCGGCCCAGTGGCGGCTGTAGCGGAGGCGGAGAAACTGGAGGAGATCGATCTGCGCCGCCACTACCAGCAGCAGCGCCACCAGAGCCGTGACCATTCGCGCGCGGAGCCTGTACCGCCGGGTGGCGCGGACCATCGTCGGCCCGTACCACGTGTGAATGAGCGCCAGCAGCTTATGGTCACCGAAAGCCGCGATGACGGCCCTGGTATCGCGGTCGCAGGCCGGTTCGCGGGGGCACTCCCGCTCCAGGCGGAGAGACTGCGCGCCGATCGCGTGAGCCAGTTCGCGCGCCTCTGCGGCGCGCGCGAAACCAAAGCTCCGGCGCACCCGCCGTGCCAGAGGCGAGGAGCCGGAGGCCATTTCGATCAGCAGGCGAACAAAATGTTCCCGCCGCAATTCAGAGGCCGAGCCGTCCGGGTGGCCGCATAGCCACGGGTGACTCAGCAACCACGCAGCCAGTTCCCGTGCGTCGTGCGTCGAAAGATGCCGGGGATCCAGTTGGCGGAGCAGTTCCTCCAGCGCCCGGCGCAGGTGCCGCGAGCGCATACCAGTCACCGTCGCCACCAGTTGGGTTCCGGCCGCCACCACCGTGCCGGAGGCGAGCATAAGTGAGATGAATCCAAACAGTAAGTCGAGATCTTGAAATAAGGGCATAAAAAAACGGGGCCGGACCCAAACCAACCGGCCCCGTGGAGGGGAGATAGATCAACGCGAGATCCACCTGACTGTAGTTTGACACGTGACCCCGTGATTTCAGGCCTGTATATATGATTCGCCGGCCTGACGTATGATTGAACATATGCCCTTGAGAGCGCTCTGTCTCTTCGCCATGGTGGCCGTGGCGGGGTTCGCGCAAGCCGAAAGCGACGTGATTTACCGCCAGAGTTTTCAGGAAGATACAGGCGCATGGACAGCCATGGGCGAAGGCGCTTCGGTGAACCGCGCGGCGGATGCGCACGCCATGGTTTTCACTTACGAACTGGCGCCGAAAATATTTTCGGGAGTGGTGTCACCGGCTCCCGCGGACTTCGCCAAAATGCAGCGGATTCGTTTCCGCGTGAAGACCGACCATGCCACAGCCATGGGCCTTCTGCTCAGCGAAAAGAAGCCAGGAGGCGGCAATTACTCCGCCTGGTTCTGGTCCCCCGCGAACACCTGGCAATGGGTGGAATTCACGCCCGCCGATTTCAGCGTGAACGATGGGCCCAATGACGCCAAAGACGCTGACGGCAAACTGGACCTGGCGGACGTGGAGGGCATCGGCCTGTTCGACCTGGGACAGTTTTTCGCGCAATTGCCGGCGAACTCGGATTTCCCCGTGGTGGTCCATCTGGACAAAGGCCAGCACACCGCCAGTATCGATGACTTCGAAGTGCTGAGCAGTCCCCCCGCACCACCCAGCGTGCCCGCGAATGGTCTGCGACTGGGCATGCTGGACCGTAACTTCATCGACTGGGTCACGCTGGGCGGCATGGATCTGAAATTAGACGCCGGACCGAATCCCTTGCATACGCCCGCGCTGGCCGCCAGCTATCAGCAGTCTGAGGGGCATTTTCAGCTCCTGCTGCGCCGCGTCACAGGGTCGCAAATGGCGCAGGCCAAGCGCCTGGTCTTCGATATTGCGTCCGAGCACGAGATCACCTTAATGGTGGCGCTGGAAATGAACAAACCCGGTGGCGGCCAGGGTCCGCGATTCACGCTGCCCATCTACCCGCCCGGCAACAAAGAGGTTTTCCACGTGGACCTGAAGCTCTCCGATTTTCAAGGCGACGGCAAGTTCGATCCGGCCCAGTGGCGCTCGCTCGCCATTGTCGATCTCACGGCGGTGGGCGGCGGCGCTCCGGAAGCCAACACCATCTGGATTGGCAACGTGGCCGCGATGAAAGAGTAGCCGGCGCGATAACATAAAACCGACAGGCCAGGAGGCCTTCGGTACGGGTTCCTTCGAAGCCCTGCTCTCTCACCTGATCGATTACGCCGGTCTTTATCCACCGGCCTCATTGCCGCTGGAAGAGACCTGCGCCAACTACTCCGCCTACCTCGCATCGCACGAGGCGTGGATGCTGAACCGGCTGGTGCTGCCTTTACCCAAACTGCGGCTGGGCGAGGGATGGCGCGTCAGCCTGATTGTCGAAAGCGAGCCCGGGCCGCAGCCTGCGCAGGTGGAGACCTTCGAGACGAAACTGCCCCGCCGGCTTTCTTTGCCGACTTATTGCGAAGCGCCCCTGGCGGCCATCGAAAGCGGCTTCGCCAAGATCCGTACCTTGGA
Source organism: uncultured Solibacteraceae bacterium (assembly GCA_963853855.1). Classification (GTDB taxonomy): domain Bacteria; phylum Acidobacteriota; class Terriglobia; order Bryobacterales; family Bryobacteraceae; genus Sulfopaludibacter. The sequence goes on along the minus strand of CAWKYG010000017.1, from coordinate 381,319 downwards.
CATCGCATCGGAGCAGGTCGCGGAGTTTCTGCACGGTGCGGCGGCGCGGCGCTTGCCGTTCAAGGCCACGGCGGGGCTGCATCACCCCATCCGGTCCGCGGCGATGCATGGTTTCTTGAACGTGTTCACGGCCGCGGCCTTCGCCTGGCACGGCGCCGAACGGGCCTTGCTTCTGGATGTACTGGACGACGGGGAGCCCGGCTCGTTCGAATTTGCCGATGACGCGCTCCGGTGGCGGGGACACGCCCTGTCTACCGCGCAGATTCAGGCGGCCCGCCGCGATTTCGCGCACAGTTTCGGCTCCTGCTCCTTTGAAGAGCCCGTCGCCGATTTGCGCGAATTGGGACTCGTGCGATGATCGACCACACTCACGATCCGGCGCTCAAGAGTTGGGTGGAGTCCGCCAATATGGCGGGCACGGATTTCCCCATTCAGAATCTGCCCTTCGCCACCTACCGGCGATTCGCCGGCGATACCCTGCGCGCCGGCGTGGCTATCGGCGATCGCGTGCTCGATGCCACGGCGGCATTCCAGTTGGCGTCCCTGCGCGATCTCATGGCAATGACGCAGGCCGAGCGTTTGCTGCTCCGCCACCGCATCAGTCATTACCTGGCCACTCACACGGCGGACGCCGAAGCGCTGCTCTCTCCAATCGCCACGGCCAGTTTCGAACTGCCCTGCGAAATCGGCGACTACACGGACTTCTATGCGTCCATCCACCATGCCACCAACGTGGGCCGCATGTTTCGTCCCGATCATCCGTTGCTGCCGAATTATAAGTGGTTGCCGGTGGGATATCACGGGCGCGCCTCGTCCATCGTAGTCAGTGGTACGCCCATCCGTCGGCCGGGCGGACAGATCGCCGCCTCACCCGCCGGGCCGCCCGTCTACGGTCCAAGCCGCCGCCTGGATTACGAACTGGAGGTCGGCGCGTTCCTCGGGCCGGGCAATCCCATGGGCCGGCCGATTCCCATCGCGCAGGCCGCCGGCCATATCGTAGGCGTCTGCCTGTTGAACGACTGGTCGGCGCGCGACATCCAGACCTGGGAATATCAGCCGCTCGGTCCGTTCCTCGCCAAGAGTTTTGCCACCTCCATTTCTCCCTGGGTCGTGACCATGGAAGCCCTGGAGCCATTCCGGCGCCTGCCGGAGCCGCGCGCGGAATCCGACCCGCAGCCGCTGCCGCATCTGGCTAGCGGATCGCCGGACGCGCTGTCCATTACGCTTGAAGTGTGGCTGCTATCGGCGCGCATGAGCAGCCCCGTGCGTGTGAGCCACGGCAATTTCGCGCAGCTCTATTGGACGCTCGCCCAGATGGTGGCGCATCACACTTCCAACGGTTGCAATCTGCGCCCCGGCGACCTCATCGGCAGCGGCACCGTCTCCGGCCCTGAGAAGGAAAATCGCGGTTGCCTGCTGGAACTGACCTGGCGCGGCGAAGAACCGCTGCAACTGCCCACGGGGGAAGAGCGGCGTTTTCTCGAGGACGGCGACGAAGTGATCTTCCGCGGCTGGTGCGAGGCTCCCGGTTATCGCCGCATCGGCCTGGGCGAATGCCGCGGCGTGATTTCAGAATGGAGTAAAATGTGAGATTTTTTTCACCACGGAGGCACGGAGGACACGGAGAAAACACGGAGAAAGGCAAAGGGAAGAAAATGACTCCTCCGTGGTGAAAGAATAATGACAATGAGACGACGCGAGTTTTTCGGCATGGCTCTGGCCGCTGCTCCGTTCAGCCGCGGCGCCGGACGCTTGTTCGACGTCCGCGAATACGGCGCGCGGGGCGACGGCAAATCCAAAGACACCGCTTCCCTCCAGAAAGCGGTGGAGGCCTGCGCGCACGCCGGCGGCGGCACGGTCTACCTTTCACCCGGCACGTATCTTTCGGGCACCGTCGTGCTGAAGGACAACGTCACCTTTCACCTCGAGGCCGGCGCCACCCTGCTCGGCAGCACGGATCTGGCCGACTACACGCTGCAGCCCGGACCGCCCGCCAAAGGCGACGCCAACGGCAAACATCTGCTGTTTGCGCGCGACGCCGAAAACGTCACGCTCTCGGGCAGCGGGCGAATCGATGGCCAGGGCCACGCCTTTTGGGTGCCGGCCAACGCGCGTCCCGCCCAAACCCGAAGACGCTCTGGCGCGACGTGGCGACTTACGATTGGAAACCGCACGACCGCCCTTCTCCCATGGTGGAGTTCTTCAATTGCCGCAACCTGCGCATTGAGGATGTGACTCTGGCCAACTCTTCCGGCTGGACGCTGCGGCCCATCGAGTGCGACACGGTGCTCATCCGCGGCCTCAAGATCCGCAACCCGGTCATCGGCCCCAACACCGACGGCATCGATCCCACCTGCTGCCGCAACGTCTTCATCTCGCGATTGCGATATCGCCACGGGCGACGATGCCATCTGCCTCAAGAGCGAAAGTCCCTACGGCGCCATGGGCCTTTCCAAAAACATCACCATCACCAACTGCGTGCTCACCTGCTGCTGCAACGGGCTGAAGTTCGGCACGGCCACGCGCGGCGGGTTATGAGAACATCACCTTCAGCAATTCGGTGATCTATAACGACGATGTGCCGCTGAACGCGCGCGTCATCAGCGGCATTGCGTTGGAGATGGTGGACGGCGGCTGGCTGGACGGCGTGGTCATTTCGAATATCCGCATGCAGCGGGTCCGCACCCCCATCTTCCTGCGGCTCGGCGCGCGCAATCCGGCAGCGGCAGAATGCGCGGCATCATGATCGAGAACGTGCATGCCACCGGCGCCATCCTGACGTCGTCCATCACCGGCATTCCCGGGTCACGCCGTGCAAGACGTGACGCTATCCAATATCCGGATCGACACCGAAGAAGGCGGCAAAGCCGCATGGATAGACCGGCCGGTTCCGGAGCAGATCAAAGCGTATCCCGAGGCGCGCATGTTCGGCCGCCTGCCTTCGTATGGCTTCTATTGCCGCCACGTGGCGGGGCTCACCATGGAGAACGTGGCCATTTCCACATCGCCGCCCGATGAGCGCCCGGCGCTGCACTTCGAGGATGTTGAGGGCCTGCATCTGGATCGCGTGGAAGCCGACGCGCCTGCGACGCCGCAACCGCTGGTGCGCCTCGTCGATGTGCAGGACGCGGTGGTGATGGCGTGCACGGCGCCGGCCAACACCAGCGTGGTGGTGTCGCTGGAAGGCGCGGAGACCAAAGGTGTGCGCCTGGTGGGCAACGATTTTTCGCGGGCAAAAACGCCATACCAGCTCCACGGCGGTGCCGCCGCGCCCACGACGCTCTGAGCGCGGGACGCTACAATGAGCGTTCCGTATGAGGATAATCAGGCTCTGTACTCTTGGCGTTGCCTTCGCCTTCGCCGCGCTTGCCCAAGCGCCGGCGCCGAAACTTCAGGCGCTGATCGTGACCGGCCAGAACGGGCACGACTGGCGCGCCACCACGCCGGTGCTGCGGAAACTCCTGGAAGAGAGCGGCCGCTTCGAGGTGCGCGTCACCGAGGAGTTTCGCGGTGCATCCGCCGAAACGCTGGCGCCTTATGACGTGGTGATCCTGAATTACTACGACAGCAACAAGCCCGCCCTGCGTTGGGGAGAGCGCGCCGAGACCGCCCTGGTGAATTTCGTCCGTGGCGGCAAAGGGCTCGTGGTGTACCACTTCTCCATGGCGGCTTTCGCGGGCTGGACCGAGTTCGAAAAAATGTGCGGCGGCAACTGGCGTCCCAACAACGGCCATCACTCCGCGCGCCATGATTTCACCGTCGATATCAAAGACGCGTCCCACCCCATTACGCGCGGTATGAAAGCCTCCTTCACGCAGGCCAATGACGAGCTGTACGCCAACTTGAAGTGGCAGCCCGAAGGCACCTTCCACGTGCTCGCCACAGCCTGGGACGACCACTCCCTGTACAAGCCCGGCGAAAAGCAGCCTGTGCCCGGCAAGGGGCTCAATCAACCCATGCTGTGGACAGTCGATTACGGCCAAGGGCGCGTGTTCGTCACGGCGCTGGGTCACGACCCCGACGCCATGCGCCTGCCCGGTTTCGTCGCCACACTCACCCGGGGCAGCGAATGGGCGGCCACAGGGCAAGTCACCATCCCCGTGCCCGAGTCGTTGCGATAGGCAGAAATCCGAATTCTCGCGAGCTACGTATTACTTATGTGTGATTCGTGCTATTGGTATCTGTAGCACGTTTGTAAATTTCGTAGCACGATGAGAATAATCGTTATCAGCCTTCTCCTGATTGCGGGAGTGCCATTGCCAGCGGCCGTTCTCCGCGGCCAACTCACCGATCCCCAGGGAAAGCCGGTGGCGCAGGCCCGCGTCCGCCTGATGCCCGGGCGAGTTCCCGAAGTGTCGACCGGCGCGGACGGTACGTTTGTCTTCGCTCCCGTGCCTTCCGGGGACTACCAGTTGGCCGGTTCGGCGCCGGGGTTCGTCGAGGTCCGCCAGGCCATCCATCTTTCCGAGGGACAAGTTCTGACGGTGAATCTGCAGTTTGGGCGGTTGGGCGCTCATTCCGACGCGGTCACCGTGACCGCGGACGTGAAGACCGGGGACGTGCAGAATCCCGACCCGGCGCAGCGCGTGCTGGTCCGCGACGAAATCCTGGATGCCAACCCCGGCCGGCCCGGTGCGCCGGTGTCCATTCCGGGATTGCCGATCGAAACCGCATCGGGCGGCATCAAGGCGCCGCAATATTTTTCCCCCGGCGTGGCCGGGGACCACGGCGAGCCCATCGCCATGTTCCTCCGGTGGGCAGTTTTCTGCTGCCGAACAACCTGAGCGCCAACGCTCATGGCAACGGCTATGCCGACCCCAATATCATCGTCCCCGCCATCATCGAAAGCGTGCAGACCGATGGCGGCGCATTCAATGTGCGGGAAGGCAACCACTCGGTGGATCTGGCGGCCACCTATGGGCTCCGACCCAGCCTGGATCCCTTCGCGACCTTGACCGCGGATTATCGGGACGTCGACCTGAGCGCCGGATGGAAGTGGCTGGCCTTGCAGGCTTCTTATGGCAACGGTTTTCTCGATACGCTCGAACATCGGCAGCAGTACAAAATCAATGCTCTTAACGGATGGGACCTGGGCCGCGCACCATTTCACCGCGCTTGTTCATCGGCTATTACGGCCAATCGAGGATTCCGGGACTGGTGCCGATTAACATTCCCGACCTGCACGACACCATCGACCCGCGCCAGCGCGACCAGACTCACACCGGCGAGATCGCTCTGAACGACGTCTGGCACCTCACATCCGCGACGCGACCTGCAACTCTCCGGATTCTTCCGGACCTACAATCTCTCTCTTCTTTCCAATTTCGGCGATGGTCTGATCCGGCAAAGTGAGTTCCGAACCGTAAGCCGGCGGCAACGCCAACTACGTCCGAAAGTTCAACCGCCATTTCTCGTTCATGGCCGGCCTGGACTATCTTCCGCGAAGCTCCGCGCCGCGACGATCTGGATCGCTACCCTGGCCGACCCCTGGTCTACGGCCTTCGAGAAAGTGACCGCCAACAACGTCACCCTCAATTTCGTGACGCCGTTTGTCGCCATCGACGGCAATATCTGTGCCGTGGCTGCGCTACAACCTGGGCTGGCGGCGCGACCAGATCGGCTTCGATAATACCGACCTGCTCGATGCCGGCGAATTCGTTCCACCGGTGGATCGGCATCAATTCGCCCAAAGCCACCCTGTCCATCGTGCCTCCCGAAGCGCTTGCCGCTGCCGTCGCGTCTCCTTCAGCTTCGGCCAGAGCTTCTTCACGAACGACCCGAGGATCGGCACCGGAACGCAGCAGGGCAGCCTGGTCAGCCAGGCCCACGCCTATCAGATGGTGGTCGGCAAGACGCTTCTCGGCACCGATTTCCGCGTGACCCTGGGACACGTGACGCAGGAGGCATCGCTCGCCAAAATCGATCCCGATACCGGGCTGCAATTCGACGAAGGGCCCAGCCGCAATCGGTACATCACAGCTGTCCGGCCGCCATTACTTCGGCGCCGGCCTGCTGCAGGCCTCCGTATCGAAGGCCGATGCGCGTGATCTTTCCGGCGGCGGCACCCGTGCCGGAAGCGCCGCGGCTGATTGTCGATGTGCTGGGGACGCTTGGACCGCCTGCCGTTTCATCTGCACGCGCGGGCGGAGTTCGAGGAAGTGGGGCGCAAGCCCTTGGGCGATGGATTCGCCAGCGTTCCGGTGCGCGAATTTCGCGGCGCGTTGGTGCGCAGTTTCCAGGGCGGCAGGATTCAGGCGGGCATCCACTTTCAGATCGCCAGCGGCTATACCGGCCAGACCACCGAAGTGCTGGCGCTGCCGGGGGAAAGCGATTCCTTCGAGCGCGTGGTGGGCGTCTACATTCCGTCCTACGCCACGGCGTCCTTCAGCTATCGTTTCGGACGGCACCTCTAATGCTGCACCATGCCCGAGACCTCATTGTCCCTACACAGTTGCCCCTACACAGGTTGACACCGTGCCCCCGCTTTGATAAAACTCGCTGGCATTGAGAGTGCCTCGTGACCAAAAAAGATCTGATCGGAAAAATTGCCATCGAAGCGCGATTAACTCGCGCGCAGGCAGCAACCGCGTTGGACGCGATTCTGCAGGGGATTCAAACCAGTCTGGTGCGAGGGGATCGGGTGACCCTTTCGGGTTTCGGAACATTTGGAGTCTCGCACCGCAAAGCCAGGCGCATTCGCAATCCGCGCAGCGGCAGCGCCATTGAGGTCGCGGCGAAACGGGTGCCGCGCTTTGCTCCGGGGGTGGATCTGAAGTCCGCGATCGATAAATCGGCGCCAACCTGCTGATTCACGACAGTTGCGGTATGCTGGACGCGACACATGCCCGAAGGCGAGAAACCCAATCCCCACGGCGAAAGCGGCAGCCTGGGTGGAATTAAACTGTTTGGCGTCCCCATCCGCCTGCATTTCACGTTCGTGCTGCTGCTGGTGTTTCTGCTGTTCATCGGCGTGGGCGACCGGCAGTCCGGCCCTATGACCGTCATCTATATACTGGCCCTGTTCGCCTCCGTGCTGTTGCACGAGGTCGGCCATACCCTGGTGGCGCGCAAGTACGGTATCCGCACTCTGGAAATCGTCATGTACCCCATTGGAGGCGTATCCCGGCCCGAGCGCCAGCCGGCCGCTCGCGAAGAGCTTTGGATCGCTCTCGCCGGCCCCATGGTGAACTTGCTCATTGCGGTTGTACTGGTGGCATGGGTGGCCGCTCACCAGGGTTTCCAGGCGATCCGCGAACTGGCCCAACCCACCGATGCGAACCTGGCCGAGCGCCTCGCCCTGGGCAATATCCTGCTCTGCGTCTTCAACCTGCTGCCGGCCTATCCCATGGATGGCGGCCGCATCCTGCGCTCGTTTCTGGCCCTGCACCGCTCCGAAGAAGAGGCCACCCGCATCGCCGCCGGAGCCGGACAATCGCTGGCTTTCCTCATGGGACTGGCCGGCCTGCTGTACGGCAACTACATGCTGGTCTTCGTCGCCCTGTTCGTTTACCTGGGCGCATTTCAGGAGGGCGCCGCCGCGCGCAGCCGTATCCTCACTGCGGGATACACCGTAGGCGCTGCCATGATCACGGACTTTCGCACCCTGGAACACGGCGCCACTATCCGCGACGCAGGCGACCTCCTGCTCAAAACCTCGCAGCATGATTTTCCGGTGATGCACGGCGGCCAGGTCATCGGCCTGCTCACGCGCTCCGCCCTGGTACGCGCCATGATGACCGCCGGACCCGAAAGCTACGTCGCCGGCGTGATGGAACGCGAATTTGTCCGCCTCACCCCGGACACGCTCCTGACCAGCGCGCTGCCTCAGTTGTCCGCCGCCGGAGGAGCGGCCCTGGTGATGGACGCCGAAGACCACCTGGCCGGAATCCTGACCAGCGAGCACCTCTCCGAATTCATCCTCCTTCGCCAGGCCACCGTCAGGCAGGCCTCCGGCCCGGCTTAGCCGCTGCCTTACAATGAGAACTGCCCATGCAAGTGCGTCTGGCCGTAGTATCTGAAGCCCCCGCCCTGGTCTCCCTCATCAACGCCGCTTTTCGCGTCGAGAAGTTCTTTATCGATACTGAGCGGATCGACCTGGTTCAGGTGGAAGCCTTCTTTCGCACCGGTTTCTTTCTGGTGGCCGACGATGACGGCATGGCAGCCTGTGTCTACGTCGAAAAGCGCGGCGCGCGCGGTTACTTCGGTTTGCTGTCCGTGGATCCGGCGCGCCAGAAAAGCGGGTTCGGCAGGCGCCTGGTCGAAGCCGCCGAGCACTACTGCCGCGAACTCGGCTGCACCGCCATGGACATGCAAATCGTCAATCTCCGCAGCGAACTTCCCGCGTTTTACCAGCGTCTGGGCTATGCTGAAACAGGCACCGCGCCGTTTCCCCACGACGTGGTTACCAAGCTGCCCTGCCACTTTGTGAGGATGTCGAAGCCATTGTGAGAATCGTAAAGCGTACGGCATTGCTTCTCGCTTTCGCGCTGGCTGCTTTCTATGGCGCGGACTACATGGTCGCCCGCAAGCAGCCTCTCGGCTCCGTACAGGTGCAACCGTATTACGCCGTACCGCAGAAAGACGGCAAAACCGAGTTTATGATGCTCGACCCCGAAGTCGATACCTGCGTCCAATCCCTCCTCCCGCACCTCGGCCATCCCCCCTGCTGGCAACTCAATAAGCACAAAAGTAAGCGCATCGACCTGTAACGCCGGAACGGTGACTAATTCGAGCCATGCCCCGGAAACCGGTAACTTAACGGCCGCCTCGCACCGTCACAGTAGCAAGGTGTATCGACTCACATCGCTGTTTTGCGCCATCCTGGCTCTGGCGAGCTGCGCCTGCGCTCAGCTTGAGTCCCCGGGCCCGTCGCCCGAGGTTCCCGTCGTGGTCCCTCTCAATGAAGAGCGGATCCTGAAGGTGATTCCCGACTATCAGACGGTGGATGATACACACCGCCTGATCGCGCCCATGACCGGAAAGCAAAAGTGGAACCTTGCCTGGAAAGAGCTGATCGATCCTTTCAACAATGCCAGCGCCGTACTGGCGGCCGCCATGTCGCAGGCCGGTAACGAGACTCCCCGGTACGGCGAGGGCGGCGCCGCATACGCCAAAAGAGTGGGCGCCGCCATCGGCGATTTTGGAACCCAGAATTTCCTCTCCGCCGGCGTCTTCGCCTGTCTTCTGCACCAGGACCCGCGCTATTTCCGCAAAGGACCTCCCTCTGGCGTGGTCGGCAGGGCACTCTATTCCGTAAGCCGCATCTTCGTCACGCGGCAGGATTCCGGCCGCAACGCCTTCAATGCATCGAACATTCTGGGCATGGCCGCGGGAATCGGCGCTTCCAATCTCTATTACCCGGCCGGCAGCCGCACCGGAGCGGTGATGGCCAGCCGTGTAGGCACCAGCTTGACCGGCGACGTGATGGGCAACCTCATGTCCGAGTTCTGGCCCGATCTGCAAAAGAAATTCTTCCAGAAGAAACGCAAGTAGCCCCGGCCTCGCCTCCCCGGACTTGTTCAGCATGTAAGCTGAATTTATGCGACTTGTACCGGCACTGCTGCTCGTTCTGGCCGTGTGTGCCCCCGGCGCCGAAAAGACGCTCCTGCGCAGAGGATGGGCCATCCAATCCTCCACCGATGTCCGCGAAACCGGCGCCGCCATCTCGCTCCCCGATTTCAGCACGCGCGGCTGGTACGCCGCCACCATGCCCTCCACCGTCCTTTCCGCCCTGGTGCAGGATCACGTTTATCCGGACCCTTACACCGGCATGAATCTGCGCACCATTGCCGGCACGTCCTATCCCATCTCCTTCAACTTTTCCAACGCGCCCATGCCGCCCGATAGCCCGTTCCGCCACCCCTGGTGGTTCCGCACCAGCTTCCAGATACCCGCGGACTATCGTGGGAAAACCGTGTGGCTGGGCTTCGACGGCATCAACTTTCGCGCCAATATCTGGCTGAACGGCAAGCCGGTGGCGTCCGCCGATCGCGCGGCCGGCGCCTGGCGCCTGTTCGAATTCGACGTCACCGCCGCCGCGAAGCCCGGCGAAGCGAACACTCTGGCCATTGAAGTTTTCCCGCCGCAGCCCCACGACCTCGCCATCACCTTCGTCGATTGGAACCCGCAGCCTCCCGACAAGAACATGGGCCTCTGGCGCGATGTGTGGATCGCCGCCACCGGACCGGTCGCCATCCGCTATCCCTCAGTCGCCACGCACTTGCTGTCGCCGGACCGCGCCCGCCTCACCGTCCGCGCCGAAGTGACCAATGCCGCCGACCAGCCAGTCGAAGGCGTGCTTCGGGGCAAAATCGAATCGCTCGCATTCTCGCAATCCGGTCAGCCTGGCCGCGCATGAAACGCGCGTAGTCCACTTCACTCAGGAAATCGCCAATCCCCGCCTCTGGTGGCCCGCCCAGGTGGGCGAGCAGAATCTCTACCCACTCGACCTCGCATTCGAAACCGGCGGGCCGCGTCTCCGACAGCAGCCACATCGAATTCGGCATTCGCGAAATTACCAGCGAGGTGGATTCCAAACTCCATCGCGTCTTCCACATCAACGGCAAGAACATCCTCATCCGCGGCGCCGGCTACACCTTCGACATGCTCCTGCGCTCCACGCCCGAGCACCAGGATGCCGAACTGCGCTACGTCCGCGACATGAATCTCAACGCCATCCGCTTCGAGGGCAAAATGGAGGACGACCATTTCCTCGAATTGTGCGACCGCTATGGCATCCTCGTGCTGGCCGGCTGGTGCTGCTGCGACCATTGGGAGCAGTGGCAGGGCTGGGACCAGGAAGACGAAACCATCGCCGCCGCGTCCCTCCGCGACCAGCTACGCCGCCTTCAGCGCCACCCCTCCCTGGCCGATTGGATGTACGGCAGCGACAACCCGCCGCCGCCCAAAATCGAGAAAATGTACCTGGACATCATCAAGGAGGTGGAGTGGCCCAATCCTTACCACTCCTCCGCCACCGCCAAAAAGACGCCTCTCGGCGGCGATACCGGCGTCAAGATGAACGGCCCCTACGAGTACATCGCACCCTCCTACTGGCTCCTGGACACCACGCGCGGCGGCGCCCACGGCTTCGCCACCGAAGTCGGTCCCGGACCCGCGCCCCCTCCCGTCGAAAGTCTGCGCCGGATGCTGCCGCCCGAGCATCTCTGGCCCCCGGATTCCTGGTGGGACTACCACGCCGGCGGCGGCGCCTTCAAGGATCTCCACGTTTTCAACCAGGCGCTCAATGCCCGGTACGGCACGGCCGCTTCCCTGGAAGACTATTCGAAAAAGTCCCAGATGATGGCCTACGAAGGGCACCGCGCCATGTTCGAAGCCTTTGGCCGGAATAAGTACACCGCCACCGGCGTCATTCAGTGGATGCTCAACAACGCCTGGCCCGGACTTATCTGGCATCTCTACGATTGGTACCTCCGCCCCGGAGGCTCTTACTTCGGCAGTAAGAAAGCCAACGAACCGCTGCACGTGCAATACTCTTACGACGACCGTTCCATCGTAGTCGTCAATTCCTTCTACCGCGCGTTTCCGGCGCTGCAGGTTACCGCCAAGGTCTACAACCTGGATATGCGGGAGAAGTTCTCCAAGAACCGCCAAAATCGATTCCGCCGAGGACAGCGCTACCCGCGTCTTCAACCTGCCTGACTTACCCGGTCTGACCACCACTTACTTCGTAAGCCTCACGCTGGAAGATTCTTCCGGCAAAGTGGTAAGCCGTAATTTCTACTGGCTCTCCACCAAACCGGAGACTTTGGATTGGGATAAATCCACCTGGTATTACACTCCGACGAAGACATTCGCCGATTACTCCGGTCTAAATACGCTACCCTTAGTCGACTTACAGGTGACGTCTAAGACGAGCCAGGAGGCCGCCGCCGTCACCATTTCGAATCCCTCGAAGACCCTCGCCTTCGCCGTGCACCTGAAGGTGAAGAAGCCCTCCGACGGCGAGGAAATCCTGCCCATCTTGTGGGAAGACAACTACTTCCCCTTACTTCCGGGAGAGACGCGCCGCATCGCCGCAACTTATCGGAGTCGGGAAACTCCCTTAGTAGAAGTCGACGGCTGGAACGTGAAAACCAGAACGTTCCCTAACTGAAGTCCCGACGGCGACATGCTGTACGAGCGCGGCGAAGAAATCACCAGGTATCTGGAAGAGTACCAGCGGTTCATCAAGAGGAGTACGGCGAACGTTCGGAACAATTACCCCTACGCGTTCATCAATAACTACACATGATGATCACGAACACATCAGGAGGGGCGTCCCGCTCACCGAAAAGCAACGCGAGTATCAGGAGGCTCTCCGGGATTCGTTCAAATACAGTCCGGGATCGATGGAATGACACCTCCGATAAGAAGGCGCTGGAAGGCTGGGCCGCCTGCGCCGGCCGTCGGGTGGCGAAGTACAAGAGCAAGATTCCGCTACCCTACATGGAAGGGCTCAACAAAGCCATCGACGACCTCACCTATATCCAGGCGTTTCACGATATCCCGCACTACATCTGTTCCTGACCGGACCCGCGCCGCGCATTCCGGTTACCATATTCGTTCATGCCCAAGCGAATCGTAACTTTCGGTGAGATCATGCTCCGCCTGGCGCCGCCCGGCTTCGAGCGATTCCTGCAGACTCCGCAGTTCTGCGCCACTTTTGGAGGCGGCGAAGCCAACGTCGCCGTCGCGCTCGCCGGCTTCGGCCTGCCGTCCTCCTACGTCACCGTCCTGCCCCAAAACCCCATCGCCGACGCCGCCATCGCCGAACTGCGCCGCTTCGGCGTGGATACCTCCTGCATCGTTCGCGGCAAAGGACGGCTCGGCATCTACTACCTCGAAGCCGGCGCCAACCAGCGCCCCTCCAAAGTCGTCTACGACCGCGACAACAGCGCGATCGCCCTCGCCAGGCAAGGTGAACTCGATTGGGACGCCATCTTCGAAGGCGCGGGCTGGTTCCACGTGACCGGCATCACCCCCGCCATCAGCGCCTCCGCCGCCGCCCTTGCCCTGGAAGCGGTCCTCAAGGCGCGCGCCAAAGGACTCACCGTCTCCTGCGACCTCAACTATCGCAAGAACCTCTGGAAGTGGGGCAAGCCCGCCGTCGAGGTGATGCGCGATCTGTCCCAATCCATCGATATCGCCATCGCCAACGAAGAGGACGTTCAGATGGCCCTCGGCATTCAGGCCGAAGTAGATGTGCATTCCGGCAAGCTCGACCCCGCCCAGTACGAAAAGCTCACCGCCAAGGTGATGGCGGAATTTACCAATCTGAAGGCCATCGCCATCACTCTCCGCGAAAGCCACAGCGCGTCGCACAACGGCTGGTCCGCCTGCCTCAACAACGGCAAGGAGTTCCTGGTGAGCCGCCATTACGAAATCACCCACATTGTCGATCGCGTGGGCGGCGGCGACAGCTTCGCCGGCGGCCTGATTTATGGGCTCACCACGCTGCCCTCGCCTCAGGAGGCGCTCGATTTCGCCGTGGCCGCAAGCTGCCTCAAGCATTCCATTCTGGGCGATTTCAACCGCTCCACCGTGGACGAAGTCAAGGCCCTGCTCAAGGGCGGAGGTTCCGGCCGGGTCCAGCGGTGATATGCTGTCCCCATGCACTCGAGACGTTCGTTTCTGAAGGCCGCCGCCGCGGCCCCGGCGATCCTGCATGCGGACGATAAATCCGGCTCCCGCGCCCCCATCCTCGGCTCCGGCGAACATACCTACGAGGCCATCCACGATTGGGGCGAACTGCCCCGCGACATCGCCTACGGCAACACCCACGGCGTGGTGGAAGACTCGCAAGGCCACATCTACGTGCATCACACCGTCAACGCCATCAGTGAAAGTTCCGACTCCATGGTGGTCTTTGACGCCAAGGGCAAATTCGTCAAGTCCTGGGGCAAGGAATTCAAAGGCGGCGCCCACGGCCTGCACATCCGCAAAGAGGGCAGCACCGAATTCCTCTATCTCTGCGACACCAAACGCGGCGTGGTGGTGAAGACCACGCTTTCCGGCGAAGAAGTGTGGAGCATCGGCTACCCCGAACAGAGCGAAGCCTACAAGCCCGGCGCCGATGGCAAAAAGCCCAAGTACAGCCCCACCAACCTGGCCGTCGCGCCCAACGGCGATTTCTACGTGGGCGATGGCTACGGCTCCAGCTACATCAATCACTACAACAGCAAGGCCGAGTACCTCCGCACCTTCGGCGGCAAAGGCAAAGAGCCCGGCAAAGTCGATTGCCCGCACGGCATCGCCCTCGACACGCGTAACGGCCCGCCCATTCTGGTGGTGGCAGACCGCGCCAACAATCGCATCCAGCGCTTCACCCTCGAAGGCAAGCACATCGATTTCATCGGCGGCACCAACCTGCCTTGCTATTTCAGCTTCTACAAGAACGGCGACGTGGTGATCCCCGACCTGGGCGCGCGCGTCACGCTCATGAATAAAAACAACGAGGTGATCGAGAACCTCGGCGACGATTCGACCTCCAAGTGGAGCGACACCCGTAAGCTCTCGCGCGATCACTTCACGCCCGGCAAATTCGTCTGCCCGCACGGCGCCTGCTTCGATCACGCCGGCAACATCTTTGTGGTCGAATGGGTGGAAGTGGGCCGCGTCACCAAACTCCGCAAAGTCTGATGGACCTCCGCTTCGCCCTGCGCTCCTTCGCCCGGCGGCCGGCGTTCACCGCCGTCGCCGCTCTCACGCTCGCTCTGGGCATCGGCGCCACCACCGCCGTCTTCAGCATCGTCTCCGCCGTGCTGCTGCGCCCGCTGCCCTATAAAGATCCCGGCCGCCTCGCCGCCATATGGGTCACCAGCACGCGCGAAAAGGGACTCGCCAAACTCTTCGCCACCTACGCCGATTACGATCAATTCCGCCGCCACGCCCGGTCATTCGAGAACCTCTCCGCCGCCACCTGGGCCGTCAACACCGGCCGCATCCTCACCGGCCACGGACCCTCGCGCACCGTAATGACCGTGCCCGCCTCCGCGACCTTCTTCGATACCCTCGGCGTCCCCGCCGCCCTCGGCCGCACCTTCCGCGCCGGCGACGAAACCCGCGGCTGCTCCCTCGTCCTCTCGCACACTTTCTGGAGTTCCGCCTTTTCCGCCGACCGCTCCCTCATTGGCCAGACCATCACGCTCGACCAGGCCCCCTGCACCGTCCTCGGCGTCATGCCGGCACAGTTCGTCTTCTACCCGCCCGTGGCGCAAGCCTGGATTCTGATCGGCCCCAACTTTCAGCCCGACCAGCCCCACATGCTGGTCGGCATCTTCGCCCGCCTCAAACCCGGAGTCACCCTCGCCCAGGCGCAGACCGAAACCCGCGGCCTTTTCCGCGCCCTCCACACCTCCGGCGAAACGCGCGACTTCGAACCCATCGTCCTCGATCTGCACGGCGAATTCACCTTCCTGGCCGGCCGCACCCTGCGCACCACGCTTCTCATCGTGTTCGCCGCCGTCCTGCTGGTGCTCCTGATTGCCTGCCTGAATGTGGCCAACCTGCTGATGGCGCGCCTCTCCGAGCGTCACCGCGAACTCGCCGTGCGTGCCGCTCTCGGGTCGCCGCAAAGCCGCCTGGTCCGCCAGTTGCTCACCGAAAGCCTGCTGCTCGGACTGCTCGGTGCGGCGTTGGGCGTGGCGCTTGCCACCGCCGCCGTGCAATACTTCCGCGCCGCCAGCCCCATCGAACTCACCGCCGGCGCCGATGTCGCGCTTAACCTGCCGGTGCTCCTGTTCAGCGCCCTGCTCGCGCTTCTCACCACCCTCGTCTTCGGCCTGCTCCCCGCCGTGCGCGCCTCGCGCGTCGATCTCACCGAGCGCCTGAAATCCGGCGGCCGTGGCTCCGTCCGCGGCCGCCAGGGCTTCTCCCGCGCCATGATCGCAATCGAAATGGCCATGTCTTTCCTGCTGTTGATCGGCGCCGGCCTGCTCATTTCCAGCGCCTTCCGCATGGCTAACGCGCCGCTCGGCTTCGAGCCCGATGGCGTGCTCGCCACCCGCGTCGCGCTGCCCGTGCCCAAGTATGCCCCGTCCGCCGTGCGCATCCGCTTCTTCGATCAGTTGCTGGAACGCCTGCCCGGCGCCTCGCTTTCTTCCAAAGTGCCCCCCGAAGCCGGCGGCAATCAGACTCTCGAAATCGCCGGCCGGCCCGTTGCCGAAGGCACTGCCGTTCACGATGTAGGAGCCGATGCCGTGTCCCCGGCCTTCTTCGACGTCCTGCGCATTCCCCTGCGCCGCGGCCGCGTTTTCGATTCCCGCGATCGCGAAACCTCGCCGCCCGTCGCCATCGTCAACGACGCCCTGGTGCGCGAATATTTCCCGCAAGGCGATCCGCTGGGCCGGCAGATCCGTATCCCCGGCGGTAACATGCCCTGGCTGACCGTAGTCGGAGTGGTCGGGAATTTGAAACACACGGAACTGATGAACGAAATGGCCTGGGTCGAAACGCCCATTCTTTACCGCCCGCTGCCCCAGGAACCGCGCCCCTTCGTCCAACTGGCCACGCGCACCGCCGGCGCGCAGGAGATCCGCGCCCAGATCGCCGCCATCGATCCCACCATCCCGATCGGTGAGATCCAGACGCTGCGCACGCGCCTGGCGCGCCTCCTGGCCTATCCGCGATTCCGCGCCACCATCCTCGCCGCGTTCGCCCTAGGAGCCCTGCTCCTGGCCGCCGTGGGACTCCACGGAGTGCTCTCGCAACTGGTCGCGCAACGCGTCCCGGAGTTCGGCGTACGCCGTGCCGTCGGCGCGCAGACCCGCGACCTGCTCTGGCTGGTAGCCCGCCAGGGCGGCGTTCCGGTGCTCGCCGGCCTCGCCATGGGGATCGGCTGCACCGTCGCCTTCAGCCGCGTTCTTGCCAATCTGCTCTATGGCATTCAACCGGCCGACCCTGGAACCCTGGCGTGGGTCTCGCTCCTATTGCTTGCCGTCGCGGCCCTGGCCATCCTGCTGCCCGCCCGCCGCGCCGCCCGCGTAGATCCCATGATCGCCCTGCGCGAGGAGTAATTGCTACAGCAGATCGTGCCGCTCCCGCTTTTCCAGCGCCTTCACTACCTCGCCCACCTGCTGCGCCCGGTCCCGGCTCGCTACCAGCAGCGCATCCGGCGTATCCACGATGATCAGGTCCTTCACCCCCAGCAGCGCCACCATCTTCCCGCGCGCGTCCACGAAGTTGTTCGACGCATCCAGGCATACGGAATCGTGTACGGTCACATTACCCGCCCCATCCTGCGCCATCAGTTCGTACACCGCGTTCCAACTGCCCACGTCGTTCCAGGCGAATTCCTCCGCCGCAATTCCGTATACCGCCTTCGCCGTCGCCGCCTTCTCCATCACCGCATAATCGATGGAGATGTTGTCGCACAGCGGAAATGCCTCAGTCAGGGCAGCATCGAATTTCCGCGATCCAAAAGCCGGCAGCGACGCCAGCAGCGTGGCGGTCTTGGGCAGGTGGTGCCGCAGTTGCTCTAGCAGCACCCCGGTCCGCCAGAAGAACATGCCGGAGTTCCAGTAGAAATTGCCCGCCGCCTTGTACCGTTTGGCCTTGGCCAGTTCCGGCTTTTCGTGGAAGCGCCGCACCGCCAGGGGCCCCGTACTGCCCGCCGCGGTGTTGCGCGGAAACTCGATATATCCGTAGCCCGTTTCAGGCCATCTCGGTTGAATCCCCACCACCATCAGGTGCCCCGCTGCCGCTCCCCCGAACGCCGCCTTCAGCGCCCGCCGATAGGGCGCCGCCTTGCCGATCACATGGTCCGACGGGAATACGCCCATCACCGCCTTCGGGTCCAGCGAGTGCAAAATGTGCGCCGCCAGACCGATCGCCGGCGCCGTATTGCGCTGCATGGGTTCGGCCAGCACCTGCCGCTTGGGAACCTCCGGCAATTGCCGGATGATCTCCTCGCGCAAATCGTGATTCGTCAGCACCCAGAGCCGCTCCGGCGCAATCACCGGCGTCAGCCGGTCCACCGTTGCTTGAATCAGGCTCCGCTCTCCCACCACGGGAAGCACCTGCTTGGCGGAGCGCTTGCGGCTTCGCGGCCAGAAGCGCGTACCGCGTCCCCCGGCTAAAATCAGCCCGTAATAATGTGCATTCATTTATTTGAGCGGATATCCGTGAATCAACCGGAACGTCCGGTTCCAGCGGGTCTTGGTCGGGAAGTGCATCACCATGTCCAGCAGGTGTTGCACATTGAAGGGCGTACCCGTCAACGCGTCGGTGGGCGCATCGTACGACCAGTAAATCACCAGCGGCTTGCCGATAATATTCCCGCGCGGCACGAAGCCCCAATATCTGCTGTCCAAAGAGGAATCGCGGTTGTCCCCCATGGCGAAATAAAATCCCGGTGGCACCACTACGTCCCCGCCCTCCACGTGATTCGCCAGCATATTGTGCGCCTGGTCCGGCACCGCCACGTTCGGATCGGCCGGAAAATTATCGCGATACGCGTCGATGTATTCGGTGCTGTGGTACACGTACGGCTCGTCCATCGGCCGGCCGTTGAGCCACAGTTGTTTGTTCACCAGGTGAATCCGGTCGCCCGGAACGCCGATGCAGCGCTTCACAAAGGTCTGCGTGATGTCCACTGGATACCGGAACACGATGATGTCGCCGCGTTTTACCTCCGTGTAGGGCAGAATGTGGCCGGAAATCGCCCCAGGCGGCGCGTATGCCAGCTTGTCCACCAGCAGATGATCGCCAATCAGCAGCGTATTTTCCATCGATCCGGTCGGAATCACAAACGCCTGCAGCAGCGTCGTCGTGCCGAAAAGCAGCAGGATGATGGTGACCGCCCACTCCGCAATGAAGCCTCGCTGCACGTAGTGCTCTCGCGGCGGGGCGGCCGGTGTGGGTTCTATCTCCTCGATCAGAACCTTGTCTTCGTCCACTGAACTCTATTCTATCGGAATCTCTGTTATTCTGTTCAAAAGGCCCAGAATTGAGCACTCCGGTAACCATTCCCGCGGAAAAAATGGAGAATCCCCAAGCCCGCTGGAAATCCATCGCCCTGGTCTTCTGCTGCACCATTTTAGGCGCCGCCGCCCAGATCCTCATGAAGACCGGCGCCAATCACCTCAAGCCCGGCCTCATCGGAGTGGTCACTAACCTCCCGCTCTTCTGCGGCTACGCGCTGTACGGAATGAGCACGGTGCTGCTGGTGCTGGCGCTGAAAGATGGCGAGCTATCCCTGCTCTACCCGGTAATCGCGTTGACTTACGTCTGGGTCACCGGCCTCTCGTTTTTGATTTTTCACGACACCGTAAACCCCATCAAACTCACCGGAATCGTCACCATCGTCATCGGCGTCGCGGTACTCGGAGTGGGAGGCAAGAGTTGACTTCTACCCCTCTCTCCTCCATGCTTCTGGTGCTGGTGGCGTCGTTCATCGGATCGTTCGGCGCGGTCTTCCTCAAATTGGGTTCGGCTAAGTTGCACGGCGGCTTCTGGAAAATCTTCAATCTCCAACTGGCCATCGGCGTGGCGCTCTTCATGGGTTCTTCATTCTTCTTCGTCATGGGGATTCGTCACGGCCAGCTCTCCGTCCTCTATCCCATGGTCTCGCTCGGTTATGTCTGGACCCTGGTCTGGGCCCGTCTCCTGTTCAAAGAAGCCTTCACCCGCCAGAAATTCGTGGGTCTCGCCCTGATCCTGCTCGGCGTCTCCTTCGTTGGCATGGGGAGCTGAACGGTATAAAATCGGCCCTATGCGGCCTGTCGTTTTACTGGCATTTGTGCTTGCCACGGCCCGGGCGCAGAGCGGCCCCGCTTTCGAGGTAGTGTCGGTCAAGCCGTCCGCCATGCAGAACAACAATACCGGCATTGGATTGTTTACCTATCCGGGCGGGCGCATCCGCGCCAACATCTGCAGTTTGGACTACCTCATCACCGAAGCCTTCGGCATTCAGTTCTTCCAGCTTTCCGGCGGTCCCCGCTGGATCCATGAAGACCGCTTCGATATCGACGCCAAACCGCCCGCGAATTCTCCGGCCAGCAAAGCCAACCCGCGCAGTTTCAAGTTGCCTCCCAATCCGGAACAGCGCCTGATGCTGCAAGCCCTGCTCGCCGACCGGTTCCAGTTGCGCTATCACCGCGAAACCACCGAGGGCCCCGTGTACCTGTTGACCCGCACCAATAAGGAACTGAAACTCCAGCCCGCCCCGGACCCGACTGCGTATCCCTGGGTGGGAAGCGTGGCCGGCGGCGGCATTGCGCGGGACGGTCTGAAGGCCACCAATGCCACCACGGCCCTTCTCACCGCCCGCCTGAGCAATTACCTGGAGCGGCCCGTCATCGATCGAACCGGCCTTCAGGGCGCCTTCGATTTCGAGTACCAGTTCTCTTCGAACGATCCTGCAACGGACGTCGTAACCGTCATCATGGCGTCGCTGCAAGGCCTCGGCTTGAAACTCGCACCCGGTAAGGGTCCTGTCGAATCCCTGGTGATCGACCACGTGGCGCACCCCGCGGCCAATTAAGTACCGTCCGCGTACCCGAGGCGCTATCCTGAATCCATGCGTACTTGGGTGATAGCTTTGGCCGTACTGGCCGCAATTCCTGCGTGGGCCGACACGCAGTTTCGTATCCGCCAAATGACCCGCGACGATGTGCCGCGCGGCAAAGGGCAATGCGATATCCGCCTCCAGGTGGATAACACCGTCGATGTCATGGTGCGCGGCGACATGGTTTTTGCGCGAACTCTCGCCGGCCAGGACGCGCGCGACGATGGGTCGGAATGCAATGCCCCGCTCCCCCACCGCGATATGCCGGACCTGGTGTTCGAAATCAAGGACAGCCGCAACGAAATCCGGCTGGTCGATAGCCCCAACCGCCGCAACGATTTTGCCGCCATGGTGCACATTCGCGACTCCGACGGCGGCTTCGGCCGGTACCACTTCCGCCTCTCCTGGAATCTGGACGCGGTCAGCGGGGCCCGCCCGCCCGAGGATCGCCGCGACGACCGCGATCGCCCGCCAGCCTCCGGCTTTGTGTGGAATAACGTCATCAACTTCCGCGGGCAGGGCCGCGGCACCGCCGTATTCAATGGCACGGATGCGCGCCGCCTGCAGGATGTCAACGTCGATATCGATCGCGGCTGGCAAAATCGTAGTCTCGTTCCGCGCCGAACGCGGCCGCACCATTCTGTTCTCCGGAGTCCTCATGGATCGCGACAACGGAAGGCTCAAAGCCGCCGTGACCAGCGAAGACGGCCGCCTGCGCGGACCCATGTACATCTCCGTAGACCAACGCCAGAACGTCAACAGCATCTCGCTCGAAGCCACGGACGGCCGCGACCGCATGCGCCTGAACTGGGACCGCCGCTAGACGCTGGTCTTCGACCTCAAACCGACAAGCCTCTGCCCACCGGCAGAGGCATCGGCGAAAAATCGATATACAAACACTGTTGAAAGAGATCCGTGCTTTCCCGGTGTCCCCCGGCGTCGGTGGTGAAGAGACTCTATTGCCCGTCTGCTAGAATTCCCTGTGATGTCACAACTCTTCAAGCGGAAGCCGATTGCCGCTCTGGTGGCTGAAACGGCCGATTCCGGCGGGCTCAAACGAACACTGGGCGCGGGCGATTTGATCATGCTCGCGATCGGCGCGGTGATCGGCGCGGGGATCTTCGGAGCAATCGGCACAGCGGCCGCCGGTCAGATTGGGCCGAACGGCGAAGTGATCCGCAGCGGGGCGGGCCCGGCACTGGTCTTCTCGTTTCTTTTATTGGGTGGCGCCTGCGCGCTGGCGGGACTTTGCTACGCCGAGTTGGCATCCATGATTCCGCAGGCCGGCAGCGCGTACGCCTATTCTTATGCGACGCTGGGCGAACTGGTTGCATGGATCATAGGGTGGGATCTGATTCTGGAATACGCCGTGGGCAACGTGGCAGTGGCAATCTCTTGGGGCGATTACTTCAACACGCTGCTGCGCGGTTTCGGCGTGTCGCTACCCGCGTGGATCGCGACCGGCTATCGCACCGCGCTGCTCAGCAGCGATCCGCAGATCCACGGACTGCTGCAATCGGCACCGCATATTGCCGGCATCCCCATTCTGATCAACGTGCCCGCATTCTCGATCGTCATGCTCATTACCTGGCTTTTGCTGCGCGGCGCCCGGGAGAGCGCGACGGCCAATAACGTGATGGTGGTGATCAAACTGTTGGCGCTGACGCTCTTCGTAGTGGTTGGCGCTTCCCACCTGAAGAGCGCGAACCTTCATCCCTTCGCGCCCAACGGCTTCTCCGGCATTCATCAGGGCGCCGCCATTGTCTTTTTCGCCTACATCGGGTTCGACGCGATTTCCACTGCGGCCGAAGAGACGAAGGACCCGCAGCGCAATCTGCCTATTGGCATCCTGGGCGGCCTGGCGATCTGTACGCTCATCTATGTGATCGTCGGATTTGTGCTGACCGGCATGGTGCCTTACAAAGAACTGGCCGTGGCCGATCCGCTGTCGCGGGCGCTGGAACTGGCTGGCTTTAAGACGGTCGGTTGGGTAGTGGCGCTCGGTGCGGCGGTCTCGATGTCGGCGGTCCTGCTGGTGTTTCAGTACGGCCAGCCGCGCATCTTTTTCGCCATGGCTCGCGATGGTCTGCTGCCCAAATGGGCGGCGAAGATCCATCCGCGCACGCGCATCCCGTGGGCCACCACGCTCCTCACGGGAATCTTTGTAGCGCTCTGGTCGGCATTCGGCGACGCGGCGGAGACGTACGATCTGACCAACATCGGCACGCTGTTTGCATTCATGCTGGTAAGCATCGGAGTGCTGGTTCTCCGCTATAAAGAACCGGAGCGCCCGCGCCCCTTCAGAGTGCCGCTGGTATGGCCTGTCTGCGTACTCTCGGCAGCCGGATGCCTGTTCATCATGAAGGGGCTGCCGGACCAGGCATGGGAGCGCTTCGGCGGCTGGCTGGTAATCGGCCTGGTGCTATATTTCGCGTACGGGTTTAAAAACAGCACCCTGCGCCGTACGGAGAAGTAAGTCCGCGTGGCTCTTCCCGCAATCCTTCTCACGCGGTTGGCCGTGCATGACGACCCAAAACTATGGGAAGAAGTACTCCGCGTTGCGGCGGAGGACGCCTCGATGCTCCAGGTGAAAGACGACGGTTCGGAGCTTTACGCCATCATAGGCTCCTGCGCTCACTGGATCAGGCCGCATCAAAGCCGCTGGACGGCTGGCGGCGGATTCGCGCTCCCGGCTGGCTACGGCGATGGTGAGGGCTTCCTGAAGGGACTCCCTAATCTGGACTGGAGCGTCACCCTACAATTCGACCGCGGGGAAACCGCATGGACGAGTCCCGAGACGCCGCCCATACAGCGGTTTCGTTCCGTTCGCCTGGCTGTACCCTCTCGAACGGTGCGGCATCGACAGGCAGCGGTGCATGCCGTCTGGTCGGCCGGAACCTTGGTCGCAAGAAGCAAGCAGACCGTCTACTACGGCTTCCGGAATTCGACGGACGGCTGGAAGTTGGTTGCACACGAAACGGAAAGGTGAGATGGGAGGCCGTTGAAGATGGCCGCCGGCGTTTGAAGCCGGTGTCTCGGACGTGACTCAAACCAGGAAGAGCAGCAGGCTCACCCGATCTTCACTCTGCGGCCGGTCTCGGCGGCGAACTGGTACACAGCAGGGAAGTCGTCCTTCTCAAGATCCGGATGTTCATCGAGAATCTGAGCCTCGGTCATCCCGGAGCCAAGCCAGCCGAGAATGTCCCAAACCGTGATCCGCAGACCTCGCACACACGGTTTGCCACCGCGCTCGCCGGGCTCGATTGTAATTCTTGCTACTACGCCTTGCATCGTCTACCGCGCATAAACGGCTCGGGCCGGAATCCCCCGGCCCAGAGCTCGCGGGAGAACTCTACCTCTTGCGCTGGCCTTGCGCCTGGTGACGGATCTTTTTCTTCATCGATCCGCGGGCCACGCCGGCAGCGCGTTTGGCCTTCGGGGCGGCCTTCTTGCGCACGGCGCGCTTGATCTTCTTACGTTCTGCTTTGTCGGTAATTGTCTTCGTGTTCATCAGCTTCTTTTTAATCCTGCGTACTTTTCTACCAGTTTCTTAAGACCGAAACGAGGGAAGTTAACAGTGATCTTAGCATCATCGCCCTCACCCTCGCGCCTCACCACGGTGCCGGTGCCGTATTTGGGATGCTCCACCGTCATGCCGGTCCGGGCCGCTTTGCGAACCGGAGGCGGCGCCTGGGTGAGCGGTTTATTCTGCGGCGTGGGCCTCGAAAACGGCGCCGGCGGCACCTGGGGCGGTGTCTTGAGCGAGTTGACCGGAAGGCCTTTTTCGTTGAAGAACTGCGAGATGTTTTCGATGGAGTTGTAAGTCTTACCGGTGTATGTATTGCGCTTGGCGGACTGGCGCACGTCGTGGCGCTCGGTGCGAAGATCCACCTCGCCAGGCTCATCGGTCACGCCGAGATTCTGGACCAGATGCGGCGGCACTTCACCCAGGAACCATGATGGTGTGGAGCGCTCCTGTTCGCCTCCGCCAAACCTGCGGCGGAACCGGGCCCAGGTAAGAAACAGCCGCTTGCGGGCGCGCGTCATGCCCACGTAACAAAGGCGCCGTTCTTCTTCCAAGGCTGCTTCTGAATCCATGGAGCGGCTGTGCGGGAAGAGGCCCAACTCCATTCCGGAAAGGAACACTACGGGAAACTCGAGGCCTTTGGCGTTGTGCAGCGTCATCAGCGTGATGGGCGCCTGCTCATCGTACGCATCCGCGTCCGCCACCAAAGCGGCATGGTCCAGAAAGTCCGAGATGGTATCGCCGCGCTCTGCCGATTCCGCGGCGGCGTTGATCAACTCGTCAAGGTTCTCCAGCCGCGTTTCGGATTCCGGAGTCTTCTCCTGCTGCAGCATACGTCGGTAGCCGGTGCGGTCCAGAATGTGGCGGATCAGATCCGCCAGCGAGGAAGAACTCGCCACCAGGGAAAGCTCCTGGATCAGGTTCCGGAACAATACCAGTGCCGATTGCGACCGCGTGGAAAGATGCTGATCGTCGATGATGCGCTCGACGGCATCCCACAGATTGATGCCATGCTCCCGCGCGTACTTTTCGATCTGCTCCACGGTGGTGCGGCCGATACCGCGCGCAGGCGTATTGATGACGCGCAGCAGGCTCACCGAATCCACATTGGACGCCGCGAGTTTGAGGTACGCGACGATGTCTTTGATTTCCGCGCGCTGATAAAAACTAAAGCCGCCGACGATGTTGTATTTGCGTCCGTAACGGCGCAGCGCTTCTTCGATCTGGCGCGATTGCGAGTTGGTCCGGTACAGCACGGCCACATGGTCGCCAGGATTCGCCACCATGTATTTCTCGATGCTGTCGGCAATGAACAGCGCTTCGTTTTCGGCGTCGTAGGCGGCGTACAGGCCGATCCGTTCGCCGTCCGCGGCCTCGGTCCAAAGCTTCTTGCCCTTGCGCGCCTTGTTGTTCTCCACAACGGCCCCGGCGGCCGCCAGAATGTTCTTAGTGGACCGGTAATTCTGCTCCAGACGAATGGTTTTGGAGTTGGGGAAGTCCCGCTCGAAATCCAGGATGTTGCGGATGTCCGCGCCCCGCCAGCTATAGATCGACTGATCCTCATCGCCCACCACGCACACGTTCTTGTGCGAATCGCTGAGCAGGCGCATGAGCTCATACTGGCTGCGATTGGTGTCCTGATACTCGTCGATCATGACGTAGCTGAGGCGCCGGTTCCAGGCTTCGCGCGTGGCTTCATCGTGCCGTAACAAACGCACGGCTTCCAGCAGAAGATCGTCGAAATCCAGGGCGTTGGCGGTACGCAGGGCCTTCTCGTACTCTTCATAGAGGGCCGCCAGCGCTTCGTTTTCCTTATTGACGGCCTTTTTATACAGATCCTGCGGCGTCTCTTTTACGTTCTTGGCGTGGCTGATGCGTGATAGGGCCGCGCGGTACTGCATGAATTCTTTTTCATCCAGCCCCAGCCCGCGGTAGGCAGCTTTGATCAGGCCAAGCTGATCCTCGTCGTCATAAATGCTGAAGCGCCGTGAGAAACCCGGGCGGATCCGCGACAGCGGGTCGCCATCGCGACGCAGCAGGCGCACGCAGAAAGAGTGAAAGGTCGAAACAGTAGGAGAAGATTCCAGGGGTACGCCGTCCAGCAGCGCCGTCACCCGCTCCCGCATTTCATTGGCAGCCTTGTTTGTGAAAGTAACAGCCAGAATCGCCGACGGCGGGATACGCCGCGCGGTGATGATATGCGCGATGCGGTGAGTGATAACACGTGTCTTACCGCTACCAGCGCCAGCGAGGATCAGGAGTGGACCTTCGGTATGACTCACCGCCTCGCGCTGTTGCGCGTTCAGGCCTTTGATGAAATCCATGAATGGGAAACTCTTTGTAGTTTAGCACGTTGAGTCATCTCACCTTACTGGATCGGCCGGCGGCCGCATTCTACTGGATGGCGGATGTAAGCTTTCACTTCCGGGCCGGCAGCAGCAGTTATTTTAAGGATTACGCGGTGAGCCCGAAGCAGGCACTTCTACGCGCACCTTGCCGCCCGGTTTGACGCTCGCTTCCACCCAGGAGTAAGCCGCGGTTCGCTGCGCGCGGACCGGCTTGCCATCCACCAGCAGCCGGTCGAAAGACCCCGGGAAGCGGGCCTGCCACTGCAACGCGGGGCCCGACTGATTCGTGAGGATCGCGACGCGGTTTGCCTCCTCGCGGAGAGACACAACATTCGACCGCACGGGGAGGCCGGCGATCTCCACCCATTCGGTCTGGTGCACCAGGGCGGGCAACGTGCTGACGGTATGGTCCGCCTCCGCCGCAACGCCCATCATGCCGCCCACGATCGCCCCGATCACCGAGTAAGATACTTCGGGGTACTCACGGCGCTTGCGGTCGGGCCGCGAAAGGTCCAGGATCTGGGAGTAGGCCACGTCGGGGAGTCCGTAGCGATAGAAGATTTCGGCGTAGTGAGACTGCTCCTCGACGGCCAGGGATGACGGCTGCCGGATCCGCGACAAGAGGCCGTCGAGCGCCGATCGCGACTTGGCGCCGTCTTCCGCGACGCCGTAATAGAGCACCGCGCGGTCCCCGAGCGCCAGCCTGTCCGATCCCTGCAGTTTATAGTCACGGCTCAGGGTGGAGTAATACTGCCGCTCGCTCCGCGTTCCACCAGGTTTCGTTGACGAGTTTCTTCAATTCGAGCGCCTTCGCCAGGTACTCCCGGGCGCCGGCCGCATTGCCGCGCAGTTGCTGGATGTGGCTGTAAGCCAGGAAACCCGGCGTATTCCGCCGCCAAGAGGTCCACGCCCACCACAAACTGGCTACCGCCCTCGATGTAACTCGGGATGCCGCGCGCGGTAAAGAACCTGGCGGCGGCTCCGGACAGGCCCGGCGGCGGAACCGGGAGTTGGCGCTTCATCACCTGCTCCGGACTCAACTGCCACTTCGCCACGTAATCGCGGACGGTGCGGTCGTAGAAGTTGAGAAACGCCGGATCATTGAGATAGCGCCGGTCGCCGGTCCAACTGTACATGCGCGCGCAGGCGTCCAGCACGTCGAAATTGGCCGGCAGATCGTACCAGAATGCCTGGTCGTTTTGGTAGTCCACCGGCGCGGGCTTGTTTTCGCGATTGATTTCCCAGTAACTGCACCAGTCGCGCGATTCCGCAATGTTCTCCGCGAAGCGGTACAGCATGTTGTAGGTGTACGGGGCCAGACCAAGGGCGTGCGCGCCGTCGCCCTGGTGCGAAACGTCGCGCATGCAGAAGGCCTGCCGCCCCGGTAGGGCCGCTTCGTACCACGGGCCTACCGGGTCGCCATCGAACACATAGGCCATAGCCTGCTGCCGAGCCCAGCGGAATGCTTCGGAGAGGCGTTCATCGGAGGAGCGGAAAGTGAGCGCGCTGCCGGAAGCCGCCGCTAAAATGCCCGGCACGAGCAAACCAACGATCAGACGCATGACAGCCCCTTTTGTTAAACGCTTACTTACCGGAGATTTTAACCAGCACGACGCCGTGCGAGGGGACATCCGACCAGAACGCGTCGCTGCCCGCGCCGCGATCCGCATGAGCCCACAGGTCGCGCACCGTCCTGGTTCCGGTGATTCCGATGTCGGACCATTTGGCGGTGACGCGGGCTGTTTCCGCGCCGCGATTGAAGAGACCTACCGCGTGGCTGCCATCGGCCAGCGGCCGCGACCAGACTTCCAGGTCGCCCTCCTTGAATACGCGCTTTGCCTGGGCGCCCATGGGGTCCTGGTCAATGGCGATCACTTCCTTGTTGGTGAGGATTTCGAGGACGTCCGGAGACACGCTACGCAGGTCGTTGCCCGCGAGCAGCGGCGCGGCCAGCAGGCTCCACAGGCTCATGTGCGTGCGGTACTCGGTATCGTTCATGCCGCCGTTGCCGATCTCCAGCATGTCGGGGTCGTTCCAGTGACCGGGACCGGCGAACTTCTCACGGCCCGGTTGCTGGTCGAACCCGATGTTGGACATGGACTGCCAGGTATCCCGAATATCGCCCGTGGTGCGCCAGAGATTGCCGCCGGCTTTGGCGCCCCATTCGCCCACGTTCTCCTGGCCGTACTGGCACAGGCTGAAGACGATGGGACGGCCGGAATGCAGCAGGGCCTGGCCCATCTTGGCGTAAGCGGCCGGCTGGGACGAGGATTCGTAGACCTGCGAGGCGCTGCACCAGTCGTACTTCAGATAGTCGATGCCCCAGGAGGCATACGTCTTGGCGTCCTGCTCTTCGTGCTGGTAGCTGCCCTCGAAGCCGGCGCAGGTGCGCGGGCCGGGCGAGGAATAGATGCCCAGCTTGAGACCCTTGCTGTGCACATAGTCGGCCAGCGATCTCATGTTGGGAAATTTTTCGTTGGTCTCGATGTTGCCCTGCGAGTCGCGCGAGCCCTCCCAGGTGTCGTCGATATTGATATAGACGTAGCCGGCATCGCGCATTCCGTTCCGGACCATGGCATCGGCAATCTCGCGGACCACCTGGTCGTTCACCTGGCGCGCGAACTTGTTCCAACTGTTCCAGCCCATCGGGGGTGTTTTGGCGAGCCCGTTGTAAGCCACGCTTTCGGTAGGCATGGGCAGCGAGATTTTAGGCGGCGGCACCGGCATGGGCGGCGGGGGTTCGGTGGAGACGCGCCGGGCCAGTTCCTGCATAGGTCGGGCATTGCCGGGACCGCTCGTGGCCTCCGCGGGGGTGCCGAAGCCGAAAGCGCCGCCACGTCCACGGCCGAAGCCGCCGGGAGGAGGTCCGCCCGGTCCTCTGCCGGCTCCACCCCGGCCCGCACCGCCGCGTCCGCCGCGTCCGCCGCCGGCAGGAACCTCGATCACCAGTCCGTCCGGGGTGATCTTGGCGGTGTACGGCACTTTGATCTCGTTGTTTCCAAACTGCCGCGTAACGGTAAACGTGAGGTCATTCCCGTTCACCTTGCCGTCTGTAATGGGAAAGCTGTTTTGCCCTTGCGTGACGTATCCGGTGAAGGTGTCGCCTTGAGACTTGAGGAAATACGATATCTCGCCCGGTTGAGGGCCATTGCCAGTCGAAGCAAGCCATTTGCCCGTCAAATCGGCGGCTCCGGCCGCATGCACCAACAGGGCGCCACACACCGCCAGCAGAAAGTGTTTCATGATTACCCTAAAGTTAAACGGTTTCCCTCCCGCCGGCAAGCCTTTTCTGGGAGGCATCAGCGCTACTCCAACAGCGACGCCGCCGCCTCATCCAAAAACCAGCTTACTCCCCGGCCGGGATGCGCGGCGATCTGGGCCGGATACTGCTTGGGATCGTATTCCTCTTCGAATACCGCGCGCAGGGCTTCCTGCTTATCGGCTCCGGCCACCAGAAAGACGGTATTCTTGGCGGACATCAGTACCCCGGGCAGCAGGGTGACGCGCCATTGCTTGAACTTTTCGACGTAGGTCGAACCGGCGATGCCCTCGTGATCGTCAATCAGAGGGTCACCTGGAAACAGGCTGGCGGTGTGCGCATCCGGTCCCATGCCGCGATGCAGCACGTCGAAATGCGGCAGTTCCCCTACGGCCAGGCCGAAAAAGTCGCGGATCTCGTCGGCATAGCGCCGGGCGGCGGCCTCAGGCTTCAGTTCGCCGGCAATGCGGTGCACGTGACGCGGAGGGAAGTGAGCTCGGGCAATCAGATAATCATTGGCGAGTTTGAAGTTGCTGGCCTCGTCGGTGGGCGGCACGCAGCGCTCGTCCACCCAGAACAAATGTACTTTGTCCCAGTGCAGCGGCGCCGCTGCCAGCATCGGAAACATGAGTTTAGGCGTGGAGCCGCCGGAAATCGCCAAAGTGGCGAACTCCTGGCCGGCAATCGCGTCTTCAAGCAAAGCGACGATCTGATGGGCACACGCTTCAGAGGCCGCTGCCGCATCGGGATAGGTATGCCGTTGAACGCTCATCACTGGTTAGGATAAGCAACACCAACGGCGGATGCCAGCGCCTTTTCAAAAACCGGGTCGCGCCGTACAATTCCCAACTCCTCGCGCACCAGGGCGTATTCGGTCACCAGCGGCAGATGGGTGCATTGCGCCAGGTTGTTGACGGTAGTCACCATGCGATCGGTCCAGCGCATGAGTTCGACGAAAATTCCTTCGCCTTCCAGCACCACCCGCATCACCAGCGGCGCCGGCTCGCTGCTAGTCCACTCGCCGCGGGCCAGCGTAAGTTGGGGTTTCGCTCCGGCGGCGGAGAGGCAGTCCATTACCCACGCGCCCATGAACAGGCTGGACGAGTTGGGCGCATCTCCCGGGTATTCCACCGTGACACGGGACACGCTGCGCGCACCGGAGACGATTTCGCGGTTCTCGAAGACATGGGAGAGCATCTCGCGCCAGCGCGTGAGCCGCGTCCAGGCCAGGTCGCCAAGCATCCGGCCGCCGGCCGCCTGCCTCAGGCGCACGAGGGCTGCGCGGGCGTCCCCGGGCACGGCGGCGGAATCGATGATCACTTTGTCGCGCCATGGAGGCCATCGCGTCGAATTCCGGCATCGTGAACACGCGCGCGCTGCGGCACCATAAAATCAGCGGAAGGTCCGCCACCGCCAGCGGCAGCACCACCGAGGGCACCTCCAGCAGTGCGGCATCCGTCGCCGTGATTTCCACCTGCTCGCAGCAGATTTGCCGGCGCTGGCCGAACGGCATCCAGCACTGCGCGTACACACGCTCCTCCAGGGCGGCCGGCCCCGCGCCGCTCAGGCGGATCAGGATTGTGCGCGCCGGGTGCTCCGGCATGAGCGCGGCCAGCGTTTCGCCCAGTGTCGGCCGCATCGTCGCCGGACTCGCTCACCACTACCAGCGTCATGGAGCAGGCGCGCAACACTCCTGCGCCGCTTTCCGCCTGGCCTTCCTTTCCTTGGGATACCCACAGATCCGCCAGTTGATGCAGAATCGTTTCCGGTGCCAGCGTTCCCATTACGGCCTCCTCCAGGTATGACCACGCCGCGCAAGCATTTCGTCCGCCGCGGCCGGGCCCCAGCTTCCAGCGGGGTAATTCGGGAAATCGAACTTGGTGGCGCGCCACACGTTCTGTATTGGTTCGATCACGCTCCAACTTGCCTCCACCATATCCTGTCGCGTGTACAGCGTGGCATCGCCGATGATGGCGTCCAGCAGGAGCGTTTCGTACGCCGAGGGCGAGCGCTCGCCGAAACTGGACCCGTAGTTGAAATCCATCGACACGGGCCGCAGATTCATCCCCGCCCCGGGCCGCTTCGACAGAAACTTCAGCGAGATTCCCTCGTCGGGCTGGATGCGCACAATCAGCAGGTTCGGCGAGCGGTCGCCATCGTCCTCATCGAAGATGGTCAGCGGCGCGGGATTGAACTGGATGGCAATTTCAGTGACGCGCTTGGGCAGGCGCTTTCCCGTGCGCACGTAGAACGGCACGCCGGCCCATCGCCAGTTCTCCACGAAAAATGTCACGGCCGCATAGGTGTTGGTTTGCGATTGCGGGTCTACGCCCTTTTCCTGACGAAAACCCGGCAGGGCTTTGCCGCCGATACTGGCCGGGCCGTACTGCCCAGGCACCGCGTTCAGGCGAATCTCATCGGGCGTCATCACGCGGATGCTGCGCAACAGCTTGCTCCGCTCATCGCGCACTGAATTGGCTCGAAAGCTGGCGCTCGGCTCCATTGCAATCGTCGCCATCACCTGCAACAGGTGATTCTGGATCATGTCGTCCAGCGCGCCCGCCTCCTGGTAATACGCGGCGCGATCCTCCACGCCGATCGATTCGGCTCCGGTGATCTGCACGTGATTCACATAGCGGCGGTTCCACAGCGGCTCGAATATTCCGTTCCCGAAGCGAAACGCCAGGATGTTCTGCACCGTTTCCTTACCCAGGTAATGATCGATCCGGTATACGGATGA
Organism: uncultured Solibacteraceae bacterium; assembly: GCA_963853855.1. Lineage (GTDB taxonomy): Bacteria > Acidobacteriota > Terriglobia > Bryobacterales > Bryobacteraceae > Sulfopaludibacter. The sequence goes on along the minus strand of CAWKYG010000017.1, from coordinate 348,940 downwards.
TTCGTCGAAGGATTCGTGCAGGCGGTCGCTCAGTTCGCGCGCGCTTTCCAGGTCGTGGCCGAACGGCTTTTCCACCACCAGGCGACGCCAGCCCCCGCCCTTCCCCAGGCCCGCGCCCCCCAGGCCCTGGGCGATGGGCGCGTATTGACTGGGCTGCGTGGAAAGGTAGAACATCACGTTGCCGCCGGTGTGGCGCGAGTCCTCGATCTCTTTCAGTTTGGCTGCCAGACGCTGATACAACTGAGCGTCCGCAATATCGCCGGCCACGTAAGAGAGACCGCCGGCGAAGGCTTTCCACACGTCTTCGTCGAACTGGGTGTCTTCGGAAAACTCCCGGACGGCATCCTGCATCTTCTGGCGGAACTGGTCGTCACTCATGGGAGTGCGCGAAATGCCGACCACGGCGAATCCGGACGACAGCCGCCGGTCGTAAGCCAGCCGGTAAAGCGCGGGCAAGAGTTTGCGTTTGGTGAGATCGCCGTTGGCGCCGAAGATGACCACAATGCACTCCGGCACCTGCCGTTCAAATCTCAGAGGATCTTGAAACGGATTTTCGATAGGCATCGAATCCAAGGTAACATGCGCGTTGGATTCGACCCCTAAATGGAACGGAGCGCCCGCCCCGGATCCACACGAGTGGCACGCCGTGCCGGAATGTAACTGGCCGCCGCGGCGACCAGAATAAACAACCCCGCCATGCCGGCAAACGTCGCCGGGTCGGTGGCACTGGTCTGGAACAGAAGGCCCTTCATCACGCGAGTCAGCGCCAACCCGCCCGCGATGCCGATCGCCGTGCCCGCAACGGTCAGGCCCAACGCTTCCCGCAAGACCAGCATCACAATGTCAACGTGCTGCGCTCCCAGGGCGCGGCGGATTCCCATCTCCTGCGTCCGCTGCCCCACTGAATAAGCAAGGACGCCATAGATTCCCACCAGCGCCAGTAACAAAGCCACCCCAGCGAATGTTCCCAACAGCCACATGGTCCATGGGCGATTGTCCAGCGACCTTTCCAGCACCGCCTGCATGGTCTTTACGTCCGACACCGATTGGTCGCGATCCACGGCCCCGACCTGGGCGCGAATGGAGTTTACCAGGGACAGGGGATCGGTACCGGTGCGAACGGCAAGATAGGCGGTCTGCGGTGGATGGATGGCGTAAGGCAGATAGAATTCCGCGGAAACCGGGCTGGCGAGCCCGCCTTCGCGAATGTCGGCTGCCACTCCGACCACTTGCAGCCAACCCACGGCTTTGTCATACGCTTCGGCGATGTGGCGGCCAACGGGGTCCACCGCCGGATAGTCGCGCCACAGGTGGCTTGCCAGAGTCTCGTTGACGATGATCGCCGGTGGAGCACCCGCGACATTGTCGCGTGCCGTAAACTCGCGCCCCCGCCGCAACGGGATCTGCATAGTTTGGAAATAGCCGGGCGCGACGCTCTGCACCACCGCATACGATGCGGCATCGCGTTCGTCCGGCGGGGCGGCTCCTTCCACCCTGCTGATATTGGTCCGGATCCATGTGGTGGTGGGAAGCGACATCGCCGTGGCGGCGGAGCGGACGCCCGGCAGATCGGTCACTCGCTGCAGAAGCGCGTCGAAAAATGCCGTCCGCTTCTGCGGCGTATCGTAGCGGGTAAGGGGAAGCGCAACCTTCATAGTTACCAGGCCGGCGGGTTGAAATCCCGGGTTCACGGCGCGCAGCCGGACTATACTGCGCATCAATAACGCCGCCCCAATCAACAACACCACCGACATGGCGACCTGCCCCACCACGAGCAATCCTCGCGGGCTGAGACCCATCGGTCCGCGCCTGCCCGAAAGCCCGCGGCCGGCGCCGGCGCCGCTTTCGCGCAACATGCCTGCCAGATCCGGCCGGGAAAGCTGGAGCGCGGGAAACAGCCCGAACAAAACTCCCGTGGCCACCGAAAGTGCCAGGGTAAAGGCGAGCACCGTGGCGTCCAGCCGGATGTCGCCGCGCCCGGGCAGATATAGGGCCCCCACTATGTTCAAACCGTCCATGCCTTGCATCGCACGCACGCACCATTGCGCCAGCAGCGTCCCCGCCGCGCCGCCCGCAAAGGCCAGCACCAGGCTCTCCGCCAGGAGTTGCCTCACCAGGCGGACGCGCCGAGCGCCCAGTGCGGCGCGCAAGGCGAACTCCCGGCCTCGCGATGTTGCCCGCGCCATCAGCAGGCTGGCCACATTGGCGCAGGCAATCAACAGCACAAAGGCCACAGCGCCCAGAAGAATGCGCAGCAAGAGCCGCACGCCCTGCACCAGCCTGTCCCTCAGCAGGACCACCTGCATAATGCCGCGGTCGATGCCCGGATGCGCCGCGTTATACTGCCTGCTCAGCACCTCCATTTCGGCGCGCGCCTGCGCCAGGCTCGTACCGGGCCGCACACGGGCGAACCCTTTCAGCAGAGCCGCGCCCCAGTATCGCGAGGGCAGCGCCGACCATTCCCACGGCCTGGTAAACCACACGTCCACGCCGGCAAAGGGAAACTCGAAGCCGGGCGGCAGCACGCCGGTAATCGTATAAGCTTTGGCGTCCAGCATGGCCGTCTTCCCGGCGATCCGCGGATCCGCTCCGAACCGGCGCTTCCACAACGCCGCGCTGATCATCACCACGTCTTTCTCATTCGGGAGGAAGCCGCGTCCCACCAGGGGAGGCGTGCCCAGAACATCCAGCAAGTTGGTTGAAACGCGTGCGCCTTTCAGCGGCTCCGGCTCGAAATCGCCCGAGAGTGTCACATTCTCGATGTTGGCGCCGAAGGCTCCTACGGCGGTGAACGAATGCGCAGCCGCGCTCATCTCATCGAAACGCAATCGCGTAAACTGGGCCTCCTGCTGGTTGCGCTGCGGATCGGCGGTCGCGAGGTAAACCAGGCGGCCGGGGTCGCGATACGGCAGCGGATTCAAAAGTACGGCGCGGATCACTGTGAAAATCGCCGTATTTGCTCCGATTCCCAGCGCCAGCGTGAGCACGGCCGTTACTGTGAAGGCGGCGTTCTTGCGCATGGCACGCAAAGCGTAAAGCATGTCCTGGTGCATTCGGACCCTCTCCTCCGGTAAAATCAAAATATCACCAAACCCACCCAGCCTTCGCGAGGCCGTCATCCGCCCGCACTCACCGGACTCCGCTTCATCCTAACGTTCAGAGCGGTGAAACTGGCCAGATTCGGGAACACCGTAGCGCTCACCGCGGGATTGGCGATGTCCACGCCGAACCATTTTCCCAGCGTCGCCGCGAAGTCGCGGAGTTGGAGGCCGCCAGAGTCTGGTTCGATCCCGTGTTAAAGGTGCTTGGGGATCTCGGGCTGCATGATGCGTGGGGATAGTAGCCGGCAATTCCGTTGACCGCCCGTGGTCTTATAGAATGCCGGTAGGTTGAGGTTGCGACTGAAAGTCGCATGTGTTGGCGGACCCCTGGTCCGCGGCTGACGCCCTCGTCGGCCTCCCCGTTTTCTGGAGGCATTACCGACCGGCGCGAGCAGCGGGTCCAGGGGGACCCGCGCGGACGGGGGCGTCCGCCCCACATAAAAGGTGAAAGCTGCTGGAAGCTTGCATTAGTAAGAGGATAGGCCACTGTTGCTGCGGATCTGCCTATTATGGTAAGTGCCGATGCCGGGTCCGAAGCTTCAATCCGGTTTGTCTCTCGTCGAAGCGATGCGATTCGCCGCCCTGTTTGCGTGTGCCGTGGGGACCGCGTGGACGGTCCAACTGCCGCTGCACACCGCGCATCATTGGATCGTGGATGCGAAGGGCGACCGCGTCAAACTGGCGGGCGTGAACTGGTACGGCGCGGATAACCCCGAGTTCGCGGTGGGAGGCCTGGCGTATCGTCCGCTGGCGGCCATCGCCCACGAAGTGAAGGCCATGGGTTTCAACAGCGTGCGCATCCCGTGGTCGAACCAGCTCGTGGAGACCGACCCTTTGGTGCCAGACTACGCGCTGGCGGCGAATCCCTCGCTGAAGGGAAAGCGGGCCCTGGAGGTTCTGGATCTGACGGTGGATGCGCTGGCGCGCGAGGGACTGTATGTGATCCTGGACAATCACGTGAGCCGCGCCGACTGGTGCTGCTTTGAAGGCGACGGGAACGCACTCTGGCACAGCCCGGAGTATCCGGAACAACGCTGGCTGGCGGACTGGCGCTTCATGGCGCGGCGTTATAAGCGGCAGCCGGCCGTGATCGGCGCGGACCTGCGGAACGAACTGCGCTTCGGCGCCGCCTGGGGCGGCGAGAACCCGGACGTCGACTGGCACGCCGCCGCCGAGCGCGGAGGCAACGCGATTCTGGCCGAGAATCCGAATTTGCTCATCTTCGTCGAGGGTGTGGACTACGCGCTCGATCTTAGCGGTTTTGGCCGTCTGCCGGTGAAACTGAAGGTACCCGATCGCCTGGTATACTCCGCGCACGACTATCCGTTCAGTCACCGGGGCATCCAGACCTACGACGATTACGTAAAAACAGTGCAGGCAAAGTGGGCCTACCTCCGCCAGCAGTCCGAGGCGCCGCTGTGGGTCGGCGAGTTTGGAACCTGCCAGTCGGCGCGGTGCCTGGACAGCTCCGACCCCAGGCAGCAGGGCTTCTGGTTCCAGAACATCATCCGGTTTCTTCGCGAGTCCGATCTGGACTGGTGCTATTGGCCGCTGAACGGGACGCAGCTCAGCGGGCACGGGCGGACCTTCGGCAATACCGAAAGCTACGGCGTGCTGAACCGTGCCTATGACGGCCCGGCGTCAGAAGAGATGCTGCGGCTGTTGCGCAGCGTGCAAGAGTCCGGCGACGTCGGGCGAACGATTGCCGTAATTATTGCTTCTGGAAAGAATCGAGTAATTGGTTGAAGTTCCGTTCGTTGGCGGCGATGGTCCGCTCCGGTCCGGTGAACTTCAGAAACACATTCCCGCCCGAATTTTCGATGATGGCGCCGAGCAGGCGGTAGCTCGACTTGATGGTCCGCGTGGTGGCCATGGGACCGCCCATGCCGGAATATTCGCCGGATACGTCGATGGTGGTCACGGCGAGTCCATGGACGGTCCGCTTGAGAATCCTTGCCGGGGCGGGCTTTCCGCCCGATCGTGTGAACTGGGCTTGCCAGCGGTCGAGGTTGGCTTGAACGCCGCCGCCCTGACCAGCGCCGAAGAAGTACACTACACACTCGGCGGGTTCGTTATCATCTGGCGCCGGAGCAATCCGATAGGTCGCGGCGCGCATGGGGGCGGTCCCCTCGCTCTTCCATCCAGCAGGTGGTGTCCAGCGAAGGCCGCCGACGGTTTCGGCCATAAGCGCGAAACCGCAAAACACTAGCACGCTCATCCGCATACCGATCAGTATACCCGCAGCCCCGGCTTGGGTTTGCGCGGGCGCGGTATGGCACCCTTCCGCCTCTTCCGGCCCGCGCTGCTACTTTCCGGCGTGTCGCGCTTTGATACCATGGTCCCAAAACCATGAAAGCGCATTACCGAACAGCCGCTACAACTATATTCTGTTGCCTCGCGTTCCACGCCACGGCGGATGAAAAGGCGGTCAACCCGCAGATCCGCAAACTGGTGGACGAGGTATCCGAGGCTCGCATCAAAGCCACGCTCGAAAAGCTGGTCAGCTTCGGCACCCGCAATACCATCTCGAACCCGGACGACCCGGAGCACGGCGTAGGCGCCGCGCGCCAGTGGATCTTCAACGAGTTCCAAAGCTACAGCCCGCGCTTGCAGGTGCGCTTCGACAAATATCGCGTGAAGAAGCAGGGCCAGCGCATCTTCAAGGACGTCGATCTGTACAACGTGATCGCCGTGCTGCCCGGAAAAACCATGCCCGAGACGCAGGTCCTGATCAGCGGCCATTACGATTCGCTGAACCTGGGTCGCGCGCCGCCGCCCGCCCACCGAGCGCCCGATGGCAGCGGCACGCCGCCCGCAGCAGACTCCCGCCGATTACGAAAAGAACGCCGCACTACCCGCGCCCGGCGCCTGCGACGATGGCAGCGGCACCGCCGCCGTGATGGAACTGGCGCGCGTGATGAGCCAGTACGAATTCGATAAGACGCTGGTGTTCGTGGCCTTCGCCGGCGAAGAACAGGGCCTGGTCGGCAGCACGCTGGAAGCCGCCAAAGCCAAGAAGGAAAACGTGGAACATCGAGGCCGTACTGAACAACGACATCATCGGCACCGAAGTTTCCGGCAACGGCCGCATCGATAACAGCACCGTCAGCGTGTACAGCGACGAGATTCATGGATTCGCCCACGCAGCAATTGGCGCGCTACGTGCGCGAGATGGGCGAACGCTACGTGCCGTCTATGAAGGTGAAAGTCATGTTCATGCAGGATCGCCTGGGCCGCGGCGGCGACCACACGCCGTTCCAGTTGGAGGGCTTTGCCGCAGTCCGCATTTCGACGCCCAACGAAATCTACGCCAACCAGCACACGCTACCGACCTGCTGGAAAACATGTCCGTGCCGTACACTCGCGCGTGGCCAGAATCAACGGCGCGGCGGCCGCAAGCCTGGCCCTGGCACCCGCCGAACCGGCCGTGATGAGCCTTCCGCGCACCGGCGCGAATGCTCCCGCGGGCGCGGCGGGGCGCGGCCCCACGCCCATGATCGCCCGGGGAACTTCGCGGTACGATGCCCAGCTTCGCTGGCGCACGGTGGGCCCCGACGCCAACCTGAAGGGCTTCGCCGTGGTGGTGCGCCCCACCACTTCGCCCTTCTGGGAACAGGAAATCTTCGTCGGCAAAGTGAACGAATACACGCTCAAGGATGTGTCGATCGACGACGCCCGCTTCGGCGTGAAGGCCATCGGTCTGGATGGCACCGAAAGCCTGGTGGTGCCCTACGTCTATCCCGCACGTAAGAAGGTGGAATACGAAACAGTCCAGTAAGACAGGCCTCCTGGCCTGTCTCGTTCTAATCCCCGCCGCCGCGCAGCCCGCGCACTTCACCTTGGCTCAGGTATTGGGCGCGTCGTTTCCCACGGAATTGACCGCGGCGCCGTCCGGCGGTAAAGTCGCCTGGGTCTCCAACTCGCGCGGCGTACGCAATATTCTGGTGGCGGAGCCGCTTTCCTGGCAGGCGCGCAAAATCACGGCGTACACCAGCGACGACGGCCAGGAGATCGCCAACCTTCGCTGGACGGCCTCGGGGTCGGCCATACTCTATGTGCGTGGAGGCTCCGCGAATCCGGCGCTGAATGCGCAAGGCGTGTCGCAGGATATCTGGGTGGCGGAACTCAACGGCGCGCCGCCGCGGAAGCTCGCGACGGGCAATGAGGCGGCCATCGCTCCGGACGGGAAACTCGTTGCATACATCGCAGGCGGGCAGGTTTCGCTGGTGGGGTTTGACGGCAAACCTGTTCCGTCATTCCACGCGCGGGGCACATGCAGCCGGCCGGAGTGGTCGCCCGATGGCGAGCGCATCAGCTTTGTGAGTGCCCGCGGCGATCACAGTTTCATCGGCGTGTACAACGTCGCCGCGGGCGAACTGCGCTATCTGGACCCCAGCACGGACAACGATTCCGAGCCGGTCTGGTCTCCCGATGGCCGGTCCATCGCGTTTCTGCGCGAGCCTTCCACCGGCAAGCGCGCCGTGCGCGAAGCGCGGCGTGCGGGCGAGCCCTGGTCCATCCGCATCGCCAGCGTGGAAACCGGCGAGGGGCACGAATTATGGCGCGCCGGTCCCGGTCCCGGCAGCGTCTTCCGCAACGTCACGGCCGCCAATCAACTGGCGTGGACCGCCGACGGCCGCATCGTCTTTCCGTGGGAGCGCGATGGCTGGACACACCTGTACTCCGTCGCCGTCTCCGGCGGCAAGTGCTGTGCTGCTGACGCCGGGCGAGTTCGAAGTCGAGGATGTGGCGCTCGGCGCCGGACGCCGCGATCTTGATCTTCTCTTCCAATCAGGGCGATATCGATCGCCGGCATCTCTGGAAGGTCTCTGCCGCCGGCGGAGCGCCCGTCGAACTGACCAGCGGCCAGGGTATCGAAGTCGCACCGGCGCCCACCAGCGACGCGAACGCGATCGCGCTGTTGCGCTCCGACGCGCAACATCCCCTGCACCCCGCCGTCCGCATTGGCGCCGCCCTGCGCGACCTGGAGCCCGGCGCGCTCCCCGCCGATTTTCCGCTGAGTCAAATGGTGACGCCGCAGCAGGTGATTTTCCCGTCGGCCGACGGACTCACGCTGCACGGTCAACTGTTCCTGCCGCCCCATCGCAGCGGCCGCGCGCCGGCGCTGGTGTTCTTTCATGGCGGGTCGCGCCGCCAGATGCTGCTCGGCTGGCACCCCATGTACTACTACTCCAACGCCTATGCGCTGAATCAGTACCTGGCGAGCCGCGGCTACGTGGTGCTGAGCGTGAATTACCGCAGCGGCACGGGCTACGGCCTCAATTTTCGCGAAGCGCTGAATTACGGGCCGTCCGGCGCGAGCGAATATAACGACGTGCAGGGCGCCGGCCTGTTCCTGCGCACGCGCCCGGAAGTGGATCCGGATCGCATCGGCGCGTGGGGCGGATCGTATGGCGGGTACCTCACCGCCATGGCGCTGGCCCGCGCGTCCGACCTGTTCAAGGCCGGCGTCGATTTCCACGGCGTGCACGACTGGGCCGTCGAACTCGGGATCCCCGCCGGAGCGCCGGACTACAGGATCGCCTTCGAATCGTCACCCATGAATTTCCTGAGCACCTGGAAATCGCCCGTGCTGCTGATTCAGGGCGACGACGATCCGGATGTGATGTTTAACAACACGGTGATGCTGGCGGACGCGCTCCGCCGCCGGAAAGTGGAAGTGGAAGAACTGATTTTCCCCGATGAAGTCCACGATTTTCTGCTCTACAAAAGCTGGCACGAGGCTTACGAGGCCACCGCGGGATTCCTGGATCGGAAGTTAAAGTGAGACAGGCCAGGAGGCCTGTCTTACCGCTCTGGTAGACGCGCTCTGGTAGACAATCTGCTATAGTGTAGCCATGCCGGACCGCATCGATCTCATGCAGGGCACGCTGGACCTGCTCATCCTCCAGGTGCTTCAGTGGGGACCCGAACATGGCCATGGCATCGGGCAGGCCATCCGCCAGCGCTCCCAGGAGGTTTTGCAGGTGGAGCACGGCTCGCTCTACCCGGCCCTGCACCGCCTGGAGCAGAAGGGCTGGGTGGCGTCGGACTGGAAAATGTCGGAGGCCAATCGCCGCGCCCGGTATTACAAACTCACCCCCAAAGGCAAGCGGCAACTGGTGGAGGAGCAATCCCGCTGGAAGCAACTGGTGCGCGCCGTGGCCCGCACCATGAAACCCGTCAAGGAGTGAATCCATGTGGCGACGCCTGTTTCGCAAGCCGTCGGAAGCCGATCTCGCGGAGGAACTGGAAGCCCACCTCGCGATCGAAACCAAACAATGGATGGACCGCGGCCTGCCGCGCGAACAGGCCGAGATGCAGGCCCGGCGCCTCTTCGGCAGCCGCGCGCTCACCCTGGAAGCCACGCGCGAAGTGCGCGGCATGGCCGCATTCGGCCGTTTCTCGCAGGACCTTCGCTACGCCGCGCGCGTCCTGCAGCGCGGACGGGCATTCACTTTCGCGGCGGTGCTCTCGCTGGCGCTGGGAATCGGCGCCACCACCGCGGTGTTCAGCATCGACGACACCATCTTCCTGCGCCCCCTGCCTTACAAAGATCCGGGGCAACTGGCGTGGATTTCGATCCACTCCCCCAGCATGGGAATCGACCTGGTCCCATCGCCGAATTACGTCGCGTGGCGCCGCGACAACAGCACGTTTCAGCAACTCGCCGCCACGCAGGTCACCTTCGCCAACATGATGGTGCTGGGCGGCCCCAATCCCGCGGAGGTCTATGCCGGCAGGGTCTCGGCCAACTTCTTCGAGACCTTCGGCGTAGTCCCCGCGGCCGGCCGCACGTTCCGGCCGGAGGAAGAACTCCACGGCCCGCAGGCGGCCATGCTGACGGACCACTTCTGGCGCGAACACTTCCGTGCGCGGCGCGACGTGCTCGGCACGACACTCACGCTGGATGGCTATCCCTTCACGATTGTGGGCATTCTGCCGAAGTCGTTCGTGTACCCCGTGGACGTGAAGGTCGACGTGCTTTTTACGCTCGCGATTTCTCCCACGGCCAGCCTGCGCGACCGAAGCGTCATGGCTTTCTCCGTGTTCGGCCGGCTCAAACCCCGCGTCACCATGGCGCAGGCGCGGGCCGACCTCACGACCCAATTCGATACGGCCAAGAAGGATTTCCCGGCCTTCTTCCGCGGCAACAGCCTGGTGCTCGAATCGCTGCGGGATTACCGCACCGGCAATGTCGGAAAATTCCTGTACCTGCTTATGGCCGCGGCCGCCTGCCTGCTCGCCATCGCCTGCGCCAATGTCGCCAACCTGCTGCTGGCGCGGTGGGGAGCGCGTGCACGGGAACTCGCCGTGCGCGCGGCCATCGGCGCCGGGCGCGGGCGCCTGGCCCGGCAATTGTTCACCGAAGTCGCGCTGCTGATCGCCGCCGGAACCGCGGTAGCCATGTTGTTCGTGACTGCGGCGCTGCGCGGATTCGTCCATTTTGCAGGCACGGAACTGCCGCGCCTGAATGAAGTCGCCACGGATTTCCGCGTCTTCGGCATCGCGGTGGCGGTGGCGCTTTTGACCGCTGTAGTGTTCGGCGCCCTGCCCGCGCTCCGTGCCGGGCGCATCGACCCGCAAACGGTGCTGCAACATGCCGGTCGCACCGGCGTCTCCGGCGGACATCGCTTCCTGAGGCGCGCGCTGGTGACTCTGGAAGTGGCTCTCTCGGTGGTCCTGCTCTCCTGCGCTTCCCTGCTGTTCGAGACCTTGTGGCACATGCAGAACGATCATCTCGGCTTCCAGCCGGAACACGTTCTCACGGTTTCGATTCCGCTGCGCGGCAAGAGCTTCGACACGCCTGCGCGCCAGGCAGTGGGCTCCGATATTCTGGCGTACCTGCGGCGCATCCCGGGCACGGAAGCCGTGTCGCTGGCCGATTGCTCCCCGATCTCGGCCGGAGTGAAGTCCTTCACCTTCTCGCGCGCCGACCGTCCGCTGCCCGAATCGTTCGGCCTGAGCCGCACACTCGGCGCCTGCGCCGCGGATCCGGAGTATCTCCAGGCCACAGGCATCCGGTTGGTACAGGGCCACTTCCTCACCGATGACGACCTGCATCGCCCCGGCACGGCAGCGGTCCTGAACGAAGCCGCGGCGCGCGCGTTCTTTCCGGGCGAAAGTCCGCTTGGCAAACAGATCCTGGGAGGCCGCGCCGGAGCGTGGAAAACCGTGGTGGGCGTGATTGCCGACACCAAGAACCGGGGATTGAACCATCCCGCAGCGCCCGAGGTCTTCCTCAACGATCCGGCGCCCTCCGGTTTCGCCGACCTCAGCTTTGTGGTGCGCACGCTGGCCAGGGAAGACGCATTTGCCCGAGCGCTGCAGGAAGAGATGCGCGGCGGACATCCCGGGCTCCTCACCAAAGTGGAGACGCTGGACCAGGCGATCGATCAGTTGACCGCCAGCCCGCGCTTCGACACCGTGCTGCTGGCCGCATTCGCCGCCATCGCCTTTCTCATGGCCATCGTCGGCGTCTACGGCGTGCTGGCGTTCTCGGTGACTCAACGCCGCGCCGAAATCGGCATTCGCATGGCACTGGGCGCGTCGCCCGGCGCGGTGCTCGCGCTGGTGATGCGGGAAGGCGCCGTCCTGGTGGCGCTGGGGGCGCTGGCTGGAATCGCCGCCGCCTTGTTCCTCACGCGCTATCTGACCACACTTCTATACGGCGTCAAGGCTACCGACCCCGCCACCTACGCCCTCGTTACCGGCACGCTGGCCATCGCCGCCGCGGCGGCGAGTTTCCTGCCAGCGCGCCGCGCCGCCATAGTCGATCCCGCTCTGACTCTGCGTCACGAATGAAAGGAGGCGATCATGTGGCGACGCCTTTTTCGTTAGATATAAGATATCTGCTCGTTGTATTGTCCAGCTCGAGAAGCCACACCCTTTTCAAGGCATGCGGAATCTATCTGGTCCGATATGGTTGATCCAACCCTGGGGCGGGATCGAGTCGCCCGTCTCCGCTTCAACTACGCTGGCAGATCAACATGCAGTCAGCAGATGACAATTACTCGTTGAACTGCTGCCCGGCGCGCTAGAATCGCAAGTATGAGAATTACCTGGCTGGGCCACGGCAGTTTCCAATTCCGGCTCCCTTCGGGCCAAGTGATTGTGATGGACCCCTGGACCGACGGCAATCCGAAATTTCCGCGGGGCTTCGAGATCGACCGGGTGGACACGATCTGCATCACGCACGGGCACTTCGATCATATTCACGATGCGGTGCCCCTGGCGAAGAAGTTCTCTCCCGAAGTAGTCGCGATTTTTGAAACATGCCACTGGCTGGAGTCCAAAGGCGTGAAGAACACGCGGGCGATGAACAAGGGCGGGTCGCAGAAGGCGGGCGACGTGACGGTCACCATGACCCACGCGGTACACAGTTGCGGAATCACCGACGGCGACCGGATCATTTACGGCGGAGAGGCCGCGGGATACGTGATGCGGCTTCCCGACGGGCGCGCGCTGTATTTTTCCGGCGATACCAACGTATTCACCGATATGGCGCTGATTCAGGAGCTGTACCAGCCGGAACTGGCCTTTCTGCCCATCGGCGACCTGTTCACCATGAGCCCGCGCGAGGCCGCGGTGGCCTGCCGGATGCTGAAAACGAAAAAAGTGATTCCCATGCACTTCGGCACGTTCCCGCAGCTCACCGGAACGCCGGCGCAACTGGCCAAACTGATTGCGGGCACGGGCACCGAAGTGTGGGAACTGGAGCCCGGCAAAACCGTGGAATGGTGAGGCCGCGCGCGGCGCTACTGGCCCATGAACTTGGCCACCACGTCGATCACTTCGGGGGCGACGTGAGCCGCCTTTTTGTACTCTTCCTCGCTGCTCTTGCCTTCTCCGGCGACGAAGATATGGTTGAGCGACGGATAGCTCTGGACGGTCGCGCCCCTGGCGCCGGCAAGGGCCTGTTTCCAGATGTTGAAATCGGTCATGCTGGTCTGGAAATCGCGCTCACCCTGCATGACCAGGATGGGAATGCCAAGTTTTTTGGCGGCGGCGGGAGCATCGTAGCCTTTCAGATCGACCCAATAGGCCGCGGGCAGGCCGAAGATACGCGGTGCGTCCTCGTCGGATGTTTCCAGGCTTTTGATTTTGGTCACCGCCGATTTGGCCGCGGTCAACTGCACGGCCGGCAGGTTCTTAGCCTGGATTTGCTCCAGGATCAAGTCTTCCAAAGGGCGGGCACTGGCGCCGAGAATAATCAATCCGGCGAGCTTGCCGTCTTCAGCGGCCACGCGCGGCAGCAGGTATCCACCAAAATCGTGGCCGAGAGCGAAGACGCGGTTGCCGTTCACTTCGGGCTGGGCGCGTAGAACGCCGACGGCCTTGTCGGCGTCTTCGATGACCTCGTCGTCAGGCGTGTAAGAAGTGATGCCCATCCTGGCGGCGTAGACTTTGGTTCGTTTTTCGTAGCGCAGAACGGCGATGCCTCGGGAAGCCAGGCCTTCGGCCAGGTCGCGGAACATCTTGGTGCCGCCCACAGTCTCGTCACGGTCATTGGGTCCGAAGCCGTGGACCAGCACGAGCCCCGGGAAAGGTCCGCTGCCGTTCGGAACGGTGAGCGTGCCCGGCAGTTTCCATTTGTCGCCGATGACGACGGCGCGCTCCTTGAAGGAGGCGGCTTTGACGTATGAGGGCGGCTGCCACGCCACCTGCCCGGGGCGAAGCAGAGGCGCGGACACCTGGCCGCTGGCGTTCACACTCATCTGGACATCGATGGGGCGGGTGGCGAACTTCACGGGAAACATCACGATACTGACCGGCCCCATGGCCTGCACAGTGGGCTTTCCGATCTCTTCCACCGCGCCCCAGGTTTTGATTTCGGCGCCCAGTTTAGTGAGGTCGCTCTGGGTGTTGGCGGTGCGGTAAGCGGGCGTGATCATCTGCACCAGGTCGGCGTATTTCCCGCCCAGCAACAGGTCGAGAGCCTTGCGGGCAGTACCGGCGGGGTCTTGAGACTGGGCCATCAACAGGCCAGCGGATAGCAGACACAAAACTCGGGGAAGCATCACTTATAGCTTACAGCGTATGAGTTGCCACCGGCCTGGAGGCCTATGTTTTGCGAGCCAGCCAGGGCTCGAACCAGGCTTGGAATTGCTCCAGCTTTTTCTGCTTTTCGGGGGAGAGAGGCACGGAGAGCGGGCCGGTTTTCAGGCGGCGGAGGGTAGTGGCTGTTTTGACGATGACCGGCTGGGGAAACTGATCGACCCAGGAGAGAAACTCGCGCAGCCGCGCGTTCAAGCCCGGGTCCTGGGGCGCGCGGTCGAGAGCGGACATGAGTTCCGGAAGGGCGCAGGCGGAGGAGGAGATGGCGGCGTGAGCGCCTGCGCAGCGGGCTTCGGCGAATGTGGCATCGCCGGCCGCCAGGATGCGCCACGGCCGGCCCTGGCAGGCAGCCTGGATGCGATGAATCGAATCCGCGCCGTCGCCGTCCTCAATGCCGGCGAAGTGGCCGGTGGCGAGCAATTCGAGTGCGGTGGCGATGCACAGTCCGGAACCCGGCGGCGGCAATTGCGACAGGAAGGTGGCCGTGCCGTCGCCCAGTTGGCGGGCGAACTGGAGATAGAATTCGCGGAGATCGTCCTGGTCGTAATCGAAAAAATATGGTGGCGGCAGGAGCAGACCGGCGGCCCCGGCATCGCGGGCCTCACGGGCCAGGCTCACCGAGCCATCCAGGGTGGCGCTGCCCACTCCCACCAGGACGGGAACGCGGCTGCGCTTCACCGCCAGGTAAACCAGGCGCGACCGCTCGTCCAGGCTCAAAGCGGCGAACTCACCCACCGCCGAACACAAAGCGATGCCGCTGACGCCGCTCCGGCATAAGAAATCGATCAATTCGAAGGAGGCGCCGAAGTCGATCTCACCGTGTTTGCCGCGTGGGGTGATCGCGGCGGCATAGACCCCATGGACGTCGCTCATGGCCGGCCGAAGTTGCCTAGGGGATCACTGTACCATAACCCACACTTACCGTACCTATCGCGGTACGGTTAGGACTTTAGAAACGAATTCAAATCGATTCAAATGAATTCACGGAGACGGAAATCCATATGCACTCAACGGTTGGCATGGCAGTCGCCCTAACGGCAATTGGAGTGATCGGCCTGGTACGGAGCTTAACCAACTTGCGCAATGCCAGGAGAATACGGCTGGATCGCGGGCTTCGGGAGTATATTTCGACTAACCAAAGATAAGGAGGACATCTCCTGACAACCGTACTGATACGGGGGTCGGGAGCACCAATTTATGACGCCAATAGCACAAACGTTCTATTCCGTATCACTATTTCTGGCCCTTGCGTGTCTGCTTAAATGGACCGGACGGCGCCAGCGCCGCCGCGAATCATAAGCGCCGGCTAAGTTCCTTTTCGGCCCGAAGCCAATCTTCGCGAGCTGAACCGCCCTGCCGTCCGCGTTGTTCCCAATACGAATACGCCAACGCCGCGATTTCCTGATGCGTCGGGGAGGCGCGTCCGATTGGAGTCTGTTCCTGAGCCGGGACTGCAGGGGGCCGGAGGCGGGGACTGTGTGTTCTTCCACAAAAATGAGACATTAGTTCCGAAAATTACTATACAACACCCGGAAGTCCAAACTTGGGGTATGAGCGTGCAAAAATGGCATGGACTGCTCTGCCGATGCCCAAACCCATTCTGTTGGATAACGATCCGCTGTGGTTCAAAGATGCCGTAGTATACGAAGTCCATGTCCGCGCCTTTTTCGATGGAAACGGCGACGGAATGGGCGATTTTCCAGGTTTGACGCAAAAGTTAGATTACCTACTGGACCTGGGAGTCACGGCGATCTGGGTGCTTCCGTTCTGCCCTTCGCCGTGGCGCGACGATGGATACGACATCGCCGATTACACAAATGTGCATCCCTCGTATGGAACCTTGCGCGATTTCCAGAATTTTTTACGCGAGGCGCACGCACGCGGGCTGCGCGTCATCACCGAACTGGTTCTCAACCACACCAGCGACCAGCACATCTGGTTCCAGCGATCGCGTCATGCGTCGCCGGGTTCTCGCTGGCGCGAGTTCTACGTGTGGAGCGATACGCCCGAAAAGTATCGCGAAGCGCGCATCATCTTCAAGGATTTCGAAGGTTCCAACTGGACCTGGGACGCGGTGGCGAAAGCGTATTACTGGCACCGTTTCTACTCCCATCAGCCGGATTTGAATTTCGACAACCCGGAGGTGCGCACGGCGATGATGGCAGCCATGGATTTCTGGCTGGATATGGGAGTGGACGGGCTGCGGTTGGACGCCGTGCCGTACCTGTACGAACGGGAGGGCACGAACTGCGAAAACCTCGCCGAGACCCACGAATTTCTGCGCCAGCTCAGGGCGCATATCGATTCGCGACACAAAGGGAAGATGCTGCTGGCGGAAGCCAACCAGTGGCCCGAGGATGCCATCAGCTACTTCGGCAAGGGCGACGAATGTCACATGGCTTTCCACTTTCCGCTGATGCCGCGGCTGTTCATGGCCAACCAGATGGAAGACCGTTATCCGGTGACGGAAATTCTGGAGCTGACCCCGCCCATTCCCGACGGGTGCCAGTGGGCGCTGTTTCTGCGCAATCACGATGAGCTCACGCTGGAAATGGTAACCGACGAAGAGCGCGACTATATGTATCGCGTCTACGCTCAGGATCACCAGATGCGCATCAACCTGGGCATTCGCCGGCGGCTGGCGCCCCTGCTGGAGAACGACCGGCGGCGCATCGAACTGATGAACGCACTGCTGTTTTCCCTGCCGGGGACACCGGTGATCTACTATGGTGACGAAATCGGCATGGGGGACAACTTCTACCTGGGCGACCGGAACGGCGTGCGCACGCCGATGCAGTGGAGCGCCGACCGGAACGCGGGATTTTCGCGCGCCAATCCGCAGCGCCTGTACCTGCCGGCCATTATCGATCCGGAGTACCACTACGAAGCCTTGAACGTGGAGACGCAGCTCAACAATCCCAATTCACTGTTGTGGTGGATGAAGCGGGTGCTGGCGCAGCGCAAACAATCGCACGCGTTGGGACGGGGCGGGATTGAGTTTCTGAGCCCGGAAAACCGGCGCATTCTGGCGTTCGTGCGCGTCTACCAGGAGGAGCGGGTGCTGATTGTGGCGAACCTTTCCCGCTTCGCCCAATGCACCCAGATCGATGTTTCGAAGTTCGCCGGACTGGTGCCGCTGGAACTGTTCGGGAAGACGCAATTCCCGGAGATCACCGAGCGGCCTTATTTTCTTTCGCTGGGGCCCCACGCTTTTTACTGGTTCGCGCTGCAGCCGAAGGAAGTGTCGCACGAGACTCTGCGCATCGGCACGGGGGAGCCGCCGGTGCTGGCCATCACTTCGTGGGAGCAGGTCTTCTCGCCCATGGTGCGGGCCACGCTGGCCGGCATGCTGCCGGCGTTTCTGCGCGGCCGGCGCTGGTTCCGCAGCAAGCTGCGAGTGATCCGTTCGTCGGAAATCTTCGAAGTGATTCCGTTTCCGAAATCGCAATCTTACCTGCTGCTGGTGCGGGTGGAGTTTGTGGAAGGCGAATCCGAAGTGTACACGCTGCCGCTGGCCGTGGCCCAGGGCGACCCTGGCGATAACCAGTTTGTGATTGCCGGTCTGCAGACTCCGGACGGATCGCGCGGAGTGCTTTTCAGCGCGCTGAGGCATCGCGCATTTTGCGATGAACTGCTGGGCGGCATTCTGCGGCGCCGCCGTTTCGCGGGCGAAGGCGGCGAACTGGTGGCCTCGCACACGCGCGCGTTCCGGCAGGTTTGGGGCGCGGACCGGCCGGTGCTGGAGCCCTCGGTGGCCAAGGTTGACCAGGACAATACCACGATCTTCTTTGGCGACCGGTTCGCGTTGAAATTCCTTCGCAAAATTGAAGAGGGCCCGCACCCCGAAGAAGAGATCGGGGCGCTGCTCACGCAGGAAGGCTTCCCCAACGTGCCGCCTCTGTCGGGCTCCCTGGAATATCGCGGTGCAGCGGGCGAACGAATGGTGGCGGCGGTGCTGAGCGGCTTCGTCCGCCAGGGCATCGATGCCTGGCAGCACACCATCAATCATCTGGGCTCTTTCTTCGAACACGCCATGGCGCGGGGAGCGGCCGGTCCGCCGCAGGGCGTGGCGGAAACGGAACTGGCTCAGGAGCTGATCGGCACGTATCTGCAGACGGTGAGGCTGCTGGGTATACGGACGGCGGAACTTCACGTAGCGCTTTCTTCGCGCCAAACCGACCCCGCCTTCGCGCCCGAACCCTATACGGATTTTTACCGGCGGGGCCTGTATCACGGCATGTTGGGACGCCAGAGCCGCGCCGCCGATGTACTGCGAGCCAGCCTGGAGCAGCTTCCCGATGAGGTTCGCGCGGATGCCGCCGCGGTGCTGGAACGGCAGGCGGCGATCCGGGTGAAGGTACGGTACCTGATCGACGAGCGTATCACGGCGGCCCGGATCCGGATCCACGGCGATTTTCACCTGGCACAGGTCCTGTTCACCGGCAAGGACATGATGATTATCGATTTCGAAGGCGACACGGGCCGGCCGCTGAGCGAGCGGCGGATCAAGCGCTCGCCGCTGCAGGACGTAGCGGGAATGCTGGATTCGTTCTATCACGCTTCGCACGGTGCGCTGTTCGGTGAAACCCCGGGCGTCATACCGAAACCCGAGACGCTTAACGCTCTGGAGAACTGGGCCAAATTCTGGTACCGCTCCGTGAGCGCTGAATACCTGGGAGCTTATCTGGCGGCGCCGGGCGTGGCTCCGTTGCTGCCGGCCAACGGCGAGCAGATCCGCGCCATGTTGCGCATCTTCCTGCTGGAACTGGCGCTGCGGAAACTGGCCTACGAAGTGACGCACGCGCCGGAGCGAATCCGCATTCCCTCACACGCGATTGTGGAACTTCTGGAGGCGCCATGAACTATCGCGCACCTGGATCCACCTACCGGATGCAGTTTCATCAGGGCTTCCGTTTTGTGGACGGCCGCGACCTGGTGCCCTACCTGAGTGAGCTGGGAATCACGGACCTCTACTCCTCCCCCCGGTACAAGGCACGGCGCGGCAGTTCCCATGGGTACGATATCACCAGCCCGTCGCGCGTCAATTCCGAGCTGGGCACGGAAGAGGATTTCGATGAACTGGCCGACAAGCTCCGGCACTACGGCATGGGCCTGCTGCTGGACACGGTGCCGAACCACATGGCGGCCAGCTATGAGAATCCCTGGTGGCTGGACCTGCTGGAGAACGGCCAATCTTCGGCCTTTGCCTCCTACTTCGATATCGACTGGCACCCGGCCACGACCAAAGCGGCGGCGCTGCAGGAGAATCGCGTGCTGCTGCCGGTACTGGGTTCGACCTACGGCGATGTGCTGGCCTCGGGGCAGCTCTCGCTCAAGATCGAGGACACCGGCATTTCGGTGCGCTACTTCGAGCGGCGCATGCCGCTGGATCCCAAGACCTACACCATGATTTTGAGGCGCTGCCTGGATCAGAATCCCGGCCTCGCGGAACTGCCGGCGCTGGTGGCCGATCTGGAACGATTGCCGCATCGGGACGACGCCGGCGCGGAGCGGATTCAGGAGCGGCGGCGGCAGAAGGATCGCCTTAAGGAACGGCTTTGGCGCGCGTACCAGGAGAACGGCGATATCAAGCGCGCGGTGGACGATGCCCTGATCTTCTTCGCCGGATCGGTGGACGAACTGGACCGGCTGCTGGGCGAACAGGCTTTCCGGCTGGCGTATTGGAAGATCGGCTACGAAGAGATCAATTACCGGCGATTCTTCGACATCAACGACCTGGTGGGCTTGCGCATCGAATCGGGCGAGGTGTTCGAAAGCCGCGAGCAAAAGACCATCGAACTGGTACGCGACGGGAAAGTGACCAGCCTGCGCGTGGACCATATCGACGGGCTCTGGGCGCCTGAGTGCTTCCTGCAGCGCATGCAATCGGCGGCCAACGGAGCGTACATGGTGGTAGAGAAGATTCTGGGCCGCGACGAGCGCCTGCCCGGAGCGTGGCCCGTGGCGGGGACTACGGGCTACGACTTTCTGAATGCCGTAAACGGAATCTTCGTGCAGCCCGAGGGCCTGGAGCGGCTCGAAGAAATTTATGCGCGCCGTTCGGGCGACGACCTGCCCTTCGCCGAGCTTTGCTATCGATGCAGTAAAGAAGTGATGCAGACCCTGTTCAAGGGCGACGTCAACTACCTGGTGCACTGCCTCGGAATACTCGCCGCGGGCCACCGCCACGCACGCGATATCCGCATGGCCGAACTGACCGACCTGCTGGTGGAAGTGACGGCCTGCCTGCCGGTTTACCGCACCTATATTCACGATTTTGAGATACCCGGCAGCGATCGCGGATACATTGAGCGGACCCTGGCGTTGGCCCGCCGGCGAACGGCTCCGGAACATATTTCCGACGGCGCGTTCGATTTTCTGCGCAGCATATTGCTGCTGGATCCGCCTTACTATCTGGAAGACCAGAAGGGGCAGTGGCTGGATTTTGTGATGCGGTGGCAGCAGTTCAGTGGTCCGGTGATGGCGAAGGGCCTGGAGGATACGGCTTCTTACCGGCACAACAGCCTGCTTTCGCTGAACGAGGTGGGCGGCGATCCGCTGCGCGAGCTTCCACCCTTCGGCCTGGCCGAGTTCCACGAATTCAACCGGAAGCGCCTGGAAGAGTGGCCAGACACCATGAACGCCACCAGTACGCACGACACCAAGCGCGGCGAAGACGTGCGCGCGCGGCTCAACGTGCTCTCGGAGATGCCCGACGAGTGGGACCGCCGGCTGGAGCGGTGGATGGAATGGAATGCCGGCCGGAAAATTCTGTTGAACAACGTGCCTGCGCCCAGCCGGAGCGAGGAGATTCTGATCTACCAGACGCTACTGGGAGCGTGGCCAAGCGCTCCGGAAGAGGTGGAAGGCTTCCCCCGACGGGTGAAGGAATTTCTGATCAAAGCGCTGCGCGAGGCCAAACAAAACAGCAGTTGGATTGAGCCGCATGAAGAGTACGAACGCGCCGTGCAGGAGTTCGTGGATCGCATCCTGGGTGACGAAGCGCAGTTCTTTCCGGACTTTTTTGAATTTCAATCCAGCCTGGCACGGTGGGGAGCGCTGAATGGTTTGAGCCAGCTTGTGCTCAAGATTGCGTCGCCGGGAGTGCCGGATTTTTATCGGGGAACCGAGACGTGGCAGTTCACGCTGGTGGACCCGGACAATCGCCGGAGAGTGGATTACAAACAGCGGCAGAAAATGCTGGAGAGGTTACGGCGTCGCGCGGGGGAAGACGCGGTGGCCCTGATGCGCGAGCTGGCGGCGAATCCGTTGCAGGACGAAATGAAGCTGTGGGTGACCTACAAAGCGCTGCAATTCCGCAAGGCGCACCTGGAACTGTTCGCGCGCGGCGAATATCTGCCGCTGTACGCGCAGGGCGTGGAGGCTCAGCGCGTTTGCGCGTTCGCACGACGATTGGAAAACGATTGGGCGATCGTGGTGGCTCCGCGTTGGATGAGCGGGTTGGAGGATTGGGGCTCGACGGAGCTGTTATTACCGGATGGCGCGCCGTCGCAATGGAAGGACGCGCTGACGGGGCTGGTTCCCGCGAGTTGGCGAATTCGCGATGTTCTGGCGGAGTTTCCGGTGGGATTGCTGGGGAACGCGAGCGTGTAGGTGGGGTGGGAGTCAGCCTACCACGAGCCGCTTCGATTTCTTCCAGCGTCTTGCCTTTGGTTTCCGGCACGCGCGCGAGGATGAAAAAGAACCCGACGGCGCAGATGGCCCCATAGAGCCAGAATGTGCCCGAAGGTCCCAGCGCGGCATTGAGCAGCGGGAAGGTGAAGGTCAGCAGGAAGCATGCGATCCACAGCGCCGACACCGCCACCGATACTGCAAGGCCGCGAATGCGGTTGGGGAAAATTTCGGAGATGAGTACCCAGGTGACCGGCGCCAGCGACATGGCGTAACAGCCGATGGTGCACAGGGTGAGCACCAGCACGGGCAGTCCTTTCAATTTGAAATGGTAGGCCAGCCCCAGCAGGACGTGCGAGAGCGCGATGCCGGCGCAACCGATGAGCATGAGCGCCCGGCGGCCAAAACGATCCACCACGCCGAGGGCGACCAGGGTGCAGACCAGGTTGATGGCGCCGGTGATCACGATATTGAACAGGATGCCGTTGACGTCGTAGCCGGCGCCGCGGTAGATCTCTTCGGCGTAGTTGAAGATGACGTTGATGCCGCTCCACTGCTGCAGCACGGCGAGGAAGACGCCGATGGCCAGCACCTTGCGCAGGCGCGGAACCAGCAGCGCGCGCCAAGGAGTGACGCCCGTTTTGGAATCGGCGGAACGCGCCAGCCAACGCGGGCTTTCGGGGATAAAGCATGCGCCCACGAAGAAGATGACGGAGGGAAGGGCGACCGCGGTGAACATCCAGCGCCAGGCGTATTGGCCGTTCCAGGACTGGCGGATGAACTCGCTGGTGGCGCCCGGCGGCACCGGCCGCGCGATCAGCCAGTTGGCGATCTGCGCGATGAGGATGCCGATCACGATGGTCAACTGGTTGAGGGACACCATGCCGGCCGCGCAACTCCGCGGGGCTGACCTCCGCGATGTACATGGGCGAGACGTTGGAAGCCATGCCGATGGCCGTGCCGCCGGTGATGCGCCACACCACGAACCAGGTGAAAGCCGGCGCCCACCCGGTGAGCACGCTGGAGACGGCAAAGAGAAACGCGGAGAGGATGAGCACTTTCTTGCGGCCCCAGCGGTCGCTGAGCAGGCCGGAAGCGATGGAGCCGGCCAGGCAGCCCAGCAGGGCGCAACTGTTGGCCCAGCCGATGGCGTTCTGGCTGGTGAGGTGGAAGTAGATCTCGTAGAACGGCTTGGCCCCGCCGATCACCACCCAGTCGTAGCCGAACAGCAGGCCGCCCAGGGCGGCGATGGAGCAGATGAGCCAGACGAAGCGGGCGTTACGTTCGGGCTGCATGTTTAGTCGAGAAGGTCGGCTGCGCCGGCGTGGCTGCCATCCAATTCCAGCACACGGCGCAGCAGAAAGCGCGCGGCTTCGGTTTCGCCGAGGCCCAGGCGTCCCTGGGCTTCCAGGAAGGCGGCTTGGATTTCAGCGGCGCGCGCCGGGCTATCGTTGAAAAGCAGCATCGAAGGAAGCGAGGTGGCGAAGTAATCGACTCGCGGAGGCTGGGAGTGAATGCGCTCGGAGGCGGCCAGAAGCACGCGGCACACCTCGGCGGCTTCGGCGTGGCGATTCAGGCGGCGGAGAGCCAGGGCGCTGTAATAAGTGTCGCCGCGAGCGGCCTGTTCGAACCAATCGCCTTCGGCTCCGGCTTCGCCCAGCCAGTAATAGATGTGGTACGGCACGGCCAGGAAGTGGCGCGCTTCTCCCAGGTTTTCCGGACACTCCAGGGCGCGCGCGAAATGGCCGCGGGCGGTTTCCGCATCGCCGGCGGCGAGGGCGCGGCGGCCCAGCAGGATATGGGCTCGCTCGTGCTGCTGGAGGGCGAGCCCTTCCCCGCCCTCCCAGGGCTGGAAGCGGCGCGACTCGAGCACCGCGGCGGCCTTTTCCGGCTGGCCGGTCTGATTGTACAGGGCGGCGAGTTCCACGGAAAGATCGTCGCGCTCTTCCACCAGCGGCAAGGCTGCTTCGAATTCGGCGAGGCGGCTGGCAGGCTCGATGCCGGTACGCTTCCAGAGTTGATCGCGCTCGTAGAGCAGGCGGGCATCGTACGGGTTGGCGCGGATGGCGCCGTCGAAGCAAAGGCGGGCTGCTTCGGCATCCTCCAGCACATTGAAATACGCGATCCCCAAATTGCGCCACGGGATGGAGAAATTCCAATCGAGCTTGACGGACCACTCCCACTGTTCGATCGCCTCGCGGTGGCGGCGCCGGTCGTAGAGCAGGTTGCCCAGGTAGTAGCGGGCGCGGGCGTCGGAGGGGTTGGAGCGGATGGCGGCTTCGAGGACGAGCATCTCTTCCAGGCGCGAAGGAAAGCAATAATCGGGCGACGCGGCGGCGGCCTCTTCCCAGCGGCCGAGCGTGTAGAGCACCATTGGCACGGACCCGTCCGAGGCAGCGAAGTCCGCCGCGGCGAGAATCTCGTCAGCTTCCGCTTCCAGCCCGGCGCGGGCGCAATCGAAGGCAAGGTCGAGGCGGGTCTGGTTGCCGCCGGGAATGGGGCGGCCGGCCAGGTGATTGGCCCAGGGGTCGAGCGGATTCAGAGCGAGCGTTTTCTCCAGGAAATCCGCGGCTTCGGCCTCCTGGCCCAGGCGGCGCAGCACCACCACGCAGAGGCAGCGCGCATTCAAATGATCGGTGTTGACGCGGAGCGCTTCGTTGAGGTGGTGCAGCGCCCTGGTGAAATCGCCGCGCTGCGTATCGATTTCGGCGATGGCGTAGTACGCGGGGGAACGCCACGCGGCGGACCAGGCGGATTTGTAGAAGGCGGCGTAAGCCTCGTCGAGGCTGTCCTGGAAGCGCAGGGTAAGGCCCAGGTGATAGTGCGGCTCGCCATCGTAGGGATTGGCGTTGAGGCGGGTAAGTGAGGCGATGGCGCGGCGGAAGTGCTGTTCGGCTTCGGCGAATTCACCGCGGCGGAGATGCCACAGGCCCATGGCGTGGTTACAGCGCGAATCGGCGGGATCGCGGCGCAGGGCTTCGCGCCAGTAGAGGTCGGGATGCCGCGTGGCGTGGCGGTATTGGTCCAGGTGCAGGCCGGTGAGATAGAGTTCGTCGGCAGTGGCGATGTCTTCGGGAAGGGGCGGCTCTGTGGCGGGCGGCGGCGCTTCCGCGGGCGGTTCCGCGATGCGAGGGGCATAGCGCGCCACTTCGCGGGTGGGCGTGGAGACGATGACCGTGAGAGGCTCCGCCCCCACCTCCGCTTCGGCGCGGAATCCGACGCCGGGAGCGAGGTCGCGCGTCCAGGCGGCGACCGGGTCCAGCCGGATAGTGGCGCCGGGGATGGGCGAAGTGACACAGACGCCGACTCTGGCAACTCCGTCCGCCACATGCAGGCTGATGGCGGCGTCGAGGCTGGCGAATTGTACGGGGCCGATCTTCTGTATGGGATACCAATACTGGCTGAAGGTTTTGGTCTCGTAGGGCGCCAGGAAAGAGAAGTCCGGCTGATTGTCGGTATACACGCCGGCCATGAGTTCCACGTAGGGGCCGTCGGAATCGGTGAGGTTGCGATCCCAGGCGTAGCCGAAAGGGTGATTGCCCCAGGTCCACTGTTTCTTGCCGGGCGAGATGTGATGGTTGGCGACGTGGACCAGGCCGGCCTGCGCGCGATGGTCGTAGCCGCCCAGGAAGTCCTGGCTGGAGCCCATGGCCATGTAGCTGGTGGGCACCGGAATGTTGCGGTACCAGGTGAGGTCGTTGTGCGGTGCGCGCGCCGCATAATCGACGCCGTAATAAGTGCCGGTGCAGAACGGGTAAGAACTCATGGCGCGCCTGGCGTGGTCGGCGACATAGTGGACGTCGGGCGGAAAGAAGGATTGGTATTCCTCGTGAACCCGCACCGCGGCATTGGCCCACCACAGGAAGGTCTGGACGAAGGGCGTGCAGTTGTAGAGACGGACCTTCAGCTCGATGTAAGACTTGCCGGGATGCAGGCACACGCCGTGCATTCCCTTGAGGCGCGTCATGGGGTCGTGGTCCTGGCACCAGATGGTCTGCGAGCCGTCGGGGTGCGATTCGATTTCGACATCCACCGGCATGAAGGTGGCGGGACGGTGATGCTGCGGCCAGTTGAACTCGACGCCGCCGCTGAGACCCACGGCCCGGCGAGGCCGACCAGCGCGGGCTTGATGACGTTCTGGCGATAGAAAAAATCGTAGCCGTTGGTTTTATCGAGGCCCACATGGATGCGGCCGCCGATCTCGGGCAGGATCATGACGCGGACGAATTCGTTTTCAAGGTGCGCTGCCTGCCATGTGTGCGTCGGACTTTTCGGTGGCGATCCGATCGGTGAAGGGCAGTGGATAAACGCGCCCGCTGCTGCCCTGGTAGACGCGCTTCTCCAGAAACATGGGATTCTTGTCGGGAGCCTCGGGCAGGTACGAAGGAATGACCACGGGCTCCTGCCAGGCCTTGACCGCGCCGGATTGCTCAGGCGGCGCGAGAGGGAGTTGGAATTCAGTCCACATCGGCAAACATACAACTCAACGCGGAGGCGCTGAGGCGCGGAGGAAGACGCGGAGGAGAAGAGATTCTGGCTCTCTTTCGTTGTTCTCCAATTTCCTCCGCGTTTTGCTCCGCGTCTCCGCGCCTCCGCGATAAAAAGACTCGGTCCCCTTAAATCTTCTCTCCGTGTTCTTCGTGCCTCCCTGGTGAATCATAGCCCCCTACTTCGCCCAACTCTCGATTTCCTCCATGGTCAAATATTGCTTCGGCTGGAACTTGTCGCTACCGGCGTAATCCAGGAGGCTCCGAAGAAGTTGACGGGCCACGGGCCGGTGATCCAGATCCGTGGCGAGATCGAAAGAGACGGCCAGCAGTTTTCCTTTGCCGACGGCCGCTTCCACCACGGCGCCGAGTTTGTGATTGCGATGGAAATCGTCGATCACCTGGACAATCGGGCGGAACGCCAGCGGCGTTTGATCCAGGATGAAGGCGTGGGAACCTTCAGTGAGTTCCCAATATTGCCAGTCCGAGTGGCTGGCGGTGGGGAATTCGGCGAGTGCGGGATGGGCGGGGTCGCAGAGAATGCCCATGGTGCCGGGCTGATTGTCGAAGTAGCCGTTGGACCAGAAGACCGGTAGAAACCGCATGGGCTGTAGGGCCGGCCCTTGCTGTTTCGCGGGCGTCAGGAGGACCACCTTGCGGCCCTGATTCAACGCGTTCTCCGCGGCGGCATCGAGCGCGGTAGCGATCAGCACGCCGGGCGGTGCAGGCGCGGGCGCGGGCTTGGGATAGACCCAAACGTCCCAACTGTTGATGGCCTCGGTGCTGGTGAGGGCGACCGTGATTTTCCAATGCGCGGCGGCGGCCGATGTAAGCGGCACGCTGATATCGCCCAATGCCGTGACACTGCCGCAGGGAATATTGGCGGGCGGAAACGCGCCGGACGCGATCTTACGGCCCGCATCATCGGTCACGCTCCAGGAGGCGGCGGCGCCACTGAGCGGCTCGCGTCCGTAATGCGCCACCTCGGCATGCGCGGTGAAAGTTTCGCCCGCGGTCCAGACGAATTTCTTCATGCGCAGCAGCGGCACGGTAGGGCTGGAGAAGCGGCGGAACTCCCCGGGCGTGAGGATGCCCTTGGAATCCCAAAAGGAATCCAGCAGCCCTACCAGCGCCTCGCCCTGACCGGGGAAATCCTCCAGTTGCAGAAGAAAGAAACCTCCATAATCGGGCGTGCGGAGGGCGGCTTCCATGTCCTCTTTATAGACGGCCCACGAAAACCGGCCGGAGGCGATTTGAAACTCGTGGGCTTCGTCGATCATGCCGCGGGCGGCCAGCGAATCGCGGAACGGCTCCAGGTTGCGAGCCTTGAGGACGCCGGTATATTTGCCAATTTCGCTGAAATCGGGGTAGACAGCCCACTGCCCCAATTCGTGGCTAACCAGCGGCACGTGCACGGCGGCCACGGAATCGGCGAAGTCGTGGTCGGTGCCCTCTTCGGTTTTGGTGAAGCGCGTGCCGTTGATGCGCAGGCGGCCGGCGGAGGTTTGCTGGGTCACGTAATAGTCGGACGTGGGACCGGGAACGCGGCGGCGATGGTCGGCGGAAAAGGTATAGAGACGGCGCGGGTCGTCCTTTTTGAATTCGGCCACCAGGTCGTCCATGAACTTGTCGTCGCCGATGAGCTCGTTGCCCAGACAGAGCATCGTGAAGGAGGGATGATTGCCGTACGCTTTGAGAATGCGCAGCCCTTCGGCGCGCATGTATTCACTGAGCACGGGATCTTTGCCCACAGTTTTGTTCCAGACCGGCAGCTCCACGTGGAGCAGGAAGCCGGCGCGGTCGGCGGCGATGAACGCGGCCTCGGGCGGGCAGTTGGAGTGGAAGCGGAAGGCATTCAGACCGTAGGAGCGGGCGATGCGGAAGATGCGCTCCCAGGCCGCGACGCCGGTGGGCGGATAGCCGGTGAGCGGCCAGATGTTGCACTCCAAAGTCCCGCGCAGAAACACGGGGCGACCGTTCAGCAGGAATTGCGTGCCTCGCGTGGCGATGGTGCGGAGCCCGAAGGGAATCGCGCGCCGGTCGCTGAAATGGCCGGCCGTGAGCGATAGCTCCAAAGTGTAGAGCGCGGGGTCGAACTCGTCCCACGGTTTGGCCCCCGGTACCGGCAGGGTGAAGGAGAGCGTGCGCGTCGAGCCGGCTTCGGTGAGGTGCACGGCAGTGGAGGCTCCGGCGGCGCGGGCGATCAGCTCTCCGCTTACGGCGGCGCCGGTGGCGTTGCGGATCACGCAGGTTACGCGCAGCGTCTTCTGCACGGCGTCGGTGGCGATGCTGGTGGAATCGATCCAGACCGGGTCCGTAGCGCGCAGTGAGATTTCCCCCACGATCCCGTTCCAGTTGGTTTGCGTGTGCTCGGTCAGGCTGTGGGCATTGCGTCCGACATCGATCTTGTACGTATTGTCCACGCAGAGGGTGATGCGGTGAGGACCGGGCGTCAGCGCCACGCTCAGATCGTACTCATGCGGCGTGGAAAGGCTGTTGCGCATCCCGGCGGCGATGCCGTCCACCCACACTTCGGTCTGCCAGTGGGGGCGCTCCAGAAAAAGCGTGATGTGCAATCCGCGCCAGCTTTCGGGGATCACCACATTCTTCTGATACCAGGCGGGACCTTCGTACTTGTAGGGCCGCGTGAGCCAGCCGGTATCGGGCTCGATCACCTTGACGCCGAAGCCGGCCTGGTCCGTGCTGCCCGGCAGAAAAATCACGTCCGGGCCGATGCTCCGCGTGTACCGTTCATCGGCGTGGCCCTTATTGCCGGGGTCGAGCGAGAAGGCCCAGGTGCCCTCCAGGTCGATCTGCCGGAGGTCCGCGGCCAACAGGCCGCAGCAAAAAAGAAGCGGAAGAATCAGTCTCGGCAGCTTCAAAATTCGAGGGTAACATTTTTCTGTTGACGCAGCAGTGTACTGCGGGTAATAATACACCTGTGATACCCTTCCGGGTGGCCTTCAAACCGGGCAGCTCGCTGTATGAGCAGGTGATTTATGCGGCTAAAAAGGCCCTGATCTCCGGACAATTGCGGCCGGGGGACGCCTTCCCTTCGGTGCGCACCATTAGCACGGAACTCAAGATCAATCCCAACACGGCGCACAAAGTGATCACGCACCTGCTGAACGAAGGACTGCTGGAGGTGCGGCCCGGCATGGGCACGGTGGTGGCGCCGCCGCCGGCATCCACCGCCGCGGCGCGGACGCGCCTGCTGGATAACGAACTGGAACAACTGGTGGTAGAGGCGAAAAAACTGTCGATCAGCCTGGACCAGGTGGCCGGCGCGCTGGCCGCGCACTGGCATCGCCTGGACGGGAAGGAGAGGAAATGAGCTCGGTAATTCGCACGGAGGCATTGTCCAAACATTACCGGCACACGGAGGCGCTGCGCGACCTGGCTCTGGACGTGCCGGAGGGCAGCATTTATGCCCTGGTGGGTCCGAACGGCGCGGGCAAGACCACCACCATCAAGGTGCTCATGAATATTTTGCGACCCACCGGAGGCCGCAGCGAAGTGTTGGACGTGGATTCCCGCAAGCTGGGACCGGCCGAGTTCGCGCGCATCGGGTACGTTTCCGAAAACCAGGAGATGCCGGACTGGATGACGGTGGAATACTTTCTGCGCTTCCTCCGGCCCTTCTATCCCACCTGGGACGAAGCGCTGGCGCAGGAACTGCTGCGGCAGTTCGAGTTGCCGCGGGACCGCAAACTGCGCCAACTCTCGCGCGGCATGCGCATGAAGGCCGCGCTGGCTTCCTCCCTGGCCTACCGGCCCAAGCTGATTGTGCTGGACGAGCCGTTCACGGGGCTGGACGCGCTGGTGCGCGATGAGCTGATCGAGGGCTTGCTGGCGCGCGCGGAGAGCACCACGGTTTTTATTTCGTCGCACGACCTGGCGGAGATGGAGAGCTTCGCCAGCCACGTGGGCTACCTGGAGCAAGGGCGGCTGCGATTTTCCGAGGAACTGGACACCCTCACGGGGCGCTTCCGCGAAGTAGTGCTGACGTTCGACGGGCCCCGGCCGCTGCCGCCGGGACTGCCACGCTCGTGGGTACAGGCGGAAACAATCGGGCCGGTGATTCGCTTCGTGGATACCGAGTTCGATGCCGAGCGCACGCCCGCCACGGTACGCGGTCTGTTTCCGGACGTCCGCGACATCACCGGAAACGGCATGCCGCTACGCTCCATTTTCGTTGCACTGGCCAAGGTCGGCCGGGCTGCCGCGTAAAAGAATGCCATGCGAGAAGCCCTGCTGATTTTTCGCAAAGACCTGGACCACCGGCGCGGCGCCGTCAGCGCGTTCCTCCTGCTGGTGGTCGCGCGCATGGCGATCGACATCCTCCTGCCGCGCCACAGCGGGTTGGCCGGCGCGCAGATGGCCCTCGGAATTCTCTTTGCAATGGCGGCGATCGGATTGATCTACGATGCCGTGCAACAGGAGCGGATCGTGGGCGACGGTCAATACTGGCTGACGCGTCCGTTCCCGTGGAGTAGCATTCTCGCGGCGAAGGCTCTCTTCATCATTTTGTTGGTCGTGCTGCCCGTGCTCCTGACGGGAACCGTTGCGCTGGCGGTCAACGGCGTAGCGCCCGCGGTCGCCGATCCGCTGGTGCTGACTCTGGCACTCGCCGGCGCATTCGTGTTGACAGTAGCCTCAGTCACCAGAACCACGGTGCAGTTTGTTCTCTCCGTGGTGGCGTATGTGGTTCTGTCCCTCCTTTCGACGCCCATCATGGAGCATCTGTTCGGCTACGAAGCGGGCATGTGGGGAAGCGCCCAAAGGGTGCGCTTCGCCGCCGAGATCGCCGTATACCTCGCGGTGATGGCAGCCGTAATCATCCTGCAATACCGGCGCCGGGCCACACCTGTTTCGCGTGGCGTGCTGAGCGCGGGACTGCTGGTCCTTGTGATTGGTTTGCCTGGGTGGCACCTTGCTTTTGCGCTCCTCGAGAAGCTCAACGGTCCCGGTCCCAGCGGCAGCGTGCAAATCGCTTTCGATGCGGCGCGGTCCCCGCAGGTCTCGCCGGGCGGCTGGAGCAATGTGACCACCTACGACGCAGTCGGCGTCAGGATCCCCATCGCCATAACAGGCATTCCCACCGGCGCCGGCATCGTGACCGAACGCGTGCGTGCCACCATCGATGCGCCCGGCGGCGGCCATTGGGATTCCGGCTGGCGATTCGCCGGCGGCATTGTGGGACGCGGGGAACTGCAGGCCGGCCAGCGTCTCATCACCGCGCACAACGACTACTGGCTGGAACTGAATATCGACAGTCCCTTTTATGACCGGGCGAACTTGCAGGAGGCGCCCGTGCGCGTGCGCAGCACCGCGGCGTTTACGACTTGGTCCGCGGCCCGGATTGCCCGGATGCCCATACCGGGCACCGCGCACCCGATGGGCCCAGGCGATCTATGTTCGGTCTCCATTCCCGATGGAATCCAACTCGCGATTACCTGTCTCTCGGCGTCCGGCGAAGATTTGACCGATGCCGCATTTGCCTTGACCGACGGGCACCACACGGCCAGAATCCCCGTGGTGCCAAATTTCCCCGGACTCTCTGCCTGGACTGTTTTCTCCACCACCATCACCTCTCTCGACCTGGCCGAACCCACTCCCAGCGGCCAGGTGCGCGCGTTTTTTACGCGTCCGACAACCCTGGAAATCGCGAGGCAAAACACCACCGGATATTTCGAACGCAGCTTGACGATCGACAACATTCGCTTAGGACCCTACGAAGCCGGCCGCTCCGGTCCAAGGAGCCTGGTATGGTGACCACGCGCAAGATCGCCGCGCTCGCGTGCAAAGACCTCCGCTATGTCTGGCCGCACCTGCTGGCCGTACTGCCGCTCATGTTCGTGTTCGCCACCAATGACCTCGATCTTCTGACGCGCCACACCCCCGTACTGGTCGCCGCGGCCTGGCAATTGCTGTACCTGGCAACGCCGGTCGCCATCTGGAGCCTGGTAGCCGCGCTGATTCACGGCGAACCGCTCGTGGGCGACCGGCAGTATTGGCTCACGCGCCCCTTCACCTGGTATCACCTGGCAGCGGCGAAGTGGATCGTCCTCGCCATTTGCATCAACCTGCCACTATTTCTGTTTCAGGCGATCGCCTTGGGCGCCAGCGGAATCTCGCCGGTCGCGTATCTGCCGGACCTGCTGTGGCGGCAGCTCTTTTTCTCGGTGTTCCTGCTGTTGCCGGCCGCCGCACTGGCCGCGGTGACGCGCACGCATGGCCAGTTCGCGCTGGCGGTCCTGCTGATTGCCGGCCCATTTGCCGGTTGGGCCTGGCTGGCGGGGAACGGGCAATATCTGCTGGCGGCCAGCCCGTTTGCCGGCTGGGGGTGGCTCAGCGGGCACGGGCAATATATCATCGGTGGCGCGCAATGGATCGATGGCTGTGCCATCGCGGTGGTTCTGTGCGCCGGGTCTTGCGCAATTCTCCTGCTCCAATATTCTCAGCGGCGGGCGGCACTGTCCCGGTTGCTGCTGGCCCTCACGGCCCTCTCGTGCGTCGTCTATCTGCTGCTCCCGCAGCAGGCGGTATACGGAGCCCTGGTTTCCGGCGCGAACATGCGGCTATCTCTGGACCGCACCGTAAAATACCCCGCGGGCGATTGGCGACTCCGGCGGACAGAAGCCATCGAGCTGCCCCTTTCGGCCGAAGGCTTGCCCTCGAACTCCGAGTTAACCCTGAACGATTACCGCATCGCCGTGGAGAGCCCGGACCTGCCGGGGTTCCGCACCGAGGTGAATTTTGTGCGCCTGCACGGCTGGAGCGGACAGGTGGGATTCCTGCAAATCGTTCTCGATCCGGAGACGTCCAAACTGTTGTCCGGTCACGAGCTCACGATCCAGGGGCGGATCTATCTCACCCTGATGCGCCGTGCGCAGGTTCTCGACACCGCATCCGGCACGCTGCGTATTCCGGGCTTCGGCGTTTGCTCCCATAGCCGGGCGCTCTGCGTTTCGCCCGCGCCGCACGCCTCGCTCAGTTTCATTCGGGATCCCGGCGAACAGCGTCCCGATCAGTACGGCCGCATCGTTCCCTTGGCGGACGCCTACGCGCCGTTTCCCGTGTCCCCCTGGCTCTATCCTCTGGACACCTACCACTACGACCCCACCTATCCCTTCCTGGTGGTAGAGCGGCCGGCGGGGCGGTTCCGGTTCGACTTCAACTTCCAACATCTACGGCTGGATGATTTCGCCCGTCCGTACTAAGCCACAGTTTACAAAGTTTTCGCTATTTGTTTGCTAGAGTGGAAGTGTTGGGTGTCTTCGTGCGTCTATCCTTAATACTCCTTCTGTGTGGAACCACGTTTCTTGTTCCGTCCTGTAAGCAGCAACAAGCCCAGCAGGCAAATCCCATGGCGGCCGGGATGCCCGCTACCCCAGTTTCCGTAGCCAAGGCGGTGCAGGAAGCCGTACCTACCGAACTGCGCGTGGTGGGTACGGGCGAAGCATCCGCCGTGGTGCAGGTGAAATCGCAGATTGCGGGCGAACTGGTCAGCGTCAATTTCGCCGAAGGCCAGAACGTCAGCAAAGGCCAACTGCTTTTTAAAATTGACTCGCGCCCTTACGAAGACGCGCTTCGCCAGGCGGAAGCCGCGGTGGAACGCGACCGGGCACAGGTTTCTCAGGCGGAAGCTTCCCTGGCCCGTGACACCGCTCAGGTGAAATTTGCCGATAGCGATGCCAAACGCCAGGCGGAGTTGCAGCAGGGCGGGCTCACGCCGCGGTCCACTTTCGACCAGGCCCAATCTACGGCGGAAGCCGCGCGCGCCACGGCGAATGCCACTAAGGCGACCATCGATACCGCCAAAGCGTCGCTGCAGGCGGACCAGGCCGCGGTTTCCGCCGCTAAGCTGAACCTGAGCTACTGCGATATTCCGGCGCCCATATCCGGACGCACCGGCAACCTTTTGGTACACGCCGGCAATCTGGTAAAGGTCAACGATGTGCCCCTGGTCGTGATCAACCGAATTTCTCCCATCTTCGTCAATTTTAATGTGCCCGAACAGCACCTGGGAGCCATCCGCCGCCTTAACGCGGCGCACCCCTTGACCGTCCGCGTCTTCTCGCAGGATGCGCCGGAGCACCTCATCACCGGCCGCCTGGCCACCATCGACAACACCGTGGATACGACTACCGGAACGATTCATCTCAAAGCCACGTTCGATAACCCCAATGGCACGCTGTGGCCGGGTGAATTCGTCACCGTGATCCTGACGCTAGACACCATCCGCAACGCCACCGTGATCCCAGCGGAAGCCGTGCAGTCCGGCCAGCAGGGGCAGTATGTTTACGCCGTGAAGCCGGACAATCACGTGGAGATCCGGCCGGTCACGGTGGGCACCACCAGCGGCGACCGGACCGTGGTGGAAAAGGGTATTTCGCCGGGAGACACCGTGGTGATTGACGGGCAGTTACGGTTGTTCCCCGGCGCCGAAGTAAAAGCGGTGCTTGAAACCAAACCGGCGGGGCGCCCATGAATCTTTCGCGGCTTTTTATCGAACGTCCCATCATGACGGTGTTGCTGTGCTTCGCCATCGTGCTGTTCGGCACCGTGGCGTTTCGCGCATTGCCGGTGGCCGCGCTGCCGAGCGTGGATTATCCTACGATCCAGGTGACCGCGGCGCTGCCGGGGGCGAGTCCGGAGACCATGGCATCCACCGTGGCGACCCCGCTGGAGCGGCAGTTCTCGACCATCGCCGGCATTTCGTCGATGAGCTCCACCAACACGCAAGGCGCCACGGCCATCACCGTGCAGTTCTCGCTGGACCGCAATATCGACGCGGCAGCCCAGGATATTCAAGCGCAGATTTCGGCGGCGGGCGGGCAGTTGCCGGCCAGTATGCCACGGCCTCCGTCGTACCAGAAAGTGAATCCTGCCGAACAGCCGGTACTCTACGTGGCTCTGGATTCCAGCACCCTGCCGCTCTACAAGATTTCCGAGTACGCCGATATTCAGATGTCGCAGCGCATCTCCATGGTGAGCGGCGTTTCGCGCGTGCAGGTGTTCGGCGAACAGAAATACGCGGTGCGGGTGCAGGTGGATCCCGACAAGATGGCGGCCTTCAACATGGGGATCGACGATGTGCAGAAGGCCATCGCCAGCGCCAACACGAATCTCCCCACCGGACAACTCGACGGCCCCCGGCAGGCCTTCACCATCGAATCCAGCGGCGCGCTGCTGAAGGCCGCGGCCTACCGGCCGATCATCGTGGCTTGGCGCAACGGCACGCCGGTGCGGCTCGATCAGCTCGGCAATGTGGTCGATGGCGTCGAGAACAACAAGCTCGCGGCCTGGTACAACAACACCCGCAGCGTGATTCTGGCCATCAATAAACAGCCCGGCACCAACACCGTGGACGTGGTGGACAATATCCGCTCGCTGATTCCCGAGTTCCGCCGGGAGCTTCCTCCCGCCGTGGATCTCTCGGTGGCGTTCGACGCGTCGCAATCCATCCGGGCGTCGATTCACGACGTGGAATTCACCCTGCTGCTCACTGTGTGCATCGTGGTGATGGTGATCTTCCTGTTCCTGCGCAACATCTCCGCCACGATGATTCCGGGCGCCGCGGTGCCGTTTTCCATTGTGGGCACGTTCGCCGTAATGTACCTGCTGGGGTACAGCCTCAACAACCTTTCGCTGATGGCGCTGACGCTCTCGGTGGGATTCGTGGTGGATGACGCCATCGTGATGCTGGAAAATATCGTCCGCCACATGGAGATGGGCAAGAGCCGCATGGAGGCGGCCCTGGCGGCATCGAAAGAGATCGGCTTCACCATCATTTCGATGACCTTCTCGCTGGTGGCGGTGTTCATCCCGGTGCTGTTCATGAGCGGCATCGTGGGACGCCTGCTGCACGAATTTTCGGTGACCATCGTGGTGGCCATTCTGATTTCCGGCTTCGTCTCCCTGACGCTGACGCCGATGCTGGGCAGCCGCTTCCTGAAATCCGAGCACGAAGTGCGGCATGGCCGCGGCTATCATCTGCTGGAGAGCGGATTCAACGTGCTGGCCAGTTGGTATGAAAGCACCTTGCGGATCACCCTGCGTTTTCGGCTGGCGACCCTGACCGTCGCCGTCCTGATGCTGGTGGGGACGGTCTACCTCTTCGAGACCATGCCCACGGGATTCATTCCCAGCCAGGATTCCAGCGCCATGTTCGGAGCGGTTCTGGGACCGCAGGATGCCTCGTTCGACTACATGGCGTCGCACCTGAAGGCGGTTGCCAATATCGTGCATGCCGACCCCGGCGTGCAGGATACCATCGCTTTCGTGCCGGGCGGGAACCAATCGTTCGTGTTCGCCCACTTGAAACCGCGCGACCAGAGGGCCCTGTCGGTGGACCAGACCATCGAAGAACTGCGGCCCAAGCTGATGGGCGTCCCGGGCGTGATGACTTTCATGCAGAATCCGCCGCCCATTACGGTGAGCGGCCAGTTCGGCGCCGCGGCATACTCGCTGGTTTTGCAGAGTACGGACCTGGCGGCGCTCTATAACTGGGCCCCCAAGCTGCTCGGCGAGGTCCGCAAGCTTCCAGGGTTTGTGGATGTCAACAGCGATCAGCAAATCTCGGCGCCGCAGGTGATGGTGGATATCGAGCGCGACCGGGCACAGGCGCTGGGCGTGAATCCGCAACAGGTGCAGGATGCTTTGTACAGCGCGTACGGAACGCGCCAGGTATCGGTAATCTACGCGCCGGCGGACCAGTATTCGGTGATTCTCGAGGTGGATCCGAAATATCAGAACACGCCGGATTCGCTATCCAAGCTGTACGTGCGCTCCAGCAACGGGTCGCTGGTGCCGCTGGACGCCCTGGTGCGGATGAAGCGGCAAACCGGACCGCTCAACATCAACCACTTCGGCCAACTGCCGGCCGTGAACATCTCCTTCAACCTGCATCCCGGATATTCTCTAGGACAGGCCGCCACCGCGGTAGACAACGCGGTGCGCGAACTGCGCATGCCGGCCACCATTGGCAGCAGCTTCCAGGGCACGGTGAAGGAATTCCAGAACTCGTTCCGGAATCTCTCCATCTTGCTGATAGTGGCGATTCTGGTGATCTACATTGTGTTAGGGGTTTTGTATGAGAGCTTCATTCACCCCATCACGATTCTCTCCGGCCTGCCTTCGGCGGTGTTCGGCGCGCTTTTGACGCTGGTGCTGTTTCACAAGGAACTGGACTTGTACGCGTTTGTGGGCATCATCATGCTCTTCGGCGTGGTGAAGAAGAACGCCATCATGATGGTGGATTTCGCGATTGACGCGCGGCACCAGGGCGCCAGCCCCTACGACGCCATCTGGCAGGGATGCCTGTTGCGTTTCCGCCCGATCATGATGACCACCGTGGCGGCGCTTTTCGGAACCCTGCCGATTGCGCTAGGCTATGGAGAAGGCGCCGACGCGCGCCAGCCTCTTGGGTTGGCCGTAGTGGGCGGGCTGGTGGTCAGCCAGTTTTTGACGCTGTACATTACACCGGTCATTTATCTGTACTTGGAAACACTGCAGCAGAGACTGCAGGGTGGCCGCGCTCCCGCAAGAAGGCAGCAGGAAGTCACGGCCTGATTTTGTCAGGGGGGATTTCCACCGTGCATAAACTGCATTGCACTATAGTTGTTCTTTCCGTTTTGCTGCTTTGCTCTTGCGATAAGGGAACCACCACAACCGGGAGCCGGCCCCATGCCACCATACTGATGCGGGACGGCACGCAAGTTACCGGCTCGGTTACAGACACCAATTCCACGGCAATCACGATCGCGGGCGATGATGGCGTGACGCGGACCATACCGATGACGCAGGTGAAGCTGGTGGACTACGGCTCGGCGCCGGCAGCGCCCGCACAGGCCGCCGCTCCACCCGCGCAGGACTCGCAGCCGCCTGCGGCGCCGGAGCCCGACCCGGTCCACGACAACCACTATCACCCCACCGAATCCGCCATCACCACCAAGACTTTCGAGCTGCCGGTGGGCACGCGGATCTCGGTGCGCAATGAAGAGACAATCGATTCCGCGAAGGCGGTGGAAGGCCAGACCTTCCCGGCGGAAGTCACCCGTGACGTCAAAGACCGCGACGGCAACGTAGTGATTCCTCGCGGTTCCAACACCCGGATCGTGATTCGTTCCGCATCCAAAGGCGGACGCTTCCGCGGGACTTCAGACCTGGTACTGGATCTACAAACCGTCTCCGTGGATGGCCGCGCAGTATGAACTGAGCACCGAAAACCTGGCCGAGCGCGGACGTCAGGGCGTGGGTGTGAACAAGCGTACCGGCGAATTTGCCGGCGGCGGGGCCGCCCTGGGAGCCATCATCGGCGCCATCGCGGGCGGCGGCAAAGGGGCCGCAATCGGCGGCGGCTCCGGTGCGGGCGCGGGTGCCCTGGCGCAAGTTCTGACCAAAGGCCCTGCCGTCCGGGTCCCGGTGGAGAGCGTTCTGACCTTTCAGTTGGACCGGCCTCTGCACATGGTTGTAGAACAGTAGGAGAAACATCGCGAAACCATTTGTAGTTCTCCGTGTTTTCTCCGTGTCCTTCGTGTCTTCCGTGGTGAAGAAACAATTCCTTATCGCCGCGACCCTGGTGCTCGGCGGCATTGCAGGGTCGTTAGTGGTGACTGACAACGCGCTTCATATTTATGTCCGTGCGCTGCCGGACGATGCCTTGGCGCAGGCTCTGGCGGACGAGGAGCGGGCGGGTTGGCAGGCGGTGCAGGTTACCGCTTCCGATGGCGTGATTCTCCGCGGCTGGGTCTTCACGCCGTACGCCGCGAACGGCTCGGCGGTGATTCTGCTGCACGGCGTGGGCGATACCCGCAAAGGCATGCTCCGCCATGCGGCTTATCTGCTTCGGGCGGGGTTCACGGTACTTACTCCGGATTCGCGCGG
Organism: uncultured Solibacteraceae bacterium; assembly: GCA_963853855.1. Classification (GTDB taxonomy): domain Bacteria; phylum Acidobacteriota; class Terriglobia; order Bryobacterales; family Bryobacteraceae; genus Sulfopaludibacter. The sequence continues at coordinate 309,771 of CAWKYG010000017.1, read as the reverse complement.
CCACGGCGCCAGCGGCGGAGATTACATTACCTACGGCGTGAAAGAGGCCGGCGACGTACATACCTGGAGTAACTGGCTATTTGCCAACCGGCCCATTCAGCGGCTGTATGGCATGGGCGAATCGATGGGCGCCGCCGTCATCCTGCAATCGCTCGCCGTCGAACCGAGGCTCCGCGCGGTGGTGGCGGAATGCCCTTATGCCACATTCCGGGAGGTGGCGTACGACCGGTTGTCCACCCCGGCCTTTCCTCCCCATTTTTCGCTCTGGCCCATCATCCAGACCGGCTATCTCTATGCGCGCCTGCGCTACGGCGTGGACCTGCACCTGGCTTCGCCGCTGGCGGCGGTGCGCGCCACGCGGGTGCCCGTCCTGCTGATTCACGGAACCGCCGATATCAACATACCGTGCCGCAACTCCATAGAACTGCACGCCGCGAATCCCGCCGCGACCACGTTATGGCTGGTAAAAGGCGCGACGCACACCAACGCGCTGGCGATGGATCCGCAATTGTACATCCAGCGCGTTACCGGCTGGTTCCGAGACCATCGCTGAAAGCGGCAGCTACTTGATCAGGGCCCGCAATTCCGCGGGCGAGACCGAGCCGAAAAGAAGATGGTCAACCTGGTTCCGCGCGGTAGGTTCCCATTCTTTATCGTGCAGCACATACAGGACGTAAGGGGCGCTGCCGGGCGCGATGGGCTGATAAGTCTCCAGCAGAAACTGGTCGCCTTCCATTTTGAATTGGACGGCGCCGCCGCGCACTTCTCCGGCTTTGGTGAAGCCCAGGTCCGCCCGCGGCACCAGGGACAGAATATACCGGCCATGCTGGGGCACATAGAACCAGACCAACGTGCCCGTGGCAACGTTTCCCGCGCGCACCGCGGACACTTCCGGCGTGCCGTTCATGGTGACGCGCGGCTGGACCAGCCGCATCTCGGCATCCTCCGCGCGGAATTCGCGGGCCGTCCCTTCTACCGTGGGAACCGTCGGCATGGTACGTGGCACCATCATGGGCGCGCGCATCATACCCATGCCCGGATTCACAATCACCTGTCGCGCCATCAGGGGAGGTGACTGCTGGACCTCGACGACGTCCACCAGCTTCTGGCCGGTATTCGGGTCGATCCAGACCGGCACTTCCACCTTGTCGCCCGCGTGGATCACCCTCGCTGGCGGCAAGGGCAGAGTGCTCAGTTTCTTCCACGCGGCCGGGTTGGCGCCGTTCGGGCTCATCACGAAATCGACCGGGCCAATCCCGAGTTCGAGGAACGTGATGCGAAACGTGCCGGGCTGCGGTTGCTCTTCCACCAGCAGATCATAGCCCACATAAGTGAGCCCGGCTTCGTCGCGGAAGTACCGGTGCGTGGCGGAATAACCGCCGGCTTGGGCGCGGTAGACCGTGCGGCTGCTGGAAGATGGAATAAAAGGCATGGCAGGAACAGGCGGCTCCGTGCGGGTTTCGAAGCGCACACCCACCATGGACGACAGGCCGCCAGAGAAGGTGCTGGTCCAGACAGTCTGCGCCTGGGCGGAAGCGGCAATTGCCAGCAGTAACGCAAATGGCTTCACAGTGGTGAGGTCCCCTGTGGCTTTATTATAGGCTCCGTTGGACGAATCTGCGGGTGGACTCTATAGCGCCGCCCTGACGCGGCTTAGGGCGACTTCGAGCATGGAGCTCAAACGATTTGGAGTCTCCCCCGGAATTGCGAAAATTGCGGGTTTGTTCCGGCCGGTCAGCACGAGTCCCGGACCGTCCAGCATTCCGCAGTACGCCGCATCTAATTCGTGATACTTACTCCAAGGGTGTTCCTGGCCTACAAATTTGACAACAAAAAGGAGCGAACCCAAACAACCGTTCTCACTGTAAGGTCCACCGTCCCGCTCAATACCATAGGCTATCTGTTTCAAACCGGTAATGGTTCGCAGAGTCGCCTCTTCGTCGAGATAAACCTCATCACTGGCTTTCCCGCCGGTACCGTTGTTCGCTGCGCCTCCAACGAGATTGATTTTCACCCCTCGAATCTTCCGTGCCGGTTCACCGGTATTCTCAATGATTACCGCTGTGATTACGACGCCCACCAGTCCGTGTTCCATTCGGCCGGCCTCACTTGCCCAGGCAATATGGCTGCCGGACTCGTTGGCGAACATCTCCATTGGCGAAGGGGTGTGGACAGGCTTTGGAGAAACCGGTTGAGCGATGCCCGACACGACAACCAACAGACAGCCCACCACAATTCTTAGTGTGGCAATCATGGGTCCTCCCGATGCTTATTGATTTTAACATCCGCCCGGTTTCTTCTGTTGAACCTCAAGTCCGGCTACGCCAGCCGGCAGAGGACCTGGCCGGGCTTGACCGAGTCGCCGGGCTTCACCGAGACTTCTTCCACAATTCCAGCCATGGGAGCTCCGATGGCAGTCTGCATCTTCATCGCTTCGATGGTGACCACGGGGTCGTCGCGGCGCACCCGCAAGCCCGGCGCGACCGATACGGACACCACCGCTCCCGCGATGGGACTGCGGCAGATTTTATCTCCCGGGATCAGGTCGCTGGGCGGCGGCGGATGGCCGACGGCGGCGGGCATCTCCGGTTCCTCATCGGAGCGGAACTCGGCGCCTTCCGGCAGGATGTCCACGTCCACGTCGTAGGTGGTCCCCTCCACGTTGATGCGCAGCTTCACGAACTCTCCTTCTTTTCGGGCTGCGGCGCGGGAGGCTCCACGGCTTTCCGGGGACGGATGGTGATGGGAATGCGGATGCGGATTCTGGTACCGGGCCGGCTCTTGGGCTCGCCCTTCTCACTCGCCATAGCCAGGGCCGCGGTGGCAGCGGCGGCAATGACAGCCAGGTGACGCGGGGGAATTCGGTCGGCCATCAGGTTCACCTATAACGGTATGTTGCCGTGTTTTTTGGTGGGCCGGAGTTCGCGTTTGGCCGACAGCGCATCCAGCGCGGTGGCCAACTCGGCGCGAGTTTCCGCCGGTTCGATGATATCGTCCACCAGGCGCGCTGCCGCTGCCACGTAGGGGGTGGAAAACGTTTCGCGATATTCGTTGATCAGTTCCTGACGGCGGAGTTCCTGATCGTCGGCGGCGGCGATTTCGTGCCGGAACACAATTTCGGCGGCGCCCTCGGCGCCCATTACCGCGATCTCGGCCGAGGGCCAGGCGAACACGTGGTCAGATCCCAGGTCCTTCGAACACATGGCGATATAGCCGCCGCCATACGCCTTCCGTACCACCACCGTAAGTTTGGGGACAGTCGCAGCCGCATACGCAAAGAGCAACTTGGCCCCGTGCCGGATGATGCCGCCGTGCTCCTGATCGATACCGGGCAGGAAGCCGGGCACATCCACGAGGGTGACCAGCGGAATGTTGAAGGCGTTACAGAAGCGGATGAAGCGCGCGCCCTTATCGGAAGCGTTGATGTCCAGCGCGCCCGCCAGCACACAGGGCTGGTTGGCGACGATGCCCACGGTGCGGCCGGCGATGCGCGCAAAACCGATCACGATGTTGCGGGCGAATTCCTTCTGCACTTCCAGGAAATCGGCGCGATCCACAATCCGGTTGATGATCTCACGCACATCGTAGGGCAGCTTGCTCTCTTCCGGCACGATATGGTTGAGGGCCTCGTCGCGCAGGTGGCGCCGGTCGATATCGGCGCGCGGCGGATCCTCCTGGTTGTTCGAAGGCAGGAACGCCAGCAGGCGCTTGCACAGCTTGACGGCCTCCAGGTCGTTATCGGCGATGAAGTGAACTACGCCGGAGCGGTCCATTTGCGCGCGCGCGCCGCCCAGTTGTTCGGGCGTGATTTCTTCCCCGGTCACCTGGCGGATGACGGCCGGGCCGGTGATGAACATGTAAGCGTATCGCGTCTGGATGATGAAGTCCGTCAGCGCCGGACTGTACGCCGCGCCTCCGGCACAAGGGCCGCAGATCAGCGAAACCTGCGGCACCACTCCGGAAAGCTGGACATTGGCGTGGAACACGCGGGCATAGCCGGCCAGGCTGCCCACGCCTTCCTGCACGCGGGCGCCGCCGGAATCGTTGATGAATACGAACGGCGAGCCGGTGGTCAGCGAGTAGCGCATGGCATCGGCGATCTTGCTGCCGTGGACCTCGCCCGCGGAGCCTCCGGCGACCGTGAAATCCTGGCTCGCCACGTAGACCGTGCGGCCCCCTATGCGTCCGCTGCCGGTGACCACGCCATCGGCCGGCAGGGGCTTCCCGGCCATGCCGAAATACGTGGCGCGATGCCGCGCAAACATGCCCGTCTCCTGGAAGCTCTCGCGATCCAGCAGATACTTGAGGCGTTCGCGCGCGGTCAGCTTGCCTTCCAGGTGCTGCTTGTTGGCCCTCTCCGCTCCCCCGCCCTGGCGCAGCAACTCTTTCGCATGCTCCAGAGCCGCAATCTTTTCTTTGGACAGCTCCGTAACCGACATATTCAGTTCTGCAAGTCTTATATTAACGCGGCATCGCGGGTTCCGGTATACAATACCAACTTGTGCCCACACAAGCGGTGGTCCGAAGGACGGCGCTTTCCGGCGCCGAGTGGCGTGTCCTCCTCCTTTTGGTGATTTCCGGGTTCCTTAACTATTTCGACCGCTCCAACCTTTCCGCCGGCGCCACCGATATTCAGCGCGAATTGCACCTCTCCAACTATCAACTGGGCGTGCTGCTCTCGGCATTCTTCCGGACCTATGCCGCGTTTCAACTGTTCGGGCTCGCCGGATGGCTGGTGGACCGGTTCAACGTCTGCTGGATCCTCGGGGCCGGGTTCTTTCTGTGGTCCGCGGCCACGGCCGTTACCGGTGTGGCCCAGACCTTCACCATGGTGTTCACGCTCCGCCTGATGCTGGGGATGGGGGAATCGATCGCCTACCCGGCCTACTCGCGGATTCTGGCCAACAATTTTCCGGAGCACCATCGCGGATTCGCCAATGCCGTCATCGACGCCGGCACCAAACTCGGGCCGGCGCTCGGCACACTGCTGGGCGGCCTGCTCATGGCGGTGTACGGATGGCGCGCGTTCTTCATCGCGCTGGGCTTCAGCAGCCTGTTGTGGCTGGTGCCGTGGCTCGTCTGGATGCCGCGGGGAACCGGCGTGGCGGCGCGGCAGGATCCGGAGGGAATTCCGTCGTGCTGGGCCATTTTGAGACAGCGCTCCGCATGGTTCAGCGCGCTGGGTCTGTTCTGCACCAACTACTTCTGGTATTTTCTGCTGACGTGGCTGCCGCCATACCTGGAGGAGGAGCGGCATTTCTCGAAAGAGAAGATGGCGTGGTTCGGTTCCGCGGCTTACTTTGCCGTGGCGATTTCGGGAGTCGCGGCGGGCTGGGTGTCGGACCGCCTGATTGCCCGCGGAGGCACGCCCACGCGCGTGCGCAAGACGTTCTGCGGCATCGGCCTGCTGTTTTCCACCCTAATCCTGCCGGTGTCGGTGATCGATGACGACCGCACCGCCATGGTGCTGCTGATGATCGCCTGCCTGTCTTACGGACTTTTCAGCGCCAACCTTTTCGCCATCACCCAGACTCTGGCGGGCCCGCGCGCGGCCGGCAAATGGACCGGCATGCAGAACGGCTTCGGCAATCTGGCGGGAGTCGCGGCGCCGTGGCTTACCGGCTTTATCGTGCAACAGACCGGCCGCTTCTACCTGGCATTCCTGGTCGCCTCGGTGGTGGCTCTGTTGGGCGCGGCCTGTTTCGTGCTAGGTATCGGCACGATCCGCCAGATAAACTGGCAGGAGCAATGAAGCGGCAGTTGTTCTTCGTCGATGTCATCTGGTTCCTCTTCTGGACCGTGGTAATCGCGATGCGCGCGCCGGCGAGCCCGCGCTTCTATGCCGGAATGGGTTTGGTAGCGGTATCTTTCGCCTTGTGGATGCTGGCGCGTTACCAGCTCGGAAGCTCTTTCCGCGCTACGGCCCAGGCACACAAGCTGGTCACCACAGGCCTGTATTCCAGGATTCGCAATCCCATTTACCTGTTCGGTCAACTGGCATTTCTCGGGCTGGCGATTGCCTGGAATACGCCGCTGGGATACGGCATCTTCGTGCTCATGATTCCTGTGCAGATGCTGCGCGCCCGCAAGGAGCGCGCCGTTCTGGAAAACGCCTTCGGAGACGAGTACCGCGCTTACCGGGAGCGCACCTGGTTTTAAAAAGGGGACAGACGCATTTTAAAAATGCGTCTGTCCCCTTTTTGATTTTCGAAGCGGAGGAAGGGCTGCGGACGAGCAGGTAGTCCGTCCGACCCACTTCAACCTCTACGCAGTACAGCGCTTGGAGTTCAGGAGAATGCATTTCAGCGCCGAGCCGGCAAGCGAAAAAAGGAGGCGAATAACGAAAAAAGTGCACGAAAAAGGGGACAGACGCATTTAAATAATGCGTCTGTCCCCTTTTTCGTGCGGCCTAAACTTTCCGGCGATCTGCGCCGATCTTCTGTGAGTGACTGATTTAGCACCGCCCCGGGGCCGCACCCGCGGCCGCCTCCAAAAGGCGCGCGAACTTGGATACCTCAACGCCGCCAGCAATCCGCGCCTCGCCGGCCTCCACAGCCAGTGGTGCTGGCGCCTCAAGATTCCCGTCATCTGGATGGAACGCCGTTCGCCGCACTCGCGTTTCGGACGAGTCCACCTGGACCTGTTCACCACGCCTCGCGCATTGACTCCCGCCGGACGTGCTGCCCTCAGGGACCTCACCGAGCGCCTGGGCATCGGCGGAGCCGTTGCCGTCTCCTCACACGACGCCTGTTGGGACCGGGTACCCCTCCGGCAACTGGAAGATCTGGCGGGCGCCGTCTTCCGCGCCGTCAATCGTCCCGGCAATTACCAGTGGGACCTGCCACAGCCCGCAATCAGCCAGGGTCCAGCCAAACTGCTGCCCTTTCCGGAGCGTGCCACGGCGTAAACCTACTGCTCCTCCACCCGCGTCAGTTCGTCGATGGTCCGCTGCAAACCGGCCGCCGCGCGCCAATTCAGCCGGATCGTGAACCAGAACCAGGCGACCATGATCGCCAGACCCGGAAGCGCACGCCACCAGTCCGCCGGATGCTCCGGCCGGATCTTCGGCTCGATGATCGCCACGGAGAACACCACCACCCCAGGAATCAGCGGACCCAGATACCACAGCCCGACAGAGCGCAGCAGGTCGCGCTGCCGCTCCAGTTCCCGCCGGTGAAAGGCCACGCAGCTTTCGAACCCGCCGCCCGCCGGCACGTTTTCCGGCGCAGCCTGCCGGTTCATAAGATAGATCACGAAAACCAGACCCGCGATGGTAAGCAGCGACCCCGCGCGCTCCATAGTGCTTGGGAACACATATAGAAACAGCCCGAAGACCACGATCATCACAACGGCGACTGTGGTTTCCCGCCGGTTGCGCGTCCGGATCTGCCGTTCGAACCGGACCGCCTTGCTTCGAATCTCGTCCATCGACATCATGAGTGGCTCCACATGCTGGCTCTGCCAGATTTCCACCGGATCGTCCGGGGAAGATTCATTCACCATGGCGTGCTCCTTGATAGAACTGCCGGGTCAGGATTTGCTTGATGCGGTGAACCTTGGTCGCGGCATTGCCGGGCGAAATCCCCGTAATTTCGCCGATGGCCGCCGCGTCCATCCCTTCCAGATAAGAGAGAATCACCTGCCGGTCCAACGGCTTCAATCGCTGGATCAAGGCCAGCAACCGCTCCAGCGCGCGGGCGCGATCCACCCCCACCTCCGCCGTCTCCCCACCCGCCGGGGTATCCAGGTCTTCCAGGCTCACCAGCGGCGCATTGTTGCGGCGCTGCCGCATCACGTAGGAAGTGGCTGCGTTGTGCGCCACACGATACACCCAGGTGCGCAGGGAACATAGCCCGTCAAAGGCGGCAAAGCTACGCCATAACGCGATGTGAATCTCCTGCGCCAGGTCGCGGCGCCGGTCGGCATCGGCCTCGTAGGCCCGTGCCAGGCGTTCCATGGCGGCTCCATAACTGCCCGCCGCTTCGCGGTACAGCTCATCCTGTCCCACAACCAGATAGTCGCTGATTTCCGGCGCTTCTTACAGGGATTTTCGCGCGTGCCGCCGGTTGGAAGTGGCAGACCGAGATTTGCAGCCCGGTTTCATCGGCCAGTTTCTGCAACTCCAACTTCCACAGCCGCACGCGCGATCCGTTGCTGCCTCCACTGTCCGCCGTTATCAATAGCTGACTGGCACCGGGGTAAGTCTCTCGACCCATCATGTTCCACCAACGCCGGATACTCTCCACGGCGAACGCGGACGTGTCATGATCGGTACCGACACTGACCCAACCAGCATTCTGCCCCAGATCGTAAACTCCGTAGGGAGCATCCTTCTGCTTGGCGAAATCATGCACCTGCACCGGTTCGGGCTGACCCTTCGGCCGCCACTCGCGGCCTCCATTCTTGTAGTCCCCTACCTGTTCCTTCTTCTTCGTGCCTACTGAAATGGCTGGCTGTCCACTGTTCAGGAATTCCGTCGCCTTGGCACTGATGTATTCAAACTGCGCATTCCGGTCCGGGTGCGAGGAGCCCTCCTTCGTCTTGCGGTTCGCCTGCAAACTGTACTTCTGTTAGTAACCGTTGTCCCGCAGTTTCTCCACTGTTAGCCCCGTTTTGATATCCAGCTTACGCAGCAGCTTTTCTACATGCTTAGCCAGCACGTCGCACTCCAGGTTGAGCCGCGAGCCGGCCCGGTACCCCGCCAGCGTCGTATTCCGGTAGGTGTGTGGAATGATCGTCACGCTCAGCACGTCCCCCTCCAGCGCGGCAATCGTGAGGCTGATTCCGTCGATCGCGATGGAGCCCTTGTACACCAGGAACGCGTCCAGGTCCGCCGGAACGCGAATCCGCAGCCACCAGTTTTCGTCGCCCAGTTCTTCCAGGCTCAGAAACTCGCCAGTGCCGTCCACGTGCCCCTGCACAATATGACCGCTCAGGCGCCCGCCCGGCGACATGGGCCGCTCCAGGTTCACCCGCGACCCAGCCCGCAGCCCGCCCAGATTGCTGCGGCGGAGCGTCTCCGGCGCCAGGTCCGCCGAGAAGGAATCGGGCTTCAGATCCACCGCGGTCAGGCAAACGCCGTTCACCGCGATGCTCGCCCCTTCCGTCATATCGCTCATCACCGTGCCGCACCGCACCTTCAGGCGCGCCCCGGCGGCCCGCGATTGCACCGCGTCCACGGCGCCCAGTTCCTCAATAATCCCGGTGAACATCCACGTATCCTTCCACGGCGAATTCGTCCGGCGGAATCGCATGCAGGGTGATGCCGTGAATGCGGATGGCATCGCTGCGACGCCGCCGCCCGATTCCGCCGGCCAACGGCAGCGCCTCCAGCCCGCCCAGAATTTTGGGACCGTAGTAAAAGAAGATGCGATCCACGCAGCCTCCCTCCAACGCCGCCCAGTTCACTTTGCTGCCCGCCTCGATCATCAGCGAAAGATACCGCCGCCCGGCCAGCCACCCGATAGTGCTCCGCAGGTCGCTGCGCCCGCCCGCGCCGTCGAACACCAACACCTGAATGCCGCGCGCCTCCAGCGCCTTGCGGCGGTCCGGGGACGAGGCCGATGTCGTCACCACCGCCACATCCTGGTTGGCGCTGCGGACCATTTTCGAATCCAGCGGCAGGCGCAGTTGCGAATCCAGCACGATCCGCATCAACGGCCGGCTGCGCGCCATGCCGGTACGGTCGGTCAGGGCGCAATCGTCCGCCAGCACGGTGCCGATGCCGGTCAGAATGGCGTCGTGATCGTGGCGTAGTTCCTGCACGTGGGATCGCGCGCGCTCGCTGGTGATCCAGCCGCGATTATCGTCCGGCGCCGAGATCTTCCCGTCCAGCGTAATGGCCGTCTTCAGCGTCACCAGCGGACGGCCGGTACGCATGAAGTGCACAAATGGCTCGTTGAGCTTCAGAGCCTCGGCGGCGAACTCCGGCATCATCGCCACTTCCACCCCGGCGTCCCGCAGTTTGCGGAAACCTTCGCCGGCCACCAGCGGATTGGGATCCTCCATCGGCGCCACCACGCGCGCCACGCCCGCCGCAATCAAGGCTTCGGCGCATGGCGGCGTCCGTCCCTGGTGCGAGCAGGGTTCCAGATTCAGGTATACCGTGGCCCCGCGCGCCTTCCCGCCGGCCTCGCGCAGCGCGATCACCTCCGCATGGTCCACGCCGCCATACGTATGAAAGCCCCGCCCCACCACTTCGCCGTGACACACCACTACCGCGCCCACCATAGGGTTGGGACTCGCCAGCGCCCGGCCCTTTCGAGCCAGGTCCAGCGCTTCGCGCATGTATGCGCGGATTCATTTTTCGAAAAGGGAAGCGATAAACTTTTCGGAGTCGAACGGCAGCAGGTCGTCCACCTTCTCGCCGACCCCGATGTAACGGATCGGCAGGTTCAGCTCGCGCGCGATGGCCACCACGATTCCGCCCTTGGCAGTGCCGTCGAGTTTGGTGAGCACGATGCCCGTCACGCCGCTCGTGTCGGTGAACTTGCGCGCCTGCTCCAGCCCGTTCTGCCCGGTCGTGGCGTCCAGCACCAGCAGCACTTCGTGCGGGGCATCGGGAATCACCTTCTTGGCCGTGCGATCCATCTTCTGCAGTTCGGCCATCAGGTTCTCTTTGGTCTGCAGCCGGCCGGCGGTGTCCACGATCACGTAGTCCGTCCGCCGCGCGCGGGCCGCGTTCAAGGCGTCGAACAGCACCGCGCTCGGGTCGCTGCCCTGGTTTTGCCGGATCACCGGAGTGCCGGTGCGCTCGCCCCAAATCTCCAACTGTTCGATGGCCGCCGCGCGAAACGTATCGGCGGCGCACAACAGCACCGAGCGTTGCTCGCTCTTGAATCGCTGGCTCAGCTTTCCGATAGTGGTGGTCTTGCCCGACCCGTTCACGCCCACCACCAGGATCACCGCGGGAGGCTCGGTGACACGCGCCGGCGCCCGTTCGCTGGCCTCCAGAATTTCCAGCAGATGCTCCCGGATCATGCCCTTCACTTCACCGGCGTCGGCCAGTTGATGGCGGCTGGCCCGCTCGCGAATCCGTTCCAGAATCTCCTCGGTGGTGCGCACCCCGATATCCGCCGAAATCAGCGTGTACTCCAGTTCGTCCAGCAGGTCGGCGTCGATTTCCTTCTTGCCCTGCAGCGCGTCTTCCAGCGCATTGACCAGCCCGGCGCGCGTCTTTTGCACGCCGCTTTTCAGTTTTTCCAGAAGAGTGGGCTCTTGCTCCACAGAGCCGAACAGAGTTTGAATCATTTTGCTTCTAGTATACTAGCCACGGACATGGGCTCTGACATTCAAAAGGTGGCTCTCTTCGGCGCGGCCGGCGCCGTAGGCCATGCCGTAGCGCCGGAACTGGCGCGGCGCGGGATTCCGTTTCGCGCGGTCGGACGCAATCGCGCGCGCCTCGAAAGCGAGTTCGGCAACATGCCGCAGGCCGAGATCTTCGATGCCGACCTGAGCGATCTGCGTGCCGCTGGCGCCGCCGCGCGCGGCGTCGATACGATCGTCTATTGCGTGGGTCTTCCCTACCCTTCGCATCACCTGCACCCGGTGCTGATGCGCACCACGCTGGAAGCCGCCGCCGCCATGCAGGTGAAGCGCATCGTGCTGATCTCCAGCGTCTATGGATACGGAGTCCCGCGCGCCTCACGGGTTGCCGAAACACACCCGCGCGAGCCGCAGACGCGCAAGGGCGCATACCGCAAGGAGCAGGAGGACCTGGTCCTGGACGCGCACCGTAAAGGCACGCTGGCGGGCCTGATCGTGCGCCTGCCGGATTTCTACGGCCCGCACGCCGATATCGGCCTGGCCAACCCGATCTTCCGCGCCGCCCTCGCCGGAAAAACCGCCAACTGGGTGGGCCCCGTGAACACGCCGCACGAGTTCGTCTTCATGCCCGACGCCGGTCCTGTCGTGGTGGACCTCGCTCATCCATCCCGAGTGTTACGGCGAAGCCTGGAACTTCGGCGGCCCCGGCGAAATCAATACCATGGATTTCATCACCCGCATCTATCGCGCCGTGGGCCGCGCCCCCAAGTACCGCACCGGCGGCCGCGGGCTGCTGAAGCTGCTCGGCTATTTCAATGCCGATATCCGCGAAGTGGTGGAAATGCTCTATCTGCAGGAAACGCCCGTGATCCTGGACGACGGCAAACTCGCCGCCAAACTCGGGCCGCTCCACAAGACCAGTTACGACGAAGGCATTCAGAAAACGCTCGCGTGGATGCGGGCGCCGCAGTAACTTCAAGCTCCGGGCGAAGGGTATATACTGTCCAACCATGAAGAGATTTCTGCCTTTGCTCTTACTCGTCTCCTGCGCTCTTGCGCAAACGCCGCCGCTCGAAGAACTCATCGCCGCGGCCCGCGGGGGCCCGTCCGCCGCCGGCCTGAAGGATCGCATCACGAAAACGCTTTCCGCGCGCGGCGGCACCGCCGTCTGGGGCCAGGATTATCTCTTCGTCGCCAATTCGCCCACGCCCGTCACCGTCTCCATCGACCGCGAGCCCGCCGTTCCCATGGCGCAGATCCCAGACTCGACCCTCTGGATGCTGCTCACCAAAATGCGTACCGGCGTCACTCATCCGTATCAGTACTACGCCGATGGCAAGCCGCTGGGCGCGCGCGGCGATGCGGTGGGCTACAATCCCGATTCGTATCCCAAAGCCGGGCGTCCCGCGCGGCACCGTCAGCGAGAAGCACACCATCGTGAGCAAAATCTACGACGGCATGACGTCCAATTACTGGGTCTATGCCGCGCCCGGCGTCGATCCCGCCGTTCCCGCGCCCCTGATGGTTTGGCAGGATGGCCAGGGACAGGTCGGCGAATTCTCGCACTCGCGGCTCTTCACCGTCACCGAAAATCTGGTCGCCCAGAAACTGCTGCCGCCCATGGTGTACGTGATGATCCAGCCCGGCCAGTCGCCCCAAGGCCGGGCCATGCGCTCCATCGAATACGATACGGTAAGCGATCGCTACGCCCGGTTTCTGATGGAAGAGGTGCTGCCGGAAGTCGAGAAGACTTACAAACTCCGGCAGGACGGGTACAGCCGCGCCATCGGCGGCGAATCCTCGGGCGGTATCTGCGCTTTCAATGTGGCGTGGCTCATGCCCGATAAGTTCGCCCGCGTACACTCCGCGGTGGGCAGCTTCACTTCGATTCAATGGCACCCGGAGGAAAAGCTGGAGGGCGGCAACGTCTATCCGTTCAAGGTCCGCAAAGAGCCCAAGCGCAACATCCGCGTGTGGATGAGCGACGGCTCCGACGACCTGGAAAACCAATTCGGCTCCTGGCCCATGCAGAACATCCAAATGGCCAATTCGCTGAAGTTTCGCGAGTACGATTTCCATTTCCGCTTCGGCACTGCCGCCCATGGCGGGGCGCAGGCCGCCCTCGATCTTCCCGAATCCCTGGCCTGGCTCTGGCGCGACTACGATCCGGCGAAAACCACCCAGGATTTCCTCATGGACCCCGCGGAGAAGGAAAAGCCGTTTTTCCGGGTTACCATCACTAGCCGCGACCCCTGGTAGCACTTAGTACGATTCGTAACATTCGCTCTTTCTGTCCGGTAACTGGAACCCCTCTGGAGATGCCGGCCGGAAACGCCTTCCAGCGGTTCGCATCCTATGTATTAGGAGGAAAATGATGCGAAAGCTACCAATACTGCTGACCTTTGCTCTTCTCTCAGTAACATGTGTTATGGCAGACAAGGGGGACAAACAGAAACAACCCCACGATGACGTCTTCACTGCGGGTCCCGCGAATGCGACCCAACTCTCCAAGCAGATCCGGCATAACCTTCTGATGCTGCCGTATTACTCGATCTTCGACGACCTCACGTTTCAGGTGAATGACGGCGTCGTAACGTTACAAGGCGCGTGCCCTCCCGAGCCGCCGTGGAATATCAAGTCCGATGCCGCAAATGCGATTAAGAACATACCCGGTGTCACCAGGGTGGATAACCAGATTAAAGTTCTTCCGTTGTCTCCCATGGACTGGGACATCCGTCGTGCAGAGGCCCGGGCCATCTACGGAAACGCCGATATCGGGACGCGCTACGGCTTTCAGGCTTTGCCCTCGATTCATATCATCGTGGACAACGGACACGTAACGCTGGACGGCGTGGTGGACAATCAACTGGATGATACCCTGATCCGGACCCGCGCTAATACCGTTCCTAACGTCTTCTCCGTGACCGATAACCTGATTATTCAAAATGGCTCGAAGAAGAAGTAGGAGCGCCAACCAAAAGGCTCACTCATAGCGCAGAGCCTCCAGCGGGTCAACCGTGGATGCCCGGCGCGCCGGAAAATAGCAGGCCGCGGCTCCAACCGCGGCCAGCAGGGCGGATGCCAGGGCCATGACACCGGCCCCGGATCCACCGATTCCGTACAGCATCGCTCCAAGGAATCTGCCGATGCCGAATGAGAGCGGCAAGCCAATCGCGAGTCCGATCGCCGTGAGCAACAGGCCTTCGCGCAGGACCATACGGAGCGCTTCCGCCGGCCGCGCGCCCAGGGCCATTCGAATGCCGATCTCGCGCGTACGCAGCGCAACGCTGTAGGAACGGACTCCGTACAGCCCGATCATGGCCAGCAACAGGGCTACTGCGCCAAAGAGTGTGAACATGCGCGCGCCGGTACGGACAATCCAATAGTCGAAGCTGCCTTCCAGGTGATCGCGCATCGTCGAGAATTTGAGGATGGGAAGGTGCGCGTCCTCTGCCTGCACAACGCCGCGCAGGGTCTGGATCAACGCGCCTTCGGCCCGCGATCCCAGAGCGGCGGTCCGTATGTGAATGTGCGTATCGGCCAGGTATTCCTGTCCGAACGGCACATACACCTGAGGCTCAAGATCCTCTCCGATGAAACGCAGCCGCAGGGTAGAGGCTACGCCTACCACTTCGGCATCCTGGATAGCTGCCGCGCCGCCGGCGCTGGAGGCCGAGTTGATTTGGAGATGACGCCCCAGCGGGTCTTGACCGGGCCATAGCCTGGATGCCGCGACCTGATCGATGATTACCACGCGGGCCCCGCCGCCCGCGTCCGCGCCGCTGAAGGCGCGGCCCCGGAGTAGCGGGATTTCCAGGGTGCGGAAGTAATCCGGGCCCACCAGGTTGAACGACGCATCTATCGCCTTGGCGTCGCGAGTCGCGTGGAGAGCGCGGCTCATGTGGATGATGCCGAACGGAATCGTGGCGCCCAGGCTCACCGATTGCACGCCGGGCACGGCGCGCAGCCGCTCTACCAGCGCCGCATAAATCTGCCGGCCGCGCGCTTCGTTGTAGCCCGCCAGGCTGGCGTCGGTCTCGAAGACCAGTTCATCGGCAATGCGGAAGCCAGGGTTCATCTGCGCGGCGCTGACCGAACTGCGGAGGAACAGGCCGGCGGCGGTGAGCAGCGCCAGGGACAGCGAAACCTGGCAGATCACCAGAACGTTGCGGCGCGAAAAGATACGTCGCGGCCGGGCGCCGGCGGTCTCTTCGCGCTCGCTCGATTTCAACGCGGCCACCAGGTTCGGCCGGGACAGATTCCAGGCGGGCATCAGGCTGAAGAGCACCGTGCTGCCCACGCAAAACGCGAAAGTGGCGGCGAGCACGCGGACGTCCGGCCCGGCGGTGTACACCAGGTCGAAGGGCGCCAGGCGCGAGAGCGAACGCACCAGCAGGAGCGTGCTCCAGTACGCTACCACCATGCCGCCGGCGCCGCCCAGCAGCGAGAGCAGCAAACCCTCGGTGAACAGTTGGCGGACGATGTTGGCGCGGCCGCCGCCCAGTGCCAGCCGGATGGCGATCTCTTTGCGGCGCGCGCTGGACCGGGCCAGCATCATGTTGGCGACGTTCAAGGAGGCAATCAGCAGAATCACGCCGGATGCGGCCAGCAGCAGCGAGATGCTGGTCACCACCCCATTGTCGTTTTGCGGCGCATCGCTGACGCTGGTGCGGGAGAGACGATGCACGAAAAACGTCTGGTCGCGATTCTCCGCGGGCCACGCCTGTGCCAGTCCCGCCGCCACGGATTCCAGTTGCCGGTCCGCCGCGGACGGGGTCACGCCGGGACGCAGCCGGCCCACCACAATCAGGCAGTGGTTGTCACGGGCGCTGAGGGGCCGGCCGTGACCTTCGAAATCGTTGACCACCGCCTCGTACATTCCGAGCGGCAGGTAAATTTCGGAGCTGATCAGAGCCGTAGTCCCGGTGAACCCTTCAGGCGCAATTCCAACCACCTGGTAATCGCGGCCATTCACGCGGACCGATTTCGTGAGCATGTCCGGATCGGCGCCGGACCTTTTCCAAAACGAGTAGCTCACGATGGCCACCTGAATTTGGCTCGACGGCCGCTCCTCGGCGCTGGTGAAGGGCCGGCCCCGGAACAGCGGAACTCCCAGAGTGTCGAAATAGTTCGAGGACACCAGGTCGGCAAAAGCGCGCCGGGTCTGCCGCCCCTCGGTGATGCCCACCAGCGCCATGTTGTGCGCCATGAGGCTGGAGAATGCCGCGTTTTGCTGCCGGAGGTCGGCGTAATTCGGGTAGGAAAACGCACGGTAGGTGTCCGGCTTTCGGCTGTCGCGGCTGAAGACTCCCACGATCTGCTCCGGGTTGCGCATCACCAGCGGCTTCAGGAAAAGTGCATTCACCAGGCTGAAAACGGCCGTGTTGGCGCCGATACCCAGCGCCAGCACCGCGCCCGCCGCGACCAGGAAACCGGGCCGCTTGCCGAGGGTCCGAAAAGCATATCGCAAGTCAAACAGCAGGTCGGTCATAACACTACGCACATACGGCGGATCGGCGGAAAAGTTCCGTGTCAGAAAGACTGAGATTGACGCCTTCTACTACTGTGTTACAAAATGTGGGGCGGGCTTCAGCCGGCTTCAGCCCGCGCATGCCGCTCGTGAGATGAGAATTCTGCGCAATCATGCTATGTAACACAGCAGGGCTACGAGAGCAGAAGCTCCAGGTCTTCCTTCTTTAAATCGCGGATGAGGCTATTGTCCTCGCCCAGAATCGCGTCCGCCAGTTCGCGCTTGGTCTTCTGTAATTCCAGTACTTTCTCTTCGACCGTGTCGCGGGCAATCAGCCGGTAAGCGAAAACCGGCTTGGTCTGGCCAATGCGATGCGCGCGGTCCACGGCTTGCGCCTCCACGGCGGGATTCCACCAAGGATCCAGCAGGAAAACATATTCCGCAGCGGTCAGGTTCAAGCCCAGACCGCCGGCTTTTAGGCTGATAAGGAACAGGGTGCAGCCGGGGTCGTTCTGAAAGGCTTCCACATGCGCCTGGCGGTCGCGCGTACTGCCGTCGAGATATTCGTAGCGCACCCCGGCCTCATCCAGACGGCGGCGCACAATGGCCAGCAGGCTGGTGAACTGCGAAAATACCAGCGCCTTGTGACCTTCCTCGCGCAGTTCGTCGAGCTGTTGCAGGAGCGTTTCCAGCTTGGCGCCGGGTTCATCCACCCGTTTCGGGTCCAGCAGGCCGGGATGGCAGGCCGCCTGCCGCAGGCGCAACAGCGCTTCCAGCACGTGCATCTTGCTCTTGGCCAGGCCCTGCGTCTGCACCCGGTGCAGCAGGGTATCGCGATAGTGTGCGCGGAGTTCGTCGTAGTGGCGGCGTTGCGGACCTTCCAGTTCGCAGTAGATGGTCTGCTCGGTCTTGGACGGCAGTTCGCGCGCTACCTGCTGCTTGGTGCGCCGCAGGATGAAGGGCCGCAGGGCGTGAGCCAGAAGCTGTCGCGCTTCCGGGCTGGGATTGCGCCCCAGGCCGCCGGCCATCTTGAGCACTTTGGCTTCGCCCAACATGCCCGGATTCAGGAATTCGAAGAGGCTCCACAGTTCGCCCAGATGGTTTTCGACCGGGGTGCCGCTGAGCGCCAGGCGGTGTGTGCCGCGCAGCAGGCGGACCGCTTTGGCGGACGCGGTGGAAGCATTCTTGACGGCCTGCGCTTCATCCAGCACCACGTAATCGAACTGGATTTCGGACAGGCTGGGAGCATCGCGAAGTAGCGTTCCATAGGTGGTCAGCACCAGGTCGTGCTCCGGAATCAACGCCAGATCGCGCGCCGTGCCGGTGTGTTCCAATACGCGCAACTGCGGCGTGAAACGGGCCGATTCCTCGCGCCAGTTGAACATCAGAGATTTGGGAGCGACCACCAGCGAAGGTCCATGCCCGCCCCTGCGGCTTTCCACCACCGCCAGCACCTGGGCGGTTTTGCCAACGCCCATATCGTCCGCGAGGCAGCCGCCGAAACCGAACTCCCTCAGAAACTCCATCCAGCCCAGGCCTTCGCGCTGATAGTCGCGGAGCTGACCCTGGAAACCGCCCGGCTGCGGGGACGCCTTGACACCGTGGAATCCCCTCACACGGTCGCGCATGCGCTGGAACAGCTCATCGACGCGGACTTCCGGCTGGGCGGCAAGCAGCGCATCCAGCAGCCCCGCCTGGTTCTGGCGGAAGCGCAGATGATCCTTCTCCGATGAGCCCAGACCGGCAAGCGGCGCGAAGCGGGCCAACCATTCTTCCGGAAGCAGTCCGAAGCTTCCGTCCCCCAGCGGAACCATCGTGTCGCCGCGCCGCAGGGCGGAAAGCAGTTGCGGCAGGCTGGCTTTGACGCCGCCGTAATCCACCTCGGCATGGAGTTCGAACCAGTCGATTCCGCTGCGCACGTCTACGTGAGCCTCGCCGGGACGGCGGAAGGCCTTGCCTTCGGCCTCCACATGCCAGCCGCTTTGAATCAGTTCGCGTACCGAGCGTGGCATCGCCTTGGTAGCCAGGCGCCATGCGCCTTCGGTGCCCGGCTTCAGTCCCAGGTCCTTCAGCACTTCCCGGGCGGCGGCCTCGGCAGCGGGGTCGCGGACCACGTACAGCCGCTCCTCGGGCACCCAGATGCCGCCCCCGCCTTTATCCAGCATCCACCCGCGGCCGTAGTCGAGGAGCAGGCGGGCCTCAAAATAATCGCCGTTCCAATCGCGCTTGTTCACGATTCGCAAACCCACCTTGGGCGGCTGGTGGCGCTCTTCAAATCGCAGAGGCTCGTCCACCTCTATGGGAGGAATGCGCGGGCAATCCAGAAGATGGGCCAGCACGGTATCACGGTCGCGATCGGGGAAAGGGATTCGCTTGAGTTTGCGAAGCTGGTCTACCCAGGCATACCCGCCCGCCGCGTCGAAGCGTGCCACCGCATGATCCGTCACCACGAAGCCGCTTTCCAGCAGCAGCCTGGGTTCGTCCAACGGCATGGCCTCGCTGCCGCGACGCAGCGAGCCGGTGATGTTCCACTGGTCGCGATCGTCCTGGCGCACTTCGAGCCACAGCTTCCAGGGCTCGCCGTCGTCCCAGGCCGCCGCGACCAGATGGTTCGCTCCGGCCTCGGGGAGCACCATCAGGCGGCCCGCCGCCGAGGCCATGGGGAGCACCTTCGCGGCCAGCAGGTTCGGGAGGGCTTTGCGCGGCACCGTCGAAAGCGAAGAGCCGTAGCGCGAATTGTAGGTATAGGAAAACGAATAGGTATCCGCGCCGCCCAACATCAGGCTGAGGATTTCGGCATCCAGAGCGTCAGGCAGGGAATCCACTCGCGCCGGCGCCACACGGAATTCCTTGTATTGGGTGAGTTCGCCGTTTTTTTTCTGCGAGCGCGCGAACAATTCCACCACGATGGCGCCGGCGGTTTTCGAACCGGGCACATCCACGGCATACACCAGCTCCAGACCCTGTGGCCACGAATACGGTTCCCGCAGCGACTCCTCCAGCCCGCGACGCACGGCCGACAGATGGTCCTGCCATGGCGGAGGCTGCGGAGGCGGAGGGATCGGCGCGGCGCGCCGGCCGAAATCGTAGATGGGCCGGACGTCCAGCGGAGTCGCACCCTGGTGCGACAGTTTCAAGACGCGTTCGCCAGCGGCGGCGGACAATGCTCCTTCGTGGTCCGCTTGCAGGATGACGGCCCATACGTGGATACAGCTTTGATATGCGCGGAACTGGGGGCAGGTACAGTATGTGCCGAGCCGCCCGTTGCCGGCGAAAGCCAGCTTGACTTCGTAGAGGCGGCCATCGGCAACATTGCCCTGGGCGTGGTCATCGCCTTTGCCGGTGAGCCGCACCGAGCGGCTGTCGAACAGCCGCTGGCCGCGATACTGTGTCTTGCGGTCGAATTGAAATGCAAGTTTCGAGACAAGCCCCATTGGTGTGGATTATCCATTGTAACGGCTGGGTGTGGCATTCGAGGAGAATGGCGGCGCGCGCGGTACCATCGCGGTATGGCCGCTGAACCGTCGGTGACCGTCCTGCTCCAGGCCTGGAGGGATGGCGACCGCACTGCCTTGGACCGCGTGGTGCCGCTGGTATATGCGGAACTGCGCCGGATCGCGGCCGGGTATCTGCAACGCGAGCCTGACGGTCATACCCTGGAACCCACCGCTCTGGTACATGAGGCGTACATCCGCATGGCGGCGGACGGCGACCCGAATTTCGAGAATCGCGCGCATTTCCTGGGGGTTGCGGCGCGCGTCATGCGGCACATCCTGGTGGATCACGCGCGCCGCCGGCTGGCCAACAAACGCAGCGGCGGGGCGCGCGTGCCTATGCGCGACGATTTGCCATTCACCGAACCGCGGGCCGCCCTGCTGGTGTCTTTGGACGAGGCGTTGATCGATCTGGAACGTCAGGATCCGGAGAAGGCCAAAATCCTCGAGCTGAAATTCTTCGCTGGGATGACCGCGGAAGACAGCGCCATCTGGCTCGGTGTTTCGGTGCATAAGGTCAACCGGCAGATGCGGCTGGCGCAAGCCTGGCTGCGCCGTCAGTTGCACGAAGCCGAGTTGCTGGGGTAGCGCTCCGCGGCGGCGGTCATCCGTCCGTCCGCGTCAGCCAGTGCATCATGTTCAGCATCAACTGGCGATTGTCCGACCGCCGGCCGGCCCCAACCAGTTGCGCGGTCAGCACCACCACCCGGCCGCGCCCGAATTCGAAAGCCACGCCTTGGGACTGCAAAAACGGCACGCTGCCCGGCGGTCCCGTCACCTCGCTGCCGCCGAAGCTCATCGCATCTGTGACGTCGTCCCCCATCGGGCCGGCCACTTCGAAACGGGCCGCGCCGGCGGGCGTATCCATCAATCTCGCGCCGAATGCGCGCGCCAGCCTCTGCGACGCTTCCCCCGCCGGAGCCCGGTCGGCGATCAACAGCAGCGCGCCGCCGCGGTTCACCCAATCGCTCACCGCCGCCACCTCCGCCGCGCTGAACGCATCCGCGTGCAGATGCAGCCCCAGCGGCCGCAGCGCGCCCTTCCACCCCATGGCATCCACCACCACCAGCACCCACGTGCCGCGAAATAACTCCGGCACGAACTCCTGCCGGTTGCGTGATACCTGGTAGCCGTCAAACGCAAGCAATTGCATCAGGCCGTCCTGCCGCGGGTCGGCGGCCGGCCGGTTCCAGTGGCCGCGATCCACCAGCACCGCCGGACCGTGCCGGTAAGTCGAATGGTGGATCCGGCTCGTAGAGCTGTACACCGCGTTGCTCTGCGGCCACACCGCCCACACCACCCCCACAATCGCCACCGCTACTCCTGCCTGGAACATTCGATCCAGATTCATAGTCAAAGGTCTTTGGGGGGTATACTAGCACGCCATGCTGGAAGTGAGGAATCTGGTAAAGCGGTACAACCGGGTGCGCGTGGTGGACGACGTCAGTTTCGTGATTCGTCCCGGGGAAATCCTCGGATACCTGGGCCCCAACGGCGCCGGCAAAAGTACCACCGTCAAAGTGCTCACCGGCCTCATCGAACCGACCGACGGCGAAATCCTCTTCAATGGCGTAGACGTCCGCAAAGACTTCGTCGCCTTCCAGCGCCGCCTCGGTTATGTGCCCGAAGAAGCGCACCTCTACCCCCACCTGACCGGCCGCGAATACCTGCAACTGATCGGCCGCCTGCGCAGCCTGCCCCGCCGCGTGCTGGAGCCGCGCATGAACGAACTGTTGCGCATTTTCGGACTGTGGGAAGATCGCCACTCGCCGCTCTCGTCCTATTCCAAGGGAATGCGCCAGAAGATCCTGCTCTCCGGCGCCCTGATTCACAACCCCGAGCTGATGATCTTCGACGAGCCGTTTTCCGGCCTCGACGTCACCACCGCGCTGGTATTTCGTACGCTGCTGCACGAACTGGCGGCCCAGGGCAAGATCATCTTTTACAGTTCGCACGTGCTCGAAGTGGTGGAAAAAGTCTGCCACCGCGTGCTGATTCTGCGCAAGGGCAAAGTGGTGGCGCACGACGCCGTGGAGCGCCTGCGGGACCTGATGCACCTGCCGTCGCTGGAAGGTATCTTCGCGCAACTCACCGAGCAGGAGGACCCCGCCGACAAGGTCCACGGGATTCTTACGGCGATCCAGTCATGAAGAAACTCGCGGCCAAAATTCGAGACTGGATGGACGAAACCCACGGCACCGCCTTCGAGTTGCGCCGCCATTTCTTCCGCCGCTTCTTCGATAGCGACCTGGTCTCCTCGGCCGGTCAATGGCAGGCGGTCGCCGGCGGTTTCATCGCCATCGTGCTATCGCTCTGCGTTCCCATGATCCAGGCGTACTATCACAAGTACCTCATGCTCCAGGCATTGGATTCGCCTCAGCCCTACCGCATGGCCTCCATTGCGGATCACCT
Source organism: uncultured Solibacteraceae bacterium (assembly GCA_963853855.1). Lineage (GTDB taxonomy): Bacteria > Acidobacteriota > Terriglobia > Bryobacterales > Bryobacteraceae > Sulfopaludibacter. The sequence continues at coordinate 287,130 of CAWKYG010000017.1, read as the reverse complement.
GTTCCTGATCACGTTCTCCATGACTCTGACGGGCCTGCTCACAGCCATGCAATGGCCCTCGCTCTTTCCTGGCTTGCGCGATTACCTGGTGCTGGCGGGCCTGCCGGTGCGTACGCGCGACGTGTTCGTGGCAAAATTCATGGCGTTGCTCACCTACATCGCCATATTTATTGTGGCCCTCAACTGGCCGCCCTGCGGTGCACTGAATTTTGCTATGCACGGGCGCTATTACACGCCGCGTGCCGCCAATCCGGGGGTGTTGTTTCTCTCTATGACGCTGGCCGCCTTCTTCGTCTTCTTCGCCCTGGTAGCCTTGCAGGGGCTGCTGCTAAATGTGGTCTCGCCGCGGCTGTTTCCGGGCGTCTCGCTGCTGGTGCAATGCTCCCTGTTCACCCTGCTGATCTGTTTCCTGCCCTTTGTGCTCTCCATTCCCGGCCTCGACCGCTACATGCATTTGCGGCCGGATTTCGCGCATTGGATTCCGCCGGCCTGGTTCCTGGGGCTGGATCAGGAGATGCTCGGCAACCACGAGCCCTACGTGCACAGCTTGGCAGACATGGCTAAAATCGCCGCGGGCGCCGCCGCGTTTTGCGCGCTGGCCGCCTATCTGTGGAGCTACCGGCGGCAAAAGGTGCGCATGATCGAAACCCCCATCCAGACGCGCCACGAATTCGCGGCCCTGCGCCGGTGGCGCGACAAATGGAGCGACCGCTTCCTGCCGCAGCAGCCCGAACACGCTGTCTTTAGCTTCACCATGGCCACTCTGGCGCGCAGCCGGCTCCATCGCATGGTGCTCACCGGGTTCGTCGCCGTGGCTTTTGCGCTGATTGTCGAAAGCTTCGTATCGCTGATTCTGGGCGGCGGATTTAAGGGCTTCGCCGTCAAAACTTTCGCCCTGGAAGAGGCCGCCGTTTCCGCGCCCCTGGCCCTTTCCCTGTTCGTCCTGGCGGGCTACCGCTACCTGTTCCGCCTGCCCGTGGAGGTGCGCGCCAACTGGCTGTTCCGCATTCACGAAGGCGGCAATCGCGAGCTGCTGCTGCGCGGCATGGAGCGTTTCGTTTTTTGCCTGGGCGTGCTGCCCATCGCGCTGCTGACGCTGCCTCTGGAAATCGAAATCTTCGGCGTTCTGACAGGCCTGGCAGTCAGCCTGCTCGCCTTCCTCCCCTCGCTGGTGATGGAAGAGGTGCTGCTGGCCGGGTTCGAAAAGATCCCCTTCACTTCGGCTTATCTTCCCGGCAAGCGCCCGCTCATTGAAACCGTATGCATGTACGGCATTGCCTTCGGCGCCTACGTCGGCATTCTGAGCGGCCTCATCGTCACGTGCCTGCGCGAAACGCCCTACTTTCTGATCGTGCTCGGTTCCCTGGTGGCCATCTGGGCCCGCGTCCGCAAGGGCCGTCTGGAATACTGGCACGTGGGGGAACTGGAGTTCGAAGAGGTCGCCGAACCGGCCGTCCAGACCCTCGCCATTTACCGGGACTGACCGGGACTCACTCGGAAAGCTCCGTGATCCTTTCCTGAAACGTGGCCGCCGAGAACGGCTTCATCAAAAATGCAGCTTTGCGGAAAGGCATCTTCGCCGGGTCCAGCAGACCCCGGTTCTCCAGGTGCTCTTTGGGATACCCGGAAATCAACAGCACTGCCAGATCGGGCTCCAGTTTCGCCAAACGATCTGCAATCTCTACGCCAAGGGCGCCGCTTCTGAGTATGACATCGGCTACCAGCAGCCGGATTTCACCGCGGTGCTGCCGGCAAAGCGTCAGGGCCTCCTCGCCATCGCTTGCCCATAAGACCGTCGCGCCTTCAAGCTCCAACATCCTTTTCAGGAGATTCGCGATCATCCGCTCGTCTTCCAAAAGCAGGATCGTGCTTGTGGATAAACGCTGCCCGCGCTCCTGAGCGGCTCGCGCGACGTCCTCCCGGTACCGTCTCTGTGCTGCGTCATAGCTTTGCTGCGTGCTCTCCACAAGCCGCCGGGCTTCCTGCCACTTCTCCCGGGCCTCGGGGGAGCCGGATTCCGTGTGAAGGTCCCCCAAACTGTTTTCCAGTTCCAGGGCTTTCAACAGCAGGTCGCCCGCCGCGATCAGCTCCTTGCGGAAGATTTCGGGGTCGTACATGATGCCTCCTGTGCCTTGATTAGTAGCTTGCTCTTCGGAGTCCCGCATCGCGGCGGCATCGGCGGGCGAGCTACCTGGCTCATGTATTCGTCTATGGAGTACTGCCAGAGCACGTACCAGGGCAGCGAGCTCGGAACGGAATTCCTGCCGCTGCCAAACAGTCAGATCTTCGGAAGTTACTATGATATGGAGAGCATTTTTATACCGCTTTTCGGCTTGCCACAGAAACTTCTCAGCCAGATCGGGAAGGCTCATGGCCACGCTGCTTTGCGACTGCCCGGCCAGCTCAAGCCCCAGGTAAATCTCCCGGTGAAAGCGACTTAGCGTCCATTCATATTCCTCCTCTGACTTGTGCCTGTCCTCTCCGTTTGCCACATTCAGAGCGAAGCAACTTTGTAGCAAATTAGTCTTAAAGTATTATTAGCTGACGAAATCCTTCAAATTCCTACGAAATTACAAATTGAAAAGCAATCCGACCCGGCAGGAAATACGCGAGACCCGGTACATTTTACTCAGACGTTGAAAATAATGCAGTACGAATCAGTGCCTTGTAACAGACTAAGTGAGACTCTGTCCGATTTAAACGGACTTCGATCAATTGGCTGCGGGCATTTCGGCACTGTCGATGACCAGCACTTCCACCGGACCCTTGACGGGCTCCAGCTTCAGCCCCAGTTGCTGCACGGCTCCGAAGACATCGGGAAGCCGGTCGTCCGGTGCGCCCAATAGCGGCGCGAATTCCAGGCTGAAATTGTACTGCCCTTCGATCCCCGTACGGTCCACCACCGGAGCGCCCACCACGCCAATCAGTATGTGCACCAGGTCTGAGATGCGGGCGGCCCGTCCCTTGATCATGCGGTCCCCCGAACTTATACTGGTCAGCCTCTTCTCGTCTTCGCTGGACGCCTGCAGTTTTGGCCCGCTCTTCCCCACTACCAGTCCGTACTTCGGAAGCGTTCTGGTCTCGCGATGACACTTCAGCTTGAACCGCTCCGCCAGCAAAGCCTGTACCATTTCGGGGATCTGCCGGACGGTCGCTCCGGCCGGCGACTTGGCGTCGATATTGAATAGCGCCGAATCCAACCACTTGGGCCCGCCGGCGAGTTGGTACTCGTTCAGCTCATAGGCCATACGCACCATGCTCTTCAGCGTGGCGTTGTTCATTCGCAGGCCATGCGGCGCCGGGTAGACGCTGGATTCGGGACTCGAAGGGTCGCCCGGTTTGATGCTGACCACGTCGAATTGCACCTGCGCTGCCGCCAACATCGCCAGCAGAATCGCACCCATACCTATAACTCTACTCGCACCCCGTGCCCGGCGGCGCGTGCCGCCCAGTAAGCCAGCGCGGCCGTCGCCAGGTCTTCCACCGCGAGCCCCAGCGATTTGAAAAGCGTCACCTCGTCCTCGGATTGCCGGCCCGCCCGGCTCCCGGAGATCACTTCGCCCAGTTCGAGCCGCACGTGCGCCGCCGTCATCCGGCCCTCCCGGATGGTTTGCACGATATCGCCAGACTCCTGAAGCGCCGCCTCGCGCGAATCCACCACCAGGCGGGCGCGCGCTACCAGCGCGGGATCGATCTCGCGCTGCGACGGCCGGCAGGCCCCGATGGCGATTACATGTGCGCCGCGCTTGACCCATTCGCCGGCAATCGCGGGCGTGACTGAACTGGTGGCCACCACCACCACGTCGGCATCGCGCACGGCCTCTTCGGCGGAGACGGCCGGGCGCACGCCCGTCTCGTCGGCGAATTCCGCCAGGTGCTCCGCGTTGGGACTCCACGCCCGCATATCTTCGAATGGCCTCACCAGCGGCAACGCTTCCACGTGACTGCGCGCCTGCACGCCCGAACCCAGAATCGCCAGCACCGAAGCACTCTGGCGCGCCAGGTACTTCACGCTCAGCGCCGATGCCGCGGCGGTCCGCATCTCGGTAATCAGGCGCCCATCCATTACGGCGATCGGCGCGCCGGTATCCGGGTCGAACAGCGAAATGGAAGCCTGGTGCGTGGGCAGCGCGCGCCCGGCATTTTCGGGAATCACAGATACCAGCTTGGCGCCGAGGATCGCCTGATCTCCCAAAAACGCCGGCATGACGCCGAAGAACGCACGCTCGCGCAGCTCGAACGCGGTGCGCACCGGCTGCACGACCCGGCCGGCGGAGAACGCGGCCAGGGTCGCTTCCATCGCGTCCATCACCGCGGGCATAGTGAGGGACGCCCGCACGTCCGCTTCGCTGAGCCAGAGCGGCATCGCGCTACAGACCGCCGCCGCGACGCCCGCCGCGCCCACCGGTGGGAGCCGGCGCCGCTCCGCCCCGGCCGCCTGCTGGAGGCTCCGGAATATACTCCTCGCCCGGCTTCAGCGCGGTGATGCGCAGCGCCGTGCCATCGTAGGGGCAATTGTCGAATTCAAAGGGATGGCTACGCCGGCACATGGGGCAATACTTCACCACCTTCGGCAGCGGATGCACCGCCTTCGACGAAAGCCACGCTTCGCGGAATGCCGTCATTTCGGGCGTGAGCTCTTTGCCGGCCAATTCGTACGGCACCAGTTGCAGCGCCGGCGATTCCGCCAGCACCAGGTCCACCTCCTTCTTTCCACTCCGGCTGTCCAGCTTCAGGTGGATCGCATCGCCGGGCTTGTGGCGTCCCAGCAGGGCGTCCAGGTCGCGCTGCGTGCGCGGCGCGGCGCGGTCCCAATCGGTGATCGTGTCGCCGCGATCGATTCCCGCCACGTAAAGCGGCGAACCATTCTGCGTGGGGCTGGTGATCTCCATGCCACGATCGCTCCACAGCACGCCCTGCGCGCCCAGGTAACTGCGTGCCGCGGCGCCGGTGCGCTTTTCGAGTAGCAGGCCGGCCCGCGCCAGAAGCCCGGCGTAATCCATCGGTTCTTTCCCGTAAATATGGCGCTGGAAAATATCGCCGGCGAATTCCTTGCTGGTCACTTCGCCCAGGGTCTGCTGCAGATCGTCCAGGGTATACGGCTTCGACGTATCGGGATGCTCGCGCCACATGGCGCGCATCCAATCGTCCAGCGTTTTGCCCGGAAAGCGCGAGCGGATGGAAAGATCGATGCCCAGAGCCAACGCCTGTCCATAGGTGTAGTACGAGATAAAGGTGTTCGTCGTGTTGACCGGGTCGTTGGCGGTGGCGGCATCCACGAAGGGGGCGCGGCGGCTCATGTCCACCACGTTGAACACTTGCCGGCCGGGCGCGGTGAGTACGGTGCTGACGGCCCCGCCCATGCTGCGCGCGAAGCGGTCGATATCGGTCAGGCCCGCGCGTTTCAGCGTGAGCGGCCCGTAGTAGTTGGTGAAGCCTTCGGCGAACCACAATTCGCCGGACATGTCGGCGCGCTCGAAATCGAAGGGTTCGAGCGTTTTCGGGCGGATGCGCTTGACGTTCCAGGAGTGGAAAAACTCGTGCGCCACGGTGCCGATCATTTGCGCCGCGCCGGTTTTCAGATCGCGCGCGCCACTGATCACGGTGGAGTCGCGATGCTCCATGCCGTCGCCGCTGGCGTAGGGCACGTAGTCCAGCAGGAAGGTGTAGTTGCCGTTATCGTACTTGGGAAACGCTCCGAAGACGCCTTCTTCCTCGGTCACCACCACTTGGCATAAGCGGGCGAAGGCGGCCGCCTCCTCGTCCGTCCCGCGGTGGTGCAGGGCCATGCGAAACTGCGCATCGCCCACCTTCCATTCGGCCAGGTAATGATTGCTGAGTTCCACCGGGCTATCCATCATGCGGTCCATGGTGGGCGCGGTCCACGTGCCGTCGGGGTGCGGCGCCAGTTGCGTGGCGATCTTCCAGCCGCTGTCCGCCGGCAGTTCGAAGCGCAGGGACACCGGCGCCTTTTCGAAGCCGTGCGCCCACACCACGGTAGCCGGTAGATTCAGGTGCGCATGGGTGGGGTCGATGCCATCGTAGGTGCCGTCGGCGCGGTCGCCGAACACGGTGTACTCCACCACTACGGTTCCCTTGTGCCCCGAAACGTTCCACTGGTAGGGCGATGGCTGCGTGACCGCCAGTTCCCTGCCCTGGCCGTCCGTGGCACGAAAATGGTAGACGTTTTTGGCGAACTCGTGCAGCGCGTACCGGCCGGGCGAAGAGCGGCTCATCAGCACTTCCAGCACCGGCTGGCGCACGCCGGTAAAGGTGGCGCGCACCTCCGCCTCATGGTGGGCGGCGTTGGGAAATTTCAGTTCGTACCGCACCGGCTCCTGCGCCAATAGCGGGAGCACAAACAAAATGAGGGGGAGAAGTTTAAGCATGAGAAAAGGCAGTATACCAGGGTCAGAACACTCGTTTCGGCGCGGCCTGCTCCATTCCCACGCGGCCCACCGCGATATCCGCGACGAAATAATTCTCGCCGCGCATGCCGCATCCGGCCATGCGCCGCAGCATGGCGATCTGGCCGACGTGAGTGAGGGCGTCGGCAATCGGGCCCTGGAACAGCCTCTCGGCCGGACGCCGCAAGCGGCTCGCTCGGCGGCCAACCGCGCGTCGAACGCCTCGAGCGCGGCGAAGAAACGCGCGCACCTCCTGGTCCCACGGCAAGCGGCGCGGAATTGTGCCATGTCTGTTGCCCGTTGGCGATGGAGAGCGCCCAATCGAACAGGTCGCCCATGTGCGCCAGAATCTGCACCGGCGTGCGGCCGGTGGAATCGGCGCGGTATTCGGCGAACTCGGGCGGCGCGCCGCGCAGCGCCTTGCCGGCGCGATAAGCCAGGGTGGCCACGGTATGGCGCAACAGGTCTTGACTCATGCATCCCTCCCGAAATCGATGAAGCCGCGCTGCGGGTCGGCGCCGAGCAGCGTCACGTGCACGCGGTCGCCCACGTCCAGCCCCTGCTCGCCGCGCATGAGGCGGCCTTCCACCGGCGGATCCAGCACGCGCACGAACACGCCCTTGGGCGTCACGCCGGTCACCACGGCGGAGAACGTCTGGCCCACGCGATGCTGCAGCGCCACCGCGGCCAGGCGCTTGTTCATGTCGCGCTGCACCTTGCGCGCGGCGTCCTCTTTCAGCGTGCAGTTGCGCGCGATGGCGTCCAGTTCGGCATCGGCGTAAGGGCGCCGCTTTGGCCGGTGAGCGCCTTGAGCAGCCGCTGCGTCACCAGGTCGGCGAAGCGGCGATTGGGCGCGGTGGAATGGGTGTAATCGTGCGCCGCCAGGCCGAAATGGCCCTGTTCGGCATCGCCCGGCCGCATGCAGCACGTACTCGCCCGGCCCCATCAGCTTCAGGACCGCGAGCGAAACATCGGCGTAGTGCACCGGATCGGCCTGCTTGCGCCGCATCAGAAAGGCGTTGAGCGCGCCGGAATCGGGCTCCGGCGGCAGCTTGTCGCCGTGCTGGCGAGCCAGTTCCACGATGCGCGGCCAGCGCTCCGGCGCCTTCACCACGCGGCGGATGGACGAAACGCCCGGCATCGCGCAGCGTCCGCGCCATCACTTCGTTGGCGGCGATCATGAAATCTTCGATCAGGTGCGCGGCGCGGTTGGATGCGCGCGCGGTGACGTCCTGCACGTTGTCCGTCTGACCACCGGGCCTGCGCTTCCACGCGGTCGAAGGTGAGGGCGCCCAGTCGGTGGCGGGCCTCGCGCAGCGCCTGCGCGGCTTCGTCCTGCAGCTTGAGCTGCGCCTGCGAGATCGGGCGACGCGGCCACTTTGGGCGGCGGACGCGGCCTTGCCTTCCAGCCACGGCCCCCACGGCGTTGTAGGTGAGCTGCGCGCGATTGCGCACCAGCGCCGGATAGACGCGTTCGCCCTGAATGTTGCCATCGCGGCGTCGACCGTCATTTCGATCACGATGGCGGCGCGGTCCTGGTTCTCGTTCAGCGAGGTCAGGTCCGTGGAGAGCTCGCTCCGGCAGCATGGGAAAGGTGCGGATGCCGGTGTAGACCGTGGTGGTCTCGCGCGCGCGCGTGAAGATCGATGGGGGTGCCCTTGGCGACGGCCGAATCCACGTCGGCGACGCCCACCAGCACGCGGATGCCGCCGGCGGACGCGCTCGGCCCATTCGATCTGGTCGAGATCGCGCGAATCGTCGTTATCGATGGAAGACCACAGCAGGGCGGTGAGGTCGCGCAGGCTCGGGGTCGCGGCTGCGGCGTGGATGGCCGCGAGCTGCCGTTCGGCATCGGGAGGAAAATCGGGCTCGAAGCCGTGATCGATCATTTCCTGCCGGGCGGCGGCGGCGAGATTGTAATCGGGGTGGATCATGAATTTGTAGGATAGGCTCCCCCGGCGCTTTCAGGCAAGCGTCGTAAGCTAGGAGCAGGCATGAAAATTCAAACGGTCTGTGTGTATTGCGCTTCCAGCGAACGAACTCCGCCGGTATACCTGGAGGCGGCCGCGGATCTGGGCCACGCGCTGGCGGAGGCGGGAATCGGAATCGTGTATGGGGGCAGTTCGCTAGGTTCCATGGGTCGCCTGGCCGCCGCCGCTTTGGATGCGGGCGGAAGCGTTACGGGTGTTTTGCCGCGCTTTATGGACGACCTGGAGTGGGGTCACCGTTCGCTCACCGAACTGCGCCTGGTGGACGACATGCACGAGCGCAAGCGCACCATGCTCGAGCTGAGCGACGCCGTGGTGGCGCTGCCGGGCGGCTGCGGCACACTGGAGGAACTGTTCGAGGCCATCACGTGGAAGCGACTGGGGCTCTACCGGGGGCCGGTGGTGCTGGTCAACATCAACGGCTTTTACGAATCGTGCCTGCGTTTGCTGAGCCGCTGTGTGGAAGAGCACTTCATGGATCCCAGGCACGCGGCCATGTGGCAGGTGGCGGAGCAGCCAGTGGAAGTGATTGCAGCGCTGCGATCCGCTCCGGAATGGCCCGCCGACGCGCGTTCCTTCGCCGCGCTGCGATAGCGCGGAATGCGGGATACTGGTGAGACAGCCAATGGCTCCGGAACAGCAACTGGTGACGCAGCTCTTGAAAGAGTGGGGAGCGGGCAGCAAGCAGGCGCTCGACCAACTGATGCCCCTGGTTTACGACCAGCTCCGCACCCTGGCGGCGCGCTGCCTGGCGTCGGAGCGTCCCGACCACACACTGCGCGCGACCGACCTGGTGAACGAAGCCTACATGCGCCTGGTCCACAGCGAGCCGGACTTCAACAATCGCGTGCATTTCTTCGCAGTAGCGGCACGCCTGCTGCGCCACATCCTGGTGGATCATGCGCGCGCGCAGAACCGGCAGAAGCGCGGCGCCGGCGCCCAGGCCATCACCCTGGACGAAGCGTTGATGGTGGGGCCTTCCACCCCAGCAGGCATCCTGGAACTGGATGAAGCCCTGGAGCGGCTGGCGGTTCAGGACAAGCGCAAGAGCGACGTGGTGGAACTACTGTTTTTCGGCGGACTCACCTATGAGGAGACCGCCGCCGCGCTCCAGATTTCGCCGGCGACGGTTCATCGTGAATTGAAGCTGGCGAAGGCCTGGCTGCACCGCGAACTGGCCAGCCGTTAGGGTATTCTGTATGGCCGCGCCCTCCAGCCCCGAACGTTGGAAGCGCCTGGAGGATCTTTTTCACCAGGCGTTGGAACTGGAGAAGGATTCGCGCGGCCCCTTTCTGGATACCGCCTGCGCGGGCGACACGGATCTGCGGTCGGAGTTGGAGTCTCTTCTGCAGTCTTCGGAGAGCAGCGCGGATTTCATTGAAGCTCCCCTGCACGCCGCGGCGCGCGATTTTTGCGAGGGGCGGGCGCCGGCGCCCCTTCCGGAAGGCGCGCGCGTGGGCCATTACCGGATCCTCTCGACGCTGGGCTCCGGCGGAATGGGCCGGGTGTACCTCGCGGAAGATACCACGCTCGCGCGCAAAGTGGCGCTGAAGACGCTGGCGCCGGGATTGGTTCACAGCGCCCGTGCGCTGGGCCGTTTCGAGCAGGAGGCGCGCTCTGCCTCGGCGCTCAACCATCCGAACATTCTGACGATTTACGAAGTGGGCCAATTGGAAGGGTCGCACTACATCGTCTCCGAGTTTATCGATGGCATCACCCTGCGGGAGAAGCTGGCGGGAGGCCGGCTGGGTGTGGATGCGGCGCTGGATATCGCCATACAGGTGGCGGCGGGTCTGGCAGCGGCGCACGCGGCGGGCATTGAGCATCGCGACATCAAACCGGAAAACATCATCCTGCGCAAAGACGGACTGGTGAAGATCGTGGACTTCGGCATCGCCAAGCTGAGCCGCGAAACCGGCAGCGAAGAACGCGAACCCGGCGCGGCCCTCTCGGCCACACTGCCGGGCGTGGTGCTGGGTACGGCGCGATACATGTCTCCCGAACAGGCTCGCGGCCTACCCGCGGCCCATGGCACAGATGTCTTCAGCCTGGGCGCGGTGCTTTACGAGATGCTAGCGGGGAAACCGGCGTTTGAAGGCGCCACCACCAGCGACGTGATCGCCGAAATCCTGAAGGGCGAGCCGCCGCCGCTCTCGCGAGTGGCTCCGGAAACGCCGCCCGAATTGTGTGCCGTGGTCGCGCGTGCACTCCGCAAAGACGCGGAAACACGGTGCCGCGCCGCCGACCTGCTGGCCAGCCTGAGGGCGCTGCAGCGGGACCGCGAATTCCGCGCGCAGTTCGGCCGCGCCGCCGAAACGGCGCAACCGGCTGGTGCTGATTCTCGCGCCCGTCCTGGCGGTCGCGGCACTCTTCGGGTACCTGGTGTGGAACCGGGTCGCGAGACCGCCCGCGCCCGGAGTTCGCAGCCTGGCAATTCTGCCGTTCCGCAATCTCAAGCCCGACCCGGCGACGGACTTCCTGGGCTTCTCGCTGGCCGACGCCGCCATCACCAAGCTCGGCTATGTGAGTTCGCTGACCTTGCGGCCATCCTCGGCCGTGGAGCCGTACCGCAACCGCGCGGTCGATCCGCGCAAAGCGGCGGCGGAGTTGAACGTGAACACGCTGCTGACAGGCGCGTATCTCAAGGATGGCGACGACCTGCGGATCACCACGCAACTGATCGACGTCCGCGCCGACCGGGTGATCTGGCGCGACACCATCGATATTAAATATGAGAAGCTGCTCACGGTGGAAGACCGGGTGGCACGGCAGATCATCGCCGGGCTGGAACTGACCCTTTCGCCAGCCGAAGCCAGTCACGTGCAAGTTGGCGGGCGAATCGGTCAATCGGCCTACGAGCAGTATCTGCGCGGCGTGGATCTCTACGCCATGAACGACTACCTGAGCGCCATCCATGTGCTGCGGGAATCCGCCCGGATGGAGCCGAATTACGCCCTCACGTGGGCCCACCTGGGCCGCGCCTATTCGGCCAACGCTTCGTTGCAGTTTGGCGGCCGGGAGCAGTACGCCGAGGCGCAGGCTGCCTATGAGAAGGCACTGGCGCTGGACCCCGCGCTGTTAGAGCCGCGCATCTGGATGGCGAACCTGTTCACCGATACCGGGCGCGTAGAGCAATCCGTCCCGCTGCTTCGCGGTGTGCTGGCGATCAATCCCAACAGTGCCGAGGCGCACTGGGAGCTGGGATACGCTTATCGTTTCGCCGGCATGCTGGACGATTCCGTACGGGAGTGCGAACTGGCGCGCCGCATCGACCCCGAAGTAAAGATCAATAACTCCGCGCTCAATTCGTACTTCTATCGCGGCCAGTATGACACTTTCCTGGCCAGCCTTCCTGATATCGATTCGGTCTACATCCTGTTCTATCGCGGGCTGGGTGAGTATTATAAGCGGGATTACAGCGCGGCGACGGAACACTGGGACCGGGCTTTCGCACGGGACCCGGCTTTGCTCCAGGCCGAAATCGGCGAGGCGCTGGCCGATGCCGCCCGGCGCCGTTACTCCGCGGGTCTCGACCTGCTGCGCGCCACGGAAAGTAAGATCGACTCGCGCGGCGTCACCGACGCCGAAGGCATTTACAAAGTGAGCGAGGCCTATGCCGCGCTGGGAGACAGACCCTCCGCATTGCGCCTGCTGCGTCGCAGCGTCGAAGGCGGATTCTTCTGTTATCCTTACCTCGTTTCCGATCCGCTTCTGGAAACACTTCACGGAGACCGGACTTTCGAGCAACTGAAGGAATTGGCCCGCCGCCGCCACGAGCAGTTCCGGTCCCGTTTCTTTCAGTAGCCATCAGCATCCTATTGTGACGTTTCGGTAAGCCTGCGTAGACTGGGATTACAGGCAGCGTGGACTCTCACTCGCTGCCGAGAATTCTCATAATTTCCTCATACACAAGACACCGCCGTTGGGCTAGCATAAATCAGTTCCAGTTTGGATAGGCCAGAGCTAAGCGAATCGGCGCCATCGTCGGGATTATATGGCAGACCCGAGCTGGAAATGAAGATAACGAAAGGGAGGGGTAGTATGCCACATGCGGGGGCTGTCCGGGACCTTCTCGCACATCACGCGAAGGAGACGTTGGTTGGCCGAAACAAAGAACTCGCCCTTCTGGCCAAGGCACTTGAGCAATCCATCCCACCGGTCAGCTTTGTGCATGGTATCGGCGGTATTGGTAAGTCGCGGTTGCTGGAAGCCTTCACGAGTCAGGCCCGCGCCCGCGAAGCCTTCGTCGTGCGACTGGATTGCCGTCAGTTCGAACCGACGCCGCCTGGATTCCTCAGCGAGCTCGGAACGGCGGTCGGTGGCGATACGGCCTCCATCCAAGAAGCCTGCGAGCGGCTAGGCCAAATCTCGCAGCGGGTCGTCCTGATTCTGGACAACTACGAAGTGCTGCGCTTGCTCGATACGTGGCTCCGGCAGGACTTTGTTCCCGCGCAGCCGCCCAACGTGCATATGATTCTCTGCGGAAGGGAAGCACCGCTGGCCGCGTGGCTTTGCACGCCGGGTTGGGCCGGCCTCTTCCGTAGCATCGCGATCGAACCGCTGGCGGAGTCTGTGGCGGTCGAACTTCTGGCCCGTTCAGGAATATCCGAAAGCCGTGCGCAGCACATCAACCGGTTTACACGGGGCCACCCGCTGGCGTTGACGCTTGCCGCCGCCACGCTCGCCGAATCGGACTCGCCAATCCTGGAGGATCTCGCTTTACATCGGGTGATCGAGGAACTCGCCCGGATGTACCTGAACGAAATATCCGACGAAATTACGCGCCGCGCGCTCGAGGCGGCTTCCGTGGTGCGATGCGCGACCGTATCTCTATTCCGCGCGATGCTTCCGGAAGCGGCGCCGCAAGACGCATTCGAGCGCGTTCGCAGCATCCCATTCGTCCAGGTGCAGCGCGAGGGACTGCAAGTGCATGATTGCCTGCAGCAGGCAATTGCCTTGGGCCTCAAAGCCGCCGACCCGAGCCGATACCTGAGATACCGCCGCGCCGCCTGGCGCCAATTGCGGAAGGAAGTGCGAAGCGCGCCCGCCTCGGAGCTGTGGCGCTATACCGCCGACATGCTCTATCAGCTTCAGAACCCGATCGTGCGCGAGGCGTTCTTCCCGACTGGCGCTCACACTTTCGGTGTGGAGCCGGCGCGGACCGACGATGCCAACTCTGTTTTTGACATCGCGCGCCAATGGGCCGGCCCTGAGGCCATCCGCAGCCTTGAGTTCTGGTGGAAACATGCACCGCATAGCTTTCAGGTGGTGCGAGAGCCGGAAGGTAAGCTGGCGGGATTCTACTGCCTGCTCGATGCCGAGTCCGTAACGCCGGAGCTGGAGGAGGCCGACCCGATCGTTCGCAACTGGATGGAGCACCTAAGGGTATCCCCCGTTCCTGCCATGCAGTGCGCACTGTTCTTCCGTGGCCTGCTGAGCCGTGATTCGGGCGAGGGTCCGTGTGGAGTGCAGGGCGCATTCTGGCTCGATCTCAAGCGCACTTACATGATTCTCCGGCCCCGTCTCCGCCGCGTTTACTCCACCGTGAGGGAGGCTGCTTTTCAGATCTATGCTCCGGCCAGCGGCGAACTGGGTTTTCAGGCGATCTCCAGCGCCGATACGACGCTGGACGGCGAACTCTATCGGACGGCGATGCTGGACTTTGGACCTTCCTCGGTTGACGGGTGGTTGGGTGGACTGGTTGCCAGGGAACTGGGTGGCGCCGGCGCCGAGTTGCTGGACGTCGAAGCGCGCGAACTCGTCATCGAGGGACAACGCGTTCCGCTAACTCCGCTGGAGTTCTCCGTCATGAGCTATCTGCACGAGCATGAAGACCGCGCTGTCGGCCGCGAATCGCTGCTCCGGGACGTCTGGGGGCACAAGTACGACGTGGGAAGCAACGTGGTCGATGTGGTCGTACGCGCTCTCCGAAAGAAATTGGGCCAGCATGCCGGCATGATCGAGACGGTGTCCGGATTCGGCTATCGCTTCCGGCAACCAGCAGGAAATTAACCCATAGACTGACGGTTCCGGAGAATCCTGCTCTCTCTCCCGTCTCAACCGATTTTCTTGTTCTTCCCGTACGGGATACGTGTGTGATGGCCCGCCGGTGCGCCAGCACGGGATCATCACTGGCACTGAAGGCTGGCGCAAAGTCAAAAATCAAAAGGAGATGAAATGAAAGCTCTACGTGTCAAACTTATGACCGCAAGCTTCGCCCTCGTGCTATTTGCGGGCGCAGCCCTCACTTTCTCACTGACCTCAGGAGCAACCCCGGCATGGGCGTCCTCCGAGCAAAGCCGGAACCTCCACGTGATGAAGGAGTGCTCCCAGTATACGGGTGCGCCCGGCTCGTTCTGCACAATCTCGGCCTCGAACGTCGGGCCGATCAAGGTCAACTCGAAGGTCTATTATGACCAGGCTGCCGGCACTCCGGCTGGCTTGTTGGACAGCAACGTCGTCCTTGACGCTGGAGCAGGCGACCGCGCGTTCGGACGTTGCAGCCTCGATCTCTCAACCGGCGCCGGACTCTGCACGTTCTCGGACGGGACTGGGCAGTTCGCCGGATTCCAAGCACGTATCAATGTCACCTATCTGGGCGGACCAAATTATGGCTGGAGCGGGACGTACAGTTTCAGCTCGGGGCATGGGAACGACTAAAAACAGCGAGCGGGCCGGTGGGAGCATTTCTCGCAGCTCTACCGGCCTTCGCCCGAGGACGCGGTGAGCGCGCGTTACAAGCGTGCGTCGCAAACACTCTTAGCCCATTGCCGTAGCTGGCCAATAACGCGGTGCGTTTTGCCCTCGGTGAAGCCCATTTTTGCGGTTAATGGGAATGACGTCGTCGACTGGCTGGCCAAAGCCGATCCCTTTCGGCCAGCCAGGACCCATCGTATTACGCGGCGTTGGGTGTTGCCAGCCACGCCAGTGTCTCGATGTAGTTCCACGGCATCCACTCCCATGGGCGCAGCTTCAACTCTTCCGCGTGCCGCTGCAACTCGGTCAGATAGTCGAACGGATTGGCGCCGTTCAGTTCGCAGGTATGGATCAAACTCATGAACAGATCGCCGACTCCGGCGCTGTTCAGCGTCTTATAGAAGAGGGCGTTCTTGCGGTTCAGGATGGCTTTCTTCAGGGCACGCTCCACGATATTATGCTGCCTCCCGGATTATGCCGTGTGCTCCCACTTCTGACGCAGCCCGCATGGTTTTTGACTGTTCCTGACGCGCATAATCGTATCGCCTCTCCCGGCGGTACTTCGGCGACCTTGATGCGGGCTCCGGAGCGCCGGTCAACCTCGTTTACTAAGCGCGCCCGGGCCAGAACGTCAGCCAACAGGCGTTCAATTGTCTTCGTCAGGAGCGCCCGTGCGCCCCCGATCACGATCATGATCACGACGAGGGCAACAGCATCACGCTGCACCTGAAGCTCCCCATCCACATCGGCCGGTCTTAGCGCCTCACCGGTCCGCGCGGGCAGGTTCGTGCAATATACTCTGTTAAGCGAGAACTTATGCGGAGATATTGCCGAACCTGCTTTTGCGTGGCCCTGTGGTGCGCCGCGCCCCTGTTCGCCCAGCCTGCCCTGACACCCGCCGCCCTGGCCGCGCGCGCCAAAGCGCAGAACGTGCCCGAGATTCCCTACGAATCGGTCCCCAACTTTATCAAGCTGCCGGCCAACCTCTATCTCGGCGAAGGCATCGGCGTGGCCACCAACTCCAAAGGACACGTCTTCGTCTACACGCGCAGCCAGAGGACGCGGCTGTTCGAATTCGATTCGAAGGGCAACTTCATCCGGGAAATCGGCGAGGGCCTGTACGGCTTCGTTTTCGCGCACGCGGTAAGGGTCGATCCGCAGGACAACATCTGGGCCGTGGACGAAGGCTCCAACATGGTCATCAAGTTCAACCCGGAAGGGCGCGTGATCATGACGCTGGGCCGGCGGCCGGAACCGAATGACGCCCTGGCTGCTCCGCCGCCTCCCCTGCCCGCCGCCAATCCCGGCAAGTACATTTTCGACCGGCCCACGGACGTGGGCTGGGACGCCGCCGGCAATATTTTTGTCTCCGACGGCTACGGCAATTCGCGCGTCGTCAAATACGATAAGAACGGCAAGTTCATCACCGCAGGTGGGATCCAAGGGATCCGCGCCCGGACAATTCAACCTTCCCCACACCCTGGCCGTTGACGCCAAAGGCAACGTCTATGTGGGCGACCGGAGCAATCGCCGCATCCAGGTATTCGACAATGACCTGACGTTCAAGGCCATCTACGATAACGTCGGCGCGCCGTGGGAAGTCTGCGTCTCGCCCGGCCCGCACCAGTATCTCTTCTCCTCCAATTCCTACCCGGACGGGAACGATTCCACGCTCTCCGCGGTCACCGGCGAAATCTACAAGATGGAGCTCGACGGCACCATCGTGGGCAAGTTCGGAAAGGCCGGCAAGCAGTTGGGCGAATTCAGCGGACTGCACGAAATCGACTGCCGCAATCCCAATGAGCTGTACGTCTCGGAAATCCAATTGTGGCGCGTGCAGAAAATCCTGCTGCACCCCATCGCGAAATAGGAGCTTCCATGCTGAAACTCACTCTGCTTTCGTTTGCCCTGTTGTCCGGCGGGCTGCTGTGCGCACAAGTTCCCGAGATACGCTTCGACTCCGCCGCGAATCTTCTGAAACTGCCGCCGAACCTGCTACCTCGGTGAAGCCGCGGGTGTGGCCACCAATTCCAAGGGGAACATTCTGGTCTACACGCGCACCGGGGAGGGCGCCACCATGGGCGGGTCGCGCTTCTTCACGCATGGCGGCTCGCGGCTGTTTGAATTCGACCCCACGGGGAAGTATCTCCGCGAAATCGGCGTTGGGGTTTACGGCTTTCTCTTCGCGCAGTCGGTGCGCGTGGACGGCCAGGACAATATCTGGACGGTGGACCGCGGCGCCGACATGGTCGTCAAGTTCGATCCCGGCCGGCCGTTTCGTGATGGCGTTCGGCCGCAAGCCCGAATCGGTCAATCCCGCCGGCAGCGGGGGGCGCGGCGGGCGCGGCCGGGGCGGAGTGCTGGGCGATAATTTCAATCGCCCCACCGACGTCGCCTGGGACAGCGCCGGCAACATCTTCGTCTCCGACGCCTACACCAATTCGCGCATCGTCAAGCTGGATAAGAACGGCAAATTCCTCAAGACGTGGGGCTCCAAAGGCACGGCGGAAGGACAGTTCGACATGCCCAATTCCCTGGCCGTGGACGCGCAGGGCAATGTGTATGTAGCCGACCTGGGCAACAAGCGAATCCAGGTTTTCGACAACGACGGTGTTTTCAAAACCCAGTTCACGGATATCGGCGCGCCCTGGGCCATCTGCATTTCGCCCGGAGCCCACCAGTACCTCTTCAGTTCCAACTCCAATCCGCCGGACTCCTTCGATAACGGCGAAATCTACAAGATGGAACTGGACGGCAAACTTCTCGGCAAGTTCGGCAGTCGCCGGCAAACTGGCCAAACAATTCGGCACCGTAAACGAAATCGACTGCCGCAATCCCAATCAGCTTTACGCCGGCGAACTTACAAACTGGAGAGTTCAGAAACTTACACTGCACCCGTAGCGGCGCTCCCAAAACGGCGGACTTTGTGCCGGGGCGCTGGACTCGAATTTGCAAACGCGCCAAGATGATGTCATGTTCCGCATTGCTGTCTGCCTGTGCGCGGCGCTATCGCTCTGCGCGCAAACGGCTCCGCCCAAGACCTGGATCGATCCCGACTACCGGCCATCGCGTCTTCCGGCTGACCGATGAACCCGGCAGCGCCAGCCTGTACTTCAACCAGAATGGCTATAGCGCGGACGGCAAGAAGCTGATCTACACCACGCCGCAAGGTATCTCGACGTTCGACCTGGCAACCCACGCCACCGCAGCGTGGTGGAAGGACGCGTCCGCGTGATCGTGACCGGGCGGAAATCGCAAAACGTGTACTACACCAGGAACGGCACCGTCTATGCGACCGACGTCGATACGCTGGCGACTCGCGAGATCGCCAAACTGCCCGCGCGCAATGGCGTTTCGGTGCCGACGGTGAATGCCGACGAGACGCTGCTGGCCGGAACCTATATCGAAAATGGCGGGCAGGATTACAACTCCAACCGCTCGCAGCAGCCACAGCAGCAAAGCCTGATCCAGCCGCCGAACAAAGGGCAGATGATGGAGCAGCGGCTGGCGGCGCATCTGCCGATGGCGATGTTCACCATCAACACCAAAACCGGCGAGCTGAAAGTGATCCATCGCGCCACCGACTGGCTGAATCATCTGGAGTTTTCGCCCACCGATCCGACCCTGCTGATGTTCTGTCACGAAGGGCCGTGGCACAAGGTGGACCGCATCTGGACCATCCGCACCGACGGCTCGCAGCTTACCAAGGTCCACACCCGGACGATGGCGATGGAGATTTTCGGGCACGAGTTCTGGAGTCACGACGGGAAGACCATCTGGTACGACCTGCAGACGCCGCGCGGCGAGGACTTCTGGCTTGCCGGCTACAACGTGGAGACGGGCGACGCGCACGTGGTATCACCTGCAGCGGAACGAATGGTCGATCCACTTCAACGTCACGCCGACGGCACGCTGTTCTGCGGCGATGGCGGCGATCCCGGCCAGGTGGCGCAAGGCTCCGGACGGCGAATGGATCTACCTGTTCCGCCCGCAACTGATTCGCAATCAGGGACGTGGACGACGCGAGTTTCATCCAACCGGGCGTGCTTCATGCCGAAAAACTGGTCAACATGTCGAAACACAAATATCACCTGGAGCCGAATGTGAGCTTCACGCCGGATCAGAAGTGGGTGGTGTTCCGGTCGAACATGTTCGGGCCGACGTACGTGTTCGCGGTGGAAGTGGAGAAGTAGGGTTACAGAATCAACATGCAGTCGCCGTAGGAATAGAACCGGTAGCGCTGTTCCACCGCGTGCCGGTACGCGGCCAGGGCCAGTTCGCGGCCGGCGAAGGCGCTCACCAGCAGCAGCAGGCTGGTCTTCGGCAGGTGGAAGTTGGTGAGCATCGCGCCGGTGGCTCGAAAGGCAAAGCCGGGGTAGATGAAGATATCGGTCTCGCCGCTGGACTCGCGCAATTCACCGGAGCGCAGGGAGCTTTCGATGGTGCGGACGCTGGTTGTGCCCACGGCTACCAGGCGCGATGCGGCGCGCATTTTGGCAGCGTTCTCCGCGGTGATGCGGTAGCGCTCCGAGTGCAGCTTTCCTTGCTCGACCTGCCCGGCGTGCAGCGGCTGGAACGTCCCCAGGCCCACGTGCAGCGTCACGTAGGCCACCTCCGCGCCCGCCGCGCGGCACTGGTCCAGAATCTCAGGCGTGAAGTGCAGTCCCGCGGTGGGCGCCGCGACGGAGCCTTTTTCGCGGGCGAATACCGTTTGATACCGTTCGCGGTCGCGCGCCTCGTCGGTCCGTTTGATGTAAGGAGGCAGGGGGACGTGGCCGATTTTTTCGAATTCGGCAAACAGTTCGGCATCGGTGTGGAATCGGATGGTCCGCTCGCCGAATTCGCCGCGGGCGGTGATTTCCGCTTCCAGGCCATCTTCGAAACGGATTCGCTCGCCCACCGGAAGTTTGCGGCCGGGCCGCACCAGGACGTCCCAATCGCGGCCGTCCGCGCTCACTGGCCGCAACAGGAAGACTTCCACCTCCCCGCTCAGATACTCGTTTCGTTTGGGGTTGTTCCTGCCAATGGGCAAGGCGTGAATGCCTGCGCGATGCCCGAACAGGCGCGCGGGGAACACACGCGAATCGTTTAACACCAGGCAATCCCCCGGGCGGAGGAAAGACGGGAAGTCGCGGAAGGCGCGATCGTCCCATCGGCCTGCGGAGCGATGGACCACCAGCATGCGGGCGCCGGCGCGATCGGCGGGCGGTTCCTGGGCAATCAGCTCTTCCGGCAATGCGTAGTCAAACTGGTCGAGGTCCAAATTTTACTGTAAGGCATTGACAGGCTCCGGAGCCTGACTTACGCTAGTATGGGAATCCAATAGGTATGGGGAAACAATACGATATCGCGCAAGGCACGCTGGCACTGATGGTGCTGAAGACCCTGGAGGCCCTGGGGCCATTGCACGGGTATGGCATTGCGCGGCGAATTGAACAAACCAGCGGGGACCGGCTGGTGCTCAACTACGGCACGCTCTACCCCGCCCTGCTGAAGATGGAGCAGGAGGGCTACATCGCCTCGGAGTGGGGCGTATCCGACAACAATCGCAAGGCCAAGTTCTACAAACTGACGCGGGCGGGCCGGGCGCACCTGGAGAAGGAAGCGCGCGAGTGGCGCCAGACGGCCGACATCATGGACTGCTTCCTTTCGCCCGGCAAGGAACCGGCATGAAAGTTACGGCAGGAATGATTCCAGCACGGCCCGGGTGCGCACCACTTCGCAATACTCGCCTTCGAGATTCGCCAGGCTCATAGCGTGGACTTCAGCGGCGGAGCGCCACGCGCCGTCCCAATCGCGCCGTCCGAAGGTGAAGGTGGCGTCTTCCACGAGCAGAGTCCGAAAGCCCAGATTCCCGGCCATGCGAACGGTGGCTTCCACTGAATTATTGGTGATCACTCCGGCCACCACCAGAGCGGTCACACCGGCCGCCCGCAGGCGCGCCTCCAGGTCCGTGCCGATGAAGGCGCTGTTGGTGCGCTTGGCGATCACCGGTTCGCCGCCCAGGGGCAGGGCTTCGGGTTTGAAGTCGTGGCCCGGTTGCCCCGGACGGTAGTGCGAGGCGGGCTCAACCGAATCGTGGCGCACGTGATACACAGGCCGTGCGGCGGCGCGCCAGGCAGCCAGGAGCGCGGCCACATTGCTCTCCGCCAGCGGATTGTTGCGCTCTCCCCAATCGGGGTGATCGATGGCTTTTTGCAGATCGATGAGCAAAAGCGCGGAATCCGGCGGAAAGCTCATTGGAATTCCACACCGCGCACAATGCCTTCTTTATCCTTCATAGCGGCGTACTCCACCAGCACCGGATTGCCGGGCTGCGGCCCGCATACGAATGTTTCGGGGGCGTGGCGCATCTGCACACGGGTGGGATCGGGAATGGTGAGCGAGAGTTTGCCGTCCGGCGTTTCCAGGGTGAGGCGAAGCGCGGTTTGGCCGCAGGCGATTTCGAGCAGAGTCCCGCGCACACGGCGCAGATCGTCGGCCGGCTCGATGAACGGGTTGAAGACCACGGCGTTGTTGGGCACACGGGTGGTGACCATTTGCGGGTTGCCGGCGGCGTCGCGCGTGAGCCGCACGGCCAGGTGGGTTTCGGCGATATACGCCAGGCGCGCGGCGTAGGCACGCTCTTCGGCGGTCGCGGCTCGCGCGGCGGCGTGTCCGGCAGCGGCCTTGGCTTCGTCGCCTCGCCCCAGCGCGGTGAGCGCATCGGCCATGGCGCACCAGTAAGCGAATACCCGCGCCGGTGCGATTTCCCGCATGGCCTGCAACTGCGCCAGGGCAGCTTCGGGATGACTGGAATTCTGCTCCAGCAGCGCCAGCATCCAGCGCGCATCGTCGAAATCGGGACGGAGCGCGACGGCCCGCTCGAGGGCGGCGCGGCGGTCATCCCGGCGGGATTGGTCCGAGTCCAACAGTTCGGCGTAGCGGAAGCAGATGGCCGCATTCTTCAATCCGAGATCGACCGCCCGCTTCCACAGGGTGCGTGCTTCTGCGGGCTGCTTGCGGGCAGCCGCGACGGCGCCCAGGCCCGCCCAGGTTTCAGCCGAGTCGCCAGTCTCGCGCGCGAGGTCGCGATACGCCGATTCCGCGCCATTCAGATCGCCGGCCATCAGAAGTAATTCGGCCATCAGCAACTGCACCTCGCTGCCGGACGCAGTATTGATGGCCGGCGGCGCCGGATCCGGCTCGGGAGTGGCCAAGGGAATAGGCTTCGAACCTTCGCGCGCGACCCAGGCCGTCAAATCGCGCATCACGGTGTGGAGCGGCTTGTGACAGGCCGACTGCACTGCCGAGGGGCCTTCGTCGCCTGCCGCCAGCGCGGCCGTCAGATCGCCGAAGCACGGCCGGTATGTTGGAGAAAGTGCGAGCATCCCGGTGAGCGCCCAGCTTTCGGCATAGAACAGCGCCGAGGTAGCGCGCTGGCCTCGGAGCGGTGAGTCGGCGGGCATGGTCATTAACTGTTCCAGCGGCATCCAGCGAGTGTGCCGCAAGACTGACAGGCGACCAGGCAGCGGACCGCCGATCCGGCTGCCGCGGCGGTCAACGCGCAGCGTGGAGAACAGGTCCGCGAGGCCTTCGCTCAACCACGGCGGAAAACGGCGTGCCGCGGCGTGTTGAATCAGATGCGCGTACTCGTGGGCCGCCGTCGGAAAGGCTTCTTCCGCCAGGGAGGGCATCACAATGTAGTTGCGATCGCCCGCCGCCACGAAATAGGCGTCCGCCGTGGGCGTCATGCGGTAGCGGGCGTACTCGGTCTCGGAGTGGAACCCGATGACGCGGACCGGTGCAGGTCCAGCGACGTCCAGGCCCGTCTCCTGGCGTACGGTGGCGTGCAATTGCTCGAACCAGCGTAATGCCGCGCGCGCCGGCGCTTCGCCATCCTGCGAGTAGATCTCGAAATGAGCGTTGCGCGCCACAGTCCAGTCCGCCGCCATCCCGAGGACCGGGAGGAGCAGGGCCGCGAGAAGGCGAGGCGCAGGCATCTTCCTTTAGAATAAGGCCATGAGCGTGGAGTGGATCCGGCGCTGCTGCATGGCGTTTCCGCACGCCACCGAGCAGGTGCAGTGGGGCGACAACCTGGTGTTCAAAGTAGGCGGAAAGATTTTCGCCATCGCCGCACTGGAACCGGCGGCGCTGTTTGTCAGCTTCAAGGTGACGCCGGATGATTTTGCGGAATTGACGGAACGGCCGGGCGTGATCCCCGCGCCTTACCTTGCACGCGCGCAGTGGGTGGCATTGGAGAGCGAGGACGCCGTCCCGGGGGCGGAAGTGAAAAAGCTGCTGCGGCACTCGTACGAACTGGTGTTCGCTAAACTGCCGAAGAAGGCGCAGGCAGCGCTGTGTCAGCGGGCGGGAAGGGCGAAGGCCACGTAAGTCCCGCCGGAGGGGCCGCGGGGGCCGGCCTTTCCTCCTGTCGCGTAGATCACGACATACTGTCGGCCGTTGACTTCATAGGTGATCGGCGTGGCATTGCCGGCGAAGGGCAGAGTGGTCTCCCACAGCAGCTTGCCGGTGGCTTTATCGAAGGCGCGGAACTTGCGGTCGAAGTTGGTGGCGGCGATGAAGACCAGGCCGCCGGCCGTCACAATGGGTCCGCCGTAATTCTCGCTGCCGGTGTCCTTCATGCCCTTGCGCGGCCAGCGCGGGATATTCGCCCAGCGGAATCTTCCAGGCGTATTCGCCGGTGTTCAGATTGATGGCGTTGAGCGTTCCCCAGGGCGGCACGACGGCGGGATAGCCGTCGGGATCGAGAAACTTGTGATAGCCGGTGAAGCGGTACTTCGCGGCGGCGCTGGGCGTGCCGCGCGCCGCGAGTTCCTTGCTCTCGCCGCTCAAGACGTATTGCGCGATGGCGCGCATATCGGCGGCGCTGAGGTTCGGGAACGCGGGCATGCGTCCGGCGCCCTGGCGGATGACGGCGGCGATCTCCGGCACGGTGCGCTTGCCGCGCAGCGCGAGTCAGCGACGGGAATCTGCGGCGGCGCGCCGGCCAGATCGTCGCCATGGCAGTTGGCGCAATTGGTCAGGTAGAGTGCGGCGCGGCGGATTGCCGCCGTTGGTCCTCGGCGAGGCTGGACGTCCACGCCAGGTCGTTGGCGTTGACGTACAGGCAGGCCGGTCTCCGGATCGAAGGCCGGACCGCCCCATTCCGCGCCGCCATCGAAGCCGGGAAAGATCACCGTCTCCTGGTCCACGCGCGAACGGAACGAACTGGCCGTCGCTGCGCAATTTGCGGAACTCCTCGAGCGCCCAGGCGTGCGCTTCGGGAGTGCGATTGGTGAGCAGGTCTTCGGTCAGCCGCTGGCGCGCGAACGGCGCCGGCCTGGTCGGGCAACAGCTGCGTCTCCGCGGCCACTTCGCCGGGCACGTCGCTGGCCGGGTAGCGGCGCGATTCGATGGGAAACAGCGGCTTGCCGGTGGCGCGATCGAACAGATAAACCCATCCCTGCTTGGTGGTCTGCGCCACGGCGTCGACCAGTCTTGCCGTCGTGCTTCACGGTGACCAGCGACGGGCGGCGACGGAAAATCGCGATCCCAGATATCGTGGCGCACGCCCTGAAAATGCCAGATGCGCTCGCCGGTATCGGCGTTCAGCGCCAGCAGGGTGTTGGCGAACAGATCGTCGCCCACGCGGTCGGCGCCGTAAAAATCGCTGGCCGCCGATCCGGTGGGCACGTACACGATGCCGCGCTTCGGGTCGACCGCCATGCCGGCCCAGTTGTTGGCCGAGCCGGTGTAGGTCCACGCGTCCTTCGGCCAGGTGTCGTAGCCGAACTCGCCGGGATGCGGAATGGTGTGGAAGCTCCAGCGCAGTTTGCCGGTGCGCACGTCGAAGGCGCGGATATCGCCGGTGGGCGACGGGCAGCGCCTCGGGCGTGCGGCCGCCGACAATCAGCAGGTCCTTGTAGATGATGCCGGGGCTGGTGAGGACAATCGACTGCTTTTCGGGATCGCGGCCGAGTCCTTCGCGCAGATCGATGCGGCCGTCCTTGCCGAATTCCAGCGGATCGGCTTTGCCGGTGCGCGGCATCGAGCGCGTAGACATAACTCTGCACCGCGGCGAAAAGGCGCGCCTGCCTTGCCATCGGTCCAATAGACGACGCGAGCGATTCGGGGCCGCGTCCGGCGATTCCGGAATCGAACGTCCACAGCAGTTTGCCGGTAGCGGCATCGAGCGCGATCACTTTGTGCCGCGGCGTGAGGCCGTAGAGCACGCCATCGACCATGATGGGCTGGGTCTGCGGATCGCCGGCGCCATCGGCGGTGTCGTAGCTCCAGGCGACGCGCAAGCCGGCTGACGTTGGCGCGATTGATCTGCTTCAAGGTCGGAATAGCGGATGTCCGCGGGACCGCCGCCGTAGGCGGGCCAATCGTGCGTGGCCGCGCCCGCCAGAGAAGCCACGGCGGCCAGAAGAATGCACCGGTGCAGGATCATGCCGCCGATATTGTACCAGCGTTTTTGCGATTTGCATTTTGCGTCGGACGGGTTATCATTTTAGTTACTCCCCCGATTGAAATCGAAGGCAAGCGTGAACTCCATCAGCGACTCTACCACAACCCCGTCATTCTGGAAACCGATCTTCCCGGCGTCGAACGCCTCGGCCGCGGCAAAGTGCGCGACGTCTACAGCGTCGACGAACGGCTGCTGATCGTCGCCACCGATCGCATCTCGGCGTTCGACTACATCCTGCCCACCGGCATTCCCGACAAGGGCAAAGTGCTGACGCAGCTTTCCATTTTCTGGTTCGATTTTCTGCGCGACCTGACGCCGACGCATTTTCTGAGCGCCAACGTGGACGAATATCCGGCAGCCGCTGCCGCAGTTTCGCGATCAACTGGAAGGCCGCTCCATGCTGGTGAAGCGCGCCAAGATGGTCGAGATCGAATGCGTGGCGCGCGGCTATATTTCCGGCTCCGGCTGGAAGGAGTACCGGCAGCAGGGCACGGTGTGCGGCATCACGCTGCCCGCGGGCCTGAAGGAAAGCGACAAGCTGCCCGAGCCGATCTTCACGCCGGCCACCAAGGCGCAGACCGGCCACGACGAAAACATCTCGTTCGAGCACGTGGTCTCGCTGATCGGCGAAGACCTGGCGCGGCGCCTGCGCGATCTCACGCTGAACATCTACACCGCGCGGCGCAGTACGCCGAGACCAAGCGGCATCATCATCGCCGACACCAAGTTCGAATTCGGCTTCGTGGGCGACGAACTGGTGCTGGGCGATGAAGTGCTGACGCCCGATTCCTCGCGCTTCTGGCCGGCGGAGACCTACAAGCCGGGCGGCCCGCAGTTCTCCTTCGACAAGCAGTTCGTGCGCGACTACCTGGAATCGATTCACTGGAACAAGCAACCGCCGGCGCCGCCGCTGCCCGAGGAAGTGGCCGCGAAGACCAGCGAGAAGTACCGCCAGGCTTACCGCGTGCTGACCGGCCGCGACTTATGAACTGGCTGGACGTGGTGTTGCTGCTCATCCTGGCCGGTTCGATGTTCACCAGTTTCCGCAAAGGTCTTTCGCGGGAGATTATCGGCCTGGTTTCGGTGGTGCTTGCCTTGCTGCTGGGTATCTGGTTTTATGGCACGGCGGGTGCATTTCTGCTGCCGTATCTGAGTTCGCGCGCCGCGGCCAATTTCGGCGGGTTTCTGCTGGTATTCTGCGGCGTGATGCTGTGGGCGGTTTGGTGAGTGCGATTGTGGGGAAGTTTCTCAAGGTGACCGGGCTTTCCTTCTGGATCACGCGTTGGGCGCGGGTTTCGGGGCAGCGCGCGGTGTGGTGATTTCGGTCGCGCTGCTGGTGGCGATCATGGCGTTTTCGCCGGGGGGGCAGCCGCCGGATTCAGTGATGCACTCGCGCATGGCTCCGTACGTCACCGGCGCGGCGAGCGCTTTTGCTGCGGTGGCGCCGCACGAATTGAAAGAAGGTTTTCACAAGACCTATGGGCAGGTAAAGGACGACTGGAAGTCGGGTGTGGACCAGGGGACGCGGAACCGCCAAAGCGGAAAAAGGCAGAGAATGAAAAGTGAATTTGACGGGCTCGTGGAGCATCTGCTGCGCGGCAATATTCTGATGCAAGAAGCCGTCGAGCTTCTGGAGCAGAAAATGATCGAAGGGGCGCTGCTGGCGAAAGATGGCAACCAGTCGGCCACCGCCAAGCAACTGGGCATCCATCGCAACACGCTGCAGCGCAAGATGTCCCAATACGGCCTGGAGAATGGCCGTCCCGCATCGGCCGCAAGCCGGCAAAGAGCGAGGCTCGCCGGCCGCGCAGTCGGAAACTGGGCTGATGGATCTGCTGATCTTCGACCTGGACGGCACCCTGATCGATTCCCGACTGGACCTGGCCAACGCCGTGAATGCCACGCGCGCGCACATGGGCAAAGAGCCGCTGGAGAACGAGCGGGTCTATTCCTATGTAGGGAACGGCGCGCCGGTGCTGATCCGGCGCGCGATGGGCGAACAGGCCACCGAGGCCGAACTGCAGGAAGCGCTGGAGTTCTTCCTGGAGTATTACGGCGATCACGACCTGGACTACACAACGCTCTATCCCGGCGTGAAGGAATCGCTGGACCGCCTGCTGGCGGCGGAGAAGCGCATGGCGGTGCTGACCAACAAGCCCGTGCGCATGAGCCGGTCCATTGTGAAAGGGCTCGGCGTGGCGGCACATTTCTTGCAGGTCTACGGCGGCAACAGCTTCGAATTCAAGAAGCCGAATCCCATCGGCATGGAAGCGCTGATGCGCGAAGCGGGCATCGACCGCGCGCGCACCATGATGATCGGCGACAGTTCGGTGGACGTGCAGACGGCGCGCAACGCGGGCGTGCAATGCTGCGGCGTCACGTACGGTTTTCAGCCGGAGACGCTAGCGGATCCGGCGCCGGAGCTGCTGGTGGATCGCATGGAAGATCTCGTCGACTGGGTTCTGGCTCGGTAGCGTCGTATCCACGAAAGAGACTTCGGCAGCAGCCCGGATTCCCTGAAGGCGGAGTTCGTGCTTCGAGAACAGCTCCGAGCACCCGCTCGGTCAAGGCACGGAAGCATCCGCGTTCATCGGCGTTCATCAGCGGCCAATAATAACGACGTCGTGTTTAGCAAGCAGGCTCGATAGACCGATCTCACATTCCAGCCGCTTTCAGCATCTCCAGGAACTGCGATTCGGTGCGCATATCGATGGCCTGTGCCACCAGTTTGCCATCGCGATCAAAGAGAAAGCTCTTGGGAATTCCTTCGACGTTGAACGCGTTGTTCACCTTGCGATCGGGGTCGAGCAGCAACGGGAAGGTGTACTTCTGCTTCTCCTCGAAGCCGGCGACGGTATCGCGATCCTCGTCGGAGACCGCGAGCACGAGGAAGCCTTTCGACTGGAGCCGCTGATACAGCTTTTCCATATCCGGCATTTCCTTACGGCACGGCGGGCACCAGGTGGCCCAGAAATTCAGGAGCACCACGTGGCCGCGCAGGTCCGCGAGGGAATACGTTTTGCCATCGAGCGCGCTGAGCGTGAAGCCGGCCTCCTGGTGAAGCTGATTCTGGAGGGTGATCAGCGAGCCGGCGGCGTCGAGCGCAGGGTCTGACTTGGGCGCCGGCAAGTGCTCGAAGCGAACCAGGCTGGCGAGTTCCAGGTACGGATCGGCGGTGGAGGCGGGCGCGGTATCGAGTGCGGCGGCCAGCGTAGCAGAGACGGCGGAGAGCGCCTCTTTGCCCAAGTCGCCTTCGGTCGATAGATTCGCCAGGCTGCTCGCCATGCCTACGCGAACCGATCCCGCGGGCAAGTCACGAATCTCGCCCGCGAGTTGCAGGACCACGCGGGCGCGGTCGGCGTCGGTGGGCAAACTGCGAATCCGGCCCATCTGTTTGCTGATCGCGGAAGTATCGACAGCGTCCTTTCGCGGGGCGGCGCCGGCATTGCGGAAAGACATGCCTTTCACGGTCAGCGGACCGGCGAGGTTCCATCGCTCGAAGAGCGCTTTGTGTTCGGCAAAGCGATCCGGCGCCAGATCGTGAAGGCGGCTGCCGCTGACCACCAGGAGTGTATCGCGCGAATTGGCGGTGGCGATGGTTTCGCCGCCCACCTGGAACGTCGCGGAGAGGCCCGTCTTGGCAGATTCGCCGTAGTCTGGCGCCGCTGCTGCCAGGGCCACGCGTTCACAGGCCGCGGCGGCAGCTTCGGCGGCAACAGGTGCCACGGTCTTGGCGCAGTTCAGAAAGCCGTAGGCGTCATAGGGGTCGAGTGCATCGAAGTGCGCCGCGGCGAGCATCTGCTGGAACAGTTTCGCGGCTTCCGCGGGCTTCTCCTTCACCAGGCGGGAGAGGAGAGCGTTCGCGGTCACCGGCTGCAATTGACCCTGGGCGAGCAACTGCCGGTACACCGACAGCGCCTCAGCAGTGCGATTGGCACGGGCCAGGGCGCCGATCATCATGGCGTCCTGACCCGGCGCGAGATGCGGCAGAATGGCGACGGCTTCGGTGGGCGCCACGGTGACGAAGGCTTGCAGGGTGGCGTTACCGAGTTGCCAATCCTTGCCGGCGTTGATTTCCTGCACGGCCTGGTTGACGATCTTGCGAGCCAGGTCGGGATGCCGTTCGTATAGAGACTGCGCGGCGCGCATGCGGAATTCCATGCGGAGCGAAGAGGGCAGTCCGGCGGTTTGCTCCTGGAGGTGCGCAAGGGCCTGATCGACGGATTCTGAACCGCCCGCGGCATATGCGGCGAGGGCAAAAAGCAAGGCAGCGGAAAGACTGCGGAAACCCATGGGCGAGATCTCCTTGAGCCAGAGTATAACATCCGCTGTTCGTGGTATTTTCGTCTCTAGCCTATGAAACTCCATCTTGCCCTGGTAACAATTGCGTTTGCCGGATACCTCTCCGCGCAAGCGCCGGAGTACGGTCCCGCCAAAGGAACGCTGGTGATTCAGGGAGGCGGTTCGGATGCGGGCACCGGGATCTTCGAAACCTTCGTGAACAAAGCCGGCGGACTGGGCGCGAAGATTGTGGTGGTGCCCACCGCAGGAGGCAACAAGAATCCGGACGGAAGCTGGAAAGTCTACAAAGAAGACGAAGTGCTGGCCCCGTGGAAGAAGCGCGGGCTCACCAACGTGTGGATGCTGCATACGCACGATCCGAAGGTGGCGGACACCGAAGAGTTCGCCAAGGTGCTGCGCGATGCCAAGGGCGTGTGGTTCGTGGGCGGACGGCAATGGAACATCGTAGACTCGTACGCCAATACACTGACGCTTCGGGAATTTCACAAGGTGCTGGAGCGGGGCGGAGTGATTGGCGGAAGTTCGGCGGGCGCCACGATTCAGGGCGACTACCTGGTGCGCGGGGCCATCGCCGGATCCAACATTGTAATGACGCCGGAACCGGAGCACGAGCACGGTTTCGCGTTCCTTCGCAAGGTGGCGATCGACCAGCACATCAATACGCGCAATCGCTGGGACGACCTGATTCCGGTGATCAAAAAGTATCCGAACCTGCTCGGCATCGGGCTCTCTGAAGGCACGGCGATCGTGGTGACGGGGGACCAGTTCGAGGTGATCGGAAAATGGAAAGTGGCGATTCATGACAACACGCGCGTGTATCAGCCCTGGGAGAAGCCTTACTATGTGCTGTCTCCCGGCGACGTGTACGACATGAAGGAGCGCAGGATCGTAAAGTACGGCACGGGCGTGCTGGTGCCGGCCGTGATCAAGTAACGCCGGCGGCGAGGGCGCGTCCCCTGCCCCACCAAAGCGCAGCGGCCAGGCTCGCCGCGGAGACGGCCGCCAGAGCGGCGACCATCCAGACCACGCGGGAATCGCGGACGCCGCCGAACCATGCGCCCGAGGCCGCGACGGCCAGGCACACCAGCGCCACGCGGGCCATTTCCAGAATCACGAATTCGCGGCGATTCTCCATCACACCGCCGAGCGTTACCAGGCTCACCATAATGTAGGCGAAGTACGCCAGGTTCCACGCGCCGGACTGCTTCGGCAGCAGCGCCAGGAAGTGGCTGTTGGCAACCATCAGCAGGGCGAACTGTGCCAGTACGTACACGCTCAGAGCGAGGCGGCGGGGCGGATCGAAGCGCGCGAAATCGCGCCGTGGGTCATACGCCCGTTTGGGGAAGCGTGCGGCCACATCCGGCGGACGCCAGCCGGGAGGCGCGAACCAGACGCGCAGCTTGTCGGCCCAGGAGGCGGCGTGCCACGAATCCCGCAGCATGACCCAGTAGTAATGCAGGTTGGCCCACACCGGGTTCCAGCTTTTCAACTGCCCGCGGACTCCGTAGACAATAGGTTCGTCTTCGCGCTCTTCCTGGAAGGTGCCGAAAAGATGGTCCCAGATGAGGAAGACGCCGACGTAATTCTTGTCCAGGTAAATATCGTTCTGGGCATGATGTACGCGATGGTTCGAGGGTGTCTGGACCCAGCGGTCGAGCACGCCCATGCGGTTGATGAGGCGGGTATGAGGCCAGAACTGGTAGAAGAGCTGGGCCACGCCGACCAGCAGAAACACCGGGATTGGGACTCCGCAGATGGCCAGGGGAAGGTAGAACAGCCAACTGGTGAAGCTGCCCGTTCCCGGCTGGCGCAGGGCCGTGGTGAGATTGAACTCCTCGCTCTGGTGATGCACGGAGTGCGCCGCCCACAGGAGCCCCACGGTGTGTCCAAAGCGATGGTTCCAGTAATAGCAGAGGTCGAAAAGGACGAAGGCGAACACCCAGGTGAGCCAATTGCCGGCCGGCAGTTTCACCAGGGCGAGATGGGTGAGCGTCCATTCATACGTGAACAGGCCGATGAAGCCGAAGAAGACCCGCATGCCGGTGCTGACGATGCCGCAACTGAGGCTGTTGATAGCGTCGGCGAGATGGTAGTAGCGAGTGCCGCGGGCGCGGTCCACCGCAATTTCCACCGCAACGAGGGTAACGAAGACCGGGATAGCCAGAGCCACCGCCTGCCCGTAGGTGGTGTCCATGCAGACATGATAGCGCGAGCCTACCGTGCGACCGCGGGGACTACCCAGATAAAGGTGGCCAGGCTGAACAGAAGCAGGACAGCGCCGATGCCGGGTAGCCAGAGAGACGCGCCGCTGTTGCCCGGTTCGAGCACGGCGATATCGGGATCGGCGGGGAAGTAGGAGACCTTGACGCCGGCGCCCTTGCGGTAGACTTCGGCGATACGCGCGGCCTCTTCGGCGCTGCCGCCTTCCACCTGGGCGAAGCGCCGCAGATTGTTGAAATGGGTGGCGCCGTCGACATCATATTGATAAACGAAGCGGGCGTAGGCGGCGGAATCGGTGGATTCCCCGGCGCTTTCTTCTCCGCTCATGACGATGACTCCCGCGGTAGTGGGCCAACTCTGGCTGGCATAGCCGTGCCAGGCGCGCACCATGCCAGCGGTGAGGGCCAGGACTCCCAGGCAGCAGGCCACGGCGCCGAAGCCCGCTGCGGCGGCGGTCATCACCTTGTCTCCGGGGTCGCGAGGCGGAGCGCCAATCGGCGGAACCGGTTCGCCGCGCTGCGCGGCATCGATGGCGGCCTGCACGGAATTGGCGAAGTCCGAATCGCTTCCCGCGGCGCTGCGCCACATGAGGGGGACGACGAACAGGCAGAGGACCGCCGGCAGCAGGAATGCCAAACCCGCGCCGGGGAGCCAAAAGGCATCCGCGTGAAGACCGGGTTTCATGACGGCAATGGAGGGATTCGCGGGATTGTAAGAGACCATCACCTGTTTGCCGCGCGGAAAGCGGATGCGTTGGAGGTCGGCTACCGATTTGTCGCCGGAGCCCAGGGTCTGGCCGAAGTGAAGCACGTTGGTGGTGTGACTTTGGCCGCCGGCCACGTACTGAATTACGGTTGTCGTGTCGAAGGTGACGGATGCCGTCGTACGTCTCCGCGTGCTGCGGACGACGTCGCGAACGGTATCGGAACTGATCACCACGCCGGGAGTAGTGGGCCATTGCGTGCTGGCTATGGCCCACTGGATGTTGCGCGCGCCCTTGACAAACAGATACAGGCCGAAGCAGACCACCAGGGCGATGAGGAAATAACTGATGGCCGCGCCGAGTTTGAGCATGTTATTGGGCCAGGGCGTCCCACAGGCGCGAAGCGCACTCAATTACGAAATCGCGGTCTTGCGGCAGCACCAGCCGCTGGCGAATCAGGGCATCCGCCGCGGCATCGATGCGCTTCAGGTAATCCTCGCGGCCGGTATAGCGCTCGGCGATAGAGAGGCGCGGATCGTGGACGGCCGCGCGCGCCTCCTTGGTTTTGGCAAACGGGAAAGTGGATCCGTAGAATTCGGCGATCTCCGAAGGCGCACCCCGTCCCGGCGCGCGCAGGTTCCAGCCCGTGAAAGTAGCCAGCGGAACCGAAACTTCGGGCAGGCGCACGCCGCCCAGATCGATTCCATCGGCATCGACCTGCGGCACCATCACGGGAAATGCGCCGGTCACCTTGGGCGGCTCCTGGAGGATCACGCCGTGCGAGGCGAACTCGGGTCCGAAATCCAGACGCCGCGCGACCCGCGGATGGCGGGGCGTGGAAACGCCCTCAATGGCGGGAAACGTCAGGCCGGCGAGGGCTGTCAACTGACCGGCCGCAATGTGCGGATACACGGAAGCAGGCGGCGGTGTGTCGTCCGCGATCCACGCCTCCATATCGGAGAGGAGGGCGCGCTGCACCGGGCGGTGGTCCACCACATTGATGGTGTACTGCGTGCCCTGCTTCACCAGAGGCAGCGAGCGCGGGAAGTGCTGCACGCCGGCAATGAAGTAGATGCGTGTGTCCGGCAAGAGGAGCGCGTCATGTTTCCCGTCGGCGGTGATATGGATGAGGGACGCGGCGCGGCCCCAGTACTCGGAAGAATCGTTGGTGAAGAACAGTTTGGGCGTAACGTGGGCGGCGCGGGCGAGGTGCAGAAGGCCGCCGGAGGCTCCCGTCACGGGATCGGTTTCATCGGAGTCGGTGAAGGGGAACAGGTCGGTGGGATAGAAGACGTTGATGTAGGGCCAGCCGTCGCGCGAAGGCTGGGCATAGCGGAAATTGAAACTGCCGCGGCCGGCGCCCGCAACGTCGGCCCACACACCGTCGAACACTTTGCGGCCGTCTTCCGCGGCATTGAATCCGTCGTAGAGAAACTCGCGGAGCCACCGGCCGCTTTGCGAGATGCCGAAGCCGATGGCGCGTTTCACGACCGGGCGCGAACCGCTCCAGCCGGCAGGTTCGCCGCCGTATTTCAAGTAGGAAATGAAATCGCGCACGGCCGCCAGACCCGTGCCGGCGACTACGGGGTCGGCGCCCTGATAGACGAATTCGTAGATCATGCCGGCTTCGAATCCGGCAGGCATTTGGAGCGAACGGCCGCCGGCGGCCAGCGAATAAGCCGAGGCGGGCAACTGGCGCGGAGCGGCATCCGTACCACTGCGAACGTAGAGGGCGATCGCTTTCCCGACGGGGATGGCGTCCTGCGCACGATCGCCGAGCGGCATGGTGACGCCGCTTTTTTCGGGAGTAAATTCGGCGCGCACCAGGCCTTCCCGGGGGGTGCCGGGGCGGTAGTGTGGCGCGATGAAGTGCAGAGCCGTAGCATTGGAGGCGGGGATGTCCCACTCCCAGCCGAGCCACACCAGGGTGAAGCCCTGCTGCATGACCCATTCGTCGCCGAAATCGGAAGCGCCGCGCGCGAAATTGAAGCGGCTGAGCATGCCCTTGCCGCCGCGATTGGAAACTTCGAACAGCACCGTGCCGTTGGCTTTGGCCGGGTCGGCGGGCTGAAGGATATAGAAATCGGCCGTGGATTCGGCTTCGCCGTTGGCGTCGAGTTGCGCCAGGTCCAGGTCGCGGACAATGCGATTGGCCGCGAGTTTGGGGTTCATGCCGAAGTGGACGCGCCCCACCACACGTTCATAAGCGCCGTGGAGCACGGGTGTGCGCTCCGTTATTTCCACGCGGCGCACGGCGGCGCTGCCCACACATGCAAGAGCGAGAATACAAACGTACCGGCGGATCATTGGTAGAAGTTTAGCAGGGGCGCGCGTGCCGGAGGCCGGGCTTTGGCCGCGGCGGAGGGCCGGGGCGATTGAGACACCGGGCCACACGTAGACGGTGCGCGCCACCGGTATTGGCCCTACGGCACGAAGGCAGTTCCTTCGCCAACGCTGTTTTCAGCTCGGTCGATGGCCTATCAGAACTCCGCGCGAAACATGAACTCGAAGCGGCGCGGCGCACCGGTGCCCGTGGCCCCCGTATTCAGAATGCCGGTAATTTTTCCGAAGTTAGAGGATGAACTATTGCCTGAGGGGTTGCCCCACTGCGGATTGTTAAACAGGTTGAAGGCCGAGGCCCGGACACTCAAGTTGAGCTTCTCCGTCAGATGAAAGCGCTTCTGCAACCCGGTATCGATTTCGTAATTGTTCGGGCCTTTGGAGATGTAACGTCCCAGATTGCCCCAGGTGCCATTGGCGGGGGTGGACAACGCCAGCGGGTTGAACCAGACAGTTGGAATGCTCTGATTCGCCGCGTAGATCGACTGGCCCGAAACATAATTCGGACGCTGCCCGGACGTGTTGCCGTCCGGCAGGGCCGCGGCTTTGCGTGTGACGGTGATGTTGATCGGCTTTCCGGTGCGAGCCGTAGCCAGGCCGGAAAGTTCCCAACCTCCAAGAATGTGGGAGGCCGGACCGCTGGTGAGAAACTGCTTGCCATGCCCGAAGGGCAATTGCCAGACGCCATTCATGGTAAATGTGTGGCGGATATCGATGTCGCTGCTGCTGCGGTCGCAGGCGCGACAGCTCATATCTTGAAAACCTACGCTCGTCCCCGAGCCGTCGGAAGCGTCCGTTATGCCGTGTGACCACATGTAGTTGGCCTGGAACAGGAACCCGTGCAGGAACTGGCGCCGGACTGTGGCCTGCAGCGCGTTGAAATTGTTATTCCCGTCGTTGGCCTTCATGCCGAAAGAGCCAAATGCGGGCAGCGGTACCTTGCCCGTCACCGGATTGATCAGGTTTTCGGTGTACTTGTCGAAGAGATGATGGCCTTCCGCGCCCGTGTAGCCCACCTGCGCGACGAAACCCTTACCGACTTCCTGCTGCACCATGAAATCGTAGTTGTTGTAGGAGAGGTCCTTGCGATGGCGATCGATAGCCTTCGGGCTGAACAGCGCGAGCGCGGGATTCAGAAATGGTGTCAGCGGGTAAGACAAGCCGGGAGTGTTGGTGATGGACCAGGAATAGCGCGGCACGGCGCTTTCGGCCGGATCGCTGAAGTCGTCGTTCTGATTGCCGCCGTAGTAGATTCCGAAGCCCGTGCGAATCGTGGTCTTGCCGTGAAGCGCTCTGGGAGCCCACGCCAGCCCCACACGCGGCCCGAAGTCCGTCGGGTTGGGGTTGTAATACGGCGTGCCCTTAGGGCAGAAGCCTCCGCACCCTAAAATATCAACCACCGCTGAGCGGTTCAGAATTTCATGTGCCACTGAGTAGTATTCGTACCGCAGCCCCAGGTTCAAGGTCACGTCCTGGCTAAGCTTGAAATCGTCCTGGACGTAACCCATCGCAAACGTGCGCCGGTTGCCGACTACGCCCTCGCCCTGGAGCCAACTGCCCGAAGTAGCCACATTATTAATAAAGTCGGTGGGGGAAGCGTAGCTGATCGATTGTGTCGTCAGCGTATTGCCGGAGTTATTCAGCCGGATGCGGCGGATCTCGACGCCTGCTTTCAGGGTGTGGCGCCCGCGCGTCATGGTCAGGTTGTTGACGTAGTTGAACGTGGTACCTACCTCGGTATCGAGCGAGGTGCTGTTGAGCGAGTCGAAGCCAAGCCCGTTAGCGGCGGAGACGCTCAACGCCGCTGGAGATGTGCCATACCCCCAATTGTGATAGTTGGCCCGGTTGATGCCGAATTTCACTTCATCCACCGTAGTGGGAGAGAAGATGTGCTGAAACTGCAGAACGATATTGGTGGGGATCAGATCCACCACCGCGTGATCGCCCAGAGCGTCACTGGGGTTGTCGATATAGGCGTTGTCCACGTTGTAGCGAAAGTAGGCGCTGCTTCTGTCGTTGAACCGGTAATCCAGGCGGAACATGCCGGAATCCTCGCGGACCGTGTTGGTAGCCAC
The DNA here is from genome assembly GCA_963853855.1 of uncultured Solibacteraceae bacterium. Lineage (GTDB taxonomy): Bacteria > Acidobacteriota > Terriglobia > Bryobacterales > Bryobacteraceae > Sulfopaludibacter. The sequence goes on along the minus strand of CAWKYG010000017.1, from coordinate 249,946 downwards.
GTCGGTGACGTAGTCGCTGATGCTGTCGTGCGGCGTCTGCCCCGGGCGGTAGGCGTTCACCAGGGGAGCGAGCGCCGGAGATGTGGCGGTTACCTGCGCGCGAAAGGCGGCGTTAGGCACAAGGTTCTGATAAAAGGTTTGGCCGAGGCTCTGGCGCAAGCCTTCATAATTGGCAAAGAAGAAGAGTTTATCCTTCACGATCGCGCCCCCGAAACTGGCGCCGAACTGGTTCAGAGTGAAAGGGGGCAGGCTGGAGCCGTCGAAGGGCGAGCGGGCATCCAGAGCATCGTTGCGCAGCATGTAAAAGCCGGTGCCGTGGTAATCGTTGCTGCCGCTTTTCGAAACCACGCTCACCTGCGCGCCGCCGGCCGAGCCGGTTTCCGCCGTGTAATTCGAGGTGCTGACACGGAATTCGGCAATGGAATCGAGCGAGATGTTCAAACGCGCGTCGGCCTTCTGGGTTTGCTCCTGGACGCCGCTGGTGTCAATGCCGTCGAAGACGAAGTTGCTGTCGTCCAGCGAATGGCCGACAAACTGGATGGCGCGTTGCCCGCCGTCACCATAATTGATGGCACCAGGCACCAACACCATGAGGGTGGCCCAGTTGCGCCCGTCGATAGGTAGTTCCTTGATCTGCGTGGGTTCCACCGTGCCCCCCACCTCCGCGTTCGTCCGGTTCAGGGTTTCCAGACTGGCCGTTACATCGACCGTCGCAGTAGTGGAGCCGACGCTCACCTTGGCATCGATGGTTCTAGGCTGGCCCACCGCCAGTTCGACACCTGTGAACTCGATGGCTTGAAAACCCTCCTTGCTTACCGTGACCTTGTAAGTGCCGATCGGCAATCCCGGGATCTGATAGGTTCCAGCCGACCCAGTGACAGTCTGGCGATGCGAGCCGGTCTCGCCGGACACGGTTTCGACTTTGGCGCCCTGCACCAGCGCGCCCGACGGGTCTGTGACTGTGCCGCTCAGCGAGGCATGGTCCACCTGGGCTAACACCGGCAGGCAGCAGATACACAGCAGGACAAAGCTATAGATTCGTCTGTTCATAAGAACCGCTCTCGAGAAAAACCAGCTTCGGATATTAAGAGTTTAAGTAGCTTATATGTACCGGCGGTGACGTTACGAAAACAAGCAGGTTACATGGCTCCGGCTGGGTTGAAAATGATCCGGGCAGGGAAAGGAGGGTGGCCGCCAACCTTGAACGTCACGTGGTGCTGCTTCCCGCTCACCTGCACATCTCATAGGGGGGCCTGCGCCTTCCTCACCAGGATCAGAAAAACTCCCTGCTTGACCGGAGTGGTCTTGAGACATTCCTTCCGCCAGGTCGTGCTTGCGCTCGCCCGCCAGCTCATACGGCTCCCGCCATGGAGCCACGCCGCTCTGCCATCTGCCGGAGCCAGCCTCGAATCTTCGGGTTGAACATCCGGGACAGATCCTCGATTCGCTTGTCACTGCGCAGATGCAGATCCCAGCTTCGAATCTCTTCCCGAATCGCTTTCACCGCCCTGTCGGATACTGCCGGGCTGAGGTTGCCGAGTTGAAGAGCATCCTGGAGCGATTCATGCAGGCCCTATCCTGTATCGACCAATGCTTCATCGCAGACCATACGCTGGAGCATTTGCCGGAGCCGTCCGCGATTGGCAAGGCGAAAGTGGGTGGACTCGACTTCAATATGCAGCGGATACGGCGTGTAACCGAAGCACTCCTGGCGCTCTCCTGGCGTCCTGGAGGATTCACCTCATCGGAGCTGGCGGTTCAAGTGGTGCGGTGCAACGGCCAGCCGAAAGGCGAAACGCGTCACTACCAAGCCACGCCGGCGGGTCTGAAGACCATCGCCGCCCTGGTGGTGCTGCGGGAGAAGGCCATTCGTCCGTTGTTGGCGGCTGCCCAGGAGATCCACCCGTCCCGCGGTTCACAAAATCCGACGGCGCTCGACCGTCACTACCAAACGGTGCGGACCGGCATGATGGGCATCTTTCGGGAGTCTCGGAGTAGCCGCCTGATGATCGACAAAGAGTTTATCGGGTTTCGCCCCTAAGGGCCTAATGCGCGAGTTGTCCCAAGAGGGACACGTCTTCGTTCTTTCCGTACCAAAACGGGCACATTTCCATCCCGCCAGGGCCGATGGCTTTGTTTTTTCGTTGGGCCGTGCGATTGCAGGAAGGGTCTGACAACAATCAGCGTCCGCCCGTCACGGGAGAGAGGAAAGGAGATTCTCTATGTCGAAACGAAGCCACAAGCACAACGATGAGTCGGAAGCGGTTTCGGCGCCTCCAATGCAAGTGCCGGAAGACGGCGCATCTCCGGCTGAAATTGCCGAGGCGGCCTACCGGCGGTGGGTGGAACGAGGTTGCCCGCAGGGGTCGGCGGAAGAGGACTGGCTGGAAGCGGAAAAAGAGCTGAAGGGCCGCAAGCCCGACCGGGCGAGTGCGGGGTGCGGCTGAGATCGAACAACAAACTGTCACCAGACCTCTGGCTGCATCCGTTTCATGATAAACAGGTCCTATTAATATCGTTTGAGAGTATAATCTTTCCGATGAGGATCGAACGGATGGTGGACCACTGTCCAATCCGTCGACGCTCGGTGCAATAAAAACGGGGAATTTCACTTCAGGAGGCAATAGGATGAAGCAATGTCGCTTTTCGCGAGCCGTGATGGTCGCGATATTCGTGCTGTTCAGCACGAGTTTAGTCTTCGCTCAATCAGACTTTGGGGTGATCACGGGTTACGTCAGGGACCCGAGCGGGGCCGTAGTTCCGAATGCGAAGGTCACTGTCAGCAACCAGACCGGTCTCGAACGTAACGTTTCGACGAATGAGGCCGGCTATTACACTCTTACGAATCTGCCGCCCGGCTTGTATTCGCTGGTAGTGGAAGCCGCGGGTTTCAAGCGGTATCAATCTGTCGCCAACAAACTGGACCCCAGCGCGACGCTCGGGTTGGACGCCACGATGGTCATCGGCGCAGCGACCGAGACAATTGAGGTGGCGGCCTCCGCGGCACGACTGCAGACCGAAACCGCTTCCGTGCAAAAAGACGTCACCCGGGAACAGATCGACTCGCTCGAACTGAACGGGCGCAATCCCATCTACATGGCCAGCCTGGTCCCGGGAGCCCGCGGCGGTAACCTGGCCAGCCTGAACTTCAATTTCACCCAGGGGCCGTCGAATTTCAACGGTTCGCGAAACTGGGAGAACCTGATCACGTACGACGGGGCGCCTGCCACGCGCACCCGCGCCAACGGCACCAGCCTCGGAGCCGCGGATGTGGACTCGGTCTCCGAGATTCAGGTTCTGACCGCCGACTATGCGGCGGAGTACGGGCGCACGTCCGGCGGGCAGATCCGCATCATCACGCGGAGTGGAGGACGCGATTTCCATGGAGCGGCATTCGAGTACTTCCGCAACGATGCGCTCAATGCCAATACCTGGTCGCGCAATCTGAACGCTTCCACCGCGTTCGTTCCGCCTTTCCACTACAATCAGTTCGGCTTTAACATCGGCGGACCATTCTATATCCCTAACAAATTCAACAAGGACAAAAACAAGTTCTTCTGGTATTGGGCCCAGGAATGGGTGCGTTACCGGTACACCGATACGGCAACCTGGACGGTTCCCAGCGACCTGATGCGTCAGGGGAATTTCAGCGAACTGTTGAGCCCGACAAACTATTTTTACGGCAAGTCGATTGCCATCAAGGACCCCTCGTCAGGCACTCCGTTTCCGAACAACATCATCCCGGCAAGCCAGATCAGCCCGAGCGGTCTTGGTATTCTCAAGGCCTACCCCGTAGCGAACTTTGCCACCAACCCGCTGGGCGGCAACGGCAACTTCTATGTCGCTGCCACCCATCCGCAGAACCAGCGCAAGGATACGCTGGCCGTGGATATGAACCTGACGGACAGCCAACGCCTGCAGTTCCGGCGCAACAACTATTCGTTCTGGGAATACCAGCCCTTGGATGGCACACCCACAGAGACGCCGAAGTATTTTAACCGGCCCAACCAGACGAACTCCCTCGATTATGTGTGGACCATCAGCCCCAGGATGGTGAACGAATTTCTGGCGACGGTCAGCCTGGACGACGTTTACATTCCAGTGGACCAGGCGCACTTCTTCGATCGCACCACGGCGGGAATCGTATACCCGTACATTTTCCCGAGCGGCAAGCTGATTCCCACGCGTATTCCGACGGCCAATATCACCAACTTCAGCGGTCTGAACGGCGGCCCGTACCCATCGCACTCCTCGGGTCCGATCTACACTCTGTCGGACAGCTTGACGTGGGTTCACCAGAGCCACACCGTCAAGGTGGGCTTCGCGTTCGAGCGTTCCGGCGAGAATGATAACGACGAAATCAACGTCAGCGCCTGTCCGACCTGTACCAACAACCAGAACGGGCAGTTCCTGTTCACGGACGGCCGTTCCGGACAGCCAAGCTCCGGCGTGGCTGCTGCCAATGCCGCCCTCGGGCTGTTCGACACTTACTCGGAGTTAGGACAGCGAGCCTACACGCCGTTCCGCAGCAACATGTGGGAGTGGTTCGCACAGGACAGTTGGAAGGCCAGCCAGAAGCTGAACATCACGTTCGGCGTGCGCCACACCATCAACTTCCCCTTCGAAGCCATCTGGCGGAACATGTCTGTGTTCGACCCTTCGCTTTATGACCCAACCAAAGCGGTGACGGTGGATGCCAAAACCGGACAGATTCTTCCCAACACCGGCGACCGCTACAACGGCCTGGTGATTCCGGGCAATGGATGGCCGTCCGCTGCGAAAGGACGTTTTCCGGAATCGACTGCCGGAACGTACGATTACATGTTCCGCGGCGGCGTGCGGCCCCCTTACTTCTCCAACATCCAATACGGGACCCTTCAGCCGCGTATTGGAATCGCATACCAGGTCAATGAGAAGACCGTACTTCGCACCGGCATGGGCCGCTTCTTTACGCGAAACGGCGTGAGCGACTCGATTTTCCTGGGCGGCAACCCGCCGTTCCAGCCGACCGCCAACGTGTCCTTCGGCAACGTGGACAACCCGGGCGGTACGTCAACGAACCTGTTGCCGTTGACGGTCACGACGTATCCGCTGACCCAGGCCAACCCCGAAGCATGGAACTGGAACATCACGGTGGAACGGAATCTGCCCTGGAAATCCACCACCAGCGTGGCCTATGTCGGCCGTCGCGGCATTCACCTCCCGCGTGAAGTCGATATCAACCAACCGACCATCGCAACCGTTGTCGCCAATCCGGGCGTGAACCTGGATGCGTTGCGTCCCTACAAGGGCTACAACTCCATCCGCTCCAGCCAGGACGTAGCGACTTCCCGCTACAACGCTCTGCAAGTTACCTGGAACCGCCGGCTGGCCAACGGCTTTATGTTCGGCCTTGCGTATACCTACTCGAAGAGTCAGGACGATGGTTCCGCATACCGGGACATCCTTCCGAACACGTACTATGCGCGCAATCTGTGGGCGCTCTCCTCATTCGATGTAACCCACATGATGATCATCAACTACATGTACGAACTTCCGTTCTTCCGCTCGAACAAGCAACTACCGGGGAAACTCCTGGGCGGCTGGCAACTCAGCGGCATTACGCAGTTTCAGACCGGTACTCCCTGCAGCGCCATCGTGAATACGGATTACGCCGGCGTGGGAGTGGATGGCAACATCAACGACTGCGGCGGCGCCGGGCAACTCTGGGCCATCAATGGGGACCCCAAAGTTCTCGGGAACTTCGCCGCGGGTGGCACCAGCGACCCGCGCCTGTGGTTCCAGACGACCAATCCCGACGGCTCGTCCATCTTTACGGCGCCGGCGAAGAATACGTTCGTCACGGGGACGACCAGCCGCGATTTCTTCCACAATCCCGGCCTGGAAAACTGGAACCTGGGCTTGTATAAGAAGTTCGCTATCAATGAGCGGGCCGGCTTCCAGTTCCGGGCCCAGGCGTTCAACGCCTTCAATCACCCCAACCTCGGCGGCGCCGGAACCAATCCTAACAACCTATCCACCTTCGGAAAGATCACCAGCAAAACCGGTGACGTTCGGAATCTGCAGCTATCGCTGAGATTCTACTTCTAACCTCAGTGCGCGGGAGGGCCGGCGAACTTGACGCCGGCTCTCTCAGCGCTTCAGGTTCAGCACTTCGTTGAGCGAGCCCTGGCGATAGCCTTCCAGGTCCAGGGTGACGTAACGGAAGCCAAGCGCCTTGAAGATCGCGGTGAATTCGCGAGCCATCTCCAGAGTAAGGGCTCGGGACATTTCGTCGGGCGCGATTTCGATGCGCACTACCTCGCCGTGGAAGCGCACGCGGAACTGGCGGAATCCCAGGGCCTTGATTTCCTCTTCGCCCGTTTCCACGGTCTTCACGTTTTCGATGGTGACCGGCGTCCCGTAGGGGATGCGGGAGCTCAGGCAGGCCGATGCCGGACGGTCCCATGTGGGCAGGCCGGCGACCGCGGCTCAGCTCGCGGATTTCCGCTTTGGTCAGGCCCGCATCCGCCAGCGGCGCGGCCACCTGATGCTGCCGCGCGGCGTTCTGGCCGGGACGGTAATCGCCCAGGTCGTCCAGATTCACGCCGTAGATGATGTGCCGATAGCCGCGCTCGCGGCCGACTTTCGACAGCACGCGTGAACAACTCGTCCTTGCAGTGGAAGCAGCGGTTGGGATCGTTGCGGACGTAATCCGGGATTGTCGAATTCGTGCGTCTGGACGTACTCGTGGGCGATGCCGAAGCGCTGGACGAACGCTTCGGCATCGCGCTTGTGCGATTCCGGCAGCGAAGCCGAGTCGGCCGTCATGGCCAGAGCGTTGGCGCCCAGCACGTGGTGCGCGGCCCAGGCCAGGTAGGCGGAATCCGTGCCGCCCGAGAATGCCACGATCACGCGCTCCAGGGCACGCAGATTCGCGAAGAGCTGCTCCTCCTTCTCCTGAAGGCGCACCGGATTGGCGATATCGACTAGCTGACACAGGCAGCCCTCTACCAGTTTACTGAAGCGGCAGCGTTTCCGGGCCGTTGCCATTGCCGTTCTCCGTATCGGGGATCACCGAAGCGGCGGCCACCTTGTCGCCCTCCTCCAGGGTCACCAGGCGCACGCCCTGCGTGGAGCGGCCCGCCTGCCGGATGGTGGACGATTCGATGCGGATGATCTTGCCGTTCTGGCTGACGATCATCAGGTCGGAATCCTCCTTCACCGAAAGGATCGCCACCACCTTGCCGGTCTTGCCGGTGGTCTTCATGTTGATGACGCCCTTGCCGCCGCGGTCCGGTCAACCGGTAATCCTTCGAGCGGGGTGCGCTTGCCGTAGCCGTTTTCGGCGATGGAAAGGATCAGGCCGTCCTTGTCCACCACCTCCATGCCCACCAGGTAATCGCCTTCGGCCAGGTCCATGGCGCGGACGCCGCGCGCCTGCCGGCCCATGGGCGCACCTGGCTCTCCGCGAACCGGATCGCCTGGCCTTCGTGCGAGCCCAGGAAAATGAAGTTGTCGCCGTTGGTGATCTTGCGCCGAATCAGTTCGTCGCCTTCGTCCAGCGACACGGCGATGATGCCGCGCGACATCGGGTTATCGAACTCGGTCAGCTCGCTCTTCTTGATGACGCCGTGCTTGGTCACCATCACGATGAACTGATCGGGCACGAAATCCTTCACCGGCAGGAACGCCTTCACGCGTTTCGTCGGGCTGCAGGCTGATGAGGTTGGAGATGTGCTTGCCCTTGCCGGTGGTGGTGGCGTCGGGAATCTCGTAGGCCTTCAGCCAGTAGACCCGGCCGCGCGTGGTGAAGATCAGCAGGTAGCTGTGCGTGGAGGCGACGATCAGGTGCTCCACCAAGTCCTCGGCGCGGGTGCCCATGCCGATGCGGCCCTTGCCGCCGCGCGTCTGCCGGCGGTAGGTGTCCACGGAGGTGCGCTTCAGATATCCGCCGCGCGTCACCGTGACCGCGACGTCCTCCACGGCCACCAGGTCTTCCAGGCTGATCTCGCCGGTATCTTCGATGATCTGGGTGCGGCGCTCGTCGCCGTAGTCCTTCTGGACTTCCTTCAGTTCCTTGACGATGAGGTCGCGCAGCACTTTGTCGGAGCCCAGGATCTCCAGGATATTCGGCGATGCGGCGCTGGATCTCCGCCAGCTCGTCCAGGATCTTCTGCTGCTCCATGCCGGTGAGGCGCTGCAACTGCAGTTCGATGATGGCCTGCGCCTGCCGCTCGGAGAACTCGAAGCCGCGCGATCAGCGAATCGCGCGCTTCCCGCGGCGGCTTTGGCGGCGCGGATCAGGCGGATCACTTCGTCCAGATTGTCCAGGCCTTCTGGAAGCCGAGCAAGATGTGCTCGCGCTCGCGGGCCTTGCGCAACTCGTACTCGGTGCGCCGGCGGACCACTTCCACGCGGTGATCGATGAAGTACCTGATCATGTCCACCAGGCCCAGCTCGCGCGGCTGGCCGTTGACGATGGAGAGCATGATGATGCCGAAGCCGATCTGCAGCTGCGTGTGCTTATAGAGGTTGTTGAGCACCACTTCGGCCTGCTCGCCGCGCTTCAGCTCGACCACGATGCGCATGCCGTCGCGGTCGCTGTGATCCAGCACGTCGGAGATGCCTTCGATGCGCTTTTCGTTGACCAGCGGAGGCGATCTGCTCGAGCAGCTTGCGACTTGTTCACCTGGTAGGGAATCTCGGTGACGATGATCTGCTCGCGGTCCTTGCCGACGCGTTCGACTTGCCGCCTTGGCGCGCAATTTGAGCTGCGCCGCGGCCGCGTGGTATAGGCGTCAAAGATGCCCTGGCGGCCGAGAATATAGCCGCCGGTGGGGAAATCGGGACCGGGCACGAATTCCAGCAACTTCAGCAGCGTCGCATCCGGATGCTGGATCTTGTAGATGGTGGCGTTGATGATTTCGGTGAGGTTGTGCGGCGGAATGTTGGTCGCCATGCCCACCGCGATGCCCGACGATCCGTTCACCAGCAGGTTGGGAACGCGGGTGGGCAGGACTTCCGGCTCCTGTTCGCTATCGTCGTAGTTGGGGCGGAAATCGACCGTTTCCTTGTCGAGGTCTTCGAGCAGGGCGGTCGCCACGCGGGAGAGGCGCGCTTCGGTGTACCGGTCGGCCGCGGGCGGATCGCCATCGACGGAGCCGAAGTTTCCCTGCCCCTCCACCAGCGGGTAGCGCATGGAGAAATCCTGCGCCAGGCGCACCAGGGCGTCGTAGACCGCCAGGTTGCCGTGCGGGTGATACTTGCCCATGACGTCGCCGACGATGCGCGCGCACTTGCGCGTGGGGCGGTTGGGCTGCAGGCCCATCTGCTGCATCGCATAGAGAATGCGGCGATGTACCGGCTTGAGTCCGTCGCGGATATCGGGAAGCGCGCGGCCGATGATCACGCTCATGGCGTAATCGAGGTACGACCGCTTCATTTCGTCTTCGATATTCGTGGAAATCAGGTTCCGATTGCCGCCATCTCCACCCGGCGTTCCGGGCAAAGGAAGCTGCCCGCCGGGTGGCGGCGGAGGGGGACCTTGTGGTGGTTCTTGCTGATCTGCCAAGCTGACTCCTCTTTGGGGTTAAGTCCCATTGTACCAAGAATTTAGTTGGAGATCCAGCAAGCCTAATTCTGCCGGTAAAGGGCAATGAACTGACCCATTTCCGCCTCCCCCAGATCGGAGACCGCCCAGAGGCGCATCCCGCCGGAGGACCAGGCGCGGAAATGGTATCCGTTGCGCGTCCCGGCGGCCTCGGCCGACGGCGACGATGACGGCCAGATGAACAGATTAATGATATGGTTGCGGCGGCCGTAGACCAGCGCGGCGGCGGGGTGGCCTTCCAGGTATTCCAGCCGCCCTCCCAACAGCGGGAAGCCGGAGACGTCCTTCACCGGGGGTGAAAAATCAAGCTTGCCGTTGAACCAGGGCTTCACGGTGTGCTGGTCGGTGGATGGCACGTCGAGCAGGTGGGTTCCGGTGAGCGACCGGATGTGGGCGGAGAGGACGTCGGTCACAAGGATCTGCCGCGGATCCACGCGCGAGCGCAACAGCGCGAGGTTCCACGCCGCGGAGGCGGCTAGCAGCAGCGAGGCGGCAATGGCGAGCCGGCGCCACGGCGTTACCGCGGCGTGGGACGGTTCCGCTCCCAGGCTTTGGCGGATTCTCTGCGCGAGCTCCGGCGGCGCCTCGTAGTAGCGCGCGTGCATTCCCACGATGCAGGACGGGCAGGAGCGCAGGTGCCGGGCCAGGTCCGGGTCGTTGGTCTCCATCAGGAGGCGGGCGGTTTCGCAATTCATTTGAGTGCTCCCGCGAGACATTCCGAGAGCCGCTTGCGGGCCTCGCGCCAGGCGCGACATCACCGTGCCCACCGGCACGCCAGCGATGCCGGAGATTTCCTTGTACGACAACTCTTCCAATTCGCGCAGCACGATGGCCTCGCGGAATTCCGGCGGCAGAGCTTCCAGGCAATCCTGCAATGAGGCCGAGGGCGGCCTGGTTCAGCACGATGGACTCGGCGTTGGGAGAGTCCACCGTATGCATCCGCTCGTCGAATTCCACCAAAGGCTGGGCGCCCCTCTTCTTGAGCCAGGTGAAACAGGTGTTGCGGACTATGGCCAGCAGCCAGGCGCGGGCGTCCTGGCCCTGGAAGGTTTCGAAGGCACGGAAGGCGCGGAGGTAGGATTCCTGCACCAGGTCCTCGGCGTCATGTTCGTTGCGCGCCAGCCAGCGGGCCAGGTTGTATGCCGCGTTCAGATGAGGCATGAACGTCTGTTCGAAAAGTGCCGGATTTCTGCCTGGGTCCATAGCGGCGGCGCGTGGGAACGCAGTCATTGTGACATAGGACTCGGGGAGGCGCCGATTTATTCCCGGAAATCCCGGGGAATAAAATCGCCGGCGCGCCAGTCCTGGCCCGCGGAGGCACAAATGACGGACATTCTGAAACGGGCGCCGGCGGCGGATGGCATCGACCGGCGCGGATTTCTGCGCTGCATGGCGTGGGCTGGTTCGGGCGTGGTGTGGACGTATGGCGGGCGGCGTGCCCACTTCCAAACTGCTGGGACAGACCAGCGGGCACGGAGGGATTTCAATTCGTGCAGATCAGCGACAGCCACATCGGGTTCAACAAACCGGCGAATGCCGATGTCAATGCCACGCTGCAGATTGCCATCGACAAGATCAATGCTCTGCCGCAGGCGCCGGACTTTCTGATTCATACCGGAGACCTGACGCATACCGCCAAGCCGGCGGAGTTCGACACGCTGAGCCAACTGATGCAGGGCGCCAAAGCCAAACAGATGTTTTGCGTTCCCGGCGAGCACGACAACGCCACCGATGACGGCAAAGAATACCTGGCGCGCTACGGCAAAGGGACCAAAGGCACGGGGTGGTACAGCTTCGATCACAAGGGCGTGCATTTCGTGGGACTGGTGAATTCGGCCGCGCTGGAAGGCATGGGGAAGCTGGGCGGCGCGCAACTGGCGTGGCTGAAGGCCGACCTGAGCGGCCGTTCCGCCAGCACGCCGGTTGTGGTGTTCGCGCACATGCCGTTGTGGACGATATATCCGGAGTGGGGCTGGGGCACGGCGGACAGCGAAGAGGCGCTGGGCTATGTGAAGCGGTTCGGATCGGTGACGGTGCTGAACGGGCACATCCACCAGGCGATGCAGAAGGTGGAGGGCAACGTCGACCTTCCACACGGCGATGTCGACGGCGTTCCCGCAACCGGCGCCGGGCAGCGCGCCGTCCGCCGGGTCCGATGAAGGTGCCGGCGGAAAAACTGCGCGGAGTTCTGGGAATCCGCGAGGTGGAATTCGTCCGGCGGTCCGCAGCACCTGGCGGTAGTCGACCGGACGCTGGAGTGAAGCCGGATGCCGACGAAAATCCTATGTGCGATCGTGGCCGGCGGAGCCATTCTGCTGGCCTTCACCACGCCGGAACAGCGCGGCAAGGATCTGTTCGCGCGACGGTGCAGCGGCTGCCATGGCATGGATTCCAATCGGGAGGGGCCGCGCCTGCGGGCGGTCTACGGGCGGAAGGCGGCCTCGGTCCCGGACTTTGGTTATTCCGGCGGGTTACGGAAGGCGGACATCCGCTGGACTGACGCTACTCTGGATCGCTGGCTGACCGATCCCGGCGCCATGGTGCCGGATACGGATATGGAGTTTCAGGTGAGCGATGCGGAGGAGCGCAAGGCTCTGATCGCTTATTTAAAAAGCCTGGGCAATCCTTAACAGTCCGCTATCATCAAATTTGGTCCTGGTTCAAAACGTTTCCAAGCTGTATCGTTTGTACCGCCGGCCCGTCGGACCGGCTGCGCGAGATGCTGCCGGGCAGCGCCGCCGCGGCACACCGATTTCTGGGCGCTGCGCGATATCGGCTTCCACGTGGAAAAGGGCGAGACGCTCGGCCTGGTGGGGCCGAACGGCTGCGGCAAGAGCACGCTGCTGCAGATCGTGAGCGGCATTCTGCAGCCCACCACGGGCCGCGTGGTGACGCGCGGGCGCATCGCCGCGCTGCTGGAACTGGGCGCGGGCTTCAACCCCGAATTCACGGGCCGCGAGAACGTCTACCTGAACGGCGAGATCATGGGGCTGAGCCGCGCCGGAGATCGACAAGGCCATGCCTTCCATCGAGGCCTTCGCCGAGATCGGCGAGTTCATCGAGCGGCCGGTGAAGGAATACTCCAGCGGCATGTACGTGCGGCTGGCGTTTTCCACGGCCATCCACGTGGATCCCGAGATCCTGATCGTGGACGAAGCGCTGGCGGTGGGCGACGCGGTGTTCGCCAATCGCTGCGTGCGCAAATTTCAGGAGCTGCGCGAGCGCAAGATCACGGTGCTGTTCGTCTCGCACGACCTGGGCCTGGTGAAGCAGCTTTCCGACCGCGCCATTCTGCTGCTGCACGGGCGCATCGAGGCGCGAGGGCGCGCCCAAGCGACGTGATCAACCGCTACATCGGGCTGGTGCTGGAGAAGCAGGAGCCGCGGCACGCAAAAGAGGACCGCATCCGCGCCAGTTTCCGCCACGGCGACGGCGCCAGCGAGATCCTGAGCGTGCAGCTGCTGAACGCGCGCGGCGAAGACGGCGGCCTCGATCGCCAGCGGCGAGGCGGTCACGGTGCGGGTGCGGTCGCGCTTCCATCGGCGCGATGTCCGACCCCATGGTGGGGATTCTGATCCGCACGCGCATCGGCATGGATGTTTACGGCACCAACACGCGCATCGAGAACATGCCGAGCTGGGCGACTTCCAGCCGGGCGACGAACTGGAAGTGGATTTCCGCATCGAATGCTGGCTGACGCCGCAACCGTACACCCTGACGGTGGCCACGCAGAACGCCGACGGATCGAGCCACGACTGGCTGGACGACGCCATCGCGTTCGACGTGGTGGACACGCGCGTGGCGGCGGGAGTGGCGAACTTGAGGGCGAAGGTGGAATGGCGCGTGTCACGGTAAAGGTGCATCCGCGGGCCAAGCGGTCGGCGATTGCCGGGCGGTTCGGCGAGGCGTGGAAGCTGGATCTGGCCGCGCCGCCGGTGGATGGCAAGGCCAACGAGGAGTGCGTGCGGTTCTTCGCGGAACTGGCGGGCGTGCCGCGGTCGCGGGTGCGCATCGTGACGCGGCGCCACCGCGCGCCTGAAAGTGGTGGAGGTCGACGGGGATGGAGCAGGAGGCGCTGGAACGGCTACTCGGAACGTGAAGTGGCGCTCCTTTGCAAACGGGCCTATTGCCGCCGCACTGACGATAGGACCGGCAGCCACCAGCCGTTTCCGGCGTGAATCCACCTGCAGGTTCAGACCTTCCAGTGCGCGCGCACCGAGCAGTTGGAGATCGCCGCTTTCAGCGAACACGACTTCATCCACAGTCTCCGCTTTGTCCACCCGAAGTACCGCATAGCCTACGGAGGGCGTAACGATTTGGCCGTTCGCCAACTGAAACTGGAGATCCTTCTTGCGCCGCTCGATCCCGATCGCCGCTAGCACTGTCGCATCGATCCATGTGGACTCGGCACCGGTATCGACCATCAGTCGCCGCACGGTGGTCGACTTGGAGGTCGCCGGATTGAGAACCCGGCACCCGACGTAGAGTCCCATGTATCTGTAATGATAGCGCCGGACCCGGACGGGTTTATGCAAGCAGCGTGAGCGCGGGATGGGAGAAGGCCGGGGGCGCGACGTGGAGTTACGGGGCAATCCGTTCTCAGGCAAGTTGCCAAGTTGAAGGCGGCCGCCGGATACTGGCCGACTTCTCGTTCCCTATCCGGCCGTACTACGTCCCTCTGTCCGAGTCGACGAATCACTCGAAGCCGCCGAGCCAACCGACGTGGGGGTTTTCGGGCCCATGTCCTGTCGAGCTCCACCGAGGCCCTTTTGCTGCTTCCATGCCCCTGGCTGCGCGCCTTGCCTGAGACAAATCGAATGGTATTCTGGAGTTGTGATGTCCCGAGCACGAGGAATTGCGCAGGCGGCAGAGTTGCAGAAGACGCTGAACGGCATTATGCCCCAGCCGAGCCCTGGTGTTGTAAAGTGGCGTCATACCTTCGGCAATGATTGGGCTGGAGATCCGGCGGTCTTCTTCTGGGTCACGCTTACAGACGAGGCCAGCAAGAAGGACAGGTTGTCGCAGACCACCGAAGGTTTCAAGAGGGTTCTCAGCGAACGCATTGATTTTCAGAACGATTGGGATCTGATTCCCTACTTCAATTTCCGCAGCGAATCAGAGCAAGCGCTCCTGAAGGACGAGGTCTACGCATAATTGAATGGATCTGGTTGACGATCTTTTCACACATGCGGTGAGGCTCGCAACTGACGGAGCCCACCAAGGTACCGAGCAAATCGATTTTCGCCGTGCGGTGTCAGCCGCTTATTAGCGTTTGTCAGGAAATAACCATGCCAATCGCTCCCTCACGGTCGCGGCTCCGATGCGCGTTCAGAGCCGCGACCGTGAGGGAGCGGTTAGAGCCAATTGATCTAATAGTTTTCTGACGACCACTTACGCAATCTTTCATCTCTTGACCATGACGGCAGCTCAGTCCTGGGCCGTGGGCAAGGAAAGGCACCGGTTTGCCCGTTTGTTTGAGCACGGCAAGCTTAGAAGCGCGTTTCTGGCAATACCGGCCAAACTCAAAGATCGTTTGGGAAGCAATGCGTTACCGGACGACCGGAAGACGGCCGATACACTCGCCGCTGTTGCAAAGGAATTTGTCGCGCTCCAGCAGGACAGGAACAGTGCCGATTACGATAATTCTCGAGTCTGGTCGTATACGGAGGTCGAGGACGTCATTACCCGGGCGCACAACCTCTACCTGGAATGGAATACTGTCTGCCGGACTCGATTGGCGGAATCGCTCTTCCTCGACATGCTTGGAGGAAAGTGATTTAAGACAGTCGCCGACCGTTTCACCACCCGCCCAGCGGCCCGGTTGTCGCAACTCCGTCCGTACGACGCGCCACTCGGAGAGGTCATCTAGGAGCCGGGCCTTACGGATTTGTAACGAGAAAACGCGAAAGTCCGCGGCTTCAGTGGGGATGGCCAATCGGTAGGCAGTGGCACGTGGTCTTCCGCGTCTTGATAGTCACCAGGGAGCCAGCTTTCAGTTCGCTGTCAAACCGGATGGAGACCAAGCGGACCAATTCAGCAGTTTCCGTAGCGCCTAAGCCCTGTATGCGGATGCGAATCACGGACGGTCCCACCGCACCGGAAACTGCGAGAATCGCGCGAAAATCCGCATCCAGCGTCACGACAACGGCGGCTTTCGCGAGTGCGAACCTGAGAATTTCCTCATCGGCGGCCCTGGACAGCCCGACCTCGCCAACACGGACGCACTCGTATCCGAAGTCGCGCAATCTGCAGCGCATGGCGGGGGACGCCCTGATCGAGCACGAGTATGATTGACATCAGGACGCTACGCCGCGTCGGTCTCGGCGGCGCTATCCTCGAGGTTCGCCGCCGCGAACGCCAGTGCCTGCTGAATGTCCTCGGGCTCTAACTCCGGATAATTACGAAACAGGTCATCCCGGTTTGGATACAGCGCAACCGCTTCGACAAGCCGACGTACGGTCAGCCTCATTCCGCGGACGCACGGCTGGCCGTTCATTTGTGCCGGGTTCCAGGTGATCCGAACAAAGTGCCGCATCCTCCTAATTGTCATACATCTCGGTAGAAACCTGCGGCAAGCGCTCGACCAGGTGCATCTCGGAATCACACTTGGATATCCTGTTTCTGTGCTCGTTGCAACGTTAGCCTTTGCCGCCGCCCTGTTCGCGTCTCAGAGCGGCGATCCCAAACTGCTCCACGGAGAGTTACACGACGGCCGCGGCGCGGCACTCAGCGGAGCCGTGGTGGAGTTTCGTTCCGGCGGCTCCCTTCTGAAGGCGGCCACGGGACCTGACGGCCGGTTCACCATGCCGGAGCCGCCCGCCGGAGATTATTCGATTGCGGCCAGCCGTGATGGCGCAACGGCCAGGAGCGCGCGAGCGACCCATCTGCCGCTGGAAGGCGAAACGCTGGCGCTGGAATGGCAGGCGGATGGCACTTTACTGGTGCGGACCCCGGCGGCGGAGCAGACCGGCACGGGCGGCGAGCACCTCTCCAGCAAAGCAGTGTCCGAATTGCCCCTGAACAAGCGGGACTTCAGCCAGTTGCTGCTGCTGGCGGCCGGCACCATGACCGACACCAACGGAGCCGCCAATTTCACGCAGCAGTTCACCGTGAACGGCCAGCGCGGCACCGCCGCCGTGTTTGCCATGGACGGCGCCGATTCGAGCGACCCTGAGATGGGCGGCGCCACGTTCTCCAATTTCAACGTGGATGCGGTGCAGGAGATCCGCTCCAGTTCCGGCTGGATGCCCGCCGAAATCGGGCGGGGCGCCGCGGGCTTCACCGACATCATCACGCGGAGCGGCACGAATGCGATTCACGGGTCGGTCTTCGAATTCCTGCGCAATGCGGCGCTGGATGCGCGGAATTTTTTCGACCGGCGGAGCTTCGCGCAATCCGGGCCGCATCCCGCCGTTCATCCGCAATGAGTTCGGTTTGACCAGCGGCCGGGTCCCGCTGTACGGCCGCAATCGGACGTTCTACTTTGCCGAATACCAGGGCTTCCGGCAGGTGCTGGGGACCACCCAGGTGCTCCCCGTTCCCACCGCCGCGGAACGGGCCGGGCTCGACACCACCGCGTTTCCGGGCGACACCCTGATGGTGCCGGTGGATCCGCGCATCGCCAAACTGCTGGGCCGCTATCCGCTGCCGAACGATCCGACAGGGGCCCTACGGCGCGCGCACCTTTGCCACCTCATCGAAAGTGACCACGGTGGCCGACCAGTTCTGTATACGGATCGATCACCAGGTGTCGGAGAAAGCGCAGTTGTTCGGGCGCTTCAGTCTTAATGACGTCACCGGCCCGACGACCAACCCGAACCAGACGGCACTCGAACACGACTTCGCAGTCGAGTTTGTCGATCACCAGCGCAATGCCGTGATCACGTACCGGCGCACGGAATCGGCGAAGTTGGTGTGGGATGCTTCGGTCAGCTTTACGCGCACCACGCCGTCATTCCCGGCGCTCAATCATACCGACCCGGCGCTGAAATTCGGCGACAACCTGTACGAGCCTTTCAACAGCGCGGCGGGCTCGGTGATGGGGTCGTACGGCAATCTGTTTCAGGTGCGGCAGAACGTCGACCTGGATACGCGGGCGGCACACCTGGAAGGCCGGCGGCGAAGTCCGGGCGAATCGCGATACCACCGTGTTCGGCATCAGTCCGAACGGGGAATATCAGTTCGGCGGAGGCGCGGCGTACGCGCCTGTCGCGATCCGTTCGGCCAGCGGAGCGCACGATATCGCCCCCGGCGGCCTGTTGCCCGACTCGCTGACCGGCCTGCTGACGGCCAGCGCGTTCACCTATTCGCTGGCAGTCGCGCCGGCGATGTTCGCGCAGGGCGATCGCATCGGCGATTCGGCCATTCATCGCGATGCATACAACCTTTACCTGCAGGACAATTGGAAGCTCTCCGGGCGCGTGCAACTGGATTACGGGTTGCGCTACGAGATCAACTCGCCGATTCGCGAGCGCGCCAAACGGACGTCGGGGCCGGTGCTGGGCAGTGCTCCCGGCGTGGTTCCAGGCTCGCGAGTTGTGATCAATCCGCAGCCGGGGTATGAGCGGGACAAGCACGGCTGGGGGCCGCGCCTGGCGTTGCGGGTGCAGGCAGGTCCGAAGACCAAACTGGTGGCAGGCGCGGGCATCACCACGTTGCTGCCCAATGTATGGCAGGATAACTCGCTGACCGGCAGCACGCCCTTCGTAGTGTATCCGCGGCTTACGGCGGCGCCCGGACAGCCCATCCGCTTCGGGATGACCATCACGCCGGACCAGCTTCCACAGGCATACACACCGTCCGGCTCGCTGGTGTTCGCGTCGGGCAACTCGCGGGACGTGCCGGCGAACACCGAAATGGACGTGCTGCGCTATGAGCACGACCTGGCGGCGCTCACGCCGGACCACCAGGTTACGCCGCTCGCCGTTTCGGGCATCGCGGGCAATTTTCAGAACGGGTATATCGGCACCTGGACCGCCGGTCTGGAGCAGAAACTGCGAGGCGTCACAATCAACGCGAACTATGTAGGAACCGCCGGCGACAAACTGCCGGTGATGGACTACCCCAACGGATTCACAGGCGCCACCGCGGCATTCGCGCCGTATACCCAGTTCGATTCTTCCGGCGGCGTGACCGGCGGCTACGGGCTGGTCAACCTGATGACCAACCGCTCGCACTCCACGTACCACTCGCTGCAACTTGCGGCGCAAAACAGTTTGGGCCACTTCGGGATGGGCTTCCAGGCGAGTTATTCGCTTTCGAAATCGATTGACGATGTGAGCGCCGTGCTCGGGTCGCAGACCGCGCCGCAGAACCCGTTCGATACGCGCGCGGACAAAGGGCCTTCCACCTTCGACATACGGCAGGCCGCCACCTTCACGATATTTCAGGATCTGCATGCCGAGCGGGTGCCCGGGCTGCGAGCGCTGGGTAGGACGGCGACCGGCGGATGGCAACTCCTGGGCATCGGCACGGTAATGAGCGGGCTGCCGTTCACGGTGACTTCCGGAGTGCAGCAGACCGGCGCCGGGTCGGCGGGGTCGGACCGGCCGGACCAGGTGGGCGTACCGGATTTTTCCACCAGCCGTACGGTGCGCGAAGATTATTTTGGCCGCGGCGCGGACAACGCCTCCTTCTTTTCGATTCCGACGCACGTTGCCGGCGGCACCGGACCCAACCAGGGACGCTTCGGATGGTTGGGCCGCGATACGTTCCGTGGGCCGGGCTTCCACAATCTGGACGTGGCGCTGATTAAGGACACTCCGCTGGTCCGGCGGGCCGGGAACGAGCGCGCCAGCCTGCAATTCCGCGCCGAACTCTTCAATGTGTTCAACCTGGTCAATTTCGGGCTACCGTCGAATGTGGTGCTCGGCCCGGGATTCGGCGAGATCGCCAAGACGGCGGGTAGTTCCCGGCAGGTCCAGTTTTCGCTGAAGGTGATCTACTGAGAAAGCTGTCACAGAATAGCGCTCCCGCTCGTTTTTGTTGTGTAAACCGATGCGCACCGCAGAGTCGCGGCATGACTGCTTCGACCGATGCCGGCGGATTTACGGCCCGAAACGCCACGCTGAAATTCCTGATACAGGTGGCGTATCACGTGAGGAAAGATCAGGTCTCTGGTGGGCTGGCCGAACGGTTCCAACTCAAAGTGCATCGCGATTCACGGGAGGCGAACATCTACCAGCTCACGGTGGCGAGGGGCGGACGGAAAATCAATCCGTCGGATGACGCAGACAGCAAGGCCCGCGCGAGCGTTGGCCGCGGCAAGATCATCGGGCAGAAATTTTCTGTGGCGCAACTGGCGGATATGCTTTCGAATGCGCTCGGCCAGACGGTTACGGACGGTACCGGAGTCAAGGGTCTCTTCGACGTGAAACTGGAGCAGACACCTGACGGAGCAACTGGGCTTGAAACTGGAAACACGCAAGGCGACGGTCGAGATGCTGGTGGTGGATGCCGCGGAGCGTCCGAGCGCCAACTGAATGGCGTCGGGCTACCGGCCCATCCAGCCGCCATCGACGGTGAGGACCGTGCCGCTCACGTAATTCGACGCGGGGGAAGCCAGGAAGACAACGGCTCCGGCGAGGTCTTCGGGGGCGCCCCAACGGCCGGCGGGAATCCGCGCCAGGATGGCGGGATTGCGGACGGGGTCTTCGCGCAGGGCCTGGGTGTTGTCGGTGGCGATATAGCCGGGAGCGATGGCGTTGACCTGCACGTTCCGGCCCGCCCACTCGTTGGCCAGCGCTTTGGTCAACTGCGCCACACCGCCTTTGGCAGCGGCGTATCCCGGCACAGTGATGCCGCCCTGAAAGCTGAGGAGCGACGCGGTGAAAATGATCTTTCCCGCCCCGCGCGCCAGCATATCGCGGCCGAATTCGCGCGCCAGGATGAATTGCGCATTTAGGTCGATCTCGATGATCCGGTCCCAATAATCGTCAGGGTGCTCGGCGGCGGGCTTGCGCAGAATGCTGCCGCCGTTGTTCACCAGGATATCGATGGGTGGGCATTCCCGCTTGACCTTTTCGATGAAGGCGCGCACGGCCGGGCGATCACCCAGGTCGCAGGCGAATCCCCAATACTTGCGGCCTCGCGCGGCGATTTCGCCCTGGATCGCGCTTCCCTCGGGTTCGAGCCCTGCGCTGGTGGCGACGATATCGGCTCCGGCTTCCGCCAGGGCGACCGCCATTGCCTTTCCGATGCCGCGGCGCGCTCCTGTGACCAGGGCGGTCTTGCCGGTAAGGGTGAAACTTTCCAGTATGGACATGGTGTTCTTACTGCGTCATAACGGCGCTCACCATGAGAAAGGCGACGGTAGCGACGGCGATCACCGCGCCGTGCGGCTGACGCAACGCCTTGGAGCTTTTTACGTCCAGTTCTTCGTTTTTCAGATAGGCCGGCCGCATGCTTTTGAATTCGCTGAGGATGAAGCCCACGTTGAACAGTGTGGTCTTGAGCCGGCCCCGCAACACCGAAAGGACTAAAGCGGAGAATCCTCCGATGATGGCCGTCAGCAGCAGAACCCCGATCCAGTCCTGCCAGCCCACCAGAGCGCCGATGGCCGCCATTAATTTCACGTCGCCCGCGCCCATGGCACGGAGGGCATAAAGCAGGAAGTAGACGCCGAAGGCGAGCCCCATTCCCTTAAGTGAAAAAACAAGTCCGGGCCACGGCCGGCCATCGACGATGAGCCAGGAATTCAGGGCCATGCCGAGTAGCAATCCGAGCATATTTAGCCAATTGGGTATACGGCGATAGCGCATATCGTATACTGCTGCGCCGATCACCAAAGGTAGTAGAATCAGTTCAATACCGCGAGGGGGAAGACTAAGCACCATCGCCCAGAATTATAGCGCGCTTATTGCGGAAGGCCCGAAGAAGATGCAGCGCGGGTGGCCGGCGACTGGATGCCTTCGCCGTACCCGGCCTGGCCTGGAATGGTAACCGGCAGGTGGCCGGTAATGGGTTTCTCACCCCACAATGCCCTCACCGCGGCAATTTCCGACGGCGGCACCGTGCTGTAGGTGGCTAAATACGCCGCTACGTTGGGGAAATTGCGCAGGAGATAGGGATTGCCCAAGGCCACCAGCGCTACCGGCTTGCCGCTGGTCTGCAGCATTTCCATGGCGTGAGGCAGATCGCCTGCCAATCCTACCGAACCGCGGCCGGACGTGACGGAAGCAAATGCCGCCACGACGTAATCGTCGCAACCGTGCAGGTTGTTGACGGCGTCCTCTATATCCTGGCGGCTCAGGGTGGGATCGACCGCGGCCAGAGGCACGTGCGGGGCGCGCTTGCGCACTTCCTGGGTGAAAGTCTGCCCGCTGGTGGAGTAACGCCCCTCGGGCATCACCACGAAGCAGGTACGATCCGGCGCCGCCAGGGGGACCAGGTTGCCTGAGTTGCGCACCAGCGTCACCGCGCGGCTGGCGATCTCCTGGGCCTTGGCATTGGCTTCCGGATCGTCCACTACCTCGCCCATGCCTTCCAGGTTGACAAAACGCTTGCGATCCAGCCCCACCTTTTCCTTGGCGTTAAGAATGCGGACGACGCTCTCCTGCAGACGCGCGAGTGAGATGTGGCCACTCTGCACGGCGGCGACCACGGCGCGAATGGCGGCATCGGGGTCGGTGGGCATCAGCAGAGTATCGGCGCCGGCTTCGAAAGCGCGCACGGCGGCATCGCCGGCGCTGAATCCCTGTGCGATTCCGCCCATGTCCAGCGCGTCGGTGATGACGAGCCCTTTGAATTCGAGTTCTTTGCGCAACAGGCCGGTAAGGATGGCCGGAGAGAGCGTGGCCGGCAGATCGGGCGGCGCCAGCGCGGGCACGGCCATGTGAGCGGTCATGATGGCATCCACGCCGGCGGAGATGGCGGCTTTGAAGGGCACCAGTTCCAGGCTTTCCAGCCGCTCCCGGCTGGCGGGCACGGTGGCGAGATTCAAATGGGTATCGGTGGCGGTGTCGCCATGGCCCGGGAAATGCTTAGCGGTGGCCAGCACGTAATTCTTCTTATCGGAATGCGCGCCCTCGATGAACGCGCGCACGTGCGCCGCCACGTCCTGGGGATTCTCTCCGAACGAGCGGATGTTGATGATCGGATTATCGGGATTGTTGTTGACGTCGGCCACCGGATAGTAGACCCATTGGACGCCCAGGGCGCGGGCTTCGCGCGCGGTGACTTCGCCTTCGAACTTGGAGTAATTCGGATCGCCGGTGGCGCCGAAGGCCATGGCGTGCGGAAAAACGGTGGTCCCTTCCACGCGCATGGAAGCGCCGCGTTCGAAATCGCCGCCCACCATCAGCGGAACCGTGGCCAGCCGCTGCATGCGATTGAGGAACGCGCCCAGAGCGTAAGGCTCGGCCTTCACGATCTGGCGTCCGTTGGAGGCGTTGAGCAGGATCAGGCCGCCCACCTTGGTGTCGTGGATCAGGCGCACGAACTTGCGGTACTGAGCGGTACGAACGTTTGGCGCGGTGCCGTAAAACGGAATGAAGACCAGCTGCGCCACCTGGTCGCGCAGCGTCATGGTCCTGAGCCAGCGGCGAACCGTGGCCGAGGCTTTCACGGGAGGCGCCGGCGGAAGACGGAGCGGCTTTTTGGCTACGGGAGCGGCCATGACGCCTAGAACTGCCGCTGACAGACAAAGGGCAAGAGTTCGCACCAAGCTCTCAGTGTCGCAGATTTAGCGCGTGGAACTACGCATCGCCGAGGGGACTTTTTTTTGCGCGGCCACCGGTTTGCGAGGCGTCGCACGATTTACCAGGCGCTTCACCAAACGGACCAGATGCGCGGGTTCGTTGGAACTCTTGGCGATCACGGCGTCGGCTCCGGTGTTCTCCTCAGTAAGGCCCAGAGGCTCCACAAATCCAGAGAGCAGAATGATGCGGGCGTCGGGTTTCACCTTGCGAATCCGGTCAATCAGCTCCACGCCATTCATACGAGGCATGCGGTAATCGGTGACCACCACATCGAAGTTGGAGGCCTCAAAGAGTTTCAGCCCTTCTTCACCACTTTTGGCAATCTGCACCTGATAACCGAGTTCTTCGAGCAGGAAACGGCGTGCTAGCAGCCCGTCGCGATTGTCATCCACCAGGAGTACCGTTGGGTTGAGATCGGCAGAAGTTTTCATTGAGGAACGCCTGCGAGAGTAACAGAGCCGTAATCAGCCTGTCAACGGATTTGCATCGTCTTGTAAGAACGGGAAATCGAGTTCTTGACAAGTGGCTCCCGCGTGCCTGCGGATTGCCTGCGCGCGCTTATTCCACGGAGCGTGGAGCTTTGTAACCCGACTTGGCAATCACCTGGTATTTGATGGGCTTGCCCTTCTCGTCTTTCACGGGCAGGGGCCTGCCTTCTTTGTCGACCAGTTCGACTTTGATTTTGCGGAATGTGCCGTCGTGTTTCTTATTGCTGGGCGAGTACGCAATCACGTATTGGCTGCGCAGGGATTGCTGGATACGCTGAAAGATCCCGCCGTATTCGCCTTCAAACACCGGAAAGAATGCGGCGCCGCCGGTCTCCTTGGCAAACGTCTTCAATTCATTCTCGGCTTGCAGGAATTCAATTGGCACATTGGGCGACATCTCTTTTTGCATGCCCATGAGCGCAATGGAGTAGACGGGAACGCCGGCTTCCTGCAGTTTCTTTCTGGCCTGATCGTAAGTGATCTTGCTGAAGGTATCGATTCCTGTAGTGATCAGCAGAATCGCCTTGCGGCCTTCGATGCCGCTCATGCGGTCGGCAGTATCGGTTACCGCATCGAACATGTTGGCTTCGCGCCACGCGGGAATCGTGAGACGGTTCAACGCTTCGTGAGTCTTGGAGCGGTCCGTGGTGAAATCGGAAAGAATTTCCGGCTTGATGTCGTACGCGATGACCGCGCAATAGTCCTGGGGTTGGAGCGTGCTGGCGAATCCCCAGACCAGTTGCAGCGTCTGAAACCAGGCCCATGAGTACATGGATTGAAATTTCTGGCTGAATTCAATCACCATGGCGATGGTCATGGGCGCCTGGCCCATATCGAGCTTGCTGATCTGCTGGGGGACGTTGTCTTCCAGCACACGGAAGTTGCCAGCGGGGATGCCGGGAATGAAGGTGCCTTTGTTATCGAGCACAGACACGTCGAGCGTCACCACATCGACATCGGTTTTGAAAACGGTAGCATTCGGGTCCTGCTTATCCTTCTTATACTGCGAAGGAATCTTGGGCAGGGTCTCCTCGGCGGGCGCGGTGGGGTCGGCGGATTTCTTGGGCTTGGCTACGGTCTCTCCGGGGTTCTTCAGCGGACCGCTGTCCTGGGCGAATACCGAAAGGCCGGCAACCGCAAGAAGTGCGAATGCGTACAACGCGGTCATAAAAGGTCGCATAGGCGTGCTTTCTGAGGTAACTATAGCAGATGACGGGAACGGTGGAAGACCGGTTGCCTGCTAATTCACCCAGGGCCCGCGGCCGCCATGCTTCCGCATGTAAACCTGGAACTTCTTCTTGGCCCGCTGCAGTTTCCACTGGCGGTACGCGCCGCCGATATCGGGGAGGCGCAGCGTGGGCAACTGGTACTTGATATATAGGTAGCCAAAAGCCGCTCCGCCCAGGTGGGCCACCGTGCTCACTCCTGTATTTGGACCGAAGGTGGCAAGCAACTCCACAGCGACGTAAATGATTACGGCGTACTTGGCCTTCATGGGGAACAGGAAGAACATCAGAATGATGGTGTCGGGGAACATCACGCCGAACGCCACCAGCACTCCGAAGATGGCGCCGGATGCTCCGAGTGTGGGAGTGCCCCAATCGCCCACCGCCATGTTTACGATCAACACACAGACGCCGGCCACGAGACCGCAAAGCAGGTAAAATTTTACAAACCGGCGGGTGCCCCAGGACTGCTCGATGGGCACGCCGAAGAAATAAAGCCCCAACATATTGAACAACACGTGCATGACCCCGAAATGCAGGAACATGTACGTGAAGACCTGGTAGATCAGCACGCCGCGGATGGCCATAACGGCGCTGAGAGCCAGGTAGACACTGGCGGGCTGCTGGATGGAGGAGCCGCCCAGGTAGCAAATAAGGAACACCCCCAGGTTGATGGCGATGAGCCACTTCACCCCCGTGGGGAGAAATCCGGAAAGGGTCGATCCGCTAAAGGAATACCGCGTGCGTGGCATTGCGACGTTCTGCTACAGCTAGAATATCATCTAGGACGCGGGCGTATGCTTGCTTTTGCCGTAGCGGTTCAGGAAATGCGAGCAGAGTTGCAAAAGCGCGGCGGCACCCAACCATAGGCGCGAATCGGAGAATGGCCCGGAGGCAATGTAGAAGCTGGAAGTGAGATTCAGGCCGGCCGCAATCCGCCAGATTCCGAGCACCAGGGCCATCACGGAGGCGGGCGTCAAGAGCGCGGCAACGGCCATGGCCAACCCTGCAAGACCCTCGTCCGGTTTCCGCTTCCTGTTTATGACTGGACCTTTGGCAAAACGGATCCTGACTACCATGCGACTCATACCAATCTAGCAATTTTTGCGATAGATTAAACTTTCAGCGTTTAGAGAAAACGACACAATCATGAGAACATTCAAAACCGCAGTCTTCGGCACCGGCTTCGTCGGCCGGGTTCATCTGGAAGGAATTCGACGGCTGGGCTACGTGCAGCTCTACGCCATCGGTGAACCGCAGATTGAGAAGGCTAACCAACTCGCCGCCGAATTCGGCGTAGAGAAAACGGAAGCCGACTATCGCAAGATCCTGGACGACCCCGCCGTGGACGCCGTTCACATATGCACGCCGAACTTCATGCACGCTCCGATTGCGAAGGACGCCCTGCAGGCCGGCAAGCACGTGATCTGCGAAAAGCCGCTAGCCACCAGTGTGGCGCTAGCCCAGGAGCTGGTCGCACTGGCGGCGCAGACCAAGCGGCGCAACGCCACTTTCCACAATCTGCGTTTCTACCCCATGGTGCAGCAGATGCGGCGCATGCGGGAAGACGGCGACCTGGGCGAGATTCTGGTGGTACAAGGCACCTACTCGCAGGACTGGCTGCTATACGACACGGACTGGAACTGGCGCCTGGATTCCAATGCCAATGGGCCTTCGCGCACCATGGCGGACATCGGCTCGCACTGGTGCGATATGGCGGAGCACGTGACCGGGCAGCGCATCACCAGCGTGTGCGCCGACCTGCAAACATTTCACAAGAAGCGCAAGCAACCCAAAGGTCCGATCGAGACCTTCGCCGGGAAAACGCTGCAGCCGGAAGATTACCAGGAAGTGGATATCGACACGGAAGATTTCGGCGCCGTGGTGTTCCGCATGGGCGAGCGAACGCGCGGAGCCTTTACGGCGAGCCAGGTATCGGCGGGCTGCAAGAACAGCCTGAGGCTGGAAATCTACGGCACCAAGGGCAGCGTGGCGTGGAATCAGGAACGTCCCGACGAGTTGTGGATCGGGAATCGCAATACCAATAACCAGATCATCATCAAGGACCCATCGCTGTTGAAACCCAAGGCACGGTCGTATGCCGACCTGCCGGGCGGGCACAGTGAAGGGTACGACGATACGTTCAAGCAGGTGTTCCGGCGCTTCTACCAATCTATCGCCGACCCGGGCGCCGAAGCGGAGTATCCGCAATTCGTCGACGGCCTGCGCCAGCTCACAATTCTGGAAGCGGAACTGGAGAGCAGCAAGAAGCGCGCCTGGGTAGACGTACCGGCGTAGGACAGACCTCCCGGTCTGTCCGCGAACAGGCCCAATAATCGGCTGATGCGAGCGCGCCTTTCCAGTTCGTGTTAGATTCGCTAGACGCTAGAGATCGCTCTTATGCGCGGCGTCGCTTGTAGGTTCTGCCTGCTCCTGGCGATCTGTGCTCCACTGCCCGGAGCGGACCTGGAAAATCTGTACCTGACCAATCAGTGGTTCCGGCTGCGCGATGCGGCCGGACCGGCGGCATCAGGATTTTACCGGGGCGCTGTGGCGGCAGCCTTTAACGATCCGGCGACCGCCGAGCGGCATCTGGGCGCGGTCATGAGAACCGGCTCCGATACCGCCCAGCGCGTCGAGGCGGCCCTTTTGCTGGAGGAAATGTATGCCCGGTCCGGCCGTCGCAAAGCCGCGGCAGCACTGTTGCAGCGGGTGGAGAGTCTGCTTCGGGAACTCACGCAAGCGAGCCAGTTGGATCGCGCGGTGTACCGCAATTTCCGGCAGGTGCGGGCCGAACTGGCTGCGCTGAACGGGTATCCGGACCAGACGGTGGTAGCGCGGGGCCTCTCGCGCATCCCCTATTACCAGGTGGACAACCAGATCGTGCTGCCGCTCACCATCAACGGGCGCCCCGCAAATTACTACGTGGATACCGGCTCTTCGGCATCCTTTTTGAGTGAAAGCGAAGCCAAGCGCCTGGGACTGACGGTGCACGCGGTCTCCATTCCGATTGAACCTTACGGAGCGCACAGCGATGCGACGGCGACGGGCGTGACGGTGGCGCACGACCTGGTGATCGGCAACATTCATCTTCGCGACGTAGCGTTTCTGGTGGATCAGGACGAGGATCACGACGGTCTGCTGGGCCTGCCGCTGCTGCTCGCACTGGAAACGCTGCGTTGGAATTCCGACGGGACGATGGAACTGGGATTCCCCTCCCGGACGCGCGATCTCGCCGCCGCGAACCTGTGCCTGGACGACGGCCAGTTGGTGACGGAAGCCGCATTCGGCTCCGAAAAGCTGAACCTGCTGGTGGACACGGGCACCTTCGAGACGCTGCTGTTCCCCACTTTTTCGGGCCAGTTCGCGAAGACCGTGGAGGCCGGGACGCCAGAGCCGTTCGATATCAGCGATACGAACCACGATCCGGGGGCGCGCACACTTTCGTCGCTGACGCTGCGGGTGGGAGGCGCCAATGTTACTGCCGGCCGCATTCACGCATTGTCACGGAATTTTACGGAAGATGGATCCTGGGCGCATGGCAACCTGGGTACCGATTTCGCCGGGAACGCGCAAAGCGTGACGCTGGATTTTCAGGCTATGCGCCTGACGATCGAAGGCGGCGTATCCTCGGTGGGGAGTGAGGCGGGCTGCCCGCTGCCGGCGAATTTCGCGTGCCTGGGCGGGTTCATTTGCACGGCGCGGTATGACCGCGATGTGCGATGCCATGTGGATCGCGTGCCTGCCGAGGCGCCCGCGGGCAACACGCTCCCCGAGCCGGACAATTCGGACGCCGACGCCAGTTGCAGACTGCCAGCCAGCTTCGCCTGCTCGCGCGATGAGCGCTGCATCGCAGTATTCGACGGAAAGCGCGGCTGCCGGATCGAGCACACGCGCGCCGCGGCGCCACCCCCTGCCGCCACGACGGAGACGGGTGGAAAGGCCATCGATCCCGCAGCCCCGCCTGCCGCGCCCGATGCCCGGGACATCATCGAACGTTCCTTGAAGTTCGAATCGCTCGAACTGGCACCCGCCAAGGATTACGTGTACACCGATGAGACCGTGCTGAAATTTCTGGATGCCGATGGCGCCGTGAAGAACACCACCAGCGAGACGCATGAAGTGATGACGCTTTACGATCAGGAGTACCAGCGTCTGGTCCGCAAGGACGGCAAGCCCCTGTCACCCGACAAAGCGCGCTCCGAGCAGGCGCGATTCGACAAGGCCGTGGAGAAGCGCGCGCACGAGGCGCCGGAGGCCAGGGCCAAACGCGAAGAGGCGGAACGTAAGCGCTCCGCGCATCAACTGGTGTGCGACAGTGAGTTTCTCAAGGCGTTTCAGTTCCGGCTGGAGGGCCCCGGCGAAATTAACGGCCGGCCGGCGTGGATCGTGGAAACGAACGCGCTGCCGAATGTTTCGCCTTCCTGCGACGACACCAAGACCATGGCCAAGCTCCACTTCAAGGTTTGGGTCGACCAGGCCGAGTCCCGTTGGGCACAGATGCAGGGAGACAATATTGCGCCGATCACGTGGGGCAAGATCCTCCTCCGGATTCCCACGGGCCAACTGCACTTCACCTTCCAGCAGAGGCGTCTGAGTGAAGGCGTATGGATGGCGTCGAGCATGAATGCACGGATCGATCCGCGCCTTATGGTGTTCGCCAAGCTGCACCTGGAAGTGAACGATACTTACAGCAATTACCGAAAATTTCAGAGCGATTCGAAGGTAGTGCCCTGGGCGAAGTGAAGTAGGACTGCGCTCTACGTTGCCAGAGCCAATGCCACGGAGGTTTGCCCGCGCGCGCCCATCTGTTCGAGGAGCGCGGCCTCGCGGCCCTGATCGTCGAGCGTGACGGCGCAGGCGGCGATTTCTTCGTCGCTCGCGCCGGCGAAGCACAATTCACAAACGCCTACCGCGTCGGAGTTCCATCGCAGCGCCGGGCCGAAGGTACGGCAGGTGAGGGGACGCGCCGCATACAGGTCGCAGGTGCCGCGTTGGGGGTCGAGCGCGGGGCACGGGTCGTCTTCGCATTCCTCGGCGGCCACCGCTTTTTGGGCGCGCTCCACTACGCGCGCCGCTCGGCCGGGGTCGTCAGCCCGCAACTGTGCCAGCCCCTGGCGCAAGCGTTGCGCGTCCAACTGACTGATGGGAAACGGGCCCAGGCAGCAATCCGCGCAGCCCGGTTTGCAAGCGATCCAGGCGCCGCCTTTGCGTACGGCCTCAGCCAGCGCCGCATCGACAATCTGCACCAGTTCGCGGTCCATGCCTACAGTATCGCGCGGGGGTGCAGCATGTTACCATCGCGGTTTGCGCAAGGTTCCTCTGACGGACTCGTTGCGGATCATCGGGCGGGGGTCGCTGAACTGGCTCGCCCAGCGTCCCATCGTGGTCTCTTTCGAAGTCACCGACGCGTGTACCTGCTGGTGCAAGCATTGCGACCATGGAGGTCCGCGCGACGAGTCGCGCAATCTGCGGCCACCCGAGTACGCCCGGTACATGGAAGCCCTCCGGCCGTGCGTGGTACAGATTTCCGGCGGCGAACCGCTGATGCGCGAGGACGTCGCGGAGATCGTCCGCACAATCAAGAGCGGCCCGCGCCGGCCCTATACGATTCTGGTATCGAACTGGTCGCTGATGACCGAAGAGAAGTACCTGGAACTGCGCACCGCCGGGATCGACCAGTTTTCCGTGAGTCTCGATTTTCCGGACGCGCGTCACGATGATTTCCGCGTTTACCCCGGTCTCTACTCGCATTTGAGCGACCTGATCCCGAGGTTGGCCGGATTGGGGTATGACGATATCGTGCTGAACAGTTGCATCACCAGCGAGAACGTGGGAGAGATCGAACGGATCGCCGACAAGGCCCGCGAGTGGGGAGTCAACCTCTGTTACAGCGCTTATTCGGCGCGCCGCACCGGGTGCCGCGACTACTTCCTGAACACCCCCGAGCAGCTTGCCGAGTTAAACCGCCTGCTGGATAAAGTGGAGGCGCGCCGCGACGGCACTAACTGGATCGTCAACGCGCCCACCACCCTGGAGGCCACTCGCCAGTACTTTGCGAACGGCGGGACCCCCGGTTGCAAGGCCGGCCTGAGGTTCCTGGTAGTTACCGCCGATGGCGCCCTGCAACCCTGCTCCATGCAATTCCAGCGATACCCGCTGGAGGCTCGCGACCGCATGATTCGCGAGTTCACGCGCACCAACCAATGCGACCAGTGTTACGTCTCTATCCGTTCGTATCTGGATAAGAGCTTTCCGCAACTGCTGCGGGAAAACGTGAGAGAGTTTCTTTCCGTCAAGTAAGTCAGTAAGTCAATTCAACTTGAAAGTTACCGTGATGGGTGCCATGATCTCGACGGCCTCGCCGTTGAGAAGAGTGGGCCGGTAGACCCATTGCTTCACCGCATTGATCGCGGCGGGAGCAAGCAGAGGACTTCCGCTGAGCAGTCTCAGCTCGCGGATCCTGCCGTCGGTGCCCACAACCGCCAGCAACTCCACCACGCCCTGCACCCGCATCTGGCGGGCGAGCGGCGGGTACGGCGGCTCGACCTTGGAGACCAACTTTCCTTCCAGGACCACGCCGCCGATCTTCAGTCGCGTGGGCTCGGGCGGCGCAGCGGTTCTCTCCACGGGACGCGGAACCTCGACCGGACGCGGGGGCGCCAAGGCCGCGGCGCCGGCGAGCAGAATGCCGGAGAGTACTCCGTTTTGGACGCCGCCCGCTTGTCCACCGGGAATGCCGCCGGCGACATACTGTCCGCCTGGAAGCGGCGGATCGTCCGGAGTCA
This sequence comes from uncultured Solibacteraceae bacterium, assembly GCA_963853855.1. Taxonomy (GTDB): domain Bacteria; phylum Acidobacteriota; class Terriglobia; order Bryobacterales; family Bryobacteraceae; genus Sulfopaludibacter. The sequence goes on along the minus strand of CAWKYG010000017.1, from coordinate 218,155 downwards.
TGTCGATTACTTCCGGAGGCCTGACCGGCTGAACGTACTTTCCATTCGGGTTGACGAAAGCATGTTTCGCCACCGTCCGCACTACCTGCGGGGCGTCCATCGCCTTGGGCGGAGGCGGCATCGGTACCGGCGGCAGTAATAGCGTGAGCAGCGCGGTAGGCTTGGGCAACGCCTCAGGCCACACCATAGGGGCCAGAATCAGGCTGGCCACCAGGGCCACCTGCCCCGTCACGCCCACGCAGGTAGTCCAGAATCGTTTGCTTCCGGGAGCTTCGGCGACGAAAACCTGTTCAAACATAATCCCCCCTATTTGTTTGCGCACACTTCTCCACGGGTCCGCGAGCGGGCGATTATTTCCTGAATGTCTCGGGATCAGTTGAAGTGTTGCGTGGCTGCTGACATTGGCGTCAACCTCCACCCAAATAGACACCAGGATTTCCGAAGAAGTTCCGCGGCGAATCCGGCATCATGGAAGAGTGCAATTGCCCGAAGCGGTCAGACGCGCTGTCGAAGAACGGGCCGAAGAGGTGGGCTTCCCTGCCCTGAAACGCGCCGCGGCGGCGATGTCGGCGGCATATCGCGAGGGGCGCGGGTCCATGCCGGGCCGCTTGCCGGCGGCAGAGCGCACCGCCGCCTACATGGTGACGCGGATGCCTGCCACGTACGCGGCGGCATACCATGTTCTGAGCGAAGTTTGCACCCGTGTGGGGGGTGTTCCGGTGGAGACTGTTCTAGACGTGGGTGCGGGCACCGGGGCGGCATCGCTGGCCGTGCGCCAGTGGTATCCCGGAGCAGCCGTCACGATGGTAGAGCGCGATTTGGCTTTCACGGAAGCCGCCCTTGCATTTTTGCCGGACGCCGCCGTGATCCACGCCGATGCGGTGTCGCTGGATCCCCTGCCGCCTCACGACCTGGTGATCGCGGCCTATTCGATAGGCGAATTTGGCAAACGGTTGACGCATCGCCTGTGGCAGGCTGCGCGTGTGGCGCTGGTGGTGATCGAACCAGGGACGCCGGAGGGCTTCTCTCTGGTTCGCGCCGTCCGAGACCAACTGCTTGCCGCTGGGGCGCACATGGCGGCGCCGTGTCCCGCAGAAACGGCGTGTCCGGTGGTAAGTCCGGACTGGTGCCACTTTGCCGCGCGCGTGGAACGCTCCAGCCTGCACCGGCGCCTCAAGGATGCGCAACTGAATTACGAAGACGAAAAGTTCAGCTACGTTGCGGTGACGCACGACACCGTTTCCCTGGCGGAAGCGCGGATCGTCAGGCATCCGCGCCATCAACCGGGCCTCATTACCCTGGAGGTCTGTACGCCTGCGGGGCTGCAAACCGAACGCATTACCAAGCGCACCAGGGACGAGTTCCGCGCCGCGCGAAAATCCGGATGGGGAGACGTTTGGAAGTGAGAGTATTTATTGCCCGGCGGACGAATTGAAAGTTTCCCAGTTCTCGCGCAAGTGATCTGGCGAGACGGTTCCCGTGAGGATTACGGCGGGCTGCCGGGCCAGCACAAACTGGAACGCCGCCCGCTTGTCGGTTCCGCCGGCGATCAGCGACCCCATGGCGTATGGACGATTGACCACCACAAACACGCCGCGCGCCACCGCCCGATCGATCACCGGACCGAAGGCAGGGTGGGTCGAGTTATACGGCACTTGCATCACCGAAAAGCTCGGATCGTCGAGCGCCAGTATGGCCGATTCCAAGTCGCTGGCACTGGGCCCGATCCGCGCGATCCCCAGCGATCGGGCGTATTCCCACGCGCGCTGTACTTCACTGCTCCGAAGGGCGGCGGGAGTGGTCTTGTGCAGTTGCAGAATATCGATGCGGCCGAGGCGCTCCATGCTGCGGTCCAGGCTGCGACGGAGGGCATCGAAGGAATGGTCGGCGTAGGGCTCGTCTTTAGCGCGGTCCCAATGCTCGCCCATCTTGGTGGCGATGGTGACGGTGGCCCGCTGCGCGGCGGGCAGGGATTTCACGAAGCGCCCCAGCCGCTCTTCGCTGCCCCCATCGCCGTACGAGGGCGCGGTATCGAAGTAGTGTATGCCCAGGTCGCAGGCAAATTCGAGCAGCGCCCGCGCTTCGGTTTCGGAGGGCACCGGCCGTGGCGCGTGTCCCCAAGGCTTGCCAATTCCAATCAGGCCAAGCCCCAGTTGCGTGGAATTCCGGCTCACTGGTTTATGATAATCGCATGCTCAGTCGAGAAGAGGCCTGGAACATCGTCTGCGAATTCACCAAATCGGAGGGGCTCCGCAAACACGCCCTGGCGGTGGAAACCTGTGTCACCGCCTATGCCCGCAAATTCGGCGAGGACGAACACAAATGGACCGTGACGGCGCTGCTGCATGATTTCGATTGGGAAATTCACCCGCAAGCGCCCGATCATCCCATGAAAGGCGAGGCGATCCTGGCCGAGCGCGGCGTGGACGAGGAGGTTCGCCGCGCGATTCTCTCGCACGCGAATTATAGCGGTGTGCCGCGGGTTTCCCCGCTGGAGAAGACGCTGTATGCGTGCGACGAACTGGCCGGATTCATTACCGCCATTTCCTACGTGAAGCCTTCTCGCAGCGTGTTCGAGGTGGACGTACAGAGCGTGAAAAAGAAGATGAAGGACAAAGCCTTCGCCCGCTCGGTGAACCGCCAGGATATTACGGAAGGCGCGCAGGAGCTGGGCGTGCCGCTGGAAGAGCACGTGGCGTTCTGCATCCGGGCCATGCAGGATCGCGCCGAAGAGTTGGGCTTGAAAGGTACCTGGAGCGGATCGCCGGAGTCCCAGGCGAGCGGTTCGCCGGCACCTCAATAGACGGGGGTCCAATACCGTTCAGGTCATTCAGGTCCCTTCCCGTTCATCGGGACGTGCATCCAATCCAAGCTGGCGGAGTCCTTCTTGTCATCCTTTCCCCAAGTCCAGTACATACCGATATAGGCGTAGTTTTCCGTCTGGCCGGCGATAGAGTGGCCGTAGCAAAACAAGAACTGCTCTCCGGGGTGATTCTTGAAATGATAGTAGCCACCGAGGTCGATCATCGTCGAAGCCTCGGTCTGCGGCGCCGCGTAGCCTTCCCGTGCGTGGGCAAAGATCTCGACTCCGAGTTCGAGCGTCTCGTTCAGTGCCCGTTTCACCAGCCATCCGGTGTAGGGAAAGTTGCGGTAGCCGGTTTGCGGAACCACTTCATAACCCGCGCCGCCGTCAAAGGTCCAGTGCCCGGCGTTCTTTTGCAGCCAGAGGGGAAGTTTGTACCAGACTTTCCCAATCCCCAACCCTTTATCGTAATTCCCGGTCGGGATTTCGAACATAGTAAACGTGCCGATCTGAGGAATATGTTTCGTCTCCTTGATGAAGGCGATCTTAGTGCCGAGTTCCATGTCCGTCAGCCCGAAGGCCCTGGATCCGGTTCCGCCGGGGAAATAGATCGGATTGTTCGATGGCGCAATCACACCCAAAGGCAGAATTGCGTGCAGTTGCACCCTGGGAATCGCGCCCCAGTTGAACTCGATGGCTGGCCCGGTGGCGTCGATTTCCGCCGGCGTCCCGTCCATGCTGCCGAAGATGTAGAACTCGTAGTGGTGCAGGTCGACCGGCACCGGATCGTCGGTTTGATAGGGAGGCCCTTGCGCGCATAGCTGAGGTACGGGGAGCACGGAGAGAGCCAACAGGGCAACACGCGTGAGGAAATGTGGCTGCTTCACTGAAAAGCTGACCTCGCAGGCCAACATCGGAATTCGATAGTTGCATGAGATCCGCAGCTCTGTCAATTTCCGATGTCTGGTATTATTTACGGCGACGGCGCGTTTCAGCAGATCCATCGAAAGCGACAGGTTATCGTGGTGGGAACGACGCGATCGATACCATGAGCAGCCGTGACGCACTTCGCGACGAGCTGGCGCAACGCAGGCGGCGCGGCTGTCTCGGATGCCTGATTCAGCCCGCCCTCGCCCTATTGGGCGGCGGCGCACTGATGTACCTGATATACATTCTCCTGGCGCCGTGGAACTTCTATTTCGGAGGGCACTTCCATCCCGTGCCCGGCTGGACAGGACGCGGCTGGATTCACTCCAGCGCCGGTGGCAGTTACTTCCTGCTTGTCCGCTTTGAGCCTACGGTGCCCGGCTACCGCAAGTCCCCAATCAAGGGAAACGCCTTTCTATGCACGCCGAAAGGCGAAAAGTTCCGTCTCCATTTCGGCGGGGATATGCCGCGCCACCACGGTACCGACCTCCGCGGGGTTCCCATACACCTGTACTTTTACAGATGGACCGGGTTCCAACTGTCGGCGGACCGACGTCCCAGTTTCGACCTATACGGGACTTTCGGAGACTCCCAGTTGATGATGGATGACCGGGGCAGTCTGGCTCGCGCGTTCCGGCCGGACGGGACGCTGCACGTGCCACGAGACCAGGTGTCCTGGAAGCAGGAGAGTTCCCACATCACGCTAAGCGAGGATCCGTCGTGGGTGGCCAGCACGGCTTGCCCCGTCATGCCGAAATGAAGAACGGTAGAACAACGATGTCGCCGGCTGCTCGCTAAACCGGTAAACCTGGGCCGAGCCCGATCGCTACGGAGCTTGCCGGGGTGCCAGACTTCGAGATCCTGATCGCTCCCACGCTCCACGCCATCAAGAATACGACGAGGATTGTCCGCGCCGCTTCAACCCACGGTAATGTGTATCCGGGCACAAGCGCAATGTAACCCGACGGGATGGTGAGAAGCAGGCCAATCGCCATCGGCTTCCAACATTAGCTGAACGAACGGAGCGTAAAAGCGTCCAAAGTCATGAGTGTGGCTCATCGGCTGCCATCCGTGGGCGTAGCTCCATAGCCGCTCTGTCGCCAACAGAATGTGCCGGAAGAAACCCTGGTACGTCGAGACCGGCAAGGGCTCATTGAGATTCACGCCGGAAAAGACCATGCCGTGCGTGAGGACCGCCGCCACCGCCGCACTCGTTCCGATTGACCTGGATATGCGCATGAAGCCTCCGCTTGGTCTTATCGGCTCTTTCTGGCGAAACCTCAGCTTTTGAGCTGAATCCGCAGCCAGCGGTTCGCCGGCTCCTCGATAAACCGGTACACCAGCGCCGCGATCCCGATCACCAGGGCGAGGTACAGCAGCACCGAAAAGCCGCGCGACCAGCGGAGATACCACCACAGCACGGGCACATGCAGAATGTACATGGCGTAGCTGCTTTTGCCCAGGTAGACCGCGGCCTGCGACGAAAGCAGCCGCGCGATGACGCCGCCGCCCAGGGCGAAGCCCATCAGCAGGAGCGCGTTCAGCGGCCGCAGGGCGGTGTTCAGGTCGACGTTCGGGGGCAGCAATCCGGGATAGGCGATGAGCGCGCAGCCCAGCGCCGCGCCCGGCAGATATAGCCACGTGCCGGCCGGTGGCAGACGCCGCTTCTGGAGCAGATCGTATATCCGCGATGCGGCGACACCCATCAGGAAATCGGAAAGATGAATCAGCGGCTTGATTTCGTCGCTGATGCCGATTGCCCACATGGCGCGCGTCAGCACGCACGACGCTGCGGCGATGCCCAGGGTGGCGCGCCAATTCGCGCGCTGCGCCGCCGCGCCCACGAGCGGGAAAATCAGGTAGAAGAAGGCCTCGCAGGAAAGGGACCACGCCGGTGTGTTCCAGTTCACCGGAAGGTGGCCCAGCCAGGCTTGCAGCAAAAGGCCATGTGCCGCTACAAGCTGCCCTTTGCCCGGCGTACGGTCCGCCAGTATGAACGGGACAACCAGCGCCAGGCTTAATGCGTACACCGGGTAGATTCGTGCGAAGCGGCCCACGCCGTACCGTAAGAGGCTTTTGCGGTCCCATGCGGTGGCAGCATAGCTGCGCGCGAGCACGAAACCGGAGAGCGCGAAAAATGTTGTGACCGCCAGGTATCCGCCGCGGATCACGGCATAAAGGAAGTAAGGCAGGCTGCGCACCCACGCGTCCAGCATCTGGCCCGGACCGGTGAGATGATGCAGGATCACCCACAACGCCAGAATAAAGCGGAGTCCGGTGAGTGCGGGCAGATGACGGCCTCGCGAAGGGTGGGTGGGTTTGGTGATATTTTGATTTTACCCGAGGAGAGGGTCGGGATGCATCAGGACACGCTTTACGCTTGGCGTGCCATGCGCAAGAACTCCGCCTCGCCAACAAAGGCGCACGGGTTTCGGACAATTTTCTGTGGGTTCCGGGCACGCATCCGCTGGTGGGACGCGGGTTTCTCCCCAACGAGATTGACGTAGTGATGATCAGCGCGCCGCTGTGGCTCAGGCGGTCATCGCCGTGCCGCCATTGTCCAGCCGGAAAATGGTCACCGTAGCATTCTGCATGTCGCCCAGTTCCGGGAAGCCCACATGACCCTGGAACGAGGCCGCCTGCCATAAGTTCGGGCGTGCTTCTGCCATTCGGGCCGGACGTTGAGCTGATAGCTCTTCTGCGCGTCGATCTGGCCGATCTCGCCGACCTCGCCGGAATCCACGATCTGCTTCATCGCCAGGTAGGGAGGATCGAAGCGCATCGGTAAGAGCATGCCCGCGTGAACCCGGTTCTTCTCCACGGCGGCGACCACCGTGCCGAAGTCACGCCGGGTGATGGCGAATGGTTTCTCCGCGATAAAATCGAGCCCGCGCCCGGCACAGGCGACGATGGCCGCCGCCCGGCCCCCGTTATGATTGCAGATGGCGACGCAGTCCAGCTTCTCCCGCTGCAGCATCTCCGGATACTCCGCATACCGGCGCGCGCGGCTGACACGCGGGTTCTGCAAAGCGGCCGCGATGGCCTGCGGGTCCGATTGCGCGTCGGCCACCGCGGCGAGTTCGATATCCGGAAAGTCCGCCAGATGTGCCAGGACCTCCGAAAGATGCCCGTCATAGCCGATGATGCCGAGTGTCACCTTCCGCGGCAGTCGCACCGGAGCCGCTCTCCCGGGCATCGCGCAGGCCGCCGTCGCCAGCAGCACGCCGCGGCGGGTCCAATTCGTATCCATCACCGCTTATCTTACCGGTTGGAAGGGTCAAGCCTTATGGCGGTCGTAATCGAATGGCTCGTCCAGCATGTGGAGTGTGGGTTCACCCTCGCGCGGAAGGTAGACGGTCTTCAACGGTGTCCGGGGGAAATCGGTCAGCTTCCGCGCCACCGGACCGTCATCGGTCCACTCGTAAACCGGGATCTCCCAGGGATTGAAAGTATCGCTCAGTCCACGTTCCTTCAGAATGCGGTAGAGATGCACGTTGCCTGGCTCATGCCCGCCCAGCCAGAGGCCGATCAGGTCGACGCGGACCTTGTCTTTGCCGAACATGACCATGTTGGCCATGCGATCGTCGCCCACCCAGAAGCCATCGCCGTCCCGGCCATAGATTCCTTCGATGATGGCGAACCCGGTCTTCAGCACGCTCATGTTATCGCAGGTCTTCTGGGCCCATATTTCCTGGTCCACCGGCCGGAGGATCGTTCCATTGCTGTGCGATCCGCCGGTGTCATAACGGCTGTACCCGAGTTTTCTGTGACGTTCCAGGGAACGGTTCACCAGCGTCTCGACCCGCGGATTGATTTCCGGCTTCACCACCTCGGAGGCATTCAGGACGCTCCGCCACCCGCCGCAAAAGTTCGTAAAAGGGTGCGCCACCAGGCCCTGCTCATTCTTCACCGTCAAGGTAAGTCCCATGCTGTGGCCCTTCCACTTGGCAATATTGAGCAGCCACGTGCCTGGCTCGTTCACGGGGGCATAATGGGGAATCCGCTGGAACACGACGCCTTCCGGCACGGTGCTCCAGGTGGTCTCCCAGTGCTCGCGCAAGTGCCGGGGGCGGCGCTCGGGATCTTGCGTCTTCACGCCGAGGCGCTCGTTGATATCCAGCAGGCCGCGCAGATTCCACGAAGCGTAAGAGGTGGAATCGATGAAGGTGAACCGGGTGAGCCCCAGTTGTTTGAGGCCGAGCACCAGCCCCTCATAGAACGCGGGATCCGTGCCGGTGCCAAACAGTTCCTCGGCGGGTTTTCCGCGCGGCGCCAGGCTGGTGGCATTCGGTTTGAGTACGATGCGGTGGTCGATCGGAATGCCCGGCCGGCTGCTGGAAACGAAGATGAGTTGAGCCAGCCGCAGGCCCTCGCGCCGCTTCGCCTCGGCATCCATTTTGTGCTCCACGTGCGTGCGGCGGATAAATACCGCCTTGGCGTTCTGTTCGATAAACGGGTGCGGCGCGAAATACCGGTTCGGCGCGCCCCAGGCACGGGACGCCGCTGCGCCGGCCACGGCCGCCGCGCCGCTACGAAGCACCTCTCGACGGGTCGGGTTCATTTCCGCGTTCCTCAACTGAATACCACCACAGCCAAACGTTTCAAGCCGGACAGCATCACCTCTGTGTTGCTGCCGCGGCGGCAGGTGCGCAACGCGGCGGGCTGCTCGCCAGGGCGCAACAGGGTGGCCGAGCGCCAGACACCCTGGACATGCGCCATGATGCCGGAACGGGCCGGGGAACCGTAATTGACCACCTGAAGGACCGGAGCCGCGCGCGGCCCGGCTTGCGAGACCATCGCCACACCGGCCGGGCAGTCCCAAAGGCGCACCGGTCGCCGCGCGCCGGCAATGTCCAGGACGTCCAGGGCAAAATCGCCTGGATCGGTGACCGGCTGGCTGTAGGCCAGAATCCGGCCCGCGCCCAAGGCGTAGAATGTCCGGTCCGCAAATTGCCGCGTCTGTTTCAAGCGCGGAACCCGCCACCATGCCGTTTTCAGCGCCCGAATCCGTGATTACGGTAGCGCCCGCGCGGCGTGGGCCAGCAGCAGCCGGCCGAGTTCGGCGGAGGGAGGGCGAATCCCCACTGCTACCACGATGGGCCGGCGGGCGGCATCGGGGGCGGGAACACGCGCCGCTGAAACCAGTTCCGGCGAACCGCTCTGGCGAAACATAAGCCCGGCGATTTCCGCGGTGCTCTCGCCCGGTTCCACAATCACGGTGATGGTGCTCAAGCGGCTTTTGGCGGAAGAGCGCCTGGTGCTGCTGCAACCAGCGGGCGGTCCGGCCCATCTGAGACCACGTTCCGGTGGCCGCAAGATCGCCGCGCAACAGCGCATCCCGGTATGCCGCGTCGGGAGACAGGATGTAGTTTCCTCCCGCGGTCCACGCGTCAATGAGGGCGAGTTCCAGGGAATCGTACAGCACCACCTGGTCCGCGGCAAGGCCGGCATCGCGATCCGGCAGATACGCCAGCACCGGTAGTTGGCACGGATACAGCGCTTTCACCAAAGGGATCAGGTAACCGTTGGCATCCACCCAGGCCCTTTGCGATGCCCCGGCGGAAATGGCGCCATCCTCGCCCCGGGCGCTGGCGTGGGCGCCCGGCCAGACGCCGGCTTTAAGAGCCGTCACACTCCCGGGCGGATCCTGTCCGGCCTGGTCGAGTCCGACCAGGCGAATACCATCCGGACCCACCGTTTCGGCTCCGGCCGCCTCGCACGCCGCCGCGACGCGCTGGTCCGCTTTCCGCAGCCAAACCGCCTGAATGCCGCCCGGTTCCAGCAGCGCGGCGCAATTGGATTCGGAGTCCCACCTGAGTACGATCTGGTTTGCCAGGCCCGAGGCCATAGAGGAATACTAGCGCGGTGAACGCTCCGGCACAAGGGAGTTTGCGATGTGTTTCTCTTAGTTTGCGGCCGTCCGGGCGCACTTCGCGCGCAGTAGCTGGAAAAACGGCGTCGGGGGCCGCAAAAGCCGGGGTTGGGGATGGGGGTTAGGGGTTGGGGAATGGCTTTAGGCGACCCTCCGCACCGGTTTCGGGGGCCTTTGGGGGCTGGGCCGGGCCGCTTCAAGGCGTTTGTGGTGGGCAGCCAGGCGGTAGATTTGGGCCTTTGAAAAAACAAAATTGGGGGGCAGGGCTTCGGGGGGAAAGTCGTATGTTTCGCCTAAGATAGCGGCCTGTTCGACGATTTCCTGGAGGGCCTCGCGGCGGGTCTGCTGGAGCTGAAGGACGAGGGCGATGTTCTTTTCGATACGGCGCTGGATGCGGTTTTCGTAGAGGGTGAGGAGGTTGAGGTCTTTTTTCTGCTCGCCCCAGACGCGGCCGTGGGCGAGAGCGACATCGACCTGCTCATTGCCGGAGACGGCGTCGTCGGGACGGTTCAGTCCACGTACGAGGACGGAGCTTTCGATGGAAGAGGCGCGATTCATGCGCCAGCGGTCGTCGGCGATCTGCTGAACGAGATCGGTTTCCAAGCCTCCAACGGGGGCCATGGACTGGTGAATGCCGTGGCAGTGTTCTTTGTAGGGCTGCTCATCGGACGGCGCGATGACGAGGACCTGGCCTGTGAGGCCATGGCGATAGGCATTGAAGGCGCGGCGATCGCGCGGCTTGGGAGCAGGGATGACTGCTTCGGGGATAGCGGACGATTCGTTTACCAGTTCGGTCATGAGGGGTATTCCTCCACTTACCTTGTAACATGCCAACTTAGGTGATTGTGTGTAAGTTGTTGAAGGGAGTGAGTAAGAGTGGTGTCACTGAAAGCGGGGGGTAGTGGTATTACTTTAATGCGGTCCTGCTGGAGGTGGCGGGCGAGGCTATGGGAGTCAGACACCCCCCGCGGAGCGGGTGGCTTGATGAGTTGGGCCGCCTCAAAGGCGGTCGGGCCATGGGTCTAGGCGTCGCGCATTGCGCGCCTTAATCTATCGCTTCAGAATTGTCCGTTACCATCCGCGGCATCCTGCTCGCGGATGTATTGGCGCACCTGCTCCAGTTCGAACCCCACCGTGGACACCGCGTAGCCGCGTGCCCAGAAGTGCTCCCCGGAGAAGTTCCTCTCCTTTCCGCCGAGCCGTGCGATGGCAATCGCACTCTTCCCCTTCAAAAACCCAATCACTGAGGCAACTGGGTGCTTCGGCGGAATCGCGATGCACATGTGCACGTGGTCCGCCATCAAGTGTCCCTCCACGATCTGACATTCCTTCTGTTTCGCCAGCGCATGGAAAATCGGGCCCAGTTGCCGGCGGATGTTGCCCGAAAATCGCTTTCCGCCGCCGTTTGGGCACGAACACTACATGATACTTGCAGTCCCATTTGGAATGGGCTAGGCTCTGATAAACGTCTGACATAACATCCTCTCTTTGTGGTTCTCATCAAGCCACTTGGGGAGGATTTTACACTCGGAAAGACTCCTGGAACGGTCAAACCTTTTCAAGTCTCACTGGTCGAACCAGTGGCTTACCAATTTCAGTTACTCCAGCTCTTGTCCGTGATGGCAGGGAGCTTGAGGCGCAGGTAGTCGAGATAGCCGTCGGGAACCGGGTGTACCTGGAGTTCTTCAATGACGGGCTGGAAGCAGGCCAGCGAGCGGATACGAGGTAGCGGCCGCAGGCGAAGCATCGACGGCAACCGCGGGACCCATAACGCCACACAGATTTTCAGAAAAATCTTGCGCCGGCACATGCATCATCGGCCCGCTTCAGGGAGGAAATCAGGCGAACGAGGCCGCCGCCAGTTTGCGCGCGTGTTCCCGGACATCCGGCGGCCAGCCGGCCGTTTCCCGCTCGAAGCGCTCGCGATTGCCGGCAAACAGCGCGCGCGTCGCCTCTTCGAACCCGGGCTCGTTGCCCGCCATCGCGGACAGGAACCGGTAGGCCGATTCGCGGACCATCCGGATGCGGTCCGCGGATTGATTGTCGCGGCTGGCCTGCTCCACCAGTTTGCGCAATGCCACCGAAGCGCCGCCGGGCTGATCGGCCAGCCACGCCCAATGCCGCGGCAGCAGCGTCACCTCGCGCGCCACCACCCCCAGTCTGGGCCGGCCCGGCCGCCGCGCCGCGTCTTCCCCGGTACGCAGCCGCGCCATCACGTCATCGGCCGTTCCCCGCAAATCCAGTTCCACCAGTTGGCTGGTATCGTCGTCAAAAACGAGCACCGCCTCCTGCCCGCCGCGGTCCACCACCTCTTTCACCTTCAAAGCCACGTGGCTCACGTCTCCAGACGCGATCCTGCGTGAACCTTCGAAAGCCGTGCACGTGCCCATCCCCACTCCCCGGCCGCTAGCCCCTTTACTGGTACACCCCCGCCGCCTTAAAGTCACCCGCTTTCACGATCGATACCGCCGCCGGATCGATGTGTTTTCGGAAGGCGGCGTTGATCTGCGCGGGCGTGAGCGCCTGAATCTTGGCCTCCAGTTGCTGGTCCCAGGCGAAGGTCCGGTTCTCCTGCTCGTGACTGGCCAGTTGGGTCAGAAGCGCGGCATCCTGGGCGCGGCCGTTGGCGCGCGTTTCCAGATAGGCTTTCTTGGCCTCGGCCACTTCGGCCGCGGTGAAGCCGTCCTTGCAGCGTCTTCTTCAACTCGTCCACGAAGCTGAATTCCACCTTGGGACCGTTCACCGGGTTCAGGCTGACGGTGGCGGAGAGCATGGCCGCATTGCCCTCCACGGGAATCGCCACGCGCGCGTTGGCGCCATAGCTGAGCCCTTCGCGATTGCGAATGCGGTCCGAAACGCGCGAGGTGATGGGCCCGCCGAACATGTAGCCGGCCAGCAGCATCGCCGGGTAATCCGGATCGATTCCGACATCGCGAAGCGCTCGCCGGCCTCGAACTGCGCGTTGGCCTTGTCCGGAGTTTCGATCTTCTGGTTGATGGCGCTCACCGCTTTGTACTCCGCGGCGATGGGCTTATACGCCATGCTGGTATTCCACTTGCCCAGCAGTTCTTCCGCGGCTCTTTTGACCGCCGCCTGATCCACCGGACCCACCACCGCCAACACGCCGAAATTGGCGCCGTAAAACTGATCGTGGAACTGCCTGGCGTCGTCCAGCGTGACCTTCTTCAATTCCGCGAGTTGCTCTTCGCGCGTCGGGCTGTACAGCACATCGCCCGGCTGGAACGGGCTCAGGTGACGGCTCAGCATCTCGGCGCCGAGTTGCGTCGGCTCGGTGGGCGTCACCTCCAGCGCCTTGATGCGCTGTTGCTGCATCCGCTCGAAATCGCTATCGTCGTAGACCGGCTCCTTCAGCATTTCCACGGCCAGCTTCAGGGCCGCCGCGAAATTCGCCGCCGGGGCGGAAATATTCGCGTTGGCGCTGGAGACTCCGCCGCCCCCGCCACCGCCGCCGCGCCCGCCGCGGCCGCCCGCCGAATCCACCGCCTCCGCCTCCCGATACGGAGATCCGCGCGTTCAGCTTTTGCATTTCGTCGCGCAGTTGCTCCCGGGTGTGATGCAGCGTGGCCGCGCCCCATCAGGCTGCCGGCGAATTGCGCCGCGCTGTTCTTCCCCTTGAGCGAATTCTCGTCGCCGAAGCGCAGCTCGATCACCGCCGTCACCTGGCTGTTCTCGGTCTGCTTGGGCAGCATCACCATCTTCATGCCGTTGGAGAGCTTGCCGCGCACCACGCGCTTTTCGATATTCGCCGGCGTGGGATCGAACGCTTCGCCGTGCGTGATGGTCACGCTGCTCTTGTATCCCGTCAGCAGTGTCTCCAGGTCGGGCGTCTCCGGCACCACGGTGCGATCCGGCGCAGAGTCGGGAATGTAATACCCCACGGTGCGATTGGAGGCCTTGAAGTACGTCTTCGCCACGCGCACCAGGTCTTCCGGGCGTGACGTTCTTGATGCGATCGTGCTGCAGGAACATCAGCCGCCAGTCGCCTTGCGAGATGGGCGTGGTCAGGCCGTTTACGCCCAGTGTCTGCGCATCGGACAAGCTGTTCTTCCAGTTGGCGCAGCAAGCCGGTCTTCACGCGCTCCACTTCGTCCTTCGTGGGCGGTTCGCTGACAACTCCGGCAATCACCTTGTAGATGGCCTCTTTGGCGGCATCCAGCGATTGATCGTTGGTCAGGTTGGCGGAGAATTCCACCAGGCCGGGATCGTGCAGTTGCTCGAAGCGCATACTGGCCGACGTGGCCAGCTTGTTATCCACCAGCGCCTTGGTGAGCCGCCCTTCGCGCGCCGCCCCCTCCGCCGCCCGCCGCGTCCTCCCCGCCCGCCGCCACCGCCGGATCATGATGCCAGAGAGCACCTGCGAACGCCGCCGCATCGGGATGCCCGGCCGCCGGCGAGTGGTAGGCCACCATGACTTCCTGTCCCGTGCCCACGCGCCGCAATTCCACGAAGCGCTCGCCATCCTGCGCCGGCTCCACGGTGTAGGTCTGCTCCAGTTTGCGCGTGGGCCGCGGAAGTCTTGCCCAGGGTATCGGCGACGTATTGCAGGGTCTTGCCTTCGTCCAGGCGGCCGGTGATCACCAGCACCGCGTTATCGGGCTGGTAGTACTTGTGGTAGAACGCTTCCAGCCGGTCCACCGGCACCCGCTCGATATCGTCCTTCGAGCCGATGGTGGTCTTGCCGTAGTTGTGCCACAGGAACGCCGTGGCCGCCACGCGCTCCGAAAGAATCGATTGCGGGCTGTTCTCCCCGCGCTCGAACTCGTTGCGCACCACGGTCATTTCGGTATCCAGAATCTGCTTGGTGAACTTCACGTTCACCATGCGGTCGGCTTCCAGGCCCAGCGCCCACTTCAGATTCTCGTCGGTGGCGGTGACCGTCTCGTAGTAATTGGTGCGGTCGTAGGATGTGGTGCCGTTCCAGTTGGCGCCGTGAGCCACGATCTCGTTCTTGATCTGCCGGCCGTTGGTGGTCTCGATGAAATCCATGTGCTCCAGCAGGTGCGCCATGCCGGTTTCGCCGTAGCCTTCATGCCGCGAGCCCACCAGGTAGACCACGTTGACGGTGACCTTCGGATTGGCCGGGTCGGGATACAGCAGGACCTTCAGGCCGTTGGCGTAATCGTATTCGGTGATGCCTCCCACGGAGGCCTTTTTCTGGACCCCCGGCGGCAAGGTCTGCGCGGCGGCAGCAAGGGCGAAGAGAACAAAGCAGATACGGCTCATAATTTTCCGCAAGAAAGTTAAGGCGTTTGGCAGGCTCCCGGCGTTACGGCGGAGGCCAAAAGCTATTTAATCGCGCCGAATGGCGCCGGGCTCACGTTCCAGATGCCCTTGAGCGGATTATCCGTATCGGTCATCACCAGGTCGGCCAGAAATAACAACGACGCCACCAGAACCAGGCCGCAGGCGCCGCTAGACCACTGGCGAAACGGGTACAAGAAAACCAACAGCAGCAGCATCGCCGCGATGGTTTTGACCAGCGCCGCAAGGGTGGGCGGGATGCGCGTCAGACTTTTGGACACCCGTTCGTAGCGCCGCTCTCCGGCCTTCTGCACGGAGTCGATGAGACGGGCTTGAATCAGCCTCTGCTCGTCGGTCCGCGGAACCGCCTCCACCACGCTGGTCAGCAATTTGGAGAAGACCTGGTCGGCCTGCGAATCGGCCCGGCCGTCGCCCAGGGCATCCCATTCGTAGCGCAGCACGTGGTTCGTGTAGCCGGTCAGGGCGCGGTGGACATTGGCGTGCGAATCGGCATCCAGGTAGCGGCTCAGGTACGCGATTTCGCGCAGTGCGCTGCATTCGCGCATCACGCAGTTTTCCACTTCCGTGAACTGGCCCCAGATTACGAAGATCACAAAGGCCAGCAGCACGGCGTAGATATCGCCTACCAGTTGAAGGAGCATGCCGAGCCCCTCAGCTTCACGCGCCGTGAAATCGTAGAACCCCACGGAGCGCAGATAAGCGGACAGGCCTAAGGCCGCGCCGAGTGCCAGCAACGGTACCAATGGTGGCTTCATACAAGCTACCTATGGTATCCCAGCAGTCGCTGATTAAACGACTACTGGCTGAAAGCCGGTAGGTTGAGGTTGCGACTCATCGGCCTGCCCGTTTTCTGGAGGCATTACCGACCGGCGCGAGCAGCGGGTCCAGGGGGACCCGCGCGGACGGGGCGTCCGCCCCACACAAAGGTGTTCGCACATTGACGGCATGGGAGTTTGCGCTTGCTGACGCGCGCGGCTCGGATTGATGCCCAGGGCCGCGCCGGCAAACTACTCGTCGCGCAGGACCTGCATGGGCTCCAACCGCGCTGCCCGCACCGCCGGCACCAGCGAAGCCATCACCGAGACCGCCGTGATGGTCGCTACCACTCCGGCCAGCGTGACCCCGTCCGTCGCTGAAACGCCGTACAGCATGCCTGCCAGCAGCCGGCCGGATGCCGCCGAAAGGGCCAGTCCGGCGGCGCACCCGGCCAGCGAAACCACCAGCCCCTGCGCCAGGAACTGCCGTACAATCTGCCCGCGCAGGGCGCCCAACGCCAGGCGCAGCCCCACTTCGCGCTGCCGCACATTCACCATGTAAGCTCAGTGTTCCGTACAGGCCCACGCATGCCAGCAACACGGCGGTAACGGCGAAAAAGACGAGCAGAATGGTCCGCAGGCGATTCTCGGCATACGCATCGGAGATGTGGTCGGTCAGGGGAGCCAGATCGAATACCGAGCGCGCCGGCGCAATCTCGTGCATCTTGCGACGGATGGTCGCGGCCATCAGGCGGGGATCTCCATGCGTCCGCACCAGGAAGAATTGCCCCGGTTCGGCGTTTGGGTAGCACCAATACACCACCGGACCCGGTGCCTGGTCCATGCCCATTTCGCGGGCGTCGCCTACAATGCCGCTCACCAGCGAAGGCTTCAGGTAGGCGTTGCCCGGCTGTACGAGGTGGCGCCCTACCGCCGAAGCGCCCGGCATATAGGCATCGGCGAAGCTGCGATTGACCATCATTTCGGTAGTGCCTTCATCGCGGCACAGCGTTCCGGCCAGCAGCGGGATGCCCATAGTGGCGAAATATTCGGGCGAAACCACGCGCCCTTGCGCCATCATCCTGGGCTCGCTTTCGGCGCGTCCCTCGGAACTCTTCATTTCCACCTGGTATTGGGAGGGCACTCCCGGCAGCCACATGGACGCGGCAGCGTTCTCCACTCCCGGCACCGCGCGCAGCGCTTCCAGAGTGAGCAAGGCGCGCTGTTTGGACGCCTTCTGGTCGGCGGTCTCGCCCCAAGTCATGCTCACCTGGAAGGACAGTATGCGCTCCGGATGGAAGCCCGGCGAGACCCGGCCCAATTCCTGAAAGCTGCGCAACAACAGGCCCGCGCCCGCGAGCAGCGTCACCGCCAGCGCCACCTGCGCGCCTACCAGCACGAACTGCACGCGATTGCGCCCGCCCACCTGCGAGCGTCCGGCCTGCGCCAGGGACCCGGCCAGGTCCTGCCGCGCGCCGCGCAGAGCCGGGAACAGCCCGCACAGCAGCGTCACCGCCACCGCGCATGCCAGCGAGTACAGCACAATGCGCCAGTCCAGGCCGATCTCTTCGATGCGCGGCAGATTCTTGGCCAACGAACGGAACACGGCCGATGCGCCCGATGCTACCACGAGTCCCAGCGCGGCACCTGCCAGGGCCAGCAGCAGCACCTCGCTCAGCAGTTGCCCCACCACCGAGGCACGCGAAGCCCCGAGCGAGAATCGCACAGCGATTTCGTGATGGCGCGCCGCCGCCCGCGAGAGCAACAGCGCCGCAATGTTGATGCAGGCGATCAGCAGGAGCAGGGTGACCGATGCGAACAGAATGATCAGGCTCTTGCGCACGCCGCCCACGGTGACCTCCTTCAGCGGCTCCACCGCGGTCAGCAGTTTGGCATCGCTCTTCGGAAACTGGCGTCCCAGGTTGGCCTGCACGGTGGCGAGGTTGGCGCGCGCCTGCGCCACCGTTACTCCGGGCTTGAGCCGGCCAATCACAGTGAACCACGTGGAGGTGCGGTCCTGCGCGTACGGCGCATCCGGAGGGCTCACGCTCCATAGATCCACGTCGCGGTCGGGGTAATGAAAGGATGCCGGCATCACGCCGATAATCGGCACGGAGGTGCGGCCGAGTCTCAGAGATTTGCCGATGACGCCGGGGCTTGCGCCGAAGCGCCGCCGCCATAGCCGGTCGCTGATCAATACGGCGTTGGGACCGCCGAACTTTTCTTCCTGCGGCGTGAAATCGCGGCCCAACTCCGGCGCTACGCCCAGCACCCGCAGGAAACGCGGCGCCACCAGGGCGCGATTCAGCTTCTCGGGCAGTTCGCCGGAGAGTTCCGATTCATCTTCCTGATAGCTGCCGGTGATGCCCTGGAAGGCGCCGGCTAACCGGTTCCAATCCTCCAGCCGGGTGGCCGCCACGAAGCTGTTCGACGCGTGCGGATCGATCTGCGTGAGCTTCATCAACTGGTCGCCGTTGGGGAATGGCAGGGGCTTCAGCAGCACCGCATCGATGGCGGAAAAGACCGCGCTGTTGGCGCCGATGCCCAGCGCCAGGGTCGCCACCACCGTTGCGGTGAAGGCCGGAGTCTTGCGCAGGCCGCGCACTGCCAGCCGCAAATTCCGCACCATCGCTTCCAGCCACGCGTTGATGTCCATATCGCGAGTCCTTTCCATCTGCCAGGTGTAGTTGCCGAATTGCCGGCCCGCGCGAGCCGCGGCTTCGGCGCGGTTCATGCCGTCCGCCGCCAGGTCGTCCGCCCGCTCGCGCATGTGGAAGCGCAGTTCGCGCTCCAGGTCGCTCTGCAGGCGGCGCGGACGCAGCACGTTCCAACAGCGCTCAAGCCAGGCCATAGCGGATCACCCGCGCCACGCCCTCGGTGAGCCGCGCCCAGTTCTGCTCTTCCTGCGCCAGTTGTTTCCGGCCCATGGGAGTCAGCGAATAGAAGCGCGCCTCGCGGTTTTTCTCGGTGGTGCCCCATTCGGCCCGCACCCATCCCTCCTGCTCCATGCGATGCAGGGCCGGGTACAGCGAGCCCTCTTCCACGCGCAACAACTGGTCGGAAACCCGTTCGATGTGGACCGTGATGGCGTACCCGTGGAGCTTCTTTTGAGAGGCCAGGCTCTTCAGAATCAACAGGGCCAGGGTGCCTTGCAGGATGTCGTTTTTCTTCGCTCCCATAACTAGCTATGCCTATGTAGCTAGGGATAAGACGCTGAGCGGGCGGAATGGTTAGCTTGAGCGCTTGCTGACGCGCGCGCCTCGGATCGGAGCGATCGGGAGGCAGTGCGTTGCAGGACTACTTGTCCAACTCGGCGATCAGGGTGGCCGCCTGTTCCATCTGGCTGGCCGAGCCTCGGACCGCCACTGCCTTCGCCTGCGCGCACGGATAAATCCGCGGCACCTTGGCCGTCTGGCGAACGGCGTTGGCGATATCCAAGAGAGCCTGGGGCGTCCCGGCATGTGTGAGGTAGAATACACGGGCCTACGAGCCAGTCCGCCAGCGCCACTTGATCGGCCGTGCCGCGCACTACCAGCAAGCCCGGACCCATCACCGGGAACAGGCGATTGATATCCAGGGCGGTTCTCACCACGTTGATTATTTCCTGGACTTGGGCGGGCTTGGTGGCATGAGTCAGGTGGAACACACGCACGACTCCGTCTGTACCGGTCAAGAGCCAGTCGGTCAGGGCCATCTGATCGGCGGTGCCCTGCGCCGCCAGGGTCGCGTTCGAGGTATCGACCGAAACCGTGCGCAGATCCCCCACGGTGCGGAACACGTTGACTACCTCCTGGAATCCGGCCGGTGATTGCGTGTTGGCGAAATGGTACACGCGCGACACATCCTGTGCCTGAGCGGAAAGGGCGAAAAATGCCAGTACGGCGATGCAGGCGTTGTGCATGGCAACTCCTCCCTGCGATGGTGACGCCGCACCGGGCGAAAACGTGGAGCGCGTTAGAATCGGAACATGTCGTTCCAGTGGATCCAGATGCGCATCTCCGAAGAAAAGGACCGCCGCAAGCGCGAAACCGCCGCGTTGGAGCGCCTGCCCGTTGCATTGGAAGAAGTGCACCTCTCGCTGGTCGCCTGCGCCGAGGCTTACCAGAAGGCGTTCGCTGCCGAGGCCGTTACGATCCACCTGCACACCTCCCGAATTCGCGCAATTGTCCGCGAGGAGGTGGACGGCAAATGGCAGCAGACCTCTCGCGTGGAAGTGACCCTGGTCCCCAAACTGCCGGGTTTGCAAATCGATCACGGTAACGGCGCCGAACCGGTGTTGATCGAAATCGGCCTTCTGCCGGGGGACAAACTTTTCTACCGCGACCGCGTGCAGGATCAGTACGTGACCATGGAAGATCTCACGCGGCGCATTCTGGATCGCGCCCTGTTCCCGAAGTTAGGCGAATAGTGCTTTGGTCGCTCCCTCACGGTCGCGGCTCTGATCGGAAACCGCGCGTCAAGCAGTAGCTATTTGCCGGCCACGTAGTTCTGCCAGGCCGTATCGATCTTCGCGTCCTTGACATCGCCTTCGTGAATGATCACGCGGTAGCGGTAGCGCAGGCTCTGGCCCGGCTGGATGGTCACCGCGCCGCTCTGCGACTTATCGCCCGTGAACACCGCCAGGCCGAACGGATTGGCGGCGAACAGGCCGTAGGCGCGCGCGTGCCAGCGCACCGGATGGTGCAGATTCGCCGGATTGTCCAGGATCGCGATCCCCACTTTCTCGCTGCCGATGGTGCCGGAATAATCGCACCAGTTGGAGGGCTTGCCCCACAGTTGTTTCTCGCCCACAAGGCCATCGGCGTTGGTGATATGGCCGGTGCCGGTGTCTTCCTGCAGCACCGGGCGCATGCGAATGCCGAATGCCCCGTCCTTGCCATCGCCGAAGGTGACCGGACCGTCCGCGGCGGTGAGGGTGATGTCCACGTCGAAGCGGCGGTCGTTTTTATCGGCGTAGAAGGTCATGACGCGCGATTCGGTGAGCAGCTTGTGACCCTGCAAATCTGTCCAATCGAAGGTGGCGGCGAGCGTGCCTTTATCCTTGCCGCTTTTGGTTTCGCCGAGTTTCACCAGCTTGATGCGGCCGAGCTTTTGCGATTTGTACGCGTTGGGAGAAGTCGGCGGAATCGGTTTCGCCTCGTTATTCCAGAAATCGATGCCGTTGACGCTGTCGTGCGCGAACCACATGCCGCGCTGATGCTGGTGATCCAGCTTGAGGTTCTTCTCGTCGTCCACCACTTCCATGGGCCAGTAGCGCGTCACTTCGGTGCCGGTTGCGGCGCGCAACGGCCACAGGTACGGCTTGGTGACCATCTCGCCGGCGACGTAAAAATCGCTGAACGGTTTGCCGTTGATTTCGATGGCTACTTTCTCAGGGCCCGGTGTGATTTTCACCTGGGCGGCAGCCGGCAAGGCCAGCACAAGGGCCGCAAGAGCGGAAGAGACGAGCTTCATACCGCTCCATTTTAGCGCTAACCCGGCCTATTGGACCTGAACCACCGTTTCCCCGTGCTGCTGCGTTCCCGAGGCGACGTCCTTGACGGTCATGCTCACACGGTACGAACCGGGGAGCAGCGAAAGGGTGCGGGTGAAGATGAGCGAGCCGGTGACCCCCTCGGCCACCCCATCGAAGGTCGCGACCAGTCTGCCGGCCATGGTCATTACCCGCCCCGTCACCTGGTTTTTGCCGTGGCTCAGCATGGGCACCGTCACGGTAACTACGCGCGCCTGCACTTCAGTGGTTTGGGCCGATGTTGCCGACGTAGGTCTGCGGCGCGGGCGTGACATTCGCCGTGATGGCGAGGGTGTTCTGCCCCTGCAGCAAGGCGTCCTTTTCCGTGGGGTCCATGGTCAGGTGAAACTCGCCGGTCTTCGTCGGATCGACGAATTCGATGATCACGTTGTCTCCGATTGCATCGATGTGCCGGTAGCGCCACTGCTGGAACGGGTAGGTGGTGGTCGTGGTTCCATCCGGCGCCGCGTAGTAGCCGTCCGAGGAGTGATCTTCGATTTCGTCCGGCGGGCCATAGGTGATGTAAATGCGGCCGCGGTCGGTCTTCCATCCGGGTATGCCGGCAGCGAATTTTTCATTGGCGTAGGCAATACGGCGGTAATGCTCTTCCTTGAACTCGTTTTCGATAGTGCCCGGCGTGGGGTCGCGGCGCAACCAGAACTGCTCGATGAAATGCTCGCGCTCTTGGTCGGTTTGCAGTTCCTTAAATGCGGTGCGTTCCTGATCGCTGATGATGTACGCCACGTCCTCATTGAGCCATTTGCGGTAGGGGGTTTCGAGTTCCTGGCTCAGCGCTTTCTGCCGCGCCCGCATCTGACGCGGCATGAGCGGACGGCGCACCGGCGGTGTCTCGACCTGCGGCGCCGGCGGCTGCGTCGTCTGCGATTGCCAGGCGGCGAAGGCCAGGGTCGCGGTGGCGGCCAGCACTGCCGCGGAGACGAGCGGCGCCGCCATGCGCGGGCCTTCGGGTTGCTGCATCAGGCGATGAACACGTTTCATGAGATTGCCTCCGGTGGCGGCCAGCGCGGGTTCCCGCACTGCGCCGCGGCTCAGTTCCAGGCGGGCCAGGGTCACGGCATAGCCGCGCGCATCGCCCTGCAGATCCACGACGACATCGTCGCAGCAATGTTCGCGTTCGCTGCGCATCAGGCGGCCCACCCACCACACGGCGGGATGGTAGAACAGCAGCCCTTCCACCAGGGTCTGCAGGCCGTTGACGAGGTAATCGTACCGGCGGATATGCGCCAGTTCGTGGATCAGGATGGCCTCCACCTGATCGCTGGAGAGGCCGGTGAGCAGGCCCAGCGGCAGCAGAATCACCGGACGGAAATAGCCGATCACCACGGGCACGTCGATGAGGCACGATTCCAGCAGCGTGATGGTGCGTGCGGAGGCCCAACTGCGCGGCGAGGCTTTGCACGCGCGCCTGCCACGCGAGCGGCGCCGCGAAAGTGCCGCGCATCTTCAGGCGGGTGGCGGCCATCCAGGCGAGCCAGGCTGTACAGATAGAAGAGCGACACGCCGCCCAGCCAGGCGGGCACAAACCAGCGTGGCGGCGCCGGTTCCTGCGGGGTTTGGATCACGCCGTGGCCATGGGCGGGCAGCGTCGCGAGCCGGAGCGCCGGCCGCGGGGGCGCCGGCAGTTTCGAGGATACCGCCGCTCGCCGGCCAGCAGACTGCCAGGGTGACGGCGAACGCCAGCACCATTGCCACCATGGCGCCGCAGGCCATGCGCGTAGCGCACGCGCGCGGCCCGGCAAAGCCCCAGACCCACGGCCAGCAGCAACGCAATGGCCGCTCCCTGCCACACGAAGTGAACCAGCGCCCACGCCAGAGCGCGCGCCGCCGGACTCGCCATCCAATCTTGTAAGCCGGTCATTTGCTTCCCCTCTCGTACTCATCCAGAAAACGGCGCAGCTCCGCCAGTTCCTGCTTGGACGCCCGGCGCGACGAAAGCGCGCCCAGGAGCAATCCTTTTCGCCGACCCGTTAAACGCCCGCTGCAGCAGATCGCCCGCGAGTTGCTGCTGGGTCCACTCGCGCGGCTGCGCGGCTTCGTAAATGTGCGCGCGCTGGGTTTCGTCACGGCGCACCAGGCGCTTCTCCGACATGATCTGAAGCATCTTCAGGACGGTGGTGTATTGTGTGGGCTTACGCTGCGCGATAGCCTCGTGAACGTCGCGCACGGTGCTGGCGCCGCGCTCCCACAAAACGTTGAGAATCTCGAGTTCCGCGTCGGTGGGACGCGGCGGATCAGGTTGGCTCGCAGGCATCTACGAAGACGTTACTACGAAGCTATTCGTCGTGTCAATAGATAAAATTACTCATGGCGCAGCGCGCGCAGCGGCTCGATTCCGGCGGCCCGGCGCGCGGGCAGGCTGGTGGCGATGCCGGTGACGATGGCCAGGCAGAGCATGCCTCGCAATCAGCGTCGGGATGTCCGTAGGCGAGACGCCGAACAGCCAGGTGCGCAGGAAGCGGGTCAGCAGGATCGCTCCGGCCGCGCCTACTACGAGGCCCGCGCCCAGCAGCAGAGCCTGCTCGCACAGGATGCGCCGCATGACGTTGCCCGGCGTGGCGCCGAGCGCCATGCGAATCCCGATCTCCGCCGTGCGCCGGCTCACCGAGTAGGCCGCCACGCCGTAAATTCCCACGGCGCAGATCAGAATGCCCAGCGCGCCGAACGCAAGGGAGAGCGAGGTGAGCAGCCGCTCGTAGAGCAGACGGCGATCGATCAGTTCGGTGAAGGTCCGGATGGTGGTCTCGACGCCGCCGAGCAGTTTGGTCAAGGGCCGGATGAGCGATTGCGGATCGGTATAGGTCCATACTTCCAGGTTGAGGCTCCAGCCTTGCGTGGAATCCCTTTGCAGCAGGGGCAGGTAGACGGTGGGCGGAGCGTTCTTGCGGAAGTCGCGATACTTCGCGTCCTCCACCACGCCGGCGACAGTGAGGAGATCCGCCTTGTCCATTTCTTGAAACTGCTTGCCGAGAGGACTCTGCGCGGGCCAATACCGGCGGGCGAAGGATTCGTTCACGACGGCGATGCGCGGGCTAGTTGCGTCGTCTTTCTCGGTGAGATCGCGGCCCATGATGAGGCGCGTTCCCATGGTGCGGAAGAAATCGGGCATCACCAGGTTCACGTAAGCATGGCCGGAAGATGGCGCCTGCCGCATAATCGAACTGCCAGCTCGAGCCTCCCATGGGAATGACTACCGAGGCACTGGCGGAGCGCACACCCGGCAGAGCGCGAATCTCCGCGAGGAGCGTGCTGGTATAGCGCATGCGCGCGGCGTTATCGGGAAGGGCGCGGCCGGAGTTATCGGGACTGAGCATCACCAGGTGGTCGCGGCGGAAGCCCGCGGGGAAGGTGCGCAGATCGTAGAGACTCCGGGCGAGCAGGGTCGCACCTACCAGCAGAGTGAAAGAAAGGGCGATCTGCCCGCAGAGCACCACGCGGGTGAAGGAACTGCGCGCGGTGACAGAATGTGACGAAGGCCGGCTGGTGGCGCGCAGCGAGGGGATGAGGCCGAACAGCGCCAGCGTCAACAGGGCCGCTCCGCCGGCGAAGGCGAGCAGACGCAGATCGGGCGCGGTATCCAGGTAGATATCCTGCCCTCCGCTTTGCAGGAACCTCAACAGGCCGGTGACGCAGAAGCGATACACCGCGATACCGGCCAGCAGCCCGGCGGCGGCCAGCAGGGCGCTCTCGGTGAGCAACTGCCGCACCAGGCGCCCGCGCGCCGCACCGATGGCGACGCGGATGGCCAATTCCCGCCGGCGGGCCTGCGCCCGGGCCATCAGCAGGTTGGCGACGTTGGAGCAGGAGATGAGCAGAATCAGGGCGGTGATGGCGAGCAGCACATATAAAGGTTGCGTGAAGCGGGTGCGCAGAAAGGAAATTCCGGTCGAGCCGGGAACCAGTGCCAGGCGTTCGGCGAAGTACTCGGCCTGGTAGCGCTGCGGCAGGTCGGGCAATATGGTGGCCTGCCGGACGTTTTTCCAAATCACCTTGAGGCCGGCTTCGGCGGAGGAGGCGGTGACGCCGGGCGCCAGGCGTCCCATGATGCTGAGCCAGTAACAGCCCTTGCAGTCGAGCATGGTGGATTTCGGATTGAGCGCCAGCCTGGCGGCGAAGGGCATGGTGACATCCGGGTACGCGCCTGTTTCAACGCCGAAGAAACTGCGCGGGGTGACGCCCGCGATAGTGAAAGGCACAGAATCGATGCGCACGGTGCGGCCGGCGATGGCCGGATCGCCATGGAAGGCGCTCTGCCAAAGACGGTAGCTGATGACGGCGCTGGTGGCGGATGGCGAGCCGCGCAGATTGTCGGCCGGTTGCAACAGGCGCCCGGCGGCCGGCTGCACGCGCAGGATGCGGAAGTAGTCGCCGGAGACGAATTGCGTCTGGACGGTGCGCTCGCTGTTGCCGATGGCGATGCGGTCGGAGCCGCCGGAATAGCCGAACAGGTCCACCGCCGCCCCGCCGGAATCGCGCAGCCCGGTGAGTTGCGGGTAAGTGAAACTGCTGTCGAGATCGGAGCCGGTTCCGTGGTTCAGCACCACCAGGCGCCCTGGTTCCGGCACCGGGAGCGATTTGAACATCAGGGAATTCAGCAGCGAAAACATGGCCGTCGTAGCGCCCAGGCCCAGGGCAAGGGACACGACCACGGCCACGGTGATCCCGGGATTTCGGACCAGCAGACGCAGGCCGAACCGCACGTCACTCCACATAGTCACACCTCGTCAAGTAGACGCCCGGAGGCCGCCCGGGGTTAGGTTGGCAGTTTCTTCAGGTACGGAACGCTGGCCCGCATGAGGTCCAGATTCATTTCGACGAAGTAATTGCGGACGCCTCCGGTCTTGGCGGCGGCGAAGAGCTGTTTCCAGTCGATGACGCCCTGGCCCACGGCCACCTGCTTCTTTTCGGTGGGGGACCAATCCGCCACGTGGATGGAGAGGAAGCGGCCGGGGTATTTCCTGAAATACGTGGCGGCCTGGAAGCCCAGGCTGACCACCGACGTCTGAAACTGCATCCTCACCATTTTGGGATCGAAGGTGCGCATCAGCGCGTCGTAGACCAGGATGCGATCGATCTCCTGGAACTCGCCATCGTGATTGTGGTAACCCGAACTGGATGCCGGCGGTCTGGATGCGTTCGCCGATCTCGTTCAGTTGGGCGGCGGCGCGGGTCCAATCTTCCATGGGAGCGTCTTGGGAATGCCGAAGGTGGAGAGCACCATCTGCGTCAGCCCCAGCTCTTTGGCGAAGGCGATGCGGTCGTCGAGGTTTTCCTTTAGCTCCTTGAACCGGTAGTGACAGCTCTGGCAGTGCAGGCCGGCGTCTTCGATGTGCTTGCGCATCTCCGCGGCCTTCATGCCCACCAGCGGACCGTAGCCCGCCGATACGTAACCCGGGGGCGAGCACATCTCGATGGTCTGGAAGCCGGCGGCGGCGAGCTGCTTGAGGGTGCCATCGAAATCTTTGCCGATGCTATCGCGGACGGGATAGGTCTGGCAGCCGATCGGCATTCCCAGCGGATTGGCAATGGCGCGGGCCGCGGCGGCAACGGCCGCGGCTCCAGCCAGAAATTCACGGCGGTTCATACGGTTTCGGGCTCCCATCCTTTGCGGTACTCGCGCGAGAGATATTGATTGGCCTCGCGTGCGTTGGTGATCTTGCGTGCTCTCCGCATCGTACATGAGGCGCTTGCGGGTGCGGAGGGCCACGGCGTACAGATTCACGGCCTCGGTGATGGGCCACGCATTGAGGAAATTGCCAGGCGATTGCGCGCCGCCTTTGCAGGCCTGCGATCCACTGTTTCAGGCCCGGCGTCAGTTCTTCGGTCTGGCCTCCGCCGCGCGGCGGTGGGGGCGGCGCGACTTATTCCGCGCATGCGGCTTTCGGGGATCAGGTGCGGGCTATCGACGTGGAATCCGGCCAGGATTTTGCCCTTGTCGCCGACGAACATCATGCCTTCGAGCGGCAGTTCCTTGATGGTCCTCGTCCAACTCCTCGGGCGTGGGCGGGCGCATGCCGCCTTCGTACCAGATCAGATCGATCGGGCGGCCGTTGCCCGCGCGCGGGATATCTGAAGCGGACCACGCCGGCGGTGGGGAACGAGAAATCGTTCTTGATGGTGGTGGAGACGCTTTCGGTGAACGCGCAATGGTGGCTGAACATGGGCTCGACGCTGGTGGGGCCGGACAGCTCCAGCGCGTTGAAGACGGTCCACAGGCTGTAGTGCCCCATATCGGCCATGGATCCGCCGCCGAAATCGTACCAGCCGCGGAACACCATGTGGGTGTAGTGGGGATGATAGGGGCGCTGCGCTTCGGGTCCCAGCCACAGGTCCCAATCGAAGCCCTGCGGCACCGGCGGCGTATCGGTGGGGATGGTGGCGTACTGCGGCCACACCGGGCGGTTGGTCCAGTTGTGGACTTCGCGCAAGCGTGCCGATGGCGCCGTCCCTGATCCACGCCATCACCGGCTCCATATTGCCGTTGGCGTCCCACGGCATGAAGTGCGTGGCCACGCCTTTGGAGCGGGCGGTATCGATGACCATGCGGGCTTCCTTCAGGCGATTGGCGATGGGCTTGTGGACGATGGTGTGCTTGCCGCGCTTCATGGCGGCCATGGCGATGACGCCGTGGAGATGGTCGGGCGTCATGATTTTGACGGCGTCCACGTCCTTTTCCTTTTCGAAGCAGTTCGCGGAAATCGGCATAGGCGGCGCAGCCCGAACTTGTCGATGCCGCTGGTGGCGTAGTAGGTCTCGACGATGTCTTTGGCGCAATCGCGGCCGCCGGGAATGGTGCCCTCGGCGCCGGCCCACCAGTCCGGCTTGCCAAGAGTCCGGCGGATCGGAGTTGAGGATGCCGTTGGCGGACCAGTCGCGATATCCACTGGCATGCTTGTTGGGGTCGCAGACGGCGACGATCTGGATTTCGGGGACGGAGAGCAGGGGCAGCATCTCGCGGAGTCCCTCGGTGCCCACGCCGATGTAGCGCCAGGGTGATCTTGTCGCTGGGAGCGACGTAGCCCGGACCTCCCAACACGTGTCTGGGAAGAATGGTGAACGCAGCCACTCCGGCTGCCGTTCCCAGAAACTTACGTCGGTCCTGATCAGACATGTTTCTTGCCTCGGGAGCATGATATCCGAAATCGCCTGCCGGTGGGTGGCGGGAGACCGAAACGTGATGTTAAGGACGTGGATTACGGGCGGTCAGGCCTCTTCCAGCAAGCGCACCAGGGCGCAGAGTGTTTCGTTCACCGGCGTGGGGATTCCGGCCTCGGCGCCGCGCCGGGCCACATAGCCGTTGAGCGATTCGATCTCCGTGGCCTTGCCGCGCGCGAGGTCCTGAGCGGTGGAGGAAGTGGCAGCGCTCATGGCATCGCCGAGTTGGCGCGCGGCTTCGACCATATCTTCGACGGAGAGTTCGACCCCATCGGCATGCGCGACCGCAACGGTTTCCCCGATGGCCCGCCGCATGAGTTCGCGAATACGCGGGCTGCGCATCATGGATCCGTATGGCGCGTGTCCCAGGGCGGAGATGGCGTTATAGGCACAGTTCAGGACCATCTTGCGCCACAACTCGATTTCGATGGCGGGCGAGAGGCGGCAGGGGATGCCGGCAGGTTCGAACATCGCGGCCATGGCACTGGCCGAGTCCGGCAGGACGAGGTCGCCGCGGCCGGAATGCCTGACGTGGCCCGGTCCGGCCATGGCCGCCGCGACATAGACGACCGCGGGGACGGCTTCGATGCCGGCGGCGGCGTGGATACGGCGCACGTTGTCCACGCCATTCTGCATACTGACGACGGCGGCGCCGGATGCCATGTGCCGGTGGATTTCAAGAGCGGTAGTTTCGGTATCGAGAGTCTTGACGCAGAGGAGCACAATTTGCGCGTCGCGCACGCCTTCGATGCTGGTAGTGGCCGCGACGGGAATGTGCTGGTTGACGCGCACTCCTTCGAGGAACAGTCCACGAGCTGCAATGGCATCGACGTGGGCGGCGCGGCCAATGAGTGTGACCGGGACCCCGGCACGCGCAAGCATCCCGCCGAAATAACACCCTACGGCGCCGGCGCCGACTACTGCCACACGGTTTTGGTCCATGATTCGATGTTACCGGTCGCTGACCCAAAAGCGCGGTCCGGGGCCGAGGCGGGCAGCGCGATCCCCCGGGTTGGCGAGCTTGCAACGGCTGAGTGACAGGCAGCCGCAACCGATGCACCCGGTCAGCCCCTCTCGCAGGCGCTCCAGCTCCACGATGCGCTCATCGATCCGAGCCGTCCAACCCTTGGAGAGCCTGGCCCAGTCAGATCCCTCAGGCACCCGCCCCGCCGGCAGCCTGGCGAGTTCTACTGCAATCTCGTCGAGCGACATCCCGATGCGTTGGGCAAAAACGATGAATGCAATCCTTCGTAAGACGTCCCGGGAATAGCGGCGGTGCCCCGAGCCGGCCCGTTCCGACCGAATCAGGCCTTTCTCTTCATAGAAGCGCAAGGCGGACGCAGCCACCCCGCTGCGGCGGGAAACCTCGCTGATGGTCAGCACGGTAAACCGAGAATATCAAACTTTCCTCTTGACTTCAAGTTCACTTTAACTTGTAGTTTGGGTTTGACGGGGTATGGAGGAGCTTATGCACGGCTTACGAGTAGCGATAACAGGCGGCACATCGGGCCTTGGATTGGCGCTGGTAGGGGAGTTCCTGACTCGTGGCGCACTGGTTGCGTTCGTAGCGCGTGGCCGGGAAGGCGTTGAAAGAGTCATGCGCCAACACGGCGGCGCACACGGGATCGTGGGCGACGTATCGAAAAAGGACGACATCCACCCCATCGCCATTCAGATGCTGGCGGCGCTGGGTGGAGTCGACGTCCTGATCAACAATGCCTCCGATCTCGGACCCTCGCCGCTCGCCTTGCTGGCGGACACCGAGTGTGAAGAATTCGAGCGTGCGCTGGCGACGAATCTGCTGGGGCCGTTCCGGCTGACAAGAGCGTTGCTGGGCGCGCTGGCCTCTTCCGTCAGAGAAGGCCGCGGGGCTGTGATTTTGAACGTTTCGAGCGACGCAGCCATCACTGCATATGCGCGCTGGGGCGCCTATGGGGCGAGCAAGGCCGCGCTTCACCATTTGAGCCGGATCTGGAATGAAGAACTGACGGACGAAGGCATTGCCGTGATGTCGCTCGATCCCGGCGACATGGACACACCGATGCATGACGCGGCTGTTCCCGGTGCGGACCGGACCCAGCTCAAGCGGCCGGAGACGGCGGCGCAGGAGTTTGCGGACGCCGTCGGTAAGCAGATTTCATTCATGAAGCAGGGCCGCAAACAGATGGCGCAGGAGCCTGTGTCATGATTGCGGCGCCACGTCCAATCCAACGCCCGGTGGATGCAAAACTGCTCGCAGTGGACGGCAACGGGCATGTCACCCACCGGGTGCGATCGAGATTCGCCGACTTATTGCGCGGCGGCGACCTGGTGATTGCCAATGATGCCGCAACGTTGCCCGCAAGCCTCTTCGGCGAGCATGTCCGAAGCGGCCAGTCGCTTGAAATCCGTCTGGCCGGGCGCGATTCACTGGCCGCCGGGAGCATACGCTCGTGCATGGCCGTGGCTTTCGGTGCGGGTGATTTTCACCTGCGCACGGAGGACCGGCCACTGCCTCCTGAAATAGAGGTGGGTGACCGGCTGAATCTCGGACCCCTGCGCGCCAACGTCGAGGCCATTCTGGGGCATCCGCGCCTGGTGCGGCTCACCTTTGAGGGCTCCATCGACGAAATCTGGACGGGCATCGCCCGCCATGGACGCCCGATTCAGTACTCGCATGTGACGACGGCGTTGGCTCTTTGGGATGTGTGGACGCCGATCGCAGGTCCTCCGGTCGCGTTTGAGCCGCCCTCGGCTGGATTCGCGCTGGACTGGAGTACCCTCGCAGCCCTTAAAGAGCGGGGAGTTCCGTTTGCGACGATTACCCACGCCGCGGGCATTTCCTCCACGGGCGATGCCGATCTGGATGCGCGCCTGCCATTCGATGAACCATACTACATCCCACCGGCGACCGTCCGGGCCATGAGGCTTGCCCGGGCGCGAGGCGGTCGTATTGTCGCCATTGGCACTACGGTAGTGCGAGCACTGGAGCACGCGGCTGTGACGGACGGCAGCGTCCGGGCAGGCGCTGGACTGGCAACGCAGCGAATCGGCAGGGCCAGCCGCCTGCGGGTGGTAGATGCGATGCTTTCCGGAACGCACGAACCGGGAACGAGTCATTACGAGTTGTTGCGTGCCTTTGTGGACACGGAAACGATCAGGAAAATGGACGAGGAACTGGCAGCCGGCCAGTACCGGACGCATGAGTTCGGCGACTCGATTTTCGTGGAAGTGAGGGAACATCGTGCCGAAGCGCTTGAGCGGGAGTATCCGGCGGCGCTTTTCATAGCGCACTTGTTTGGCCCTACCCTGCCGTAGTGTACGATTACAATTGCGCCCCGGAAGGCTTGAGGTCAGGGCTTGAGCGGCAAGGAGAAAATGTCGATGAGATCAGCGAAAACGGTGTTGCTTTTCACACTGTCGGGGGTGGCGGCCTGGGGCCAGGTCAATATTGGCGAACAGAAGCCCGAAGCCACCCTGCCCTTCACCATGACCACCGTGGCCACCTTCAAACTGCCCTGGCGGCTGGCCTTCCTGCCCGATGGCCGCATGCTGATCACCGAAAAGCCCGGGCCGGTTTGGCTGGTATCCCAGCAGGGAGAGAAGATCCAGGTGCAAAATACTCCCGCTGTCTACTGGCAGGGCCAGAGCGGAATGCACGGAGTTTTCCTTTCGCCACATTACGCCACCGACCACAGTATCTATCTCACCTATGCCGAGCCGGGCGATTACGGCGGAGGCCTGGTGCTGGCGCGCGCCAGGCTGAACGTCACCGCCACTTCGGCGAAACTGGAAAACCTGGAGGTGCTGTGGCGACAGATGCCCAAGGGCAAGGGCGGGCAGGAAGGCGCGCAGATTGCCTTCTCGCCCGACGACCAGTATTTGTTCCTCTCGGTGGGCGACCGGCAGCGCATGACCCCCGCCCAGGATCCGGACCAGCCCGAAGGCAAGATTCTGCGCCTGACGCTGGATGGCAAGCCGGCCCCCGGCAATCCCAATTTCGGCAAAACCGGCGCCGCGACTATTCCCCTGACCGATCCGCCCAGAGACACTGAAACAGCCAAGACCCAGAAGGTGGTAAGCACCTATACTTTTCCCGGCCCCAACCTGACCCCGGCTGAAACCTGGGCCAGCGGCGTCCGCACACCTTATGGCCTGGCGTTTTCGCCCACCGGCGAATTGTGGGAAGTGGAGCATGGCCCGCGCGGCGGCGACGAGTTGAACCTGATCGAGCGGGGCAAGAATTATGGCTGGCCTCTTGTGTCGTATGGCCAGAACTATAACGGTGTGCCCATTCCTAAACCCGATACGCGGCCCGACCTGGCGAAGCCGGTGCTCTAT
The DNA here is from genome assembly GCA_963853855.1 of uncultured Solibacteraceae bacterium. Classification (GTDB taxonomy): domain Bacteria; phylum Acidobacteriota; class Terriglobia; order Bryobacterales; family Bryobacteraceae; genus Sulfopaludibacter. The sequence continues at coordinate 185,510 of CAWKYG010000017.1, read as the reverse complement.
TGGGCGCCGGTGATCGCGCCGGGCAACCTGATGTTCTACCGCGGCACCAAGACCTTTCCGCAATGGAACGGCAACGGCTTCGTCAGCGGCCTGGCGACCAAGTCGCTCAACCGCATCGTCTTTGACGGCCACGGCGGCGCCAAAAGCGCCGAGCGCTGGGATGTGGGCCACCGTATCCGCGATGTGGAAGAAGGCCCCGATGGCTCGCTGTGGATGCTCGAAGACGCCAATCCGGGCGCTCTCATCCATGTGACGCCGAAGTGATCGCCGTCTATCGCCAGTGGGCCTGGACCGAAGAGCACCAGAGACACCGAGAGCCGCAAGGTAGAGCAGGAAGCACCGTACACACTCTGTTTTTGGCAAATATCGTGGGAACAGTTACGGCTGGCAGGATGGCCCGCCGGTCAGTGGCGATGGGGATGGTGGAACAGGTGCCGGAAGTCCTCTTCGATCTCATGACGGATGGCGCGGCGCTTGCGCAGTTTTGCGACGAAATCGCACACGGTTCCGGTGACGAGACTGACGATCAGCACCAGCAGGGCGAGTCCCAGCGCGATGTTAGTCACGGTCAGCCAGAAAGTTCTCGGATCGCGTATCACATTGCCTCACAACCCAATCCGCCACGTTTGGTATCGCACCCAACACATCGGGGTGCATGGCGCCTCCGACGGTGGCGCAATCGGCAGCTTCCACCGCCACCAGAGTGACCCGTGCCGGGACCGCGAGGCCCAGTATTCTTGCGACGGAGAGGACCTCGCAGATGCCGGCGCAGTGGGGCGAACCCGCGGGCGCCGAGTGGAAGTCTTCCTCCCGCAGGATGTGGATGGTCCCCGGCGGCGCGGCGCCGGTCTGTATGGTATCCACGATGACCAGCGGCGAGGCGCCCAGGAGGCAATCGATGAGGTTGAACCCGGCTTCGAAAGAAACCAGCACTTCTATGGCGTCGCCGAGGCGGCGCTTTACTTCGCGCGCCGCCAGGATACCGAACGCATCGTCCGCCAGGATCTGGTTTCCCAGGCCCAAGACGCGGACGCGCGCGCTAACTCCGGTGCACGGTTCCATCGGCATCGCGCCTCAACGTGTGACGTACACCGCCGGCCGGATCGCACACGCGCACAACCAAGGGCATACTTCCGGGCAGAGAGTGAGTGGCGCACCCCAGGCACGGGTCATATGCGCGAAAGGCCATCTCCACCATGTTCAGAATGCCATCATCCACGTGAGAAGCGGTGACCAGGCCGCGCGCCACCTTGTCCACACCCATGCAGATTCTGGCGGCATTGTTCTGGGTGGCCACAATCAGGTTGCATTTTACGATCAGGCCGTTTTCGTCACTACGGTAATGGTGGATCAAGGTGCCGCGCGGCGCTTCCACAACGCCCACTCCTTCGCTGGGGACGGCGGACGGCAGATTCCGCACATGGGGGTCGGTGATTTCGGGATCTTCCGCCAGTTGCTTCATCCGTTCGGCGGCGTAGAGCAGTTCGATGACGCGCGCCCAGTGATTGGCGAGCGAATGATGGGCCGGCTTTCCGAGAACGCCGAAGAACTGCAGGTAAGCCTCCTGAGCCAGCGGTGTGGCCATGCCGTCGGCGGCATTGAGCCGCGCCAGGGGAGCCACGCAATAGACGCCGCTCTCCGGTCCTTCGGTGAATCCGTGCCAGCCGAGCGCTTTCAGGTAGCACAGCTTCATGTAACTCCAGGGCTCGGTGTGCTCGCCGAGGTACTGCGCGTAATTCGCAGGGTCGAACCTGGCCCACTGGTGGCCGTCCGGCGCGACCACGCGGAGCGCTCCGTCATAAAAGGTCACGCGATTCTGTTCATCCACCATTCCCATGTAGTAAGTGCGGTGGGTAAACAGGTCGGACTTAATCAGGTCCACGTATTCCTGGTTTGCCAGGACGACCTTCTGGAACAGGTCCAGCGTGAAGCGGGCAAATTCGACGGCCTCCGCAGCGACCTGTTGGAACTGCGCCGCGTCCGCGGCGGTGAGCGCTTTGGAGACGCCGCCCGGAACGCCGAACACCGGGTGCACCGCCTTGCCCGCCGCCAGCGCTATCAGATCGCGGAGTTTGCGCCGCATGGCGATTACCTTTTGCCCGGTTTCGATGCCCACTTTGGCAATGACGCCGAGCACGTTGCGTTCTGCCGCCGGCGCCTTGGGTCCGACAATGAAATCGGGACCGCCCAGAAAATAGAAGTGCAGCGTGTGGTCTTCCACCATGAAGGTGCTGTAGACCAGTTCGCGGATTTTGCGGGCCGCGGGCGGCGGCTCCACCTGGTATAAACGGTCGAGCGCCTTGGTGGAGGCCATGTGATGCGCGGTGGGGCAAACGCCGCAAATGCGGGAAGTGATCTGCGGCATGCTTTCCGCCGGGCGGCCCTGGACAAACTTCTCGAAGCCCCTGAGTTCGGGCACGCGGAAGTAAGCGCGGTCCACATCGCCTGCCGCATTGAGAAAGATGTCGATCCGGCCATGCCCTTCGAGGCGGGTGACCGGGTCGATCGTGATGGTAGCCATGATTTCACTCCTGCTGCTTTCGCTCGAGGAACGACGAGGGAAGGCTGTAGCGGTAGAAGGTCCCCACCGGGTCGGCAATGCCATCCAGTATGGGATCGATTTCGCCCGCCTCACTGCCGCTGAGGATAGAGGCAATGGAGCACAGGGCCTTGCCGCCATAGTCCCGCACGCGGCTGGTCGGTCCGAAACAGCCTGTGCATGGCATGTTCCCGGAGATGCATCGTGCGCCGCAGCCCGCGCGGGTAGCTGGACCGAGGCACGGCACTCCCTGCGCCAGGATGCAGACGCCAGGATCCAGGACGCGATCCTGCACGCGATAGAGGCGATCCAGCTTCAGGTCGGGCTGGTGCGTATCCTTGCGCGGGCATTCGTCGCACATAGCGCGGTCGGGCGCCAGCACCGTTCCGGGCTCCGGCAGGGGCTCGCGCAAAAGCGCCTGAAACGCATCCGCCACGATTTGCGGAGATGGCGGGCAGCCGGGCACGTAGTAATCCACGGGAATGGCGCGGTCCAAAGGGAAGCACCGAGTCGAACAGTTTCGGGAGCGTCAGGGTGCGGCCATCGTCGCGGAATTCCGGCTGGGGGCGATCGCCTTCGCCGTATACTTCCTCCAGGATTCCGGCAGCGCTGTTGAGGTTGGCCAGACCGGGGATTCCGCCCAACTGCGCGCAGGCGCCGAACGCCACCACGATGCGCGATTTGCGGCGCATCAGGCGGGCCATCTCCAATTGATGGCCGGTGCGCACGGCGCCGTTTACGAAACTGATGGCGATCTCGCCATCGGCCATGCTTTCTACATCCTTCTGTTTGAAATCCAGGGCGACGGGCCAGAAGACGATATCCACGGCGGCGGCCACGTTCAGGATCTCCTCGCCAAGATCCAGCACGGCCTCCTCGCAGCCGCCGCAAGAGGCGCACCAGTAGAACGCAACCTTGGGTTTCATGCCACCTCCATCAGGTGAGCGCGCTCTTCCTCCGTCCTGTGCAGCGGGCCCAGGCGGCGCAGCGTCTCCACCATCTCGTCGATCACCACGCGCACGCGGTCGCCCTCGGCGGCCGAAATCCACTCCAGCCGCAGGCGCTCCTCTTCGATGCCCATCTGGCGGATGAGCCGCTGCAGCAGGCGGAAGCGGCGCAGCGCCTTGTAGTTGCCTTCCTGATAATGGCAGTCGCCGGGATGGCATCCGCCGATGAGGACGCCGTCGGCGCCCTTGGCGAAGGCCTTCAGAACGAACTGCACGTCAACGCGGCCGGAGCACATCACGCGCACCACCTCCGCATTGGAAGCGTACTTGATGCGCGAGGTGCCGGCCAGGTCGGCGGCCAGGTACGTGCACCAGTTGCAAAAGAAGGCCACGATTCTCGGTTGAAATTCTTCAGGCATTGCTCAGAATCCCTTCGATTTCCGCGAAAATCTCGTCATCTTCAAACAGGTTCTGCCGGATGGCGCCGGAAGGACACGCGGCCACGCAAGTGCCGCAGCCCTTGCAGAGCACCTCGTTGATGCGGGACTTACCGATCTCGTCCACGAACGATATGGCGTGATACGGACACATGGAATTGCAGGTCTTGCAGCCGCAGCATTCCTCTTCCACGACGTGGGCGGTGTTGGGTTCCGTTTCGACGTAGCCCGCGTCGATCAGCGCCAGCGCCTCGGCGGCGGCCGCTCCGGCCTGCGCCACGGTATCGGGAATGTCTTTGGGACCCTGGCAGCAGCCGGCCAGAAATATGCCTTCGGTAAATGTGTTGACCGGCGCCAGTTTGGGATGGCGCTCCAGGAAAAAGCCCTCGCTGGCGCAGGAGATGTTGAACAGGCGGCGGACCTCCGGCGCGTCGGCGCGCGGCTCCAGCCCGGTGGAGAGCACCACCATGTCCACCGGAATGCGCCGCACGAAGCCGGCCAGCGTGTCTTCGACGCGGATGACCAGTTTGCCGTCTTCGGAGGGGTCGAGCACCCAATCGGTCACCTCAGCCACCCGGCCGCGAATGAAGTGAACGCGTTCGGTCAGCAGCTTCTGGTAGAACTCTTCGAAGCCCTTGCCGGGCGTGCGCATATCGATATAGAAGTTGAAGACCTCGGCGCCGGTATGTTCCTTGAGGAGGTGCGCGAGTTTCAGGGAGTACATGCAGCAGACGCGCGAGCACCAGCGGTGGGTATTCTCGTCGCGCGAGCCCACGCAGTGCACGATCCCCACGGTCCGGGGCCGCCGGCCATCGCGCAGAACCACTTCGCCGCGCGGTGGGGCCGGACGCATTGACCAGGCGCTCCACTTCGAGCGCCGTGTAGACATTGGGATATTTGCCGTAGCCGTAATAAGGAACGCGGGCGGCGTCGAAGGTCTGGAAGCCGGTGGCCAGGATGACGGTTCCCACCTCGATCTGTTCCTCCTTGGGTTCGGCGCGCAGATTGATGGCGTGGCGGTCGCCGCAGGCCTCGATGCAGGTCTTCTTGCACTTTCCGGATTTGAACTCGATGCAGGTTTCCGGGTCGATCACCGGCACCTGCGGCACGGCCTGCGGGAACGGAATATAAATGGGCTTTCGCTTGCTCAGGCCGAGGTTGAAATCGTCGGGGACCTTGGCCTGCTTGTAGACGCAGGCATCCATGCATTCCAGGCATCCGGCGCAGAGGTCCTCGTCGATATAGCGCGGGTGGCGCATCACGGTGACCTTGTAATTGCCCACGTAGCCATCCACTTTGGTGACCTCGGATAAGTCCACAGGGTGATGTTGGGATGGCTGCGGACGGCGGACATCTTGGGAGTGAGGATGCAGGCGGCGCAGTCCAGCGTGGGGAAGGTCTTATCGAATTTGGCCATGTGGCCGCCGATGGTGGGTTCGCGTTCCACCAGGAATACATGCTTGCCGGCATTCGCCAGGGTGAGGGCCGCGTGGATTCCGGCGATGCCTCCGCCGACCACCAGCACGTCGGGGTGGATGGCCACGCGCCCGCGTTCCAGGGGTTCGTGGAACGCCACGCGACGTACCGCCGCGCACACCAGGTCCTTGGCTTTGCGGGTGGCCTGGGCGCGATTTTCGTGGACCCAGGAGGCCTGCTCCCGGATATTCACCATGTGGAAGTAAAAACGGATTCAGGCCGCCCACCTTGAGAGCCGTGCGGAAGGTGTGCTCGTGCAGATGCGGAGAGCAGGAGGCCACCACGATGCGGTTCAGTTCGTGATCGCGGATGTCCTGCCGGATGAGGTCCTGGCCCGGGATCGGAGCACATGTATTTGTAGTCTCGCGAGAGCACCACGTTGGGCAGCGTGCCGGCGAATTCCGCCAGCGCCTTTACGTCCACCGTGGCGGCGATGTTGGTGCCGCAGTGGCAGGTATAGACGCCGATGCGCACAGGGCCGTTTCGGATCAGACATACGCTTCCTTCTCCGTCACCGCCTTGGGAAACCACTGGTCGATGGTCTTGCGTCCGGATATGGCGCGCCGCAATCCCAGCGATTCGATTTCGCCTCCCAACGCCCACGCCGAGGATCTGGGTGAAATACAGAATCGGCATATCCAGGCGTTCTCCAGCTGGACCGGCGGATCTCGGTCTGGTACGCGTCCAGGTTGTACTGGCACAGCGGGCAGACAGTGGCGATGGCCTGCGCGCCTTTCCGCGCGGCTTCTTTCAGCAGGATGTAGTTGAGCCGCACGCCCACTCGAATGGGTAGTGCCCGGTGAGGGACCCGCCGCAGCATTTGGTCTTCAGGCGTAATCGACGGTGGGCACGTCCACGGCCGCGAGGAGTTCGTCCATGCGCACCGGGTCGTGCGCGCGGTCGGCTTCGGCATAGGGCCGCACCATCTGGCAGCCGTAGTAGCAGGCCACCCGTCCGCCGCGCCAGCGGCGCTTTATCTTGTCGCGGATGCGCGCCGGACCCACGTCGGAATAGAGAACTTCGAGGGGATGGCGGACGCGGACGGACTGGAGCACCTTCAGGCTTCCGTTACCCAGGTAAGCGCCGACCTGGCGGCCGATTTGCGGGTAGCGCTGGGCATAGTCCTGGGTCTTCCGCAGAACCAGGTAACAGGCGCTGCAAGGGGCCAGCAGATCGCGATGCCCGGCCTGGTGAGCCAGCGCGAGATTGCGGGCGGACAGGGCAGAACGCGGCGCCTTCGTCGATGGACATATAGGAAGTGGCGCCGCAGCAGTTCCAATCGTCGAGTTCCTCAGAGGCGAGATCGAGCAGGCGGAACAGCGTGAGCAGGCTCTCTTCGTAGGCCACGCCAGTGCCTTTCAGGGAGCAGCCGGGAAAATATCCGTAAGTGGCGGGCATCACGCCACCTCCCGCGGAGCGACAGCCCGGCGGCAGGACGGCGACATCGCGAATTCGCTCGCGGCGGAGGGAAAGCCGGCCGGTACGCAGCAGGTCCCAGCCCGTTCCGGACACATTCCGAAGAGGATCAGAGGATTGCTAGCGGAGCGCCATGCGCAGTACCAGCCAGAATTCGGAGTTGCGCCCGCGCCGCCTGACCATCTTGCAGAATTCCTGGGCCAGCACCGGGACCGGGAAGCGCGCCGGATACAGCCGCGATTGGATGGCCTCCCGCTTCAGGCCGTACATGACGTCGGTGATGTGGATCTGGCGGGGACAGTGGACGCGCGCAGGAGTAACAGGAGGCGCAGAGCCAGATGGTTTTGCAGCCCAGCGCGTCCTTCACGAAACCCTTCCCGGACGAGGGCAATGATGCGGCGCGGGCTGAAATCCATATAAATGGAGAGCGGGCAGGTGCCCGAACACGCGCCGCATTGAAGGCAGGAAAACAGGCCCTCGCAGCCGGGACGCTCACTCAACATGGCGGGCCCATTCCGGGTCTGCCTCGCGTTGAAATTTCAGTTCGCGTTGCATCGCTCCTCACTTGCCGCCGGGTTTTGCGGCGCTGATACTGGCAATCGGACTGGCCGGCCTCCCGCACCAGGCACCGCTTCTTGAGGTAGATTCCGCACTGCAGGCAGATCTCCTCGGGGTTGGCGCTGTAGTGGACAATGCCCTTGGTCAGGCGCTCGAGAAATGCGGAGGTCTGCTGGAGTTCGTCCAGCTCCAGGTTGCCGAACATGCTCGGCCAGTTTGCGGTCCTTGGCGGTTTCGTATCGCTTGAGGACGGCACGGCCGGCAGGGGCGAGCGAAAGATCGCTGCTGCGGCGGTCGGCTCGTCCTTCGGTCCGGCGCAGATACTTCCGCCGCACCAGGCGGTCCACGGCTTTGCTGGCGGCGGCGTCGCTCACGCCGAGAAAAGCGGCAACGTCGCCGACGTTGTGCGCTTCGGTGAGATCGAGCAACTTCAGCACCTTCAATTGAGAAAGAGTCAGTTGCTTCCCGGCGATTTCCGAGAGCAGTTGCTGCTCCATCACGCCGCTGACCGCGGACACGAACAGGTGTGCGCTTCCGAGTAGTTCGTTGACCAGTTGCTGCCGATTATGACTGTCCATGAATTCCTCCCCGGTGGGGCTGAGAAGGAACCATGGTAACGAAGATACCGCCCAGGAGCTGCGCTCCCTTCTGCTGGCATCGGCGGTAGGGCGGCCCGGCATACAACCTCGCGGTCTACAGGTTTTGGCGGGGGGACGCGCGGTCTTCCATGAGGACACGCCCGAGTTGCCGGCGGGTGCTCTGCAGGCGCTGCCCGATGACATCGGCGAGTCTTTCCAGGAAGGCGCGGGCGAAATACGGATTGGCGTCGAAGGCCAGACGAAGGTCCGGCGGCATCGAACGCGGAGGCCTCTACCGGCTCGAGGGCGCGGGCGCGAAACTGTTTCTTCTGTCCCAGGACGGCAGACCAGCCGAGCTCATCGCCGGCATGAAGGATATCGATGAGAACCGGCTTTCCGGCGGAGTGGCACTCCAGGGCAACACGTCCGGATAACAGTACGAAGAAACGGGGCGCTTCATCGTCTTCATGGAAGACGATTTCATCTTTAATAAAGGAGACCAGGGTTCCCACCGCCGTAAGCTTTTCCAAGTGCTTCGGCTGGAAGTGGTCAAAGAAGGGACACCGGTCGAGGACCGGGACTTCAGCCTTCATAAGGGACCTCCTTCAAGGCGTGCCTTGCGGCTCCCCAAACCTATCAAACACCAAACCATCGAAATAGTCAATAGAGTTAATGTTTAACTTGGATATCTATTTTGGGGCGTGTTTTTTGGAACGGTACGAATTCCCGCCATGGGGCGTTGGGTGATGGCGCCACCGCTGGTCTTCCACTTGCAGCATCCACTTGCGGGAGTTCGGAAAATGACGACAGAAACGGTTTTAATTGTGATTCTGGCGGTGGCCGTCGTTATCATCGCGGTGTTGGCTTATGGGTTGTTGCGGCGGCAGCGTTCGCGCAGGCTGCGTTCCCATTTCGGTCCGGAGTACGAACGTACGTTCCGGCAATACGGCGAATCGGGAAAGGCGGAAGCGGCACTGGAAGCCCGCCAGAAGCGCATGGAGAAGGTACACATTCATGCCCTGAGCGACCATGAACGCGACCGCTTCGCCGACCTTTGGCACGGGGTGCAATCGCGTTTCGTGGACGATCCGAGAGGTTCCATACGCGAAGCCGATCAACTGGTGATCGACCTGATGACGGCCCGCGGATACCCGATGGGTGAATTCGATCGCAGGGCGGACGACGTCTCGGTCGACTTCCCCCACGTGGTCAGCAACTACCGCGCGGCTCACGATATCGCCTTGGCGGACCAGAGCGGGAAGGCTTCGACGGAAGATTTACGCAACGCCGTAGTGTGCTATCGAAAACTGTTTGAAGAATTGCTGGAAGGGCATGTCGCCCAGAGGAGGTAAACGATGGAACGAACCACAATAGAAGAACATATCAGTACGGCCGATCTGGTCAATGGGCGGGAACCGCAGGAGGATGCGGCGGGTCCGCTTCTGCCGCAGGATGTTGTGCAGGATTTCCGGTCGCGCTGGGACCGGATTCAGACGGGATTCGTGGATGAGCCTCGCAACGCGGTACAGCAGGCCGACGAACTGGTTGCCCAGGCGATCAAGCGCCTGGCGGAGAATTTTGCGTCGGCCCGGAGCGGGTTGGAAGAACAGTGGGACCGCGGCGATAACGTATCCACCGAGGATCTGCGGGTGGCTCTGAAGAAGTACCGCACGTTCTTCCAGCGGCTGTTGGCGGTCTAGCCCTTTTTAGTGCCCTTTTAGTGCAGGGACGGCTGCCGTTCGCCGGGCTTGGGACGCCGCATCAGGAAGGGCAGCGGGGAGAGGCAGGCCACAATCAGGGACATGATCCAGAAGCTGTTTTCGAAGCTCAGGGTATTGGCTTGGGCCAGCACGGAGCGGTAGGCCAGCGCCAGGGCCTTTTGCGCGGCAGTGACCGAATCGAAACCCTGGGAAACGAATAGCGCTTTGAGGCCGGTGAGCCAGTTTTCGAAGTTCGGATCGCCGTGGCCGGTGTGGGCCGCGAAGTTCATCTGGTGAACCTGGTTCTGCCGCGCGAGAAACGTGCTCAACAGCGACGTACCGATACTACCTCCCAGGTTTCTGGCGAAGTTGGACAAGCCGGAAACCTGGTTATTCTTTTCGCGCGGCACGCCTACGTAGTTCAAGGTGCTGATGGGGATGAAGATCAGCGGCATGAAGATCACCTGAGTCATACGAAGGATGACAATGGTCCGAAAATCGATTTGCAGATTCACGATGGTGAGGCGGTGCAGGGTGATCGCCGTCCCGAGAAAGCCAATGGAAATCAGCAGGCGCGGATCGATTTTGCTGGCGGTGATGCGGCCGGCAATGGGCATCATGAGCATGAGCACGAAGCCCGCGGGCGAGAGGGCCATCCCCGCGCGTTCGGCGGTGTAGCCGAGGCTGACCTGGAGGAACTCGGGAATCAGCACCGTGGACCCGAACAACACCATCCCCAATATGAACGAGAAGAAGACGGCCGTGCCGAAGTTGCGATTCTTCAGCAGGCGCACGTCCACAATCGGGTCGGGGTGGAACCATTCCCACAGGAAAAAAGCAAACAGGGTCGGCAGCCCGACGCTGAGCATGGTGCGGATGAGCGGTGAGGAGAACCAATCGTCTTCCTGGCCCTTATCGAGCACGATCTGGAAACAGGCCACGCCCAATACGATGAGGGCCAGGCCGATGTAATCGACGCGGATTCCCGCCCGCCGCTCGCCCTTCAGCCAGGGCGGATCCTCGACCATGCGGGAGGTCAGAAACAGCGAGAGAGCACCGATGGGCAGATTGATGAAAAAGATCCAGTGCCAGTTGAAGTTGTCGGTGATCCAACCGCCCAGCGTGGGCCCGATGGCGGGCGCCACCACGACGGCCATGCCGTATAGGGAGAAGGCGATGCCGCGCTTCTCCTCGGTAAACGAGTCGGCCAGAATGGCCTGTTCGGAGGGTTGCAACCCGCCGCCGCCGGCGCCCTGCAGGATGCGCGCCACAATCAGGAACGGCAGACTGGGCGCGATGCCGCACAGGAACGAACAGACCGTGAACAGGGTTACGCACATCATGTAAAAGCGCTTGCGCCCGATCACGGTGGAGAGCCATCCGGAAACCGGCAGCACGATGGCGGCGGAGACCAGGTAGCTGGTGAGGATCCAGGTGGCCTCATCGTAGGTCGCGCCCAGGGAGCCGGCGATGTGCGGCAGGGAAACGTTGGCGATAGACGAATCCAACACTTCCATGAACGTGGCCAGGGTGACCGTCAGCGCAATCAGGTAAGGATTGTGCGCGGGCCTCCACGCGTCGTGCCTGGTTTGTCCGGCCATGATTTACCTGGCGATGCGAACGTCGGCTTCCACGCTCATTCCGGCGCGGAGGCGGTCCAGCCCCGGCTGATTGGGCCGGAAACGCAGGCGGACAGGGATGCGCTGGACCACCTTCACATAATTGCCGGTGGCGTTTTCCGGCGGCAGCACGCTGCTGATGGCGCCGGTGCCGGCTCCGATATTTTCCACGGCGCCCTGGAAGTCCTGGCCGGTCGCATCGACGTGAATGGTGGCAGGCTGGCCCGGCTGGATTGTGGCAAGCTGGGTTTCCTTGAAATTGGCGGTCACCCACAGGTTGCCGGTCTCGGCGATCATGAACAATTGCTGTCCCGCGGCCGCATGGGCGCCCACCTCCGCCGAGCGCTTCATGACGATGCCATCCACCGGCGCCGCGATGCGCGTGTAGCTGAGTTTGAGCCGGGCCTGTTCCAACTGCGCTTTGGCGCTTTCCTCGCTGGCCTGCAAGGAGCGCACCGAGGCCTGCCGGATGGCCACCTGGCGCGGGGCGTTCTGCTGGTACTGGGTGAGGCGGGTGCGCGCTTCCTCCAACTGGGCGCGCCGCTGGTCCACGACTCGCCCGGCGGATTCCACAGTGGACCGGTTGGCCGCCACGTTGGCCGCCTGCGCTTTGGCCGCGGCTTCCACCTGGTCGTACTCCTGCCGCGACACCTCTTCGTTGGCGATCAGGATCTTGTAGCGGGCCAGGTCGGCCTGCGCTTTGGCGCTGTTGGCTTCGGCCTCGGTCAGGCGCGAGGCGGCGGCATCGCGATCGTGTTCGGCGGCAGCGAGCACGGCTTGGGCGGTGGCGACGCTGGCTTCGGAGGTGGAGATGTTGGCGGTGTTCTCGACCTGAGTGATGGGCACGTTGGGCTGCTGCGCGGTCACCTGGCTTTGCGCCTGGCCGAGAGCCGCCTGGGCCTGGTCCAGCGCCACCTGGAAATCGCGCGGGTCGAAATCCACCAGTGGATCGCCCGCGTGGACGAACTGGTTATTTTCCACGTACACCTTCTGGATGGTGCCTTCGACGCGGGAACTGATGGGGTCCAGGTGCATCTCGACCTGGGCATCGTCGGTGGATTCGAAATCGCGCGTGTGCAGCCAGTAGAGAACGCCCGCGGTGGCCGCGATTAACAGGACCACGAAGAAGATAAGGAAGGCGCGGCGCCGGCCTCGCGGACGGCTGGCGGGGGGCGGCAGGGGCGGAGTTGGTGTCCCGGCGGTTTCCAGATTCTGCGCAGGGTTCATGGATGGCTCACTTTCAGCAGATCGGGCAGCGCGGATTCGGCTTCGCCCATGGCTCGCGATAGAGTCAGACGCGCCAGATCCAGGGCGAAGGTGCTGGAAACGAAATCGCTCTCCGCGGAGGCCACCTGTTCCTGGGCCTGCACAACTTCCACGGTGTTGGCCACTCCGAGGTTGAAACGGTCGCGGGCTTCCCGGAGGGTCTCGGCGGCGTACGCGCGGTTGCTCTGCGCCAGTTGAATTTGTCCCAGGGCGGTTTCCAGTTCAATCAGCGAGGTGCGCACCTGCTGTTCCACCTGGCCCCGCTGGTCGGCCAGTTCGGCCTGGCGCTGATGCAGCGTGGCCTCCGCCTGCTGGATATCCGCTTTCACTCGGCCGCCCAGCCAGATGGGCATATTGACCGAGCCGGTAATCGAAAAGACGCCGTGCGTGTGGATCGGGTTGGCCCCCAGGACTCCGTAATCCGCATCGAAGGAAACCGACGGGAGCCGTTCGGCATGCGCGGCAGCGACCTCGCGCTCGGCGGCGTGCACCTGGGCCTCGGCTGCCCGCAGGTCCGAGCGATTTTCGAAAGCGCGCTGGATGGACGCCGCCGCGTCCGGCACCGGCACCGCGGCGGACGAGAGCGGCTCGCGGAATGTGAAGTCGCGATCCAGCGGCAGGCCGACGACGCGCGCCAGGGCAAGCTTCTGTTTGCGGAAGTCCGATTCCAGGGCATTCAACCGCTGCTTCTGGGTCTCCAGTTCGACCAGGGTGCGCATGACGTCGATGCGCGAATTGGTGCCGGCCGTCTTGCGGATCTGCGCCTGGTCCGCCACGGCTTGCGCGTTGGTTACCTGGGCACGCTGCGATTCGATGCGCGCCGCGGTGGCGATGGCCTGCAGGTAGGTGCCCGCGACGGCCAGGACCACCAGTTCGCGCGCGTCTTTCGAAGAGAGCGCCGCGGCGTGTGACAATTCGCGCGTGGCTTCGTAATTGCGGCGCGCCACGGGATCGTAGACCTGCTGGCTCACCGCGCCCTGCGCCTGGGTGTAGCTGAACGGACCCACCACGGAAGGAATCGAAAAGTTCAGTCCGGGCGGCAGATTGAATTTGAATCCATAGGCCGCCAGGTTCACCTGCGCCACGGTTTCCGAAGCGCTGGCCGAGATGTTGGGCAATAGAGCGCTTAACGCCTGGATGCGCTGCGCCGCCATTCCGCTGCTGGCGTTGGTGGCAGTCAGGGCCCCCAGGTTGGTTTGCAAACCGCGCTTGACCGCATCCGCAAGCGAGAGGGTGAATGGTCCGGCGGGCAGGGCGGGTCCGGGAACGCTGCCGCTGAGATTGCCCCCCACCTGCACAGAACTGCCGATGGTATCGACTCCGGCGGGCGTGGCGTTCTGCTGCACGGCCACCGAACCCGCGCCGTTCGTGCGGCCGGATTGCGGCAGCGAGAGCGGCCGTGGGCCCGTTCCGGGCGCGGGGGCCGGGGCCTGAGCGAAGGATGCCGATGCCGCGGCTATGAGGAACCATACCAGGCGCGCCGCAACGCCGCGACAGGTGAGCACACTCACAAGCTAGCATATACATGCACGAATGTATATAATTGCGGGTGATGAGGGATACTCCCCAGGCAGGGCGGCGGAGCGCCACGGCGCGCCGCCCTGCGGCAGCTTCGCCTGCCAATAAGCACCAGCAACGAACCGCCGCTACGCGACGCGCGCTGCTGCAATCCGCCCGCCGCATCTTTGCCCGCGACGGCTTCGAGGCCTGCCGGATCGAAGACATCGCAGCATCCACAGGCCATACGCGCGGCGCGTTTTACGCCCATTTCCCGAACAAAGAGGACCTGTTCTTCGCCATCTTCGAACAGGAGGCGCGGCGGCGCGTGGAGAAGATCCGCACGGTTCTGGAAAGCCGCACGACCGGCCAGGAGCGGCTGGCCGCGTTGCGCGAATTCTATGTCGACCGGGTGAGCGACCGCCAGTGGGCCATGCTCCTGCTGGAATTCAAACTGTTCGCCCTGCGCCATCCGCGGCTGCGTCCGAAACTGGCGGCCACACACCGGCGGCTGCGGGCTTCCCTTCGCCTGGAAAGTGTGGACCAGGCGTGCGACGAGCCCAAGAAAGCGGCCCTGGAAGCGATTCTCAGCGGCCTCTCTCTGGAGCATGCCTATGACCCCGTTCGGATCTCGCGGCAGCAGGCGACGGCGATACTGGGAGTCCTGTTCGACACGCTGGTGCCGGGGACGTGCCGGTCCACCGAACAATATCGGCCGCCGATGAACACGGATGAACGCCGATAAGCTTGCGCTTTCAGGTAGACTTTCAGGGTAATGAGAACCGGCACCAAACTATCCGTCTTCGCCGCACTGGCTGTTCTGTTTGTTACTGGAGGTCGCGCGCAATCGCCGCTGCTGGCCGATTATAAGTGGCGGTCGATCGGTCCGGCATCGGCCGGAGGTCGGATTACCGACGTCCGGGCGCTGGATAACGATTTCCGGTTCGCTATTGTCGCAGCCGCTTCCGGCGGCGTTTGGAAAACGGAGAATGCCGGCACCACCTGGACTCCCATTTTCGATCGTTACGGCGCTTCTTCCATTGGCGCGGTCGCCATTTTCCAGAAGGATCCCAAGATCCTGTGGGTGGGCACGGGCGAGGCGAACAATCGCAACAGCGTGGCTTGGGGCGATGGCATTTACAAGTCCGTGGACGGCGGCGAGACATTCCAGAACGTGGGTCTGCGGGACACGTTTCAGATTGCGCGCGTCGTCACGCACCCATCGGACCCGGACACGGTATACGTGGCGGCGATTGGCAATCTGTGGGGCTACACCGGCGATCGCGGCGTTTTCAAGACCGTGGACGGCGGTAAGACGTGGCAGAAACTGGGCGGCGGCCTGCCGGCGGATGGCAAGACGGGCGCCACCGACCTGGTGATGGACCCCGCCAATCCCGAGGTCCTCTACGCCGCCTTCTACCAGCGACTGCGCAGGCCGTGGCGCTTCGACAGCGGCGGGCCCAACGGTGGCATCTTCAAAACCACCGATGGCGGACGAACCTGGAAGAAGCTCACCAACGGGCTGCCGGACGGTCCCACGGGCCGCATCGGCCTGGACGTGTATCGCAGGAATCCGAAAATTGTGGTGGCGATTGTGGAGCACGGCTTCCAGTGCGGCGGCGGGCGCGGGGCTCCCCCGCCCCGGCCCGAATGCGCCGACATGACCAAACTGGGCAGCGGCGTGTACCGCTCCGAAGACGGAGGCGAGAGCTGGAAATTTCTGAACCGGTACAACAACCGGCCGTTCTACTACAGCCAGATTCGCATCAATCCCTCCGACGATCAGCTTGTCTATGTGCTGGCCACCGGCTTTATGATGTCGCGCGACGGCGGCAAGACATTCACGCAGGCGCAGGCGCCGTTCGGCCCCAACTACGACCATCACGCCATGTGGATCGATCCGGCGAATAAAGACCGCTTCTACCTGGGCAAGGACAAGGGCCTCACCCTGACACACGATCACGGCCGGTCGTTCATCTACTTCGACAATCTACCGGTCGCGCAGTTCTACAAGGTAGCCACGGACATGCGCGATCCGTATGCGATTTACGGCGGGCTGCAGGACAACGGCGCCATCGGCATGATGAGCTTCACGCGCGACGTGCTGGGCATCCGCAACGATTCGTCGTGGAAGATGCACTGGGACGATGGCCAATACGTGGTTGTCGATCCCACGGACTGGCGCACGGTGTATTCCGAAGGGACGGAGGGAACCTTCCGCGTGGTGGACCCGATCGGCCACACCGATACGTCGCGCCGCGCCACGCCACGCAATATCGTGAACTTCAAAGAAGCGACGGGCGTCGATCCGGAAGCTCCCGAAGCGGCGCACCTGCTGCGCACCAACTGGACGACGCCTTTTATTCTTTCGCCGCACGATCCCAAGGTGCTGTACTACGGGACGAATCGCCTGCTGGAAACCACCGACAAGGGAGTTACGTGGCGGATTGTGAGTCCGGATCTTTCGAAAAACGATCCGGACAGGAACGACAAGGGCACCGGCGGCATTACTCCCGACGCCACGGGCGCCGAAGGGTATGCCACTCTCTATTCGATTTCGGAATCGCCCCTGCAGAAGGGCGTGATCTGGGCGGGCACCGACGACGGAAACGTGTGGCTGACGCGCGACGGCGGCGCAAACTGGAGCGAAGTGGACGCCGCCATTCCGGACGTGCCGAAGGGTCTGTGGGTGAGCCGCGTGGTGGCCTCAGCGGTGAATGCCAATACCGCCTACGTAGCGTTCGACGGGCATCGCAGCGATAACCGCGCGGCCTGGCTATTCCGGACGACCGATGGCGGAAAGACGTGGGAGAATCTATCCGGGCGCCTGGCCGCGAACCAGCCTGTCTACGTGATCGAAGAGGACGCGAAAAATCCGGACCTGCTATTCGCGGGCACGGAGTTCGGACTTCAAATCTCGCTGGATCGCGGGCGCACCTGGCAGGCGATGACGAACGGGCTGCCGACCGTGGCGGTGTATGACGTGGTGATTCAGCCGCGCGACCGCGACGTGATTCTGGGAACGCACGGGCGCGGCATCTATGTGCTGGACGACATCAGCGCGCTGGAGCAGTGGCGTCCTACCATGGCCTCCGGCGCGGCGCATCTGTTCACGCAGCGCCAGGCCACTGCGTGGGTAGACATGAGCCGCAGCGGGCAGCTTGGCGACAACACGTACGCGGGACGGAATCCGCCCTACGTGCAGCCAGTGAATTTTCAGCAGCGCGACCGCACGCACCTGGTGGATACTCCGCTGATCACGTTTTATCTGGGGCCGAACGCCGCGGGCGAGGTCAGGCTGGACATCACCAGCCCCTCCGGCCAAACGCGTTCGCTCTCCGTTCCCGCCAAACCCGGCATCACGCGATATGCGTGGGACGGGAGGATGACGGCTCCGTCTTCGGGAGGTGGAAGAGGAGGCCGCGGCGGCGCCGTCCCGCGTCTCGCTCCCGGAACGTACACTTTAAAGCTGACGGCAGGCGGCGCTGTGGCGACGGGCACACTGGCGGTGCGTGCCGACCCGATTCTCGAGAAGTGACGGCGCCCGGCTAGGCCGCAGCCTCGCCAGCCGATTCCGTAGCGGCATCGGAGAACTGCGCGCATTCGGTGGATCCTTCCATGGCCGCGGTGGCGGAACGGCCGCCGGTCACGGTGTTTTGCACCGCGTCGAAGTAGCCGGTTCCGACGAAGCGCTGGTGGCGGATGGCGGAATACCCGCTTGCGGCGGCGAGCGCAAACTCCCTTTCCTGGAGACTGGCATAGGCCGTCATTCCGGTTTGGGCATAGTCTTTGGCCAGCTCGAACATGCCGGTGTTGAGCGAGTGAAACCCGGCCAGGGTGACGAACTGGTATTTGTATCCGAGGTCCGCCAGCTTCTTTTGGAAGCCGGCGATTTCATGCGGCGGCAGGAGCTTATTCCAGTGGAATGAGGGCGAGCAATTGTAGGCCAGCAGTTTACCGGGGTAGCGCGCGTGCACGGCGCGGGCGAATCGGCGCGCCTGGTCGATATCGGGCTCGGATGTTTCGCACCACAGGACATCGACGAAGGGCGCATAGGCCAGCGCGCGCATGATGGCGGCTTCCATTCCACCGCGGTAATGGAAATAGCCTTCTTCGGTGCGGCCACCGGTGAGAAACGGCTCGTCCCGCGCGTCGATATCGCTGAGGAGCAGTCGTGCGGCGTCGGCATCGGTGCGGGCCACCAGGATGGTGGGCACGCCCAGGACGTCCGCCGCGAGCCGCGCGGCGATGAGTTTCTGAATGAATTCGCAGACCGGCACGACCACTTTGCCGCCGAGATGGCCGCATTTTTTGGCCGAGGAGAGCTGATCTTCGAAGTGAACCGCGGCGGCGCCGGCCTCGATCATGGCCTTGGTCAACTCGAAGGCGTTGAGCGGCCCGCCGAAACCGGCCTCGCCGTCGGCCACAATCGGGGCGAGCCAGTGAGTCCCGGAGATCCCATCCATTCGGGAAACCTGGTCGGCACGAAGGAGAGCATTATTGATGGCTCGCACCAGCGCGGGCACGCTGTTGGACGGGTACAGGCTCTGGTCCGGATACATTTGCCCGGAGAGATTGGCGTCTCCGGCTACCTGCCAGCCGCTCACATAGATTGCCTTTAAACCGGCCTGCACCTGCTGGACGGCCTGGTTTCCGGTGAGCGCGCCAAGGCTGTGCACGTAACCCTCGCCGTGCAGGAGTTCCCATAAGCGCTCGGCCCCCAACCGGGCAAGCGTATATTCAATGCGGACAGAGGGCCGCAGCCGCTCCACTTCGTCTTCCCCATACGGCCGCACGATCCCGTTCCATCGCGTTTGCGTTTTCATGTGATTCCCCTCGCAGTTAGTGAACAGCAAACGCGCCGGTTGGGGCAAGGACCCCTGTACGGTTCGGACGAGTGTCCGAATCGGGCGGGCAGGCGGGCTTTCCGCGGCGTGTTTGCGCTACGATTACCCGGCAGGAAGGGAATTATCTGTGACTGCTACACAAAATGAGCCGGTTCGCATAACGGGGAGCGCGACCGGGTTCGAAGAACGCGTACTTACCCCTGAGGCGGTGCGGTTTCTGGTGAGATTGTCGGCGCAGTTTGAGGCGCGGCGGAGGCAATTGCTGGAGGCGAGGCGCACTCGCCAGGAGCAGATCGATGCCGGGGAATTGCCGGAGTTTCCGATGGAGACTGCCGCGATTCGCGAGGCGCCGTGGAAAGTAGCGCCGCCTCCCGCGGACCTGATGGACCGGCGGGTCGAGATCACCGGGCCTACCGACCGCAAGATGATCATCAATGCGTTGAACTCGGGGGCCCGGGTATTCATGGCCGATTTCGAAGACTCCAACTCTCCCACATGGAGGAACATTCTGGAGGGCCAGGCGAACTTGTGCGACGCCGTGAACGAGACCATTCAATACACCAGTCCGGAAGGCAAGCGGTACGAAGTGTGCGAGACGCCAGCGGTGTTAATGGTGCGGCCCCGGGGATGGCATCTCACGGAAAAGCATTTCCTGGTGGAGGGCCAGCCGATTTCCGCGTCGCTGTTCGATTTCGGACTCTACTTCTTTCACAATGCCCGCAGGCTGATCCGCAACGGCACGGGCCCATACTTCTACCTGCCGAAACTGGAGAGCCGTCACGAGGCGGCGCTTTGGAACGAGGTCTTCTGTTTTGCGCAGGATTATCTGGAGATTTCGCGCGGTACCATTCGCGCCACGGTTCTGATCGAGACCATTCTGGCGGCATTCGAAATGGATGAGATTCTCTGGGAACTGCGCGAACATTCGGCGGGGTTGAACTGCGGCCGGTGGGATTACATTTTCAGCTACATAAAGAAGTTCCGGAACCATGCGAACAGCGTGTTGCCGGACCGGTCCAAGGTGACGATGACCACGCACTTCCTGGCTTCTTATGTGGACCGGCTGATCGCCACGTGCCACCGCCGGGGAATCCATGCGATGGGCGGCATGGCGGCGCAGATCCCCGTGAAGAACGACCCGGAGGGGAACGCTTCCGCCATGGCTCGCGTGCGCGACGACAAGCTGCGCGAGGTGTGGGCGGGACACGACGGAACCTGGGTCGCGCATCCCGGACTGGTGCCGGTGGCCAAGTGCGTGTTCGACACCTACATGCGGTTCCCGAATCAGTTGGACCGGTGCTCGCCTTCCAGCGTGACGGCGCAGGATCTGCTTTGCCCGCCGCGCGGAACAATCACGCAGGCCGGGCTGGCATTGAACGTGGACGTGGGCCTGCAATACCTGGGCGCGTGGCTGGGGGGCAACGGGTGCGTGCCGATTTACAACCTGATGGAAGATGCCGCCACGGCCGAGATCTGCCGCGCGCAGGTTTGGCAATGGCTGCGGCATGGGGCCGTGCTGGAGGACGGGCGCACGGTGGATCCGGGCCTGGTGGCCGGCATCATAGACCAGACTGTAGAGGCACTGCGCGGCAGAGTGCCAGAGCAGCAGCTTGACACGGCTGTCAAGCTCTACGAAGAATTGATCGCGAGTACCGGGTTTCCCGAGTTTCTCACGCTACGCGCGTACGACCATCTGGATTGAAGCGCGATTTCGGCGCTAAGCGGCGTCGATCGCGGCAACTTTGCCGTCTCGCAGGAATTTGATATCGCGCATGGGAGGCTGGCCAAAGAAACGGCTGTACTCGCGGCTGAACTGGCTTACGCTTTCATAGCCGACTTCATAGGCTGCATTGGTGGCGTCAATCCCATCCATCAGCATACGCTGCCGCGGGCTGCGGCAGGGCACAGCGTGAAGGCGGACCGATCGAAGAGATCCTGCCCGGTGACGTGGTATGGTTCGTGCCGGGCGAAAAGCACTGGCATGGGGCTACGCCGGTGAGGGCCATGACCCACATCGCGATTCAGGAAAAGCTGAACGGGAAAGCGGTCGATTGGATGGAGCAGGTCACTGACGAACAATATTCGACATAGTGGACAATCGCCGAAACAGCGGCGCATACTTTGGTCATGGGGCCCGAGTGGGACCCCGCCGCGCTGATCGAGCGCCTGCGGGACGATCTGGGCCATCGCCGGATCGGGCAGGGTATCGAGGCGTTGAGGCAGGCCAGGCCTTGGCTGGACGCGCTGAGTGCGCGTCCGGGCTGCGGGATTTTGGCCGGCATGGTGGCTCAATGGGTGGACGCCGGCTTCGATGAGCCTGCGCTGCTGCGCCGCCTGGTGGAGAGATTTCCCAAGGAGCAGCGGCCGGCCCTACCGGTGGCAGATTACTTGCATCTGCGCATGGCCGAAGCAGTTCTGGCTATGGCGGGCGAGGATTTCGAAGCCGCCACCGAATCGCTGGCGCTGGTGCAGCGGTTCGAAAGCGAAATTCAGGATACCGAACTGGCGGCCATTGCGAATTTCTGGCTGGGCCGGTGCTATCGACGAACGGGCCGGTACGGCGAGGCGTTGAAATACACCCAGCAAGGGGAGGCCCTGGCACTGGCCTGCGGCTATCCGCAGATGGCGGCGGTGATGCAGGTCACGCGCAGTTGGCTGGCCTTTCAACGGGGAAAACTGCAGGAGGCACATGAGCTGCTGCGGCAGGCAGAGGAGGCGCTGAACCCGACAGGCGACCATCTCAATCGCGGAAATATACAATCGGCATACGGCCGCATCGCGCGACGCCAGGGGAAATACGAGCAGGCGCTGGAATATTTCGAACGCGCCATAGGGGAATACCGAAGCGGCGGCGGAGGCCATCTGCAACTGGCGCGGGCGCTGCTGAATCTGGCCTTCGTGGAACGCTTGATGGCACTGGATACGCAGCGAAATCTGGATCAGGCGGCGAGTTCACGCCGCGTGGGCGTATCGGGAGCGCCCGAGCGGGTCCGCGAGCAGAGGGCGCGCATCGAGACATTTCGCCGTTCGGCCTCAGGCCACCTGGCCGAAGCGTATGAAACCTACACGCAATTCAAGAATCACCGGGGCGTGGCCGGCGTGCATATCAACCGCGGCTTTCTCTACCTGGATTCCGGCGATCTGGAGTGCGCCGCTTCCGAAGCAGCGCAGGCTTTCGCGCAGGGCGCGGAAAAATCGGACTTGATTGTGATGGCTCGCGCGCGGACACTGCAGTGCATCGTGGAACACACGGCCATTGAGGAACAGGTGGGGGATGGCGCGGTGCATCGCGATGCGGCAGAAGTGTTTGCGCGGGAGGCCGTGACCTTCGCGGCACAAACCGAAAACCGGCGCCTGCTGGCGCGGGCTTACGTCTGGCAGGGTTTGACGTTTACCGATTCACCGGCGGATCTGGATGCGGCGCGGCGGTGCTACGAACAGGCAACCGCGCTGCTTCAGGCGGAAGGGGCGGAGCGGCAGTACCGCTGGGACGATCTGGAATCCTTGAAGACGCGGCTGCTGCGCGCGCGTCCCGTCGATGCGGTGCTGCGCGCGTGGAGTGCCGGGATCGTCGAGAATATGACGTTCCAGCAGATGACCGAAGAGTTCGCGCGCATCGTCATCCCAAAAATCTGGGAGCGCGAGGGCCGCAAGATCTCGAAAGTCGCCGGGAAACTTTCGATTTCCCCCAAGAAAGTGCGGAGAATTCTACACTCGGCGGGCGTAAAGCAATTAGCCGCAGATGAACACAGATGAACGCGGATTGAAAAAATGAGTGATCGGCGTTCATCCGCGTTCATCTGCGGCTCAATTTAGTTTTTCACGCAACCTGCTACGCCATGGCGGCGGCGCCGGCTTGCGATTTCAGGGCTTCGGCCTTATTGGTCGCTTCCCAGGTGAAGGTCGGTTCAGACCGGCCGAAGTGGCCGAAGGCGGCGGTCTTGCGATAAATCGGGCGGCGCAGATTGAGCGTCTCGATGATGCCGCGGGGCGTGAGCGAGAAATTCTCGCGGACCAGCTCGGTGAAGCGCTCGTCGGCAATCAGGCCGGTACCGAAGGTATTGACGGTGACCGATACCGGTTCGGCCACGCCGATCGCGTAGGCTAGCTGCACTTCGCAGCGGCTGGCAAGCTTCGAGGCCACAATGTTCTTGGCGATGTAGCGCGCCATATAGCAAGCCGAGCGGTCCACCTTCGTCGGGTCCTTGCCGGAGAAAGCGCCGCCGCCATGGCGGCCCATGCCGCCGTAGGTATCGACGATGATCTTGCGGCCGGTCAGGCCGGTATCGCCATGGGGCCCGCCCACCACGAAACGGCCGGTCGGATTGATATGGAACTTGGTGGCCGAATCGACCATATTGGCCGGAACCACCGGGTCGATGATGTGCTTCTTGACTTCGCGGCGCAACTCTTCGGTGGAAACTTCGGGGCTGTGCTGGGTGGAGATGACCACGGCTTCAATGCGCACAGGGGTGGTGCCGGCGTACTCGACGCTGACCTGGCTCTTGCCATCGGGACGCAGGAAATCGAGCACGCCCTGGCGGCGAATGGTGGAAAGCTGCTGGCACAATTTGTGCGCCATCATGATGGGCAGCGGCATCAGTTCCGGCGTTTCACTGCAGGCGTAGCCGAACATGAGGCCCTGGTCGCCGGCGCCGCCGGTATCGACGCCCATCGAAATATCGGGCGATTGCGACTGAATCAGGTTGTGAACGCCGCAGGTATTGGCATCGAAGCCGTAAGTGGCATCGTTGTATCCGACGTATTCAATGGTTCCCCGCGCGATGCGGGGCACGTCCACGTAGGTCGTGGTAGTAATCTCGCCGGCCACGATGCAAGTGCCGGTGGTGACCAGAACTTCGCAGGCCACACGGCCCGTGGGATCGGCGGACAGAACGGCGTCCAGTACAGCGTCGGAAATCTGGTCAGCGATCTTATCGGGGTGCCCTTCGGTGACGGATTCCGAAGTAAAAAGGTGTCTTTGATTTTCTGCCAAGCGTTGCCTCCTGCGGCTCTTTTTCAATTCAATGTAACACTCTAGTAACGGTAATGATCGGGCTTGTACGGACCTTCCACCGGAACGCCCAGATAGTCGGCCTGCTGTCGCGAAAGCGTGGTCAGCTTCACGCCGATTTTCTCCAGGTGCAGGCGCGCGACTTCCTCGTCCAGTTTCTTGGGAAGGGTATAGACACCAGGCTTGTAGGTGTCGCGATGGGCCCAGAGATCCAGTTGCGCCAGGGTCTGGTTGCTAAAGCTGTTGCTCATCACGAAGCTGGGATGGCCGGTAGCGCAACCCAGGTTGACCAGGCGGCCTTCGGCCAGCACGAAGATGCTGCGGCCTTCCTCGAAGGTGTACATGTCCACCTGCGGCTTGATGTTGGTGCGTGTGGCGCCGGACTGGTTGAGGCGGTCCATCTGGATTTCGTTATCGAAGTGTCCGATGTTGCACACGATGGCCTGGTCCTTCATGTGCTGCATGTGCTCCAGGGTGATGATGTCGCAGTTGCCGGTGCAGGTGACGTAGATATCGCCGCGGCCCAGGGTATCTTCGATGGTGGTGACTTCGAAGCCTTCCATGGCGGCCTGGAGGGCGTTGATGGGATCGATTTCGGTGACGATGACGCGCGCGCCCATGCCGCGCAGGGAGTGCGCCGAGCCCTTGCCTACGTCGCCGTATCCGCAGACCACGGCGACTTTGCCGGCGACCATCACATCGGTCGCGCGCTTGATGCCGTCGGCCAGGGATTCGCGGCAGCCGTAGAGATTGTCGAATTTCGATTTCGTCACTGAATCGTTGACGTTGATGGCGGGCACCAGCAGATTGCCGGCTTCGTGCATTTTGTACAGGCGGTGGACGCCGGTGGTGGTCTCTTCGGAAACGCCGCGCCACTCCTTGACTACGTCGTGCCAGTGGGCGGGCTTTTCGGTGTGGATCTGCTTCAGCAGGTCCTTGATGACCTTTTCTTCGTGGCTGCCGGACGGGCTGTTGACCCAATCGCTGCCGTTTTCCAGTTCGTAGCCTTTGTGGATGAGCAGGGTGGCGTCGCCGCCATCATCCACGATGAGCTGCGGTCCGGCGCCGCCGGGATGGCTGAGGGCCTGATAGGTACACCACCAATAATCTTCCAGCGTTTCGCCCTTCCAGGCAAAAACGGGAATGCCGGCAGCGGCGATGGCCGCGGCGGCGTGATCCTGCGTGGAGAAAATGTTGCAACTGGCCCAGCGAACGCCGGCTCCCAGATCGGCCAGGGTCTCGATCAGCACCGCTGTCTGGATGGTCATGTGCAGCGAACCGGTGATGCGCACGCCGGCCAGCGGTTTGCTACTGGCGTACTTGCGGCGAATGGCCATGAGGCCCGGCATCTCGAATTCGGCGATGGAGATTTCCTTGCGGCCCCAATCGGCCAAAGAGAGGTCGGCTACCTTGAAGTCGGTCTGATTCAGAGTGGCAGTGCCCACGTGTTTGTCTCCTCCAGATCTTATCGTATCAATAAATCTTGATGTGTTGATATTATAATATTTCAGAAGATGGCGTCAATCCTCAAATCGCTGCGCCTGGCGGCCGATCCCAACCGGCTGCGCCTGCTGCTGCTGCTGGAGCGGGAAGAACTGAGCGTGGCGGAGATCCAGGAGATTCTGGCCAAGGGACAGAGCCAGATTTCCACCCACCTGGCGCAACTCAAGCAGGCGGGGCTGGTGGACGACCGGCGCACCGGCAAGAACGCATTCTACCGGCTGACGGCGCGGCCGGCGCTGATGGATCTGCTGAAACAGGCGGAGGAGGAAATTCCCGAGGCGGAAGACGACCGGCGAGCGCTCCGGCTGGTGCTGCGCAAGCGGCAGGACAAGATGCGGCGGTACTTCGATGAGCTGGCCGGAAAGTTCGGACGCCAATACGTGCCCGGCCGCTCGTGGAAAGGAATCGCGGAGGCGCTACTCAAGCTGATGCCGCCGCTGGTGATTGCGGACCTGGGCGCGGGGGAAGGCACCATCTCGCAATTGATGGCGCAGCGCGCGAAGAAAGTGATTGCCGTGGACAATTCCGAGAAGATGGTGGAGTTCGGGAGCGAACTGGCGCGCACGCACGGCATCGGAAATCTGGAGTACAGGCTGGGCGACATCGAAGATGTGCCGATTCGTACGGGTACGGTGGATCTGGCGTTTTTGAGCCAGGCGCTGCACCATGCTTCGCATCCGGAACGGGCGCTGGCGGAGGCGTGGCGCATTCTCAAGCCGGGGGGCCGGGTCACGATTCTGGACCTGAACCGGCACCACTTCGAGGAAGCTCGCGAGATGTACGCCGATCTCTGGCTGGGGTTCACAGAATTGGAGATGGAGCGCTTTCTCAAGGGCGCGGGATTCAAGAATGCGGAGACGGCGGTGGTGTATAAGGAAGCGGATCCGCCGTACTTCGAGACGTTATTGGGGACGGGAGAGAAGTAGAAAAGCTAGTTTTCCGTGGGCTTGCTGACCCGATCGATAGTGAGAATTTCGATGGCTGCCTTCTGACGCTCCAGCTTCAGACCCAAGCCCTGGAGCGCGGCGAAGACGTCGATATCTCCCGGTTCGGGCCGGTCGCCGCTTATAAACGAGGGCGTCGCAGTCAGATTGTAATCGTACGTGCCGGTTAGCCCGGTCCGGTCCACGACCGGCCGGTCGTCAACGAGATTTCCGAGTTGGTCCACCAGCGCGTCCAGGCCACAGTTCACGAACGACTCGACATAGTTTCTTCGGTCCTTTGCCACCTGCACATGAAAAGAGCATCGATCGCCGGATGCATTGGGCTTCAGGGCGGGCGACCGCTTGCCGGTAGTAAGAGAGTACACGGGCATGTCCTTGTTTTCACGATGGGCTTGCAAGTGAAATCGTTCAGCGAGCAACGCCTGGAGCATGCGGCGCACGTCATCAGGCTTAGCAGGCCCATCGCCTGGGGTGCGTGCGTCGATGTCGTAGTAGATTTCGCGGAGGTCCTGTCCCTGCCGGACCACAGGTTCCAGAGAGATCTGGAATTTCTTCAGGCGATAGGCTTCCATAACCAGGAGAAAAACGCTGTAGCCTTCCATCTTCACCCGCGTGCCCGATATCGAAAGCACCATCATCCGTGAGAGCGGCCCTTGGTGAGGACGGATGGATGCCACTTCAAAGCTCTGTGAGTGGGCGGGCAAAGCCGCCAGTAGAATCCACAGTAACCGTGACATTTGAGCCTCATTGTACTGCTTTGAGCGGTCCCACATCTTGATTACATCGCATCGGCTGCGAAACGCGCTTACCAGGCTGGCTGGGTGGAAGCGTCCAGGGTGAAGCAAGTGCGGCCCTTGCCGTGATACCAGAACTGGATTTGGCGCGCCTGGTCTTCTTCCTGTCGATCGGAAAAGACCGCGCACAGTTCGTACACTGTCCCAGTCTTGACGCGATACTCGTATTCCCTGCCGGTTTGCGGATCGGAAGTCTGGGAGCGCAGGATTCCTTTGCCGATCAGCTCCGGCAGCGCGGCCGGTACGGCTTCGGCCGATCTGCCCGCGCGCTGGCACCAGGAATGTACGGCAAACGTAATCGCGCGGAGGTCCTGGATTCTGCGGTGGTCCGCTTCCATGCCGCGCTGCACGCTTGGAGTGCCGGCGACTCCCAGACCGATCGAGAACGCAGCCACTACCACCACTGCGGCACTGATCCCAAACGCGGCGCCGCGTTTGCTGGCGTGGTTAACGTTGGTGTCGCGATCCCAATGCAGCGAACCCAGGTAATAAACAAACACAGTGCCGCACAGGAGCATCACGGTGAGAGCTTTCAGGACGAAGCGCGAGGTCAGTTCACCGGTCAGGAAATAATTCAGAAACCAGATCAGGTCACAAATCATAGTGCCGGCGGTGAGAAGCAGAGCAATGTAGGTTAGCCATTTGCGGACGCCGGACTGGAGCCGCTCGGGACGATCCTGAGCCTCTCGCAGAATGGTCCGCATGACTAGCAGAAAAATGGGGAATGCAACGGCAATGCTGGCCATCTGCCAGGTTACCGCGGTCCGGACCCCATAGATCTGGTCGCTGGAGACGGGGTCGGGAATCCAGCGATCGATGAATTGAAACAGCATGGAACCGAGAGCGCTCGTCCAGGTCGCCAGCGTTGAGAACGACAGCAGATAAAGGAAGGCATCGCGGGAGGATTCTCCGCCACCGGTGCGTTGCGGAACGGCAAGGCCGGTTTCGCCCTCCCAATACCCGCAAAGAGCCGCATGAACATCGTCCTGCGGCCAGCCCTGGCGCGCAAGAAAAGAGGCCAGGAATTCATCCGAAGCTCCTTTGGATTTGGCAGCTTTCACAAACTCGAATAGCTTGAGGGTTTCTTGGTGTCGCATGGCGGTTCGTGATGCAGTCGAAAGTCCGATTTCAACTGGCAATAGAATCAATAAGTTCTGGTAATGCCACCGGGGAATTGCGGACAATCAGTGTCGAGAGATGTACAGAAAATGTCTGAGTGCAATGTTCTAACCGGCCGTGCGGTCCTGACGCCGGGCACCCGCCTCGTACTGGCGAACTACCTCGCGATAGATCTTCACGGCCGCGCGGAGTTGAGCGTTGTCGCTTTGGATTCGTTCTATCTCGAGTGCCATCGCCCTCACCAGCCCAGTCAGCCGCCGGTCTCCATGTAACGCTCGCAGTACCTCTTGAACATCTCTCGATCGAGCATGAGTTGGTCGCATGTGGTTTCCCTCTCGAACAGTGATCAAAACGTTGGCCTGAAATCCTCGATCGCAATTGTGTGGCCAAGGACATGGCGCAGGTCCAAATAAGCCGGAGTCTTGAAGATAGAGAAACCTCGTGAATAGATAACGTTATCGACGACCTATCTCGAACTTACGCACAGGTCCCATTGTGCTCAGTAATAACGACCAGGAAAACTGGCTCGTCAACGTGGGCACGGAGTGTGGTTATCCGATTCGTAGAAAACGCTGCCCGGCGTGCGCACCCCTTCCGGGCAGGATATCGACTTTTCGCTCTTCAAGAATTTCAAGCCTATCGAGGGCCTTTTCCCACCTCAACAACCTGACCGTCTTGGGGTCGATGGAAACGTTCTGCGATAGAATGCTCTTTTGTCCCGCGGGCCGAGTCTGCCCGATCTCGTCCAGATTCAGTAATTCGTCGCAGCCGCCAACCACTACGATGCAACCATCGAACCGGCAGGAATCACCAACCGGGCAGCAAGACACGCAGGCAGTTCTGTTGGTCGGCGGCATGGGTACCCGGCTTCAACCGGTGTTGCCCTCCACGCCCAAAGCTTTAGCCCCCGTGGGGGGGCGCTCCTTTCTTGAATTGCTGATTCGGCATCTTCAGCATCAGGGCATACGCCGCCTGGTGATGTGCACGGGATATCTTGGCGATTGCATCGAGCGGGAGATTGGCAACGGGGCGTGCTTCGGGGTGGACATCAAGTACTCCCTGGAAACCATACCGATGGGGACCGGGGGCGCCATAAAGCTAGCACAGCGGTGTTTGGATCCCGGCACTGACTTTCTTGTTATGAACGGCGACTCGTTCGTCGAAATCGATTTCGGCTGCCTTTTGGACTTTCACCGCCAACGACGCGCCCTGGCAACCATGGCCGTCCGGTTCGTCGAGAATTCGTCCCGCTACGGGACCGTTCAGCCAGGACCCGATAGCCGCATCGTCAACTTTCTCGAAAAGACCGCCATTGAAGGTCCAGGCCTCATAAACGCGGGCGTCTATGTCTTCAACGCCGCAATCTTCGACCACATCGACGAGGGCCCGTCAAGCCTGGAGCGGGACCTCTTCCCCAGATTCCTGAGCCTCGGCGTCTATGCTTATGACCGGACTGGAGAGTTCATCGACATCGGTACTCCGGCAGACTACGCTCGCGCCAGGAACATCAGCGACCGTCTGTATGACGCAGCCCTCCTGGAGGACCGTGGGACCCGCGGGAAGGGTAAGTGATGGTGGCAGAGCCGACAGGTTGCGGCTGAAATCGATGGGGGATATCATAGTCCAGGAATTCGAGGTACTGGAGAACGACGCATTTTTGTTTTATCCTTCTACCAGATGTGAGTAATTCGGGACCTCGCTGGCTATGGAACATCGTTTACTAACGTACTTCTGGAGTTATACGACCAAGTGATTACCACGCGCACGCCGCTTCGAATCTCGTTCTTTGGAGGCGGCACTGATTATCCGGTCTGGTACCGTGAATTCGGCGGATCCGTCCTGGCGACAACCATCGATAAGTCCTGTTATATCACCTGCCGATGGCTACCGCCGTTTTTCGACTATCACAGCAGGGTCTCCCATACGAACGTCGAGAACGTCCTCAACAATCATGAGATTCGGCATCCTTCTGTTCGCGGCTGCCTGGAGCTTCTGGGGATTGAGGAGGGTGTTGAGATACATCACATTGCAGACTTACCTGCGCGGACAGGTCTGGGCACGAGTTCAGCCTTCACGGTCGGCATGCTTCTCGGCCTGTATGCGCTCAAAGGCAGGATGCGCGACAAGCACGCGCTTGCCACCGATGCAATTCACGTAGAGCAGACCTTACTATGTGAAGCCGTCGGCGCCCAGGACCAGGTCAGCGCCGCGCATGGCGGTTTTAATCAAATTGACTTCCATCCCGATGGCAGGATCGATGTGAAGCCGGTGATCGCTTCGCAGAGCCGGATATCGGAATTGGAGAGTCACCTGGCGCTCTACTTCACCGGTTTCGCGCGAACCGCCTCGCAAATCGCCCAGGAACAACTCAAGCAGACACCACAGCGCCACAAAGAACTGCATCTGATGCTCGAGATGGTGAGCGAGGCACGGGCTATTATCGGCAGCCCCGGTCGTTCCATGGATGATTTCGGCCGTTTGCTACATGAAAGCTGGAAGATCAAGAAGACCCTCACCGGAAAGATCACCAATAGCAGCATCGACGAGATATATGAAGCCGGTCTCAGCGCCGGTGCTCTTGGGGGCAAACTTCTAGGTGCGGGGGGCGGCGGATTCATGTTGTTCTATGTGCCGCCCGAGCGCCGGGAAGCCTTGCGAGCCCGGCTCAGCAACCTGTTGTGCGTTCCCTTCGCGTTTTCAAAACGCGGCAGCGAGGTAGTCGTATACGAGCCTGAGGAGTTGTACGACGAGGCTCTTTCCAAGGCGCGTGGCCAGATCTACGAGGGGCGGGCCATGAAGACCGCCATATGGGAGGAGTAACTTACTCTGTCCGGGGAGTATGAATCATGCCAGTGAGGAGTGATGACGAAGTAAGAGGGCTTGTCCCGGGCGGGATCCAAGGCAGCATCGACGTCAAGGTGACGTCGCTCCACGACGCCGGCATTTGTGAAGCCACCACGAGAGCTGCCACGCGCAAGGTCAAATCCCTGGAGGCGGGCGGTGACGGCGAGGCTGCCTTAAGGATTTCGAGATCTGCTAATTCAGCTCTCTCACCCAGATGTTTCGAAAGCTGTCCGGTTCACTCGGATCCGGATGCGCCTGCAATTTGATGGGG
This sequence comes from uncultured Solibacteraceae bacterium, assembly GCA_963853855.1. Classification (GTDB taxonomy): domain Bacteria; phylum Acidobacteriota; class Terriglobia; order Bryobacterales; family Bryobacteraceae; genus Sulfopaludibacter. Next base: position 154,141 of record CAWKYG010000017.1, on the reverse strand, counting down.
GCGGAATCGAACTTCCTGTAAAACGGCTTTCCGATGTACAACGTCTCGCCCTTCAATTCGAAGTGGTTCTGGACCAGCACACCGTTTAGGAATACAGTCGCGTACGCTGGAGTCTGCAGCGATCCGTCCGCATTAAATACCGGCGCCATCCAGATGACCTCGTAGGTCTGCCACTCGCCCGGCTTTCGGACCGGGTTGACGAGCGGAATTCCCTGCTTATAAATACTCCCTGCCTGACCGTTGACGTAGGTCTTATTGTTATAGGAATCGAGAATCTGCAGTTCGTATCCGGAGTCGCCGCCACCGGTGGACGCCAGAAAGACGCCGCTATTGCCGCGCGCCTGATCGGTTCCGGTGACATTTTCGGGGATTTTCCATTCAAGGTGGAGCTGGTAGTTGTGGAAGCTGCGCTTGGTTTCGATATTGCCCGACCCGCGCGCCTTGCTCACCGTCATCACGCCATTGCTTACGATCCAGTTGGCCGGCGACTTATCGCGAGTGTTCACCCAGGCGTCCAGGTTCTTTCCATCAAACAGAACGATGGCGTCGGAAGGCGGCGCGGAATCCACCGCTCCTGGCGTCACGACCGGGGGCACAGGCTCCCAGACTTCCGTGTCCTGCGGTCTGCCCCGGCTTTGCCCGCGGCCCTGACGGGCGGGTGGCTGCTGCGAAAAGACGGCGGGCGACAATGCGATCAGCATCGCCAGTGCGCCGCCGATCGAAAGAGGAAAGCGTGTTTGGAATGAAATAGGCCTCATCGAATCTCCGTTCCTTATTATCTCTACTGTGACCGCGCGGCTGTGTGCCGGCTCAGTTGGCACCCGAAGGGGCCGCGATCGGCACCCCCACCGCGACCGGCCGGCCGAAATCCGGCATTCCGTCCGGCTTCCAGGTGAACGGCTGCGCGCGCGGCGAACGGCGATTGCCGCACCCCTGTCCGGACTCTGAATTCGCATGATACAGGATCCAATCCTCCTTGCCGTCCGGAGATTGGAAGAAGCTGTTGTGGCCGGTACCGTAGGCATGAGCCTCGGGAGAGAGCCAAAACACCGGCGCGGAGCTTTTCTTCCACGACGCCGGATCCATCAGGTCGCTGGACCCCGAAGCCGTGAGCATCGCCAGCGAATAGTAGTCGGTCCAGCACCCGCCGGCGGAGTAGACCAGGAAAATACGGCTCCCGTGCTGCAGGATCTCGGGTCCTTCATTGACATCGACGTGGATGGGGTTGCGCGGGTCCGCGCCGGGATTCGCCTCGGACGGCACTCGCGGCTTCAGGTCACCGATTTTCTCCCACGGGTACTCCGGCGAGGAGATGCGGACGCGGTTTCCCTTCACGGTATAGGGGTCCGAGAGTTCCGCGATATAGAGGTTCTGCGCGCCGTTCACTTCACCTTCCCAACCGGACCAGACCATATAGATACGGGAGTCGTGCTCGAACACGGTGGCGTCGATTGCCCAGCGGTCGGAGGGGTCAGCCATCTTGCCCTTCATCTGCCACTCGCCATCCAACGGATCGGCAGCCGCATTTTCCAGTACCCAGATCCGGTGAGATTCGTTTCGACCGCCATCCGCGGCGAAATAGATGTACCACTTGCCCCGCAGGAAATGCAGTTCGGGCGCCCAGATGTCGCGCGAGTACGGACCGCTCGCCGGAGGCCGCCAGATCGTCTTCTTCTCGGCGGTGGCGAGCGCTCCGATGTTCTTCGTCTTCCAGATCACAAGGCTCGATCCCATACTGTTCATGTAATAGTAAAAACCATTGCGGGAGGTGATCCAGGGATCGGCGCCCGAGGGGAGCAGAGGGTTGACCAATGTGCCCTGGGCCGCGGCGCTACCTGCCACCAGCCACAGAACATACCACCAGCGATTCATCCCGACACCATAGCACCCATTCGGGTTGCCAGGCCATTCTACTTCGACAAATAGACGAAGCGCACCACGAACAGGAGCGTCAGGGCATATACGAACCAGTTCACCTGGCGGAACTTGCCGCGGAGCACCTTCAGCAGGGTGTAAGCCGTGAAGCCGAAGGCCAGGCCGTTGGCAATACTGAATGTCAGCGGAATGGTCATCATGGTGAGAAAGGCCGGGATGGCGATTTCGGGATCGTTCCATTCGATTTCGGACACCACCTGCACCATCAGGCTGCCGACGATGATCAAGGCCGGCCCGGTGGCCGCCGCGGGGATGGCGCCCACCGCCGGCGCCACGAACAGCGCCGCCACGAACAGAAGCCCGGTGACGATCGCGGTCACACCGGTGCGCCCGCCCGCGGCCACGCCGGCGGCGCTTTCGATGTAGCTCACCACGGTCGAGGTGCCGGTCAGCGAACCCACGATGGTGGCGATGGCGTCGGAGAACAGGATGCGGTTCACGCGCGGAATCTGGTGGGCTTTATCGAAGAGTTGCGCCTTCTTGCCCACGGCCACCAGCGTGCCGATGTTATCGAACAGGTCGATGAACAGGAACACGAAGACAATTTCCAGGAAGCCCAGGCGCAAGGTGGCCGAGATGTCCAGCTTTCCAGCGGTGGCCGAAAGGTCGCGCAAGCTGTAAGTCTGTGGAGCCCATTTCGCCACGCCGGTCGCGAGCCCGATGAGGGTGGTGGTGAGGATGCCGATCAGCATCGCCGCGCGCACGCGCCAGGCCATCAGCGCGCCGATGAGGATGAGTCCGAACAGAGCCAGGGCCGTACTCCTGCTACTCAGGTTCCCCAGCGTGACGGTGGTAGCCGGGTCGGCCACAATGATGCCCGAATTGCGAAAGCCGATCAGGGCGATGAACAGCCCCACGCCCGCGGCCACCGCGGCATACAGTTCGAAGGGAATGGCGGACAGGATGAGCTGGCGCACGCCCAACGCGGTGAGCACCAGGAACGCCACACCGGAGAGGAATACCGCGCCCAGCGCTGCCTGCCAGGGGATGCCCATCTTCAGCACGACCGAATACGTGAAGTAGGCATTGAGTCCCATGCCCGGAGCCAGCGCGATGGGATAGCGCGCCAGGCCCCCCATGAGGAAGCTGCCGATCGCGGCGGACAGGCACGTGGCCGCCGTGACAGCGGCGAGAGGCATGCCGGTCTCGTGCAGAATCGCGGGATTGACGAAAACAATGTAAGCCATCGTCATGAACGTGGTGAATCCCGCCAGGATTTCGGTCCGCCAGTCGGCGCCCAGTTCGCGGAATTCGAAGTAACGCTCCAGACGTTGCCGCAGGGGCATGGTTTTTCATTGTACCTTTATGACTTCTTTATTCTTCGATTACTACTTCATTATCTGTAGCGGCTTACTTTGAAATCATGATTGTGATGAAATTCGGCGGATCCTCAGTAGCTTCCGCCACCGCTATTGAATGGGTTGCGCGAATCGTGCGGCAGCACTTGCACGCGCAGCCGGTCGTCGTCGTCTCCGCCATGGGGAAGACTACAGACCGGCTGGAAGACGCGTGGCGACATGCCGTCCGCGGGTCGTCTTACGCGGCGTGGCGGCAACTCGAAGACCTGCAAATGTTCCACACCCACGAAGTGAAGCGCCTGATGGGCGAGAATGCCCGGGCGTTCCTGGACGCCAAACTGTTCCCGTTGTTCCACGAGTTGCACGATCTGCTGGTGCAAGTGGAAGACGGCGCGGCGGTCACCGCGGAGATGAAAGACCGCGTGCTCAGCTTCGGAGAGAGGCTGTCCAGCGAGATCGTGGCCGCGGCCTTCGCACAGGCAGGCATGCAGGTGGCGCATATCGACGCGCGCCGCGCCATTGTTACCGACGACGCATTCGGACATGCCGCGCCGCTGTTGTGGGAGACGTATGCCAGGCTTCGCCGTACCGTGGCGCTTGCCGCCAGGGAAAGCGTGGTGGTGATGGGCGGCTTCATCGGCGCCACCGGCGATGGCCGGACCACTACCCTGGGACGCGGCGGCTCGGATTTAACCGCATCGCTGGTGGGCGCAGGTATCTCCGCCGCGGAAATTCAAATCTGGACTGACGTAGACGGCATCCTTTCGTGCGATCCGCGGATTCTTCGGGGAGGCTACCGGCTGCGCTCGGCGGGTTACGACGAAGCCGCCGAAATGGCGCGGCTGGGAGCCAAGGTTCTGCATCCCGATACGGTCGCGCCGGCCGTGCGCCAGAGCATTCCGATAACGATTCGCAACTCCCGCCACCCGGACCTGGAGGGTACGGCGATCGGTCCGCGGGCCGGCCGCGGCGCCGGCATCGTGAAGTGCATCGCCTGCCTGAGGGACATGGCGGTGGTCCATCTCAACCTGCGCGGCGCCGCCGGACTGGCCGGCGTATCGGACTATCTGCACGACCTGTTCTCGCGGAATCATGTCGCGGTTCACCTGGTGCAGGCGCGGCCAGACGGGGTGTCTTTTACGGTGGCAAACTCCGCGGAGCTTCCCGGACTGCTTCGCCATGTGGACCGCTCCATCGGGGTGGTGGTGGAAGAGAACATGGCAGTGGTTTCCCTGGTGGGCTCGGGCATCACTGCCGGGTATTCCGTGGCCGACCGGGTTGCCCGGATGCTGCAGGGTCAGAACGTGCGCATGAAGGCCCAAGGCTCCTCGGCGCTCAGTATCAGCTTTGCGATTCCCGAGACCGCTCTCGCGGATTGCGTGGAACGACTCCACCGCGAATTCTTCCGCGCACCGGATGCGGACCTGTTCGCGGCACCGCCGGATTCGGGCCGGGTGATTGTTTCCGAATCGCGGGCCGGAGACCGCTGCCGTTGGTCTGCAATTGAGGGAATCGGCAATCTAACACGACTCGATTTGAAGCCGCAAGCGGAATTGAAATAAAAACAATTGCATTCTTTCTATTTTTATTAACCTTCGCTATTCCTAAAGTAGTAGCCCGTACCCACACCCGTACGCGTAGATCTTTACCGGACGGGTTCGCGCAGAAAATACTGGTAGTACGCATAAGCGCACTACATGACGACAACATTTTCATTGCGGACCGTACGTTGCTTACTTATCGGTCTGCTTACTTTCGCCGGCCTTGCTTCGGCCAGCACAATTACGGCCCCGAACGTGGATTGGAACCGCGGCGGTTCTATCTGGATGAACGAAAACGGCACTGCGGTTGATGCGTATTTTGCCGGTGTGGTTCTCATTAGTCTGTCAGAAAACGGGCAACAATATGACCGGGACACGTTATGTGTGGACTTATTCACCGACATCTACATCGGAGTGACGTATAACACCACAGTTACCGATCCCAACTCTATTCCGGGCGAGAATCTGAACCGGGTTGCGTGGCTTCTGAATAACGCTCTCATGCCAACGCAAGGTCCGGTCTACTCTTCGGCGCTACCTTCCTCGGATTGGGTGACCACGGCGAGCCAGGGAGCCGGCATTCAGCTCGCGATCTGGGATATTACCACCGACGGCGGCGATGGATTCTCTTCAGGAAGAGTGCAGGCCGCAACCGCGCCGGGCGCCTCGACCGACCCCACCGTGCTCGCCTGGGCCAAACTGTACGAGAGCCTCAGCCTGGGCAAGTCGTCCAACCAGGCGTTCGTCTACGTGAATTCCGCAATCGATTCGGGACTTCCGGCACAAATGCTGGAGGGACCCATATTCAAGGACGGCGGCCCCACGCCGCTGGGCCTCAATCCGACAGGCATCGACCCGACGCCGGAGCCGGCAACCTACGTGCTGGCGGGATTCGCGCTGGTGGGGCTTGGGCTTGTTAAGCGGCCGGGCAAGACCTCCTCACGGTAAGACCAGCGGCGTAAGATTACCGTCTTTCCTTATCCCCAGACGAAGCGGGCGCGGCAGTCCATTTCTTGGAACGGTGACCTCGGCCCACAGTTCCTCTCCAGGCTTGAGGCGGGAAGGGTCGGCCGCGTGTTCGGGGAGGTAGAAAGCTACAGGCTGAGTCAGAATCCAGGGCTGCTGCTGAATCCGGGAAACGGAGAGGCCGTGGCCATTGGTTTCCGGCATGGCAATCAGACGCCCGCCTTCGGCGTGAAGACGTACAGCCTGGTAATAGCCGCTGGAACCTTCGGGCATTTCCACTTGCAGGCCAAGACTGAGATACCGCCCGCGCAACCAAAGGTTGGGATCGACCGGAGCGGCCTTCACCCAGACTCGCGGCAGGGTGGCACGATCCAAGGCATATTTGCCGGCCACGCTCAGCACTATCAGGCACTGCACCGCACCGATGAGGATTCCTCGATATACGGGCTTCATGCTCCGGCCCGAAGCTGCGCGATAAGCCGGCGCCGCGTCTTTTCCAGAAGCCATCCACCACCCAGGAACAACAGTCCCAGGCCCATGAGGCTCACCGAGCGTCCCAGCTTGTCCATCACGCTGGAGAAGTAGAACGTGAGCACCGTGATGGCGAAGCCGGCGATTCCCAGGTTGACACGCTCGCCGCGGCCATCGCGAATGCCCCACACCGCCAGAGCCGCGGCGCCGAGGGCGCACCACAGGTAGACCGGAAGAGTATTGGCGCTGGCATTACGGAGTGCGGCCAGAGCCGCGATCCAGACTACGGCGCAGGCGTTCCACACCGCTTCCCGCCCGCGCAGCCACACCGCGATAGCCAGCGGACCGAGGAGCGCGATGGTCCATCCAATAGCCTCGGCAGCGAACGGAACGCTCCTGGTAAAGCGTTCGCCTGCCAGCAGCGCCGCCGCGGGTATCAGCGCCACACCACCCAGCCAGGCCAGCGCCTTGCGCAGCGGCGCGTCCCGGGCGGTGCGGCGTGCGGTCAGGTAGGTGACGCTCAAGGCGCAGATTCCCACGGAAACCGGCGTCAGGTAATCGTCGTGATACCGTACGGCCCACTCGCCCACCAGCCAATAGGGAAACAGAAGGGCGGCGAAGACGGCCTGTGTCCAGTGGCGCAGGATGCACCAGGCCAGCGCAGCCCCCACAGCCCACATCAGGACGGCGAGCGGCCAATGCTCCTCCAATTGGAACATCTGACCGGTAAGAGCAATGGCGGCGCCGAGTGCGAAGGTGCCCAAGGTGTGCAGCGCCATGGACAGTGCCTTGAAGCGCTCCGCGACAGCGGCTCCCCCCGCGTGGAACGAGGCGAGCATCAGCAGCACCAGGGTCAACCGCTGGCCCGGCGAAAGCTCATCCCAATGCGCCGAGACGAACAACAGAACTCCGGCGCCCACCAGAATCACGCCGAACACCAGGGCAACCCACACCGGCCACCGCAGCCCCTGGGAAGGCGCGCGTCCTCTCTCCCAGTCGCGAATGCGCTCCGCGGCCTGAGCGTCCAGCAGGCCCGCCGCGATCCATCGCTGCAGGAGGGGCTCCCAATCGGCACTCATAAGAGTCAGCCCACACACTCAAGTATGTAGTATTTCCTGCCGTCGTCCCGGGCAATCTGTCCGGCGATCCGCCACTCATGCCCGTCGGCGAGGTAGATTCGCCGGTAGGAATCGTACTCCAGCCCGATCTCCTTGTGAACACGCGACTGCTCCACCTCCCGGGTATCGCCGGGCGACCAGGATGTCTTGGCGATCGGGAACGGATCCATCCTTCGATTATTCCACCTAAGGCCGAAAATATGTTCCAATCAGCTTGTAAAGCCATGTCTTTCATCCACGATGATTTTCTCCTCAGCACCAAGACGGCGCGCCGCCTCTTCACAAAATACGCTCAGCCTGAGCCGATCCTGGACTACCATTGCCACCTGCCGCCGCAGGATGTGGCTGCCAACCGGCAATTCGGAAACCTGTTCGAAATCTGGCTGGAGGGGGATCACTACAAATGGCGTGCCATGCGAGCCAGCGGCGTGGACGAACGGTTCTGCACAGGAGATGCCGATCCGCGCGACAAGTTCCTGGCCTGGGCGCGCACCGTGCCGCAGACGCTACGCAATCCGCTCTACCACTGGACCCACCTGGAGCTGAAGCGTTACTTCGGGATCGACAAACTGTTGGACGAATCCACCGCCGACGGAATCTGGGACGAAGCTAACGCGCAGCTCGCCGGCGAGGACCTGCGCGCCCACGGCATTCTGAAGCGCTTCCATGTGAAAGCCGTCTGCACCACCGACGACCCGACCGACGATCTGGCGTGCCACAAAACCATCGCGGCCTCCGGCTTGGCCACCAAGGTCTTCCCCACCTTCCGGCCCGATAAGGCGCTCAACGTTCACCTGCCGGAAGTGTTCAATCCCTGGGTGCAGCGCCTGGAAGCCGCAGCCAATACCTCCATCGGCAGCTACCGCGATTTTGTGGATGCCCTGGGAAAGAGGCACGATTTCTTCCACCAGATGGGAGGGCGGTTGTCCGACCACGGGCTGAATCACCCGTTCGCCGATTTTTGCACGGAACAGGAAGCCGCCGCGATCTTCGACAAGGCGCGCGGGGGACAAGCCGCGGTGCCCGCCGAACAAGCGCGCTTCGCCTCCAACATGATGCTGCACTTCGGGCGTTGGGACGCGGCCAAGGGCTGGACCAAACAGCTTCACCTGGGCGCGCGGCGCAACAACAACAGCCGCCGCTTCGAGCAGATGGGACCGGATACCGGATGGGACTCCATCGGCGACTGGCCGCAAATCGACGCACTGGGCGGTTACCTGGACCGGCTCGACCGGGAGAATGCGCTTCCCAAAATCGTCATCTACAACCTGAATCCGGCCGACAATTACCCGGTGGCCACCATGATCGGAAACTTCCAGGACGGCGTCACCGCCGGCAAGATACAGCATGGCAGCGGCTGGTGGTTTCAAGACCAGAAGGAAGCCATGACCTGGCAGATGAACGCCCTTTCCAACTGCGGCCTGATCAGCAAATTCCTGGGAATGCTGACGGATTCGCGCTCCTTCATGTCGTACCCGCGGCACGAATATTTCCGCCGCGTGCTGTGCGATCTGTTCGGCCGCGACGTGGAAAACGGCGAACTGCCGGATAGTGACGAACTGGTGGGCGGCACCATCCGCAACATCTGCTACGGGAATGTGCACCGCTTCCTGGGGCTCGATATCTGACAAGTACCCGATGACGGCGGAACTGCTTGGCCGACTTCGGAACGAACGAGTGGCCATTCTGCCATGTGATTGCCACCCGGATCTGCCGGACGCCGCGGAAGCGGTGCTGAGGCCAAATTCCAACCTCGGCAGCTTGAATTACCGTGGAGCGGATCCGAGATCCGATTGGGCTCGGTATTCCACTCCATCTGGCTGCCGGACGATTTCACGCCCGAGAATGGAGCCACCAGATACGTGCCGGGATCGCACCGGTCCTGCAATATTCATCGCAATTTCAGCGTGGTGGAAAATCGCCGCTTGCCCGGCCCCAGGGAGGCGAACCGGACAATCAGCGGCAGGAAGATAGCAATTCGTGAAGACATGTGTCGCTTTTACCTTATCTACTAACAGCAGTCTGAAGTCACTGTGTCCCAGGCGTATAATCGAGACGCGTTAAGAAGCGATCCATGAGAGAAGCCCGATGACAATGCGACTGGCTGGATTCGTGCTCCTGACTACAACCCTGTTGGGCCGGCCGCCCGATGCGACGGACACGCGGTGCACCGATATGCTCAAGAATGCGCTGGGTTCGCACAATCCGGATACCCGGAAGGAAGCGGTTGTCGCGCTAAGCCTGGCGTCGGACAGCAGCCCCTTATTGCCGCTTCTGGTGGGCATCGCCGGTGACAAAGACGTTCCGGTGCGGCTCGCCGTGGTAAGCAGCCTCGCGGAAGTGAAATCCAAAGAAGCCAGAAAGACCCTTGAAAAAATGCTCGAGGATCCAGTGCCCGAAGTCAGTTTTGCCGCGGCAAAAGCGCTTTGGAACCTTCATGACCCGGCCGGCAAGCAAGCCCTGCTTGCGGTTGTGCAGGGTGACGCCAAAACGGCCTCGAGCTATTTCCCGGCGCAGATGCGACAGGCCCTGCGCATGATGCATACCCCCGCTACCACTTTCCTCTATGCGATGCGCCAGGGCATCGGGTTCGTGCCCGTCCCCGGTCTCGGCGAGGGTATCGCCTCGATGCAGGCGCTCCTCACCGACCCCGGCATTTCCGGCCGGGCCACCGCCGTGCTACTGCTTGGTAGAGACCGGGACCCCACCCTGGTGCCTGCCTTGAAAGACGCGATGTACGACCAGAATTGGACCGTCCGCGCAGCCGCCGTACATTCGCTCGCACTGCGCAACGACCCTGCTCTTAAGAAAGATCTGGCGCCGATGCTCGACGACGAAAAGGAAGGAGTCCGCTTACGCGCCGCCGCCGGGTATCTCCGGCTGTCCGCCATTCAAGTCCGCCGCGTAAGCAAACCCAAGCCAGGGTAAACCATGAATCGCTTGACGAGATTTATCCTGACCGCGGCCGCGGTTTATTCGGCCGTCATGTTTGCGGATCCGCCCGCGAAGTGGCAGATCGGCCCGTTCGAGCGTCCGCCGAACGCAGTCCCGGTAATCACTCCAAACCGGCAACCGCTCTTCCAGGATCCGATGAGCGGGAAGCCGGTTCACTGGGAGGCGCTGCACACTTTTAATCCCGCGGCCGTGGTCCGCAACGGCAAGGTTTATGTGCTCTACCGGGCCGAAGACGATACCGGCGAGATGCGCATCGGACTCCACACTTCGCGGCTCGGCCTGGCCGAGAGCGAGGACGGCATCCACTTCACTCGCCGCCCGGAACCGGTCTTCTACCCCGATAACGATTCGCAGAAGGATCGCGAATGGCCCGGCGGCTGTGAGGATCCGCGCGTGGTCGAGGGCGAAGACGGCACTTACGTCCTGACGTACACACAATGGAACCGGCGGAAGACCAGCGCCGCAATCGCCACATCCAAGGATCTGATTCACTGGACCAAGCACGGCCCCTCGCTCGGAACTGAAGGCAAGTATGGAGCATTGTCCTACAAATCGGCGGGCATCGTGACGCGCGTGCAGGGTGGCCGCCTGCTGGCCACCAAAATCGGGGGAAGATATTGGATGTATTGGGGGGAAGGCGTCATCCGCCTGGCGACTTCGCAAGACCTGATTCACTGGAAGCCCGTCGAAGATCAATACGGAGAACCAGTAGTTGTGCTGGCCAAACGGGCCGGCCGCTTCGACAGTTCGTTTCCGGAAACCGGTCCCCCGCCGGTGCTGACAGCAGGGGGAATTGTGGTGATCTATAACGGCAAGAACGCACCTGAAGGAGGCGATCCATCACTCGGTCCGAACGCCTACGCGGCAGGAGAGGCGCTGTTCGCGGCGGACGCCCCGGCGAAGCTCATCGCGCGCACGGATCGCCCCGTTTTTCAGCCCGAACTGCCGTTCGAAAAGACGGGCCAATACCAAGCCGGGACCACTTTCGTTGAGGGTCTGGTCTGGTTCCGAAATCAATGGTTCCTCTATTACGGATGCGCCGATTCAATGGTCGGGGTAGCGCGCAGCGGCGGGCTGTTGTAAGGCTTGTGGTGGGTGGAGCGATTCGAACCATTCCTAAATGTGTGGATTCTTCTAAGTGGTCTACGCGGTTGCCATGATTCTCAAATTCATTGGCATCTCCCGGCAGCGACCCCTTTTTCCTTGCGATAACCACGAACTGCCCCGCACCACTCGAAGCCGGCAAAGGCGTGGCGTCTTTGGTAATCCAGGCGTCAGCGACGGCACCCGCGCGGTTTTGCCGCAACCTCCAACTCGATCTTCTACGGCCACGCCGTGTGGCTGCAAAGCTCTTGTCGAATCTGGCGCGAAGGTCTGGCCGACATAGTTGGAGAGAAGTGCCACGGCTGAGATCACGCCGGCAGTCATCGTGGAAACTGGCACTCGTTCGTCGCGGCGGCGGGCCGAAACTACCGAACCCATGAGCCCCCCATCCACATTGTCCTCTGCCGGCGACAGTCGCGATCAAGACACCAGATTGCGAAGCGCGAGCGCGCTGTGTGGCACAATCGAACCATGGCTGGAAACAGCCGGCTGGTGCTCACGGCCGGGTTTGGCGGGCTTCTGCTGCTCATGGCGTTCGGCGGGTTCGATGGGATGCAGGCGCTGCGGCAAATTCAAACCTCCAATGGCGAGATCCGGGAGGATTTTCTGACGCGGACGCGCCTGCTGGAACGAATTCGCGCCGATGTTTACGTCTCCGGTACCTATGTGCGGGACTATCTGCTGGAGCCGGAGGCGGGCAAGGCTGAGGGTCATCGGGACAGCCTGCTGGAGAGCCGCACGGACATGGATCAGGCCCTGGCCAAATACCGTTCGATGTTGACCCCGCAGGAGGCGGGGCCATTCCAGGTACTGACCGGAGGGCTATCGGAATACTGGAAGCTGCTGGAGCCGGTGCTGGGCTGGGGCCCCGGGCAGCGCAAGAACGCCGGCTACCTGTTTCTGCGCGATGAGGTGTTTCCGCGGCGTCAGGCCATGCTGCAAATCGCCGACCAGATCGGCGCGATCGACGAATCCCAGATGAATGCGGGCAAGGCGCGCGTGGAACAGATATTCATCCAACTCCGCCGGCGGATGAGCGTAGTTATTGCGCTGACCACAGGGCTCGGCATTCTGCTGGCGTCATTCAGCATGCGCAGAATACTGGGGCTGGAAGCCGAAACGGTGCATCACATCTCAGATCTTTCGCGCGCCGGCCAGGAGTTGCAGCAGCTTTCCGCACGCCTGGTGGAGGCCCAGGAAAACGAACGGCGATCCATCTCACGCGAATTGCACGATGAAGTGGGACAGGCCCTGACCGGGGTTCTGGTGGAGATGGCCAACCTTTCCACTCTGATTCGGGCCGGCGATAAGGCGGCGCTCATCGCCAAGGCGGACGAGATCAAACACGAAGTAGAGAACTCCATCAGTGTGGTCCGCAACATGGCACTGCTGCTGCGTCCTTCCATGCTGGATGATTTGGGACTGGTGCCGGCCCTTCAGTGGCAGGCACGCGAGGTTTCCAAGCGCAGTGGCGTATGGGTGAAAGTGGCCGCTGAAGGCGTGTCCGAGGAGTTGCCCGAAGAGCACAAGACGTGCATTTACCGGATTGTGCAGGAGGCCCTGCACAATTGCGTACAGCACGCCAAGGCCCGCAACGTAACGATCAGGGTACAGCAGGAACCGGACAAACTGCTGCTTTCGATTGAGGACGACGGTAAGGGTTTCCGCCCCCTTCAGGAGAAAGGCATGGGATTATTGGGTATGCAGGAACGTGTGAGCCGCTTAAGAGGAGCGTTCACGGTGAAATCCGAGCCGGGGCTCGGAACGGACCTCCGGGTCACGCTGCCATTATGAAAAACATACGCGTCCTGCTGGCGGACGATCATACCGTGGTGCGGAAGGGGCTCCGGTTGCTGCTGGAGAGCCAGCCGGGCCTCACCGTGGTGGCGGACGCAGCCGACGGGCGCGAGGCACTCGCACTGGCGGAGCAGCATACGCCGGACGTGGTGGTGATGGATGTGGCCATGCCGGCGCTGAACGGCATTGAGGCCGCCCGCCAGATTCTGGCGAAGCTGCCGGGCACTGCCGTGGTGTTCCTGAGTATGCATGCCGACGAAGGGTATGTGCTGAAGGCGCTGAAAGCGGGAGCGCGCGCGTACCTGCTGAAGGACTCCGCCGAATACGATCTGATCAACGCCGTGAAAGCCGTGAGCGAGGGCAAGGCGTTCTTCAGTCCGGCGATCAGCAAGATGCTGGTGGAGGATTACATGCGGCAGATGCAGGAGCGGGCGGTGGAAGACAGCTACGAACTGTTGACCACGCGCGAGCGCGAAGTGCTGCAACTGCTGGCGGAAGGCAAGAACAATAAGGACGTAGCGTCGATCCTGAATCTCAGTCTGTATACGGTGGAGACACATCGCAGCAATATTTTTCAGAAGCTGAATTTGCACAGCGGCGCGGAACTGATTCTTTACGCAATTCGCAAGGGAGTTATCAGCTAATGAAGCAGCACCGGTTCCAGGTGACTACGCAGTGGACCGGAAACCTGGGAACGGGCACTTCCGCCTATCGGGCATACAGCCGGAATCACGAGTTGAGCGCGCCCGCGAAGTCGACGCGCATCCCCGGGTCTTCGGCGGTTGCCATCGGCGACCATAGCCGCTACAACCCCGAAGAACTGCTGGTGGGCGCGCTCTCGTCCTGCCACATGATGTGGGTCTTGCACCTGTGCGCCGATGCCGGCATTGTGGTCACCGAATATGCGGACGACGCCCTGGGAGAAATGGCGGAGCACGCCGATGGCGCAGGCGAATTCACGCGAGTGGTGCTGAGGCCGCGCATGAGAATAACCGACGCCGGGCGCGTGGAAGAGGCCACGAAGATGCATGATCGGGCCCATCATGTGTGCTGCCTGGCGCGCTCCATGAATTTTCCGGTGGAGCACCGGGCCGAAGTCGCCGCGGGATAACCACGGCTTATCCCCTCTTGACAAGTCGCTTTTCCCGTGACAATATATCGCCATGCGACATGTCACCAAAAAGCATGAGCCGCTAAGCGAGCCGGTCTTCCTGATCCTGACGAGCCTGGCGGAGGGGCCGCAACACGGGTACGCCATCATCAAGGACATCGAGGCGTTGAGCGGCGGGAGAGTGGTGTTGAGCACCGGGACTCTGTATGGCGCGCTGCGGCGGATGTTGGAGGATCGATGGATTGAGCGTTTTGAGGCGGACGACACCTCGCGCGACAAGCAATCGTACCGGTTGACGCCGGCGGGACGGGCTTGCCTGGCGGCTGACCTGGCCCGCCTGCGGTCACTGGGTCGCGCGGCCGCCGCCCGTTTGAGGATCGGAGAGGTATGAGCGTATGTTGCGACTTACTGATGATGCTCTATCCGGCCGGATTCCGCACTGAGTTTGGCGCGGCTGCTGCAACAGTTGGTTTCGCGCCTTTTGGTGGTTTGCGTGTTGGCGGAGATTGCCGCGGGTCAACCGGGTGAAACAGGATGCATCGACGCTGGAACTTGCCCGCAGCATTTACAGCCGCTCCTTCACAGCCCTGGTGTGAGGTGGGAGTGAACAGAATTGCGCCGTTTCATAGGTTCATCGACGTATCAAAAGCACCGCCACTACGCGGCGATCCTGGGCCGGCGTTTGTGCCAGTCGGTCAGGTTCTGAAAGGTTCGCGCCGCGTCAATTACCGCGTGATCGTTGGTTGCGCGCGCGATGAATTGAATGCCGTAGGGTAGATTGTCGCCACTAAAGCCGCACGGCACGCTGAGGGCGGGCAAACCGCAAAGGCTGGAGATGCCGTCGGGCGCGCGCTGGCTGTTGTCAACCGAAGGGCGCGCGGCGGGCACCGCCGGCTGATTTTGGCCGCGCGGCGCGGGCACCAGCGGTTGCGCCGCCGTGGCGCTGCCCGCGGTGGCGATCACATCGTATGAATCGAACAGCCTGTCGATGCGCTTTTGCAGAATCGTACGTACGCGTTGCACCTGCAGGTAATCGGTAGCGGAGAGTTCCTGGCTGATGTAGCCGTTCACCTGCCCGAGAGGGTCCACCAATTGAGCGCAACTGCCCGAGCGCACCATATCCTGGAATGCCGAGGCCGCTTCCATGAGAATGGTCAGTTCAGCGGCGTCTTCAAAGGGACCATCGGGCAGAGCCGCATCGCTGACTTTGGCGCCGTTCTTTTCCAGCGCCTTCAAGGCGGCATCGATCGCGGATTCCAGACCGGGCGCCATCCGCGTCCAGGCGTTGGTGAGTTTGCCGATGCGAAGCGGCTTCGGCGAGGCCGATGAGGCGTAATGGAAATCCGCCAGGGAGGCGGGAAGCGAATCGTGGTCGCGCGGGTCGTGCCCGGCGATCACCGAAAGAATCAGGCCGCAATCGTCGGCGGTGCGCGCCATGGGACCGAGTTTGTCCATGGACCAGGCGATTGCCATGGCGCCGTAGCGGCTCACGCGTCCGAAGCTGGGCCGCATGCCAGAGATGCCGCACCAGGTGGTGGGGCAGATGATGGAACCGCGCGTATCGCTGCCGATGGCCCACGGCGCCATGCCCGCCGAGACGACGGCGCCCGATCCGCTCGAGGAACCGCAGGTCCAGCACTCGGGATTCCAGGGATTGCGGGCCGGTCCGGTCAAGCGAAGCGCGGCCGTTCGAATAGCCCAGCCCGCCGGCCAGCTCGATCATGGCGGCCTTGCCAATGCAGCACCGCGCCCGCGGCGTTCAGCCTCTCGACGATGGTGGCGTTGTAGTCGAACTGGCTGCTCGGCGAATGGCGGCGCGCCCCACGTGGTGGGATAGCCTTTGACCGCCACCAGGTCTTTCAGCGCATAAGGAACGCCGTGCAGCGGCCCGCGATAATGGCCGGCGGCAATTTCCTTTTCGGCGGCGCGCGCCTGCTCCAGCGCGAGTTCCGGAGTGAGATTGGCCCAGGCATTCAGGCGCGGACCGAGTTGGCGGCTGCGCTCCAGGTAGCTTTCGGCCAGTGCCACGGGAGACAGCGTGCGCTTGCGAATGCGAGCGCCGAGTTCGCGAACAGGCAGATAGAGAATTTCTTCGCCGGGCATGGCTATTGCCTGGTGTCCCCGGGGTAGAGCCGCAGGCCCGTGGCGGGCGCGTCTCCGTTTTCCAGCGGAAACTCGCGGATGCGCATCAACATGCGCTGGTGGCGGCCGAGCACGGTGCGCACGCGCGTCTTCTGTTCTTCGGATAGCCGATCGCCCTACTTGCGGACGACGCCGGCGAACTTGGCATCCACTTCCGCCTGGTCTGGGGGCGGCAACGGGGTTTGCGGCCCGCGCCCCTGTGCCAATGCTGCCGCTGGATCCACGGCGCTTACCGCGGCCGCCAACGCCGCGCGCCGGCCAAAAGAACGTCGCGAAATCACATCCCTCTCTTGCAGACTCATCCCTGGAATGAATTATACATGCCTGCTGGAAAAAAAGCCGGACCGCGGGGGGTCCGGCCAAAAGGAGACACAACGACGTGACGCGGCGCTGCCCTGCTGCGAGCAGGACGCGAACGAGCTACACAGGAAAGGAAGCAGCAGGCCGCAGCAACATCATCCCTCGGAATAGGTCCGGAAAACAGTACCGCGCACCCGGTTTCGTAACCCGCGTGTGCGGCTTTCGTAATGGGACTTTTTTGTTTTTTCAGCCGGCTTCTACCAGAAGTGCGTGGCCACGATGCGCGGAGGGCCGGTATTGCCTTTCACGATGTCGGTAGCCAGCACCACCTGGAGGTTCATGCGGTCCCAATGCCGGGGGGCGCGCGCCGCCAGCTTTTCCAGGTAGCGCGGTTCGGTGACAAATTCACCGGCGGCAATGGTTCCATCGCGGCCCATACCGCCCACCACCACCAGCATTTTTTCGGTCAGCGGGTCCATAAACCGCGAAACCACGGCATAGTCCAGGGTCAGTTGGGAATAGGGCAAACCAGGATCGTGAACCCAATTGCGGTTGTTGGGATTCTGCCGGTCGCGAATGAAGCCGGTATGCGTTTCGTTGTTCCAGACGTAGGTGAAGCGCAGATCGTGGTCGAGCCGCATGGTCCACGAATTATTGAACGCGCCCACCAGAATTGTGGGACCCTTGCGCAGATCGGTCAACGTGAAGGCGGTAGCGCGGCGCACATCCAGTTTCTTCTTGGAGTACTCGCGAGTCAGGCCGGTAATGCGCGCCATGGTCAGGGCGTCGGAGAAGGCTAGGGCGTCGGCTCTCATGGTGTCGCGGTACGTAGGCCCGAGATCGGGACTGGAGACGGTGGAGGGCGGCGGCAGGAGTGCGGGGGTGGGACCGAGGCCCATCATCACCGAATCCGACGATGCCCAGACGGGGCCCCAGAAGCTCTCCACCGCATTCGGAGTGGCCAGCGACTCGGCCGCGCCGGTTGCCAGGACAGCCACGGCGATCACGGCCAGGATGATTTGCACGCGGGGCTGCCGCACGCCCTCATGGACGAAAGAGAACAGGCGGGGCATGGCGCCCGGCTCTTCGGCGCCGGTGGCCTCCACCGGATGCAGGGCGAGGCGAAACTCCGGGACATATGACCCGGACGGCAGATCGATGCGAATTTCGGTTTCGTGTCCCGGCTCGTGATAATACTGCGCGATGCGCTTGCGGACTTCGCAGGCCGAGGTGCGCACCACCGGATCGGCATTGGTATCGTAATCGGGATCGCGATTGAAGACTTCGACTCCGAGGGCGCGTTCCTTGAGGTGGCTTCCGCGGCCTTCCAGAGTTTCGTTCACCACGTAGCGCAACAGGCTCGGATAATGTTTGCTGTGATTGAAAAGCGGACTTGCCAGAAGCCTTGCAAGTTGCTCGCGGACGTCTTCGCGGCGGGGGCGAATAGTTTCCTCGCGTCGAGACACGAGGGGCTCAGATCGCACAATCGTGGTGCTACCCATTAGGACTAACTCCAACCTCTGGGACGAAATTCTATCACGCACCGGGAAGAAGTCGTCAAACAATTTTTTCTTTTTACGTTGCTGTCATTCCGGCACGGGAGGGGCGAGCAGCAGCCGGAGGAGGTCCGGAGGCTTGCCGCTGCCACTGCCGGAGAGAGCGTCCAGATAGGCCTTGATGTCCGCGGTGCCGGCGCCCAACGCTACGGCCGTCACCAGGTCCGCGCGCGCTTGCCGGCGATCTCCGTGCATACCCAGAATGGCGCCATGCGCCACCCACCCGTCTGGCCACTCGGGCCAGCGATTCTGCACCTGCTCCAGAAGAAGGCCGGCGTCGGCGGTGCGTCCGGAGTGCTCCAGGGCCACGGCTCGCAGTAGCAGGATATGGCGGTCCTGCGGAAGCGCTTTCAGAGCTTCGCCGCTGACGCGCAATGCGTCTGAGGTTCGCCCGTGGAGCATCAGCAGAACGCCCGCCCGCAGGTACACGTTCGCCTGCCCGGGCGCCGCGCGCATGGCCTGCTCCAACGCCGGCGCAGCCTCGGCGGCCTGGCCCGATTCGTACAGCATCTCCGCGCGCGCCAGGTAGTACTCGCCGCCGCGGGCGGCCTCCGGAATCCGATCGAGCAGGTTCAGTCCCGGCGGCGGGTCCCGGACCCGTGAAAGGCGGCGATGGCCAGGTCCAGTTGCAATTCGGGCGAGGGAGCCTGGGAGGAAGCTTTCTCAAGCAGTCGGCTGCGCCGAGTCGTACTGCCGCATTTCGAGCAGCGCGCGCCCGGCCTCTGCGAGCACGGTAGCGGCGGGCCTTCAACGCACCGATCTGGCGGCGCGACCTCCGCGGCGCGCGCGTTCTCGCCCGCCTCGAGCAGCAGCCGCAGATAGGTCACCAGCGCAGCCGGATCGGCAGGATGCTCGCGCACCATCCTCTCCACGCGGGCGCGATAATCCGCGCGGCGCTGCTCGGGAGTGAGGCTGAGGTAATCCACCAAACCGCCCGGCACGGCCTTGTTCGACCACCGGACCAAGTTGGCGGAAGCGGTCCATGGCGGCTTTGGATTCGGCGGCATCGCCGGCATCGGCCAGGGCGCGCGCCAGGTGCAATTGCGTTTTGGAATCGTCCGGCGCCAGTGCGGCGGCGCTGGCGCAGTACGCGCACGGCATCGCCAGCGCGGTCGAGCGCCAGATAGGTTTGCCCCAGGCGATCCAGGCTCACGGCATCGTCGGGACGCAGCGCGGCGGCGGCTTCCAGGTCGGCCAGGGCCGGCTCGGGTTTGCCCATCTGGTAGTACAGGCTGCCACGCGCCGAATGGGCCGCGGCGAAATCCGCGCTTTAGCGCAATGGCGCGGTCGAACTCCGGCAAGGCCTGCGCGGGATTGTCCTTGTTCTCCGCCGCGCCGAGTTCGAAGTGACCCACGGGGTCCTCGGGGATGGCGCGCGACGAACCGCTGCAGTTCCGCCACGCCTTCTTCGAAACGGCCCATCTGAAATGCCGTGAAGCCGCGCTCGCGGCGGGCCACATCGTCATTCGGCTCGAGCTTCAGATAGCGATCCCAGGCCGCCGCCGAATCGGCCAGCGCGCCCAGATCGCCAGTGGCCATGGCGAGCAGCTTTTGAACGTCGCTCCGCTCGGGCGCGAGGCGCGCGGCCTGGGCCAGCAGGGCCACGGCGGTTTCGGCCTGGCCGGCAGCCTGGTCCACGGCTGCAAGGTCGTAAAGCACGTCTACGTTGTGGGGCTGCTGGCGCCCGGCCGCTTCCAAAACTTCGCGGGCCCGCTGGTAATTTCCGGTATGCCAAGCCACCACTCCCAAATTGAAAAGCACGTTGAAATCCGAGGGCGCCAGTGCAAGCGCTTGCGTGAAGAAACTTTCGGCCTTGGGGTACTGCCCGGAATCGGCGAGCGTCAGGCCGAAAGAGAAACTCGCGGCGAGGTCGCTTCGGGCCGCTCCGAGCCAGCGCGCGGCCAGGTTGTCCGCCGCCTGAGTACTTCCCACCAGGTACAACGCCGCGATATGCAGAGGCGCCAGATTCGGAGCATCCTGCTCACCGGGGGGCAGGTGTCCGAAGTAGCCCAGCGCCTCGGCGCCTTCCTTATTCTTTAGGGCCAGCCGGATCAGTTGTACGTTGGCGTTTCGATGGACCGGATCCAGCGCCACCACGCGGAGGTAGAGCTTTCGCGCCCCGGCCGCATCGCCGGTTCCTAACAGATGATTGGCGTAGTTATTGAGAACGTCAGGCGAGTTGGGAGCGCCGGCCGCCGCACGGCGGTGCATCTCTTCGGCCTCCTGTATATTTCTTCTGGCTGTCCAGGGCGACACCGAGAAGGGTCAGGGCGCCGCTGTCCCCGGGCCGGGCTTTCACCTCTGGCCGCAGCACCTGCTCGGCGGCAGCGAAATCACCGCGCTGCAGGGCAGCAAGCGCCTCCCGGATGGCGGGGGATTCGTCCGCGGAAAGACCGATGGCGACCGCCACGAGGACCGGAAGAAACCAGCAGAAGCGGGACATGAAGCGACACCGCATATTCTACGCCGCTCGCGCCCAAGCGTCCAATGGGGATTCGGATTTCACGGTGAAATGGACGTAGGAACTGCCTTCCTACGCCCTTTCTACTTACTGAAACCAATTAACTTACCGGCCTGTACGGTAACAACCTTGCGCGGACACTCATATTGGCATAGCATTTCAACGCCATCCGACATTTGATGGGGATCGCTGTTGCCTGAACGGGCTCGGGTAAACCGTTCCGGTGAATTGCTTCGGAGTTTGACTGCTCACAAGAGGGGGGAGAATGCTAACTACGTTTAAGAGACTCGCACAGGCTTTCTGTGCTTTGACGCTATTCGGTGCCTGCCTGTTTGGACAGACGGTGTCCAGCCCATTGCAAGGAACCGTTCTGGATCCCGCCAGCGCAGTAGTTCCCGGCGCGGAAGTGACGGCAACGTCGTCCGATACGGGCACGACCCGCACGGTAACCACTGACACATCGGGGCTGTTCCGATTCCTGGACCTCTCTCCCGGCACTTATTCCGTTTCGGTCCACGCCACTGGCTTTAAGGGTTTCACCCAGAACGGCATCGTGCTGGTGGCCAATGAGACGCGGCAGATCGGCAAACTGGAACTCGCCATTGGAAACACGTCCGAAACCGTGACCGTCACGGCGGAAGCCGCTGCCATCCAACTGGCCAGTTCGGAAAAGGCCGAAGCCATCGAAGGCAGCCAGTTGAGCAACGTGACCCTGCGCGGGCGCGATATCTTCGGCTATCTGAAGTTGATCCCGGGCGTAGTAGACAACAGCTACAACGGAACTAACGCCGGAAACCGCGACGTGACCTCGCCCAACGCCATCCGTGGCATCACGATCAACGGCAACACGTCGGCCCTGAACTTCGCCGTCGACGGCATTACGGATATGGATACCGGTTCCAACAGCACGCTGCACTACGAACCGAACGCCGACGCGGTGCAGGAAATGAAAGTGCTTACTTCGAACTACCAGGCGGAGTTCGGGCGCAACTCGGGGGGCACCATCACGGTTGTGACCAAGAACGGCACCCAGCAGTTCCATGGCAGCCTTGTCTGGAACCACCGCAATGAAGGGTTCAACGCCAACCAGTGGGAAAACAACCGCAACGGCCGGAATGCCAACAACGTGCCGAACTCGCCGATCGCCAAGTACCGCTTCAACGTGGAGACCTACACCATCGGCGGTCCCATCTATATTCCAAAGCACTTCAACACGGCCAAGAACAAGCTGTTCTTTTTCTGGTCGCAGGAATATACCGGCCAGTATGTCAGCGGCGGGTCGCAGACAAAGTACACCCCCACCGCATTGGAGCGCCAGGGGGACTTCTCCAAGAGCTTTCAGAACAACGGAAGCCTGACCCCCATCATCGATCCCACTGTGGGGACGGCGTTCCCGGGCAATATCATCCCAGCCAACCGCATCACGCCGCTGGGGCAGGCGATGCTCAACTTTTTCCCCCTGCCGAATATTGTGGGGACCGGCTCCCAGGCGAATATCGTCAACTATTTCGAATCCGCCAGCGCCACGCATCCGCGCCGTAACGACGTGCTCCGCGTGGATGTCAACCCCACCTCGAAACTGAGCGGCTACTTCCGCTACATCAACGATCATGACGACATGATTGCGCTGTACCAGGGCGTGCAGTTCAGCAGCGACGTGGGTGGAACCCTCGGGCAAGCCGGTATCGCGCCAATCGACCATCCGAATCCCGGCCACGGCTACTCCGGCACGGTGACTTATTCCATCTCCCCCACGCTGATCAATGAGTTCACCGTGGGCGAAAGCTGGAATACCTGGTCGTACTACACTACCGATGGCGGCAAGAGCCAGGACCGCTCGCTATTGCCCAGTCCGCCATCCCTGTTCCCGATTCCCACCACCAATCCCACGGGCGCATCCGTCACCAACGGTTATTTCAACCTTCTGCCGGAATTCCAGTTCGGCGGAGTCATCCGGCGGCTCGTCGATGAACTTCACCCGCGTCGGCACCTCCGCGGGCAATTACGAAAACTTCAATACGATCTGGACCTTCACCGACAACCTCAGCAAGATCGTTGGAAGGCACACCTTCAAGGCGGGAGTCTACATCGAAAAGAACAACAAGATCCAACCATCGACACCGGCCTATGAAGGCAACTTCAACTTCAGCCCGGACACCAACAACGCCTTGGGCAACACCACTAACGGTTACGCCAATGGGCTGCTGGGCTATGTCGATAGTTACAGCCAGACCACCGCCCGAGCGGTGTTCAACACGCAGTATTGGAACGCCGAGTTCTACGTTCAGGACAACTGGAAGGTCACCTCCAGGCTGACGCTCGATGTCGGTCTGCGGTTCTACCATCAGACCCCGCAGGTGGACTTGAACAAGACGTTCTCGAACTTCTTCCCGAGCCAGTACAGCGCCTCGGCGGCGCCGCGAATCTACATTCCCGGCACCAGCGGCGGCAAGCGCGTGGCCATCGATCCCAGCAACGGGGTCGTGGCGCCGGTCGCCTATATCGGTCTGTACGTGCCGAACAGTGGGAATCCCGCGGACGGCATGGCACTATTGGGCGTGAACGGCACTTCGCTCACCACCTACAACCAGTCGGCACTGGCGCTGGCGCCCCGCTTCGGCTTTGCCTACGACCTCACGGGCGATGGCAAAACTGCCTTGCGCGGCGGCTTCGGCATCTACTACAACCGGTTGGATGGCAACCAGGTGTACGCTCTCTCAGGACAGGCTCCGTATTCCTATTCGCCGCAGGTGAACTACACCACGTTCGCGCAGATCGCGACCAGCGGCAACAGCCTGGTGTTCGGCCCTTCCACCATCAACTCCTGGCCGACGGCGCAGGTGCCCTGGGATCGCGCGCAGAACGCCAGCATCAACGTGCAACGGTCGATTACGAGCAGTATGGTTCTCGATGTGGGATACAGCGGCGACTGGGGCTACAACCAGCAACTCTCGTACGACATCAACCCGATTCCGATCGGCACGCGGGCTCCCTTCAATCCGGCCAACGCGGATCCCACCAATGGCAACAAGACGCTGCCGGACATCCTGCTGCGCACCAAGTATCCCGGGTTCAACACGGTCAATACGTACAATCACCTGGGGTCTTCCAACTACAACGCGATGACCATGTTATTGCAGGAGCGGCTATCCAACGGCCTGGTGTTTGGCGCGGCTTATACGTGGTCCAGGGCCATGGGCCTCGCCTCCTTCAATCCGGTGGTGCCTAACAACCAGTCGTGGAACTACGGGCGGCAGGGCTTCGACCGGCGTCAGAACTTCCAGTTCAACTGGTCGTACGACATCCCCGGCCTCGGCCAGAAAATGCACTCGAAAATCCTGGGCGCGGTGGTGGATCATTGGACTCTGTCCGGCATCTGGACCATCCAGAGCGGTCCGCCGTTCAATCCCGGATTC
This sequence comes from uncultured Solibacteraceae bacterium, assembly GCA_963853855.1. Taxonomy (GTDB): domain Bacteria; phylum Acidobacteriota; class Terriglobia; order Bryobacterales; family Bryobacteraceae; genus Sulfopaludibacter. The sequence goes on along the minus strand of CAWKYG010000017.1, from coordinate 129,970 downwards.
AGCATCGTCAGCGGCACGCCGGACTACACCGGGACTCCCGACGTGGGCGCGCGCATCAACGTGATCGGCAACCCTTACACCAACGTTCCCGCCGGTCACTACTTCAATCCGGGGGCCTTCGCGCCTCCCGCGATCGGCACCACGATCACGACTCCGGTGCTGGGCAATCTCGGCGGCGGTTCCGGCGTGATGTCGCTTCCGCATTACACCAACGTGGATGCCACCATGTCGAAATTCATTCCGTTATTCGGGGAACGGAGAGGACTCAGGTTGCAGGCACAGGCCTACAACGTCTTCAACCATCCGGAGTTCATCGGATTGGGAACCGGCATGACCTACGATGGCAGCGGCAATCAAACCAGCCTCACGGCGGGCGTGTTCAATAGCACGCTGCCGGCTCGCATCATGGCATTTTCGGCTCGCGTTGAATTCTGAGCCAGCGGGGGCGGGCCTCTGGTCCGGCCTGCCCCCAACACCTTTCCGGTTTCCGTAACTCCAGCCAGCCCCGCAACGCCTATCCTACTAATGCTCCAGAAAAGGGATTCCATGAAGACTACCGGTTACGCCAGGATACTGCTCCTGCTTGCCGCCGCCTTGCCGCTGGCGGCACAAGGTCCGCCGCAGGCCCCTCCGGAGCGGCCCGCGGGCCGGCGAGGTGGAGGCGGAGGAGGAGCCTTTCCGCAGCACGCACCCTCCGACCCCGCAGCGGTGGAGCGCGGCAAAGCCCTGTATGGCGTTCACTGCAATTTCTGCCATGGCTCCGATGCACGCGGCGGCGAAGGCGGTCCCAACCTGCTGCGTTCGGAACTGGTGCTGAACGATAAGAACGGCGAAGCCATCGCCGTGGTGGTACAGAACGGCAGGGGCGAGATGCCCAAACTCAACCTGAGTACCGCGCAGGTTTCCGATATCGCCGCCTACATCCACAGTTTCCGCGTGGGCGGGTACGACATTTCCCGTATGGTGCCCCCCAGCATTCTGGTGGGGGACGCCGCCGCGGGAGAAGCGACATTCAAAACGAAATGCGCTTCGTGTCATTCGCCCACCGGCGATTTGAAAGGCATCGCGTCGCGGATCACCGATCCGAAACTTTTGCAGAACGGGTTCCTGATGCCCGGCGGAGGCCGTGGAGGACGCGGCGGGCGCGGAGGATCTACCCTCAACGTGCCGCCCACTACTGTTACGGTGACCCTGGCGTCCGGTGAAAAGGTGACGGGACGGCTGGTGCGCATCGACGACTTCATCGTTACCCTGACCGATTCCGAAGAGACTCAGCGGACCTTCCGGCGCGACGGCGATGTTCCCAAGGTGGAAATTCACGATCCACTCGAGCCGCACAAGGCGTTGTTACCCACTTATACCGACAAAGAGATTCACGATCTTACTTCTTACCTGGTGACCCTGAAATGAAATTCGCTTTCCGCACTACTCATTCTCACCCCCGGCATGCTGTTGTGCCAGCCGCTCGACCCCGCCCTGCTGACTAAGCCGCTGGCTGACTCCTGGCCCACTTACTCCGGCGATTACTCGGGCAAGCGTTACAGCTCGCTGAAGCAGGTTAACCAAAGTAATGTCAAGGATCTTACTCTGGCGTGGGCCACGCGGGTCACCGCCGGAGCGGGCGGGGGCGGCGGGCGTGGCGGCCGCGGTTTCGGAGGCGGCGGAGTTCCCACCATCGTCGGCGGCGAGGGCACGGCCGATACCGGCGGAGGCGAACGGCGCCAACATCCGCGCATCCATCCTGGAAGTGAACGGCATGCTCTACGTTTCCACGCCGGATAACGCCTGGGCCGTGGATGCCCGCGATGGCCACGAATTGTGGCATTACTTCTGGAAGACCAAGGGCGGCACGCACATCGGCAATCGCGGCCTGGCCATGTGGGGTAACTGGCTGTACCTGGAAACGCCGGACGATTACCTGGTCTGCCTCGACGCCAAGACCGGCAAGGAGCGCTGGCACAAGGAAATCGCCAATTTCAACCAGCAGTATTTCTCCACCATGGCGCCGGTGGTGATCGGCAATCACGTCCTGACCGGCACCGGGAACGATCTGGACGAGCCTGGATATGTGCAGGCGCGCGATCCGGAAACCGGCGATGTGCAGTGGACCTTCTACACCGTCCCGATGAAGAAGGGCGACCCCGGCCTGGAAACCTGGGGCAGCCTGGACGGCGCGCGGCACGGCGCGGGCAACGTCTGGATCCCCGGCATCGTACGATCCCGAGACGCACCTCTACATCGTCGGCACGGGCAATCCGTCGCCGGCTTACACCAATCCGCCCAGCCGCGCCGGCGACAACCTCTACACGTGCTCGATCGTGGCCATCAATGTCGACACCGGCAAAATGGCCTGGTATTACCAGTTGAATCCGCACGACACGCATGACTGGGATTCCACCGAAACGCCCATACTGATTGACGGCGACTTCAACGGCAAGCCGCGCAAGATGGTGCTGCACGCCGACCGCAACGGCTACTTCTTCGCGCTGGACCGGGTTACCGGCGAGCACTTAGTGACGAGTAAGTTCTCCGACTCCGTAAACTGGGCGAAGGACATCAATGCCAAGGGACAGCCGGTTCGCGATGTCTCCAAGGATTCCACCGTGCCGGGGTCGCTGGTATCGCCCAATAATGGCGGAGCTACTAACTGGCCTCCCCCGGCTTACTCTCCCGATACCGGCCTGTTCTACGTTCCCAGCAACGATGCCTATTCGATGTACTACCTGACGGAGACCGACCCGCGCGGCGCCATGGGCCTGGGGGGCAAGGAAGAGGACGGACTGGGCTCGCTGGGGTCGTTCCTGACCGCCATCGATTACAAGACCGGCAAGGTGGCGTGGCGGCATCGATATCCCGGCACAGGGGGCAACCTGGGCAACGGCATGCTGACCACCGCCGGCCACCTGCTGTTCGCGGGCGACATCGCCGGCAACCTGGTGGCGTACGACCCGGCGAACGGCAAGATTCTGTGGCACACGCGCCTGGGCAACGTCTCCAACGCGCCGGAGACTTACATGCTCGACGGCCACCAGTACATCCTGGTGGCCGCGGGCGATACCTTGTACTCGTTTACTCTGTATTAAGGGAGGGCCCATTATGATGAACCGCCGTACCTTTCTGGCCGCCTCCGGAGCCGGCCTGCTGATGGCGCAGACGTCCACCGATTGGAAGAAGCAGATGGGACTGGAACTCTACACGGTCCGCGACCTGCTGCCCAAGGATTACGAGGGCACGCTGGCCAAGGTGGCGGAGATCGGCTACAAGGAAGTGGAACCGGCTACCAATTACGCGGGAATGGAGCCGAAGCAGTTTCGCGCCATGCTGGACAAGTTCGGCCTGTCCGCACCCAGCACCCACGTGGGCGCGACCGAGGGCCCCGATCTGGAAAAACAGCTCGCAGGCTTCCAGATCATGGGCATCAAGTACACCGAAATCCGCGGCGGTGCGGCGGGCGGAGGTGGAGGCCGCGGCCCGCAGACTGAAGACTCGGTGAAACGCACGGCGCAGCAGATCAACCAGCACGGCGAAATCGCCAAAAGGTTCGGCATGAAAATGCTGATCCACAACCACACCCAGGAGTTCCAGCCGCTGGAAGGCAGCGCCCTGCATCCCTATGACGTTCTGCTGCGCGAGACCAATCCGGCGCTGGTGGCCATGCAACTGGACATAGGATGGGCCTCGGTGGCGGGACAGAACATCCTCGAAATGTTTCAGAAGCATCCCGGCCGTTTCGAATTGTGGCACGTCAAAGACGCGCGCGGAATCAAGTTGATGACGCCGCAGATGACCCAGCCGGAGCGCCAGCGCGCGGCCATGCTGGTGCCGGTGGGCGAAGGCGAAGTGAACTACAAGAGCATCTTCGCCGCCGCCGGACAGGCCGGGCTGAAACATTTCTGCATCGAGCAGGACAACGCGGCAGACTGGGGCGATTCGATGGCCGCCGCGCGCGTGAGTTACCAGAACCTGCTGAAGATTCTGGGGTAGCTAAGTCGGTCGTATTCCCTACTGAACGCTCCCTAACGGTCGCGTCTCTGATCGGAGCCGCGCGCGTCAGCAAGCGGTCTTCTTGATACGTCGGTGAACTTTTGAAACGATGTACTAAGCTATTCTTCGCGCAACGCAGCGGAAGGGTCCAGCCCTGCCGCGCGGCGCGCCGGGATCCACGTAGCCAGCACCGCGATGCAGAAGAACAGGGCCGCCATTCCGGCAAACGTAAGCGGATCGGTCGCCTTGATTCCCACCAGCATGCTGGTCATAGCCTGCGTGAGCATCCACGCGGCCAGCAGTCCCGCCGCCACACCAATCGCGGCGAGACGCAATCCATACGCGATCATGAGGCCGAAGATTCCCGCCGGCGCGGCGCCGAGCGCCATCCGACGCCGATCTCGGCGGTCCTCTGCCGGACTACCGTGGACAACACGCCGTACAGGCCCACGCCCGCCAGCAGCGCCGCGATTCCGGCGAACGCGGCAATCAGCAGCAGCGAGAATCGCGTACCGTCTTGCGCGTGCGCCACGATGGAATCCATAGTCTGGATGTCCGTCAACAACAGGCTACGATCCACCTTCGCCATGGCTTCGCGCACCGGCCCGGCGAATTTTGCGGCGTCGCCCCTGGTGCGGACCGCCCACTCCTGCACGTTGCCGTAATTGAAGTACCCGCTGGTCAGGTACATCTGTTCGCGCCCCGGCTCCACGAGCGATGTCATACGCTGGTGCGCCACTACGCCAATCACTTCGTACCACACCGAGGTGGGCGTGTTCATGCGGCTGAGGATTCTCTGCCCCACGGCATTCTGGTTGGGAAATGCCTTGGCTGCGAAAGCGGAGTCTATGATCATGCGCCGCACGTCCGGGTGATCGTCGGAATCGTTGAACGTCCTGCCGGCCAGCAGAGGGAGGCGCATCGACTCGAAGAAGCCCGGCAGCACGATCTCCGTATCGGCCGATTGAAATTTGCTGAAATCGTTCAGCGCATCTTCCTTCCCCCAGCGATAGGGAAAAAACGATCCGTTGAGCGGCAGAGTATTGGCCGCTGTCACGCTCTCCACTCCCGGTATAGCGGCCAGCGCCTGCTGTCTCCGCCGGATTATAGCGGCGCGCTCCTCGGTGGTGCGGGCCAGCGTGCCGCCCATGGTCCGGAAGGTCAGGAGGTTGTGCGGGTCGTACCCTGTATTGGTGCGCTGCAACGCCAGAAAGCTCCGGAACATCAGCCCCGAGCCCACCAGCAGCACAAAACAGAGCGCCACTTCCGCCACCACGACGGCGTTGCGCAGCATGGCGCCGCCGCTCAGCCCGCTGGTTCGCCCGCTGGCGCGCAGCACCTGCGCCACATCCGGACGCGCCGCGCGCAGGGCCGGCACCAGGCCGAACAGAACGGCCGCCGCCAGTCCCGCGGCCATGCTGAACACCAGCACCGTGGGGTCGATCCGCGTGGCATCCAGGCGCGGCAGATTGGCCGGCGCGACGGCGAGCAGCTCGTGCACGCCGGCCCACGCCAGTCCGAACCCCAACGCCGAACCGGCCGCCGACACCAATAGCGCTTCGGCCAGCATCTGGCGCGCCAGCCGCCACCAGCTCGCGCCCATTGCCGTGCGCACCGCCAGGTCCCGCCCGCGCAGCGACGCGCGCACCAGGAACAGGTTGGCCACATTAGAGCAGGCGATCAGCAGCAGGAAAATCACCGCGCCCATCAACGCCAGAATCGCCGGCCGCACTTGCGCCACCAGGTATGGCTGCATCGGCTCCAGGCGGAATTGCAGGCCCGCGCCGCGATACGCCGGTTCGATGGCGCGCGTCTGCGCCGCCACCGCGTCCGCCTGTGCCTGCGCCCGCTGGATGGTCGCGCCGGGACGCAGCCTCCCGATCAGCCGAAGATAAATGGCCACCCGCGGAGCCGTGTAGGTCAGCCGCACGGCCAGCCATAAATCGGGCCGGCGCTCGATGTCGCGATCGGGGCGGAACAACAGCTCGGTGCCGCGCTCCACCACGCCCACCAGGATCGGGCCATGCTTCGCGATCGGCTGCCCCAGCGCGGCCGGATTGCCGCCGAACCGGCGCTGGAAGAACTCCTGGCTGGCGATGGCGTAGATGGGCAGGCGCTGATCGGGCGGGGGCGGAGCGCCATCCGCGGTGCCCGGATCCGGCTGGCCGTCGCTGTCGATGAAGTCGCGGCCCATGACGATGCGGGTTCCCAGCAGCCTGAAAATATTCGGCGTTACGCTGGCAATTACGACCTCCTCGGGAGATCCATCGTCGTGCGCCAGGTTGAAGCGGCCGGTACTCACGGCTGCAACGTCCTCCAAAGTGGCGCTGGCATGATCGCGCAGGTCCATGTAATCGGGCCCGCTCCAGAGGTGGTCGGACACGTTCCGGGTCTTCAGGTCGGCACAGGCGTAGATCAGCCGGCCGGGGTCCTTGTACGGAAGGGGCCGCAGAAGCACGGCGTTCGCCACGCTAAAAATCGCCGTACTGGCGCCGATCCCCAGAGCCAGCGTGAGCACCGCGGCAGCCGCAAACGCGGGGTTGGCGCGCAGCGTTCGCGCGGCGTATACGAAATCCTTGAGCATGGCGGACCCTCCGGTAGACTAACTGATTATGAGTTTATACAACCAGATCGCCGGCCGCAGCGTGGAGCGCCTCTCAGCCTTGAGCGACGGTGTGTTCGCGGTCGCCATGACGCTGCTGGTTCTGGATCTGCACTCCCCGGCGGTAGAGGCCGTGCACAGCGAGCGCGACTTGTGGCTGGCGCTGGGCGCCATCGGCCCGCGCGTGGCCATTTACGCCATGACGTTCGTGACCCTGGGGATCTTCTGGAACGGACAGCAGGCGCAGCTCAACCACCTGGCGCACTCCGACCGGAGCCTTTCCTGGATCCACATCGCGTTCCTGTTCGCCGTCTCGCTGACGCCATTCTCCACTACGCTGCTGGCCGGATTCACCACGTACCGCGTGGCGCTGCTGGCCTATTGGGCGAACATTCTGCTGCTGGGAATTTCGCTCTACGCCAGTTGGGTCTGCGCGGTCGGTTCGCGCCTGGTGAAAGAGGATATGCCGGCGCATGTTTCGACGGCCATCAAGCGGCGCATCCTGATCGCGCAGAGTCTCTACGCCGCCGGAGCCCTGCTGTGCCTGGTGAATACTTACGTCAGCATCGGCTGGATTGTTGTGGTGCAACTGAATTATGCGATAGCGCCACGGCTGCCGTGGAGGCGCAAGGGCTGATTCATTCCGCCGCCGAGCGAATCAATTGCCACAGCGCCTCCACATGCTCGCGCTCGGTGGGAAGCGCGCCGATGGAGACGCGCACCATCCAGCGGCCGTCCAGAATAGCGGGCGTCAGATACGCGCCGCCGGAGCGATTCACGCGATCCACCCATGCCAGCGTATGGCTGTCGAGGGCCTCTCCCTCGAGTCCCTCCGGCTGGTGGCGAATGCACACGGTCTGCAGAGGCACAGGCGCCAGAACGCGCCAGCCGCGGCGCACGGCGCACCTGTTCGGCGAACCACTGCGCGTTGGCCAGGTCGCGCCGCAGACGATCCTGCAGCGCCGTCACGCCCTGCTCGCGGATCATGAACCAGAGCTTCAGCGCGCGGAACCGGCGCCCCAGCGGCAGACCCCAATCGCGCAGATTTTTGACCTGCGCATCGGCGGAAGAGCGCAGATAGCTGGGATTGGTGGACATCACGCGAATCAGATGCTCCGGATCGCGGACGTAATATAAGGAGCAATCGAACGCCACGCCCAGCCACTTGTGCGGATTGAGCACCAGCGAATCGGCGGCTTCGATTCCCTGCCACATCCAGCGGCATTCGGGAAGAATCATGGCCGAGCCGGCCATCGCGGCATCCACGTGCAGCCAGATGCCGTACTGCGCGGCGACGCGCGCCACCTCTTCCACCGGATCGAGCGCCGTGGAGGTGGTGGTGCCGGTGGTGGCCACTACGGCGCAAGGCCGCAAGCCCGCGGCCACATCGCGCTGGATGGCGTCTTCCAGCGCGGCGGCGCGCATGCCGTACTGCGCGTCATGTTCGATCAGGCGCACATTCGCGCGGCCGAATCCGGCGAGCAGCGCGGCCTTCTCCACCGAGCTGTGACTGTGCGCCGAGGTGTAGACGATGAGCGGCTGAGGCTCCGCCTGCATGCCGCCGCGGCTCAGGCTGTAGTTGGTGGCCCTCTCGCGCGCGCATAGCAGGGCCACCAGCGTGCAGGTGGACGCCGTGTCCTGAATCACTCCGCTCCAGGCGTCGGAGAGTCCGGTCATCTGCCGCATCCAGTCGGTGACTACTTCTTCGATCTCGGTGAGCGCCGGGCTCGATTGCCAGGAAAGGCCGAGCACGCCCAGTCCGGTGCTGGCGAAATCGCCGAGGACGCTCGCGAGCAATCCGTTCGAGGGGAAATATCCGAAGAAACTGGGGTGCTGCCAGTGCGAGAGGCCCGGGACGACGATCCGGTCCAGATCGGCGAGGATGGCGTCGAACGGTTCCGGCGCCGTGGGCGGCCCGGCGGGCAACTGCGCCCTGACCTCGCCTGGAGCGGTGCGGGCCATCACCGGCAATTCCGCCACGCGAGTCCGGTAGTCCGCGATCCAATCGATCAACTGGTGCCCCGCCTTGCGAAATTCTTCAGGAGTCATAGGGGAAATACTATTAGAGCGCGAATCGGCTCGCGGCCATTCTGCGACACAATGAGTCTTGGACCATTTCCCCATGTTGCGCCGCGACGCCATTGCGCTTCTGCTGGCCGCGGGTCCCGCCGCCGGGCGCGCCGTGGTGCTGCTGGATCTGCGCACACGGCGGACGATCACGGCGAGGCACGCCGGGTGGATTGCGCCGCCCGGATCAACACTGAAGCCGCTGGTGTTCTCGCTCCTGTTACGCGCGAAAAAACTGGACCCTGCCGAAAAGCTGCCCTGCACCGGGCACCTCGCCATCGCCGGCCGGCGGTTCGATTGTTCGCACCCGCCGTTGAATACCGCCGTGGATGTGCGCACCGCCCTGGCCTACTCCTGCAACGCATTCACCGCGCGCGTGTGCCGAACGTTTCGACCCCGGAGAACTGGCGCGCGGGCTGGCACGATTCGGCCTCGACAGGACGCAGCCGGCCGCCACGCGCGAAGCCAGCCAGTTGCAGGCGCTGGGCGAAGAGCGAGTGCAGACGACTCCCCTCGAACTGGCGGGCGCGTACCAGCAGATTGCGCTCACAGGCGACCAGGCGATCCTTGACGGACTTCGGGGCGCCGTGGAGTTCGGCACGGCCCAACGCGCCGCCGTGCCGCGCCTGGCCGTCTCGGGGAAGACCGGCAGCGTCCGCACGCCGGACGGTGCGCCCATCGCCTGGTTCGCGGGCTTCACGGCTTCCACCGTGGTGGTGGTGATGCTGCAAGGCCGGTCGGGCGGCGCCGATGCCGCGCCGGTGGCGGCGGAGTTGCTTCGGGGAGTTGGCCGGTGAGGCGCGCCGTAGCGCTGGTGCTGCTGCTGGCCGGAGCAGTCGCGGCGCAGACTCTCCTGAAAGTGCGGATAGGAACCGAGACCCGGAGCATGACTCTGGAGCGCTACGTGGCGGCGGTGCTGGCCGGCGAGGCGGGAACGTTTCGCTCGGACGAGGCGCTGAAAGCCATGGCAGTGGCGGCGCGCACTTACGCCGTGCGATTGCGCGGCCGTCACGCGGCGGAGGGTTACGATTTCTGCGCCACCACGCACTGCCAGCACATCGAGCCCGGCTCCATCACGGCGCGCATGGAAGAGGCCGCTGCGGCCACGGCGGGCGAAATGCTCTGGTACCAGGGCAAGCCGGCGTTCGCCTGTTACACGCGCGAGTGCGGCGGACGCACGGAAGACGGCGCCGCGGTGTGGGGCCTTTCCGAGCCGTACCTGAAAAGCCACGAGGATCCGTACTGCGCCGCGGCCAAGTGGCATTGGGAAGCCAATCCACAACAGATCATGGCGGCGCTGCGGCAATCGCAACTGCGCGCACCGGATGGAATCGCGCGTGTGGAAGTCGCCGGGAGTACCCCGTCGGGCCGGGCGCAGACGCTGGTGCTCGAAGGCGGCGGCGGATCCGTCCGGGTGAGCGCGAGCGCCTTCCGCTTCGCACTCGGCCGGGCCTTCGGATGGAACCTGGTGCCCAGCGACCGCTACCAGATTCACTGGCCGGTCTTCGAAGGCACGGGTTCCGGACACGGCGTGGGACTGTGCCAGCGGGGCGCGGACCAGATGGGCGTGGCAGGCCGCACCTGGCGCGAGATCCTGGCCTTCTACTTCCCCGGCACCGTTCCTGGACTCACGGCGCGCGGCCTTTCGTGGCAACGCCTGGGCGGGGAGCGTATCACCCTGCTGTCAACGGTGCCCTCTCGCGACGGGCAGGTCCTGGCACTGGCCGAACGCGAACTCTCCGCGGCCGCGGCGCGCCTGCATGTGGCACCGCCGGATGGAATCGAACTGCGGGTGTACCCCGATCTCGACAGCTTCCGCAACGCTACCGGCGAGCCCGGCTGGGTGGCCGCGCGCACCGATGGCCGACGCGTTCACCTTCAGCCGGTCGCCGTTCTGGACTCGCGAGGCGCGCTGGAATCCGCCGTTCGCCACGAGATGCTGCACGTGGTTGTGGAATCGCGGGCCGCTCCCGGTTTGCCGGTGTGGTTCCGCGAAGGCCTGGTCGAGTACCTGGCGGGCCGCAAAGGAAATACCGCGGGCGCGCGGAGCGAACTGCGCCAGCGTGCGGACTCCGCCGAGGCGCGCCGGGCATACGACCAGGCGGCCAGCGATGTGGCGGCGCTGGTTGCCCGCTACGGCGAACCGGCCGTCTTGAACTGGGCCGGCGCCGGTTTGCCGGCCGAGGTCAGAGACGCCAGGAAGATCCAGGAACAGAGGAACAAGAGATAGGCCAGCGCGCCGCGCACCGCCAGGCTCACCATCTCTATAGCGAACGAACTCGTCAGCGGCACCCAGCCGATCAGCAGGGACGGAACAGCCAGGGCGCAGACCAGGAGCAATGGCGCGGCAATCCAATAAAAGTGGTTGCGGCGCAGCCGGGCGAATTCGCCGAAGCCGCGCCAGCCGCGCGCCGCGACGCCGGAGAACATCGGCAGCACATAAACCGGAATCACCATCCAGCGAACCAGCATCAGCACAAAGTTGAATACCCGCAGGACCGCGGCCGGTTTGACCGGCTTGCGCAGCTTGAGCGTACACCACGAGGCGATGCGCAGTGCCGGCGTGCCGCTATAACCGGCCCACTGCGCCAACAACCAGTACAGCGCGCCCACCAGCACGACGGCCGCGAAGAACGGCGCCAGGTGCCGCAGAATGGTGCGCGCGGGCGAACCGCCGCTATGGAAAAACACCAGCAGCCCGCCGTGCAGGCAGCATGCCAGGCACAGGATCAGCAGCGCCACCAGCGCGCTCCAGGCCAGCGTGGCCGCGCGCGATTCGCCGATCCCCAGCCAGTAGTAACCCAGGCCCAGCACCAGTAAGTTACCGAGGAACTGGGTAGCGAACAGCTTCCCTCCCCTGCCCCCCATCACTTCACCTCCAGCCGGCGAGCTTCGCTGGTCGCCATCACCCCGGTCTGATACATGGGCTGCACGCGCGCCGGGCTCACCTGGAACAGGCCCGGGTTGACCACCTTCAGCAGGTAGAAGTATTGCTGCTGGCCGGCGGGAACCACGTCTGGAAAATGGCCATCCGGTCGTCATGCAGTTCGCGGCGGGTGAAGAAATACTCCCACCAGGGCGGGCGATTCCGCAACTGATAGATGTTGTCGCGTTCGATGAACTCGGTGCCGGCCGGAATCGGGTCCTCCAGCATCAGGTACTTCCACTCGGAGCCGGTGACCGTGAGGCGCACGGCAATGATGTCGCCGCTAGCCGCCGGACCGGTAAGCGGCGCGGTATCGTAGACGATCTTGTCGCCATCTTTGCCGGGCACCAGGCGGAAGTAATCGCGAAGGATGTTGAGCGACGCGGTGCCTGTCTTCTGCAGTTTGTCCTCGGTGGAATAGTATTCGGCGCGCGCCGAATAGTAGAGACGCCCCTTGCCGCTGGTCACCACGCGGATGCGATTGACGCCGGGCTGCAGCTTGGAATCGTCCAGGGTGAGGGGCGGAGGATTCAGGTTGGTAGCCTGGTCGATGGTCCGCGCGAGCACCTGCCGGCCATTGACGAACACCGTCACGTTCAGGCTGGGATTCAGCTCGCCGGTGGCGCTCAGGTAATCGGTCAGCCCATAGATCACCATGGCGGTCTGCTTGGTGGAGGCCCACCAGTAGCCTTCGTTGCGGTGGTTCATCAGCCAGAGCGCCGCCTTGGGCAGCAGGGCGCTATCGCGGCGCTGGTGCGAGAGGAACTTCACCGCGTAGGCGGTGGCTTCCGGCGTGACATCTTCGGAGAAGTCCAGCATCTGGTCGCGCGTGGCCGGCCACCAGGCCTGCTTCGGATCCTGCTGCGCGGCCGCTTCCAGCAGCGCGGCGATCTCGCCGGCACGCGCCGTCTTTGGCCTGCTCCAGCGCGAGTCCCAGGATCGCCAGCCCGTATGGCGAAAGGGCCGGACCGTTTGTCGTAAACCTGGCCGATGCGCCCCGCGTCGGCGTGGCCCGCGAGCGCTCAGCGCATAGAGCATGTACGCGCGCAGGTCCGGCATGAGCTTGGCATCGCGCGTGAAGTCCTGCTCCAGCCAGGCGACGCCCTTGTCGATGGTTTCCTCCTGTACGTGTCACGCCGGCGGCCTTGGCCTGCATCAACCCGGCCACCACGTAAGCGGTCATGAAGGGATGGCTCTCGTCGGTCTCCCACCATCCCCATCCGCCATCCTCGTGCTGGAAGCCGTACAGGCGGTCGAGGCCGGCGCGAATCTTCTCCTGCAACTCGGCGTCATCCAGATTGAGCTTCAGCCCCAGGTCGCGCACCGCCTGCGCGACCGATGATATTGGGCAGGAAGCTGGACATGGTCTGCTCCACGCAGCCATAGGGGAACGAAGTCAGGTACTCCAGCGCGCCGAACAGCGAACCGGCGATGGACGGCGCTACGCCGATGGCGAGCGAGCGCGAACCGGGCTGCAGACTTGGGCGGGAACGTGAGATCGAAGGAGGCCTCGGAGCGCCGCCGCCAGCGCCCCGCCGCGCGATTGCGAAAGCTTCACGCCCGGCACATTGACCGGCAGGTCCAATTCCACGGCGTCCGATTCTTCATCGGTGAGCGCCTTGCCGGTGAGGGTGGCGCTGACCGCACCTGCTGCGCGCGCACGCGCCAATCCACGCTGGCCTCGCCGCGGCTGGGAATGGAAACGTCCTTCGTGCCGCCTTCCAGCACGTCGAGACCGCCCGCCTCCAGCGAAACGCGCGCGGTCTTGGCGTTGGCCAGGTAGTTGTGGACCAGCGCGGAGATCACCACCTCGTCGCCCTGCACGAAGAAGCGCGGCACCACCAAGCGCAGGATCAGGTTCTTGCGCACGATGGTCTTCAGCGTCGCGCCGCCCACTTTGGTGTCCGGCGTGACGCCGCGCGCGGTGGCACGCCAGGTGGTGAGGGAATCGGGAAACTCCACCTTGGCGTGCGCGTGGCCGGCGGAATCGGTGACCAGATCGGCGGCCCAGAACGCGGTATCGGGGAAGGCTTTGCGGATCTTGGGCTGCACCAGGCGCTCGGGCTTGAGCTGGGCCAGTTTGCCGGGAGCGCGCAACTGCGCCAGTTGCATGCGGCGCTTGCCGGCCTCGCCGCTGAAGAAATAAGCTCAGCGAGTTTTCGGTGGCCACGCTGTTCCAGTCGCGGCCGATAGAAGAAAGCCAGCGGATCTTCCAGCGTGTCGCGGCGGATGGCGTAGATGGCTTCGTCCACCACGCCCAGGCTGAATTCGGCGCGCGGCACGGGCTGCCCATCCGCGCCCGTGACCTCGATGGAATAATCGGCCGTCTGGCCGGGCTGATACTGCGGCTTGTCGGTGGCCAGCTTCACGTTCAACTGGTGCTGTGCGGGCGGCACCTTCATGATATTTGTTGCCGGAGTACAGGTCGCCGTTACGCACGAACATGGCGGAAACGTTGATGCCCGGCTCGTCGGCCACGGTTACCGGAATGGCGAACTCGGCAGTGGATCGCGCGAACGGAGCAGTTTGTACTGCTGCAAATCGCGGCCTTCCACGCTGACCTACAGCGGCGTATTGGGCTGGCCGGTCACGAACAGCAGTTTTGCGGTATCGCCGGCGCGGTAGCTCTTCTTGTCCGGAACGATCTGGATTTCCTTGCGGTCATTCCGGAAGCGAAGCGCGGCGCCGCCCGAGACCCACAGGTAGGCGACGGACTGCACGTCGCGGCCTTCCGGCGTGCGCGCGGTCGCTTCGATGCGATACGAGCCGCCCTCCGCCGGCAGGTTGACGGTGGCGGTTCCCTGGCCGTTGGCCGCGGTACTGCCCGATGCCTCGGCCTTTACCTCGCCTGTCTGCCGCCCGGAGAAGTCGTAACGGAGCAGCCTGACGTGAAACGCCGTCGCGACGGGCTTGCTGTCGTAGTCGCGGGCTTCCACGGTGATCGCGGCGGTCGAACCGGGCGCATAGAAATAGCGGTCCGGCGTGGCGTTCAAAACGAAGCTGCCATAAGTGGCCACCACCCAGCCCTTGCCGATGATCTCGCGCTTGCCCAAGTCCGTGACGTGCGCTTCCACGCGATACAGGTAATCCTGTTTGTGTTCCGAGAGGGTGGTGTCGAAGTTGATGCTGAGCTTGCCATCGGCGTCCAGTTCGCCGTCGCCTTCCAGCACCTGGTCGCCGCTGTCGTCATCGCCGGCGGCGAAATCTTCACCGGCCGCCTCATCGGGATCGTACCAGAGCGGGAACCAGTAGCGGTCGCGATACACCGAGTAATGCACTTTGGCGCTGCTGACCGGCTCGCCGAAGTAATAGCGCGCGTCGATGGCCGCCTGCACGCTTTCGCCCTGAAGCACGCGCGTCTTGCCAGGAGTGACGCGAACTTCGTATTCGGGCTTCTTGTACTCCTGCACTTCGAAGCTGCCGCTCATATAGCCTTCGCCGGCGGTGGACTTCACCTCGATGAAATAATTGCCGAGCGCCGCTGCCGGGGCCAGCGCCAGATCGTCCGCAATGTTGCCGTTGGCGCTGGTAGTGAGCGTTTTCTGGTAGACGGCCTTCTGTTCCTGATCCTGGATGGTCACCGATACCGGCTTGCCCGCGGGCACCTGGTAACCCTCCGCCGTCCGCCAGCGCAGGATGCCCTTGAAGTGCACCAGGTGGCCGGGGCGATACACCGGCCGGTCGGTATAAACGTATCCCATCCACGACGCCTCGTTGGCGGAGAATGCCCAACTGGAGAGAGTATTGACCGCGTAATCCGCGCCGTGGTGCGCGAGGATGCGGATGTCGTCCGGGCGCCCGCCGGGAACGGGCAGAGTCGGCCACGCCATCGGCATCGGTGGCGGCGCTGCCGAGGTTGGCATCGCGGCCCAGCATCCAGATTTTGGCATCGCCGATGGGCTCGCCGGTGGCGCGGTCCATCAGCATGTTGACGATGCGGCCCTTGGCAGTCTTGGTCATCAGGACGGAATCGGAGACCATCAGGAGGGTGTAAGCGCGCAACTCGCCGCGCACCGCTTCTACCAGGTAGACGCCCTTTTCGGTGACACCCACGGGAACGGTCTGGCGTTCCCAGCGGCTGTGGCTTTGCACAGGTTGCACGAAGGAAAGCACCAGTTGCTGCGCGTTCAGGACGGGCGTTTCGGCGTAATGCGTTTCCCGGCTGCCCCGCGGCGCAGGGGATTTCGCAGGCAGCAGTTTCGCGAAACGGGCGCTGGGCGATTCGGTGAACTGCGCGCGAATCCCGCGCTGAATGGAAGCGCGCAGGCTCCGCTTCCATCCGTGGATGCGTTCCAGCAGTGTGCGCTCATGCGGGGGCGCCGGCGTGTGCGCGCCGAATTCGTGCGGGTTCTCGATCTGCTGAAAGAATCTGACCGGGTCGGCCACGCGGTAGACGCGGAACTCCAGCGAGTCCACGGCCCAGGCGCTCATAGAGACCGATGGCCGGGAGCGCGTTCCAGAAAGTCTGGTTGGAGGAAAGCGCAAAATAAGGTTGGTTTTCGGACTGGCTGAGCCCGCCGGCGACAACGGCCAGCAGCAGCGACAACCGCAGGTACTTTCTCATGGCGCCTCTCTCAAAATGTTCCAGCGATACACACCCAGAAAATTGGGGTTGACGGCCAGCGGCCGCCAGTCCGGCTGCGGAAAGCGCAGCAGATCGCTTAGCGCCAGCCGCTTGATCTCGCCCGGGTCGCCGCCATCGGGACCGGTGTGGTACACCACATAGCGGTTGCCGTCGGGCCGCAACTGGCTGGCGCCCAGGTAGATCATGCTGTGGAACGTATCCTCGTGATGGTAGAACAGCAGATCGCCGGGTTCCGCCAGGGAAAGCTCGCGGGTCACCAGGTGCGTGTTGTAGCGGCGAAGCGTCTGCGCGTCGGCGAACTGCGCGAACGCTCCGCTGGAAAAATCGCCCGCGTCGAACGGGCCGGGGCGCACGCGGAACAGGGCCGCGCCCAGCGGCGTGTAGGGATAATGATACTTGCGCGGCGCATCGAAGGATGGCACCAGAGGCACCCGGGCAGCTTCGGCCCACCCGGTCTCATGCACGCGCAGCGTCTCGCGGTAGGCGTAGCGGATGAGTGCGGCGCAATCGTTGATATCGGCGGGCCGGGCGGCGGGCGCCTGGAAATACTGGGTCTCGGCGAGGAAGGTAAACCAGCGGCGAAAGGCCAGGCGATCGCGACCCTCATCCAGGCGGAGAAAATCCGGTGTGCCGTCTTCGAAGCTGTCGGCGGCCAGAAGCGTGGCGGAGAATTCGAAGGTGACGGCGGGAGAGCCGGGAAACGCCACGCGCACGTGAACGGGCCCCGGCAGAACGCCGGCGCGAATGTGCGCGCTGGAATCGCCGGCGTCCTCGATAGAGGCGGCGTACGGCGGGTCAATAGCGATGCGGGGACGCTGTGCGGAGCGGAACGTGAGGGTCGCCGTATCGTAGCCGTCGGCAACCAGGCGCAGTGGTTCCAGCCGGACGCCCGTGGGCGCCGAAGGAACATGCCGGGCCCAAAGGACAGTGAGCACGACGGCGGCGCCCATCCCCAGAGCGGCGCGTGAGCGAGTGTTCAAGCGCACGATTATAGCGGCTGGGTAAACGCGAAACAACCATTATCTTGCGTCATTATCTTGCGGCGAACAGTTGGTTGACGCGCTGCGACCGGTAGTCGAAAATCCGTGTCAGGTCGCGGCGCACCACGAGCGCGCGCACCAGCCTTCCGAACGGTCCGAAGGGCAGCCGGTAGCGCACGATATCGGTCATGCGCGTTCCGCCCCCAGAGGCTTCGAAGCGGTGGGTGTGATGCCATAACCGGTACGGCCCGCGCAACTGCACGTCGATGAAGCGGTGGGGCGGATCCCACCGGCGGATCTCCGTTATCCAGCCCACGGGCAGGCCGTGGAGTCCTATGCGGTAGCGAATCTTCGTACCTTCGGCCAGGGGAACCCCTGGAGTCAGAATGCGTAAGCGCAGCCAGGGCGGCGTGAGTTCCGCGAGGTTCCGCGCGTCAGAGAAGAACGCGAATACCTCCTCCACCGGGCGCGCGATCCACTGCTCGCGCCTGAGGGTGTGGAACCGCTTCAATGCGTGGCCTCGAGGGCGGTCACGCTTGCTCCGCACATTGGACCGGAATCCGGAGTCCGGACGATCTCCCCCGTCACGCTATACGAGATCATTTCGCTGGTGGCCGAGTTGCACACAATCGCGCCCGTCCCCAGTGGCGTATGTACGTTTTATAACCTTTCTTCCTTCTATGTTAAGGTGATTTTTGTGATCGATTACCGACTGCGCCTCCCCGGACCCACTGCCGTCCCCGAGCGCGTGCGCGAGGCCATGGCCCGCCCGATTCTAAGTCACCGTGGGCCTGAATTCACGGCGATTCTGCGCCGCACCGAGGAAATGCTGCAGCCGCTGATGGGCACGCGCAACCGCGTATTCTTCTTCGCCAGTTCCGGGACCGGGATGATGGAGGCGAGCCTGGTCAACATCCTGGCTCCGGGCGAGCGCGTGCTGGTGGCGACGCACGGCGCATTCGGCGAGCGCTTCGCGGAGATCGCCGGCGCTTTGGGCGCGACGGTGGACCGTATGGAGATTCCCTGGGGCTGCGGTGTCGACCCCGGCGAGGTGCAGCGGCGCGTTTCGGCGGCGGCGTATCGCGCGGTAGTGGTGGTGCATAACGAGAGTTCCACGGGGGTGGCGGCCGACCTGGCGGGGATCGGCGCGGCGGTGCGCGAAACGCCGGCGCTTCTGGTGGTGGACTCGGTGAGCGGGCTCGGCGGCATGGAGATGCGGCAGGACGAATGGGGCATAGACGTTCTGGTCTCGGCGTCGCAGAAGTGCCTGATGTGTCCGCCGGGGCTGGGAGTGGTATCGATGAGCGAGAAGGCGTGGAGAGTGGTACAGCGGGCCGGCGGTTTGCCGCGGTATTACTGGGATTTTCGCAAGGCGCTCGCCTCCGCCGTTAAGATGGAGACGCCTTTTACAACGCCGGTGTCGCTGATCGCCGGGCTGCACGAAGCGCTGGGAATGATTCACGAAGAGGGACTCGCGCAGGTGCTGGCGCGCCACCGGCGGCTTTCCACCATGCTGCAGGATGGATGCGCCGCACTGGGCCTGGCGCCTTTCGCGCGCACCACTGCCCTTTCTTCGACCGTGGTGTGCCTGTGTGTACCGGAAGGGATGGACGGCAAGGACATTGTGCGCGGCATGTACCAGCGGCACGGAACGGTAATCGCCGGGTCGCGCAACAAACTGGCAGGGAAGGTGATTCGGATCGGCACGATGGGAGCCATCACGGAAGGCGATATCGTGACCGACCTGCACTACCTGAAGCAGACTCTGCAGTGGCTTCGAGGAGACGGCCAATGAGCGGGAAGCCCGGATTTCGCGTGAGAGAGCGGTGGACGCGTCCCGACGCCGTGCTGCTGGCCGCGTTCGGCGAGGCCTCACCGGCACAGATTGCGGACTGCATGTCGCGGCTCGGCGCCATGGATAGCGGGATCAGGCCGGTGTGGCCTTCACCGCGCATCATCGGACCGGCGGTGACGGTGTGGTGCCATTCGGGCGACAACCTGATGCTGCATAAGGCCCTCTCGCTGGCGCAGCCGGGCGATATCGTGGTGATGAACACGCAGGGGAACACGGGCAATTCCGGATTCGGCGAACTGCTTGCGACGAGCGCGGTGAAACTGGGGGTGCGGGGCGTGATTCTGGACGGCACGGTGCGCGACGCCGATGCCCTGGAGGCGCTACGGCTGCCGGTTTATGCGCGGGGCCTGTGCCCGAACGGCTGTAACAAAGATGGCGCGGGGGAAGTGGGCGCCATCATTGCCTGCGGCGGAGTAGCGGTGCGGCCCGGCGATATCATCGTGGCCGATCGCGACGGTGTGACCGTGGTGCCGCTGGACGATGCGGCGGAAGTGGCCGCGCTGGCCGGAGCGCAGGTGGAGCGGGAACGCAAGCGGCTGTCGGAAATCGAGCGCGGCGTGCTGGTGCGGCCGGAAATCGACGAATATCTTCGGAGAATGAAAATCATCGAGTGAGATTCGCGAGGGCGGTGATGAGGATCGAGTTGGTGAAGTCGATCAGGAAGGCGCCGACCACCGGCACCACCAGAAACGATTGAGGCGCGGGGCCGAACTTTTCCACGAGCTCCTCCATGCAGGCCACGGCATTGGCCGTGATGCCGAGCATGAAGCCGCAAAAGCCCGCCGAGGTGACCGCGGATTCGTAATTGCGCCCCATGCTCCAGTACACGATGGTCAGGCACAGGGCCCAGCACAGGGCTACCTGCGCGGCCAGGATGGCTACCAAAGGCAGAGCGAGGTGCGCCAGTTCCCAGAGGCGCAGAGTGAGCAAGCGCCATGACGATGAACAGGTAGAGGGCCACGCGTCCCACCAGGTCGATGTCGCTCTGGGCGAGGCGGAGCCATCCGAACCGGTCGCCCACGTTGCGCATGACGGCGGCCACGATCATGGCGCCGATGTACGCCGGGAGAATGAGGCCGAGGCGCTCCATGGCGAGGCTGAGCAGATTGCCGAGGCCCACAGCGATGCCGATGAGCACGATGATGCCGGGCAGGTTTGAAGCGTCCGGCCGAGCTTCCGCCTGACGGGCGGCGGGCGATTCTGCTTTGAGTTTGCGGCCGGCGATAAGGCGGCCTCCGATATATCCGCCGATCAGCCCGGCGATGGCGATACCGAAGGTGGCCGATGCCATGGCGACCGCGGTAGCCCCGCGCACGCCGAGTTTTTCAAAGGTGCCGCCGAAGGCGACGGCGGTGGCGGGACCGCCGGCGAGGGCGACGGACCCGGCCAGAATTCCGAGGCGGGCGTCCAACCCCATGGCAGCGGCCATGCCCATGCCGAGCAGATTCTGGAGGAGCGCGGCGAAGGTAGAGACGGCCAGCAGTTTGACGACCGCGCCACCGCCGCGGCGCAGCAACTGGAGCCGCGCGCTGAGCCCGATGGTGGTCATGAAGGCCACCATTAACAGGTCGCGCAGGGTGGTATCGGCATCGAGATTGAGGACGCGGTCGTGCAGGGCGAGCGCGGCCAGCGCAAAGACCATGCCGCCGGCAATAGGCACAGGAACGTTCAGACGGTCCAGCAGCGGCATCGCGCGTTTGAGGCGGCCGCCCAGCCAGACTCCCAGACAGGCGAGTCCGAGGACCTGGGGCGAGTTGAGTTTCCAGAGCATGAGTGGAGGGGCGCTCGCTCTTCAGCTTACAGCGGAGCGGTTCGCGCGCGTGGTGCGGACCTCAAGGCACGAAAGACGTGCTTGACCTTTACCACCGCAGCACCATACTCTAACCCCCAGATGCTCCTGAAACTCGCGCCGGCACTGGCCCTGGCCGGCCTGTCTCTCTGCGCGCAAGATACGCGCCATGTGACCGAACCGCGCATCCCGCCGAGTTGCACGGTCTTGACCGCGCGGCTGTCGGCGCCGAACGGCGCGCTCGCCGCGGCGGACGAGCGCAAGCCCGATACGGCACGCATTCAAAGCGCCATCGACCAGTGCCGGGACGGGCAGGCTGTGGAGCTGAAGTCCGCCGGCGGCAGGAACATTTTCCTGGCCGGTCCGCTCACCTTGAAAGCGGGGGTGACCTTGTTGGTGGATGGCGGCGCGGCTCTTTTCGCCTCCCGCAATCCCCGCGATTACGACCTGACGCCCGGCAGTTGCGGGGTAGTGAACCAGCGCGGACACGGCTGCAAAACATTCCTCACGGCGGACCATGCCACCGGCGGAGGGATCATGGGCGATGGCGCTATCGACGGCCGCGGCGGCGCCCAACTGCTGGGCCAGAACGTGACCTGGTGGGACCTGGCCAAGAGGGCGAAGGTCCTGGACCAGTCGCAGAGTGTGCCGCGGTTGATCGCCATCCGGCAGTCCGACAACTTCACGATGTATCGCATCACGCTGCGCAATTCGCCCAATTTTCACGTGGGTGTGGACCGGACCAACGGCTTCACGGCGTGGGGCGTGAAGATCCAGACGCCCAAGACGGCGCGCAACACCGATGGCATCGACCCGTCCTCCTCCACCAATGTCACGATCGCCTACTGCGAGATCACGACGGGCGACGATGATGTGGCCATCAAAACGGGCGCCAGCGGCCCATCCACGCACATGACGATTGCGCACAACCATTTCTATTCCGGGCACGGCATGTCCATCGGCAGCGGCACCAGCGGCGGGGTGAGTGCGATCCGCGTCAGCGACCTGACGCTGGACGGCACCGATTACGGCATCCGGATCAAGAGCGACCGCAGCCGCGGCGGCCTGGTGGAGGACGTCTCTTACGAGAATGTCTGCATGCGCGACGTGCCGAATCCGATGCTGCTGACGTCCATGTACACCACGTTCCCCGGTGAGAAACTGCCGGTCTATCGCAACATCCTGCTGAAGAACGTGCACAGTGTCACGCCCGGCTGGATTACGTTCCTGGGGCTGGATGAGGCGCACAAACTGGGGGCGACGCTCGACGATGTCACGGTGCAGGGCCTGCGTGCCGCGCAGGTACGCATCGAGAACGCCGAACTCTCCGGCGCGGTGCGCGACGCACCGGCCACTTGCAAGTTCCCGCGCCTTCCCGTCCGTTCCCAGCGCGCCCGCCGCGGCCGTGACCGCGCCCGCGGAGGACAAGACTTTGTACGTGGCGGCCTCCGGGACGGGCGAGTTCTACTCCATCCAGCGGGCCATTGACGTCGCGCCGGCCGGAAGGCGCGGTCATTTCGATCGCGCCCGGGGTGTATCGCGAGGTGCTCAAAATCGACAAGCCGAACATCCATCTGCGCAGTCCGTATTCCGATCCGTCGAAGACCGTGATCGTTTTCGATAACAGCGCCGGCACGTCCGGCGGCACCTTCCGGTCCGCCACGGTGTTTGTGAACGGCGACAACTTCCTGGCCGAGAACCTGACCTTCGCCAACGATTTCAACCGCACGCATCCGCAACTGCCGCAGGGATCGCAGGCGCTGGCGGTGGCGGTTACCGGCGACCGCGCGGTGTTCCGCAATATGCGCTTTCTGGGCAACCAGGACACCGTCTACGCCGCTAAGAAGCGCCAGTATTTTGTGGATTCGTACATTGAAGGCAACGTGGACTTCATCTTCGGCGATGCGCGCGCCGTTTTCGAAAACTGCGAGATCCGCAGCAATCGCAAGAGCGGCGGATACATCACGGCGCAGGGCAAGAGCGATGCCCAACAGGACAACGGCTACGTGTTCAACCACTGCCGCCTGACGGCCGGCCCGGGAGTGCAGCATGTGTGGCTGGGGCGCCCCTGGCGGCCGTATGCCACGGTGATTTTCCTGAATACGGAGATGGGCGATTTCATCGAGCCGGCCGGCTGGCGCGAGTGGCATCCCGGCGAAACGCATTACCTGGACACGGTTTTCTACGCCGAGTACAACTCCAGCGGTCCCGGCGCCCACCCTGGGGAGCGCGATCCGCACACCCGCCGTTTGAGCGCCGCGGAAGCCGCGCAGTACGAAACCCGGCGGTATCTTGCCGGCGCGGATGGCTGGGACCCCACCACGGTGCGGTAGCTCGACCGCGGCTTGAAAGGCGACAGCAAGGCGTGCAGGGTTACCCGGCCATTCGTGGCTTTCGAGTGCTTCCATGACATTTCGGAACTACATTGAGCGCGCGGTAATCGTGACCTCGGGTCCGGAACTGCGGATGCGGCCCGGCTCCTCTGCGGTCCACACTTTGGCCGATGCAGAACGCGCGCATGTTGTGGTTACGCTTCGGGAAACCACATGGGTTGTCGGTGGCCGGAGTGGCGCGGCCGCCAGGCTCGGGTTGCCCAGAGCTACTCTGATCGCCGGAATGCAAAGACTCGGCCTCGCAAAGTACCCGGTGCCTCTCAGACTTTCGGCGTCACTGACCACCCGGACCCTGAGTCAGACACCCCCTGGGAGCGGGCGGCTTGATGAGTTGGGCCGGCTCAAAGGCGGTCGGGTCGTGGGTCTGAGCGTCGCGTGCCGCGCGGCTTAATTCACGCTTCAGAATTGTCCAAACCTGCTCTAGTTTCTGGTTCGAACCCCTACCGTGGACACCGCGTAACCGCGGGCCCAGAAGTGCTTGCCCGTAAAGTTGCGATCCTTGCCGCACAGATGAGCCATGGCGGTCGCCCTCTTCCCTTTCGGAAATCCGATCAGCGAAGCCACTGGATGCTTCGGTGGAATCGCGATGCACATGTGCACAGGGTCCGGCATCAAATGCCCTTCGAGAATCCGGCAGCGAGTGGAAGATCTGCCCCCGCCGCGGAATGAACTTTGGGAGTTCGCAGCTCCCGGATCCTATGCAGACCTACACCCATTGGCCGGCTCGGTCCAACAATACAGCGGGTGACTATCTTATCTACCCCTGATGCTCACCGCCCCAGCCAGTGTCCGCAGTGCCAGACCAAGCGCCCACTCAGCGCGCATGGATTCTACACGCGCCCGCTCATCGACACAGCGTGCGACGACGTCATCCGCGCCGCAGCATGAGCAAGAATCAGGCGCGACAGTTCATGCATGAAATCGCTGTTCATGCGCCCGACAGAGTGTCCCGAATTCAGAATCATTGGCCACCGTGGCAGCATGAGACCCCCGCAGGCAGGAACTGAACGGCCCGTGCTCGCCTGGCGCTTGTTCCGCCAGCCAGGCCACGAGCAGCCAAAGAGAGCCACAATAATCACGAGCACACGCAGAATCTTAAACCCGCGGAGCATTAATTTATGCCAAGCGGCTCCTTCAGGAACCAGACCAGGTCCCGCCGGAGACAGTCTTGTCCGGGAGATCCCTCTGTAACGAATCCGGCCCCTTCCCCACTACTTCCTGACCGAATTTCAGCCCGAAAGGAGCATCGCCAATGCCTGCCTATCGATTTGGGAAACATCCTCCCAAGGTCGACTACCGGACTCTGCGCCTGAAAAGCTATCTGACATCCAGCCTGGCGCCGCCGCCCGCCTGCTGGAACGTCTTAACCGGTGTCTTTGCAAACCTGAAGACCCACGATCCCACGAAGCTGTTCCCCATGGACGGGAACGACACCATGGGAGACTGCACCATCGCCGCCGCCGCCCACGCCATCACCACCTATCAGGGGTTGGTTGGCTCGAAGACGATCATGTCCAAAGCGGCTATCAAGAAACTCTACTACCACCTGTCCGGCGGCGTGGACTCGGGGCTGCCCGAACTGGACGTGCTCAACTACTGGCGCAACACGCCCATTGACGGCGATAAGATCCTGGCCTACGTCAGTGTCGACCCCAAGAATCACACTAACGTCCAGCAGGCCATCAAACTCTTCGGCGGCGTGTACCTGGGTTTTCAGGTCCAACAGAACTGCATTCAGGAGTTTGACGCGCACCAGCCTTGGACTCCCGGCCCGCTCACCCAGGACGGCCATGCCGTCTTTGCCGTGGCCTACGATCAAAACGGCGTTACCGTGCTCACTTGGGGGAATACCCAGGAGGCTACCTGGGCCTGGTGGGATGAGTGCGTCGATGAGGCCTACGCGATTCTGCCTCCCGAAGCCGCCAAGCCGGGCTTCGCCCCCGGTTTCGACATGACGCAATTGAAGGCCGATCTCGCCGACGTGGCGAACTGAACTGCCCGGAGAGGCTTGTTGACCTGCGCGGCTCCCGGACAACCTCCGGAGCCGCGACTCCCGGGCAGCCGATTTTCGTAGGATTCCCCATCACCCCCGTCGCGATCTCCAACATCGTATCTAACCCGCTCATTCCACAGCGATTCAACAGTAATCTTTACAATTCGCCGTAGTGAAACCCGACACCGCCTCGCGTGGGCCAAAACGCCACACCGCCAACCGCTTGAAATCACATCAGATAAAAAGGTAAAAATCACCACTTTTTGGCCCTTCCCGTGCCTTTATAGAAAGCGAGGAAAGAAAGGAAGGTAACAAAATGACAGTCCTACTGGTTCTTGGAACATTTCTGGTTTTCATCGTTCTGGATTACGCAATGAATCGCCGCAAGGTGATCGCTACGGTTCCTTCGGTATCCCACGCGGCTGTGCCCGAGGGGCCCGGATCTGAGTACGTCAACGGTTTTCATGTGCCCGATAACCTCTCCTATCATGCCGGCCATAGCTGGCTCGTCCGGGAGCGCAAAAACGTCGTCCGCGTCGGCGCTGATGAGTTCGCCGTGGCCCTGGCAGGCAAAGTGGAAAAGGTGGAACTTCCCAAGCCCGGCCAGTGGATCCGGCAGGGACAGAAGATTCTCTCGTTCTATCGCCACGGCGTGAAAACCGATATGGTGTCCCCCACCGAAGGCGAAGTCCTGGAAGTCAATGCCGAAGTACTCGCCAACCCGGCGTGCCTGCGTCAAGAGCCTTACGGGAAGGGTTGGCTGGTAGCCATGCACGTTCCCGATGAAGAAGCCACCAGCCGTAACCTAGTCCCCAAACTTATGGTTCGCGACTGGATGCGCGCCAGCGTCGAGCGTCTCTATGACATGCAACCCTCTCTGGCCGGTGCCGTGGCCGCTGACGGCGGACGCCCCGCCGAAGACCTCCTGGCCGCGTTTCCCGAGTCGGATTGGAAGACCGTGACTGGTGAGTTTTTCCTTACGGCATAACAGGTTGTAAGTTTTTGCTACACATTTGACTTAATTTCTGGTAAAAAAGGAGTTGAAGGTCCAGATATGCCAAAGGCGATCCTGTACGACAGCACGCTCTGCATCGGCTGTAAGGCCTGCGAAGGCGCCTGCGCGGAGCGTTGGGGCTTACCGTACAACGACAAGGTTGCCGCCGAGGAACACATCTCCGCTCACAAGCTGACCGCCATCGAGACGCACGGGGATAAATTCAGCCGCCGCCTCTGCATGAATTGCCTTCAGCCGGCCTGCGCTTCGGTTTGCCCTGTGGGAGCGCTGCAAAAGACCGCGCTCGGTCCGGTGGTCTACGATGCATCCCGCTGCATGGGTTGTCGCTATTGCATGCAGGCGTGCCCCTTCCAGGTGCCATCGTACGAATGGAACAAGCGCTTACCCAAAATGCGTAAGTGCGACATGTGTTTCGAGCGGCAAAGCGCGGGCAAACTGACTGCCTGCGCCGAAGCGTGCCCGGTGGGCGCCACCAAGAACGGGAACCGCGACGAGTTAATAGCCGAGGCCCAACAGCGTATCGCCGAAAAACCCGGCCAGTACTTTCCCAAAGTGTATGGCCTGAAGGAAGTGGGCGGCACCAGCGTTTTGTATCTCTCGGCAGTTCCGTTCGGGCAGATTGGACTGCGCACGAATGTGCCGGATGAGCCGCTGCCGGAAACCACCTGGCGCGTGTTGGAACTGGTGCCCGACGTCGTTTCCACCGGTACGGTGCTGCTGGGCGGCATCTGGTGGATCACCAACCGGCGCACCGAAGTGGCAAAGAAGGAGGGCCGGCGGTAATGCCGCGGAAGTTTCCCAAGATTACGGTCTGGCGCGTGATTTTCGCGGCCATTATGCTCAGTGGCGCGTACGCCACATTCCTCCGCGTGATGAACGGGCTGGGTGGATCCACCAATCTCAGCGATAAATTCCCCTGGGGCCTCTGGATCGGCTTCGATGTAATGTGCGGCGTAGGTCTTGCGGCCGGCGGATTCACGCTGGTCGCCATGGTCCACATCTTTAACGTGGAGCAGTACAAGCCGGTCCTGCGGCCGGCCGTGCTCACCGCCTTCCTGGGCTACACCCTGGTGGTGGTCGGCCTGCTCTACGACCTTGGCCGCCCTGACCGGCTCTGGCATCCCGCTGGTGATGTGGAATCCCCATTCAGTGATGTTTGAAGTGGCCTGGTGCGTTACCCTGTACAGCACCGTCCTGTTCCTGGAATTCCTGCCGGTAGTTTTCGAGAAGTTCGGCCTGCACCGTCCGCTGGCCTGGATCCATCGCATTTCCGTGCCGCTCATGATCCTCGGCGTGCTGCTTTCCACGCTTCACCAGAGTTCGCTGGGCACTTTGTTTTTGATTGTGCCGGAGAAGTTGTATCCGCTTTGGTATACCCCTATTCTTCCCTTGCTCTTTTATGTATCGGCGATTGGCGTGGGCCTGGCGATGACCATCTTCGAATCCTGGCACAGCAGCCGTGCCTTCGGCCGCGCGCTGGAACTCCCGCTGCTGGCGAGTATGGCGCGGGTGCTGGCCGTGGTGATGTCGGTCTATCTCTGGATTCGTTTCCTCGATATGAGCCACCGCCACGTGTTCCCCCTGCTGGCGCGAAACCGCATCGAAACCTGGCTGTTCTTCCTCGAGATCGCGCTGGTCCTGGTGCCCACCGTGCTGCTCTACCAGCACCGCATCCGCATGCAGCCCGGCAAGCTGTACGCCTGCGCGGTGATGGTGGTGTTCGGTTTCATTGCCAACCGCTTGAACGTCGGTATCACCGGTCTGGAAGCGGGCTCCGGCGTCCACTACGTTCCCCGGTGGAGCGAGGTCGCCGTCACCCTTTCCATCGTGGCCGCGGGCTTCGCCATTTTCCACATGATCGCCAAATACTTCCCCATCTTCGAACCGGAAGCGCATGCGCAACCGGCTCGTGAGACGGCGAAAAAGGAGGCGGACTTAGTCGCGATCGAATGACGCTGTATAAGAAATTCCGCGTGGGACTGGCCGCCAAGCTCGCCATCTGCGTGATTGCGGGCACGGCGGCTTTCTTCACGTTGTTCGGCTTCCTCAACCTGCGGGTGGAGCGCGCCCAGTCGCGGGAGTTTGTGTTGCAGTCGGCGGACCGCATCACCGATGTGATCCTGCGCAGCACGCACTACGAGATGCTGCACAACGATCGCGCCGCGCTCTACAACGTGGTGCGCGAGCTGGGCGCCGAGCCGGGCATCCGGCGCATCCGCATCTTCAACAAGGAAGGGCGCATCACCATCTCCACCGACGCTCGCGAAGTCAACACCGTCGTCGATAAGACGGCCGAGCAGTGCTACGCCTGCCATGCACAATCGGCGCCGCTGCAAAAGTTGAATCGCCGCGATCGCGCGCGCGACTTCCACGATAAACAGGGAGAGCACCTGCTCGGCGTGATGCGGCCCATCGATAACGCGCCGGAATGCTCCGGCAGCGGATGCCACGTGCGCGATGCCGACCAGCGCGTTCTCGGCGTCATCGATGCGGATCTGACTCTGGCCCCGGTGGACGAACAGATTGCGCGCAACCAGGCCACGCTCAAGTGGTTCCTGCTGGCAGGCATCGTATTTGGCAGCGTATCGGCCGTGCTGTTTATGTGGGTCGTGGTCTACCGCCCGGTGAAGGAACTGATCGATGGCACCCGCCGCGTCGCCGGCGGCGACCTGGAGTACCGCCTGCCGGTGCGTTCCGATGACGAACTCGGCGACCTGGCCCGGTCTTTCAATTCAATGACCGCCGAAGTGGCCGGTGTGCAGGCCAAAATCGAAGAGCAGGTACGCCGGAAGACGGCAGAACTCGAGCGCGTCCACAAGAGCCTCCTCAGCTCCGAAAAGATGGCCTCCATCGGCAAACTGGCCGCCACCGTCGCGCACGAGATCAACAATCCC
Source organism: uncultured Solibacteraceae bacterium (assembly GCA_963853855.1). Taxonomy (GTDB): domain Bacteria; phylum Acidobacteriota; class Terriglobia; order Bryobacterales; family Bryobacteraceae; genus Sulfopaludibacter. The sequence goes on along the minus strand of CAWKYG010000017.1, from coordinate 100,887 downwards.
CTGTTCGCCATCCTCACCTACGCGCGGCTGGTGCTTCGCGAATTGCTCAAGCATGACCTGCCCAACCGCGATTCTCTGGCGGAACAACTCCAAACCATCGAACGCGAGAGCAAACGCTGCGGCGAACTGGTCAAGAACCTGCTTACCTTCTCGCGCCAGGCTCCCAGCCGCCGCGAGCCCAACGATTTGAACGTAATCGCGCATCGCGCCGTCCTGCTGGTCAAACATAAGCTCGAGATGCAGAATATCGAGCTGACCGAAGCCCTGGCGGATGAGCTGCCCCAGGTGGACTGCGATGCCAACCAGATTCAGCAGGTCATCCTGGTGCTTATGGTCAACGCTTCGGAGGCCATGCCCAAAGGGGGCCGCTTGATTGTATCGACCGGGCTGGACGAGGCCGGCGAACAAGGCGTTGTGACCGTAAAAGATTCGGGAAGCGGCATCCCGGCTGATGTTCTGCCGCGAATCTTTGATCCGTTCTTCACCACTAAAGAGGACCAGAACCGCACCGGACTGGGCCTGGCTGTGGCGCATAGCATCGTGGAGCAGCACGCGGGAGAAATCTCAGTCCGCTCCACGCCCGGGGAAGGAACGGAATTTCGAGTGGCATTGCCGGCTGTAGGACAGGCCGCGGGCCAGCCGGCTCTTTGCGGCGTGTCCCAAAAAGGAGGAGCCAATGGGAAGTAGCGTGGTGGAAGAACCTTTGACATCAAACAAAACAAAAGGACGAATCCTTATCGTCGATGACGAACTGGTGGTTCGCGATTCGCTGAGTAAATGGTTTACCAGCGAAGGCTACACGGCGCGGCCCGTCGGCAGCGGCCGCGAGGCGCTGGAGGTGATCGCCCAGACCGAGTTCGATATCGCGCTTCTCGACATCAAGATGCCCGGGATGGACGGCATGGAACTGCAATCCCGCCTCCGCGAGGCGGACCCCGACCTGACCGTCGTCATCATGACCGGATACGCGGCTGTCGATACCGCCGTTCAGGCCCTCAAACGCGGGGCCTACGACTACATCACCAAACCCGTGGATCCCGACGAGCTCTCGCACCTGGTTTCCAATGCCCTGGAGCATAAACGCGCCCGCCGCGAAGTCACCCGGCTGCGCGAGAATCTGCAGGAGGCCGTGCCCGGCACCGAACTGATCGGCAAAAGCCCCGCCATGCGGAAAGTGGTGGAGCTGATCGAAATGGTGGCGCCCACCGAGGCCACTGTCCTGATCACCGGCGAAAGCGGCACCGGCAAGGAAGTCGTGGCCCGCTCGATCCACGCCGCCGGGCCGCGCCGCTTTATGCCCATGGTCACCATTCACTGCGGCGCGCTCACTGAGACGCTCCTCGAGAGCGAACTGTTCGGCCACGAAAAAGGCTCCTTCACCGGCGCCCAGTTTCGTAAAAAGGGCAAGTTTGAAGTGGCCGACGGCGGCACCGTCTTCCTCGACGAGATCAGCGACATCAGTCTCCGTACCCAGACCGACCTGCTGCGCGTTTTGCAGGAAAAGGAAATCGTGCGCGTCGGCGGAAATCAGCAGATCAAGGTGGATTTCCGCGCCATCGCCGCCACCAATAAGAACCTCGAGACCCTGGTGAAAGAAGGCGCTTTCCGGCCGGATTTGTATTACCGGCTGCACGTCTTCTGCATTGAGATTCCACCGCTGCGCGACCGCCGCGAAGATATTCCCCTGCTGGTCAACCACTTCCTCAACAAGTTCTGTATGGCGACCAGCCGGCCCGTGCCGCAGGTCTCGTCCGAGGCTCTGGAATTGCTCCTGCGCCACGATTGGCCGGGCAACGTCCGCGAGTTGGAAAATGCCGTGGAGCGCGCCCTGGTAGTGGGGCGCGGACAGGAAATCCGCCCGGCGGACTTTTCGTTCCAGTTCCAAGCCGATGAACCCAAGGGCGGCAAGACCCTGGACGATGTGGAGCGCGTGCACATCGAACGGATCCTGCGCGAAACCCAGCACAATCTGTCGCGCGCCGCGCGCATCCTGGATATCGACCGCACTACGCTGTACAACAAGCTGCGGCGTTACGGGCTGCGGTGAAACCGATCCACGTGATCCCGCTATCGAACGGTGACCCGGGGCACGCAGCCCCGGGCCTGGACACGCTGGAGAACCTGGCGTCTCAACTGGCCCGGCTGTTCCATACGCCTTGCCGGATTCGGCCGGAGCCGTTCGATATCGCGTTCTCCCAGGATGCCGGCCGGGGCCAGTTTCACTCCACCGCCATCCTCCAGCGCCTCGAGCGCGCGTCCGATCCCGACGCCCGCATCCTGGGCGTGACCACCTGCGACCTGTACGTTCCCGTGCTCACTTTCGTGTTCGGCGAAGCCCAGTTGGACGGCAACTGCGCCGTCGTGTCCACGGCCCGCCTGCAGGAAGAACTCTATGGCATGCCCCGGCGCGACGATCTCCTGCGCGAGCGGCTCGTGAAGGAAGCCATCCATGAACTTGGCCATACCTTCGGTCTGCGCCACTGCTCCGACTGGCGCTGCGTCATGACCAGCAGTCACGCCGTGGAGCGCCTGGACGTAAAATCGGCCGAATTCTGCCGCGCCTGCCGCAAGTCCGTGTTTGACAATGGATATTGGTGAATCCAGTCCGTCTCCGCATCCGTCTGCGCGGCATCGTCCAGGGTGTAGGGTTTCGTCCGTTCGTCCATAACCTGGCCCGCCGGCACGGGCTGAACGGGTTCGTTTTGAATTCTTCGGCGGGTCTGATCGCCGAGGTCGAGGGCGATCCGGCGGAATTGGCTTTGTTCCGTCATGCGCTCTCCGCCGAGGCGCCGCCGCTGGCATGGATCCAGGAAACCGAGACCACCGAACTGCCCGCCACCGGCGAGATCGGCTTCGGGATCCGCGACAGCGAGGCCGTCACCGGCGAGTTCGCGCTGATCTCGCCGGACGTGGCCACCTGCGCCGATTGCCTCCGCGACTTCACCGATCCCGCCAATCGCCGCTTCGGCTATCCCTTCACCAACTGCACCAACTGCGGCCCGCGCTACACCATCATCCACGACATTCCCTACGACCGGCCCAACACCACCATGGCGGCGTTCCGCATGTGCGCCGCCTGCCAGGCGGAATACGACGATCCCGCCGACCGCCGCTTCCATGCCCAGCCCAACGCCTGCCCGGTCTGCGGCCCGTCGCTCTCCGCGCCCATCGAGGAAGCGCAGCGCCGGCTGGCGGCCGGCGAGATCCTGGCGATCAAAGGACTCGGCGGATTCCACCTGGCCTGCGACGCCCGCAACGACGCCGCCGTGCGCGCGCCTGCGCGAGCGCAAGCGCCGCAGCGACAAGCCCTTCGCCCTGATGGCGCGCGACCTGGCGGCGGTCGGAAGCGCTCTGCGAGGTCACCGAAGCCGACCGCGCGGCGCTCACTCGGCCCGCGCCGGCCCATCGTGATCCTGCCGCGCCGCGCCGACCGGACTGCCCGCCGCCGTCGCGCCCGGCAATCCGCACCCTCGGCGTGATGCTGCCCTATACGCCGCTGCACCATCTGCTGTTCGCGGACGCGCCCTACGACGCCCTGGTGATGACCAGCGGCAACCTCAGCGAAGAGCCCATCGTGGTCGCACAACGCAGAAGCGCGTCGACGCGCCTGGGCGGCGTGGCCGACTGGTTCCTGCTCCACAATCGCGACATCTACATGCGCGCCGACGATTCGGTGGTGCGCACGTTTCGAAGGCCGCGCAGCGCGTGCTGCGCCGCTCGCGCGGCTATCGCGCCGCAGACGCATCGACCTGGGCCGCGCCGTGCCCGAACTGCTGGCCTGCGGCGGCGAACTGAAGAACGCCTTCTGCCTCACCAAGGGCCGCCACGCCATCCTCAGCCAGCACATCGGCGACCTGGAGAACTACGAGACGCTGGTCTTCTTCGAGGAGACCCTCGCCAACCTGAAGAAGCTGTTCCGCGTGGAGCCGCGCGCCGTGGCGCACGATCTGCACCCCGGCTACCTCAGCACGCGGTTCGCGCTGGAAATTCCGGATCTGCCGAAGATCGGCGTGCAGCACCATCACGCGCACATCGCCAGTTGCATGGCCGGAGAACGGCCTCGAGGGCGAAGTGATCGGCGTGGCCTTCGACGGCACCGGCTACGGCACCGACGGCGCCATCTGGGGCGGCGAATTTCTGGTGGCCGGTTACGCCGGCTTCGAGCGCCGCGCGCACCTCCGCTACGTGCCGCTGGCCGGCGGCGATGCCGCCGTCCGCCAGCCCTGGCGCGTCCGCACTGGCCTACTGATGGACCGCTCGATCCGGAAGGCGTTCCGCGAGCACCGAAGCAGCGCGTGCGTGCGGCGCATGATCGAGATCGGCCTCAACACCGTGCAGACTTCCTCCTGCGGGCGGCTGTTCGACGCCGTGGCGGCGCTCATCGGGCTGCGGCACGAGGTCAACTTCGAAGGCCAGGCGGCCATCGAACTGGAGGCCATCGCCGACCCGTCGGTAGACACGCGCTACGAGTTCCTTCTGACCGGAGAGGAGTTGGACTTCCGCCCCGCCATCGAGAGTATCTCCCGCTCCCAGGAGCCGCGTCCCGTAATTGCCGCGCGCTTTCACAACACCGTAGCCGATGCCATTGTGCACACCTGCCGCCAGATCGGAATGCCCCGCGTGTGTCTCAGCGGCGGCACCTTCCAGAATATAAAACTGCTCTCCCGCACGGTCCCCGCTCTGCGCCGCGCCGGCTTCGAGGTCTATCTCCACGAGAAGGTCCCGCCCAACGATGGAGGCATCGCCCTCGGCCAGGCCGCCATCGCCGCCGCCACTCATCCAGCCTGAAATCCTTGACAGGAGACGAAAATAGTACTAATTAATTAGTATGCTAACGGCCATCCTGTTTCTGTGCGCCAACCTGTCTGCTCAGACCACGCCACCCGCCAGACCCCAATTCGAAGTGGCATCCGTGAAGCCGGCGGCGAACGAAGAGACGGGCCGCGGCGGCCGCTTGCGGGAGATGCTGCGAGACCTGCGCCCGCCCGGCATGATTGCGATGGACGACCCGGGTCGCGTTCGCCTGGAGGACTGGACACTACTCGACCTGATTGCCGCCGCCTCCAGCGTGCGTGCCACCGAGGTATCCGGCCCGGCCTGGCTTTCCGATCAGGGCTTCGATATCGAGGCCAAGGTGCCATCTGGCACCCCGAAGGAAAAGTTGAATGCGATGCTGCAATCGCTGCTCGAAGAACGCTTCGGGCTCAAAGCGCATCGCAGTACGCAGACCAGGCAGGGCTTTGCGCTGGTAGTGGGCAGGAATGGGCCCAAGCTGAAACCCGCTGAGCCGCCGCTCGATCCGCAGAAGCCTATGGCGGAAGCGCAGGAGCGCATGCGGGAAAATCGCGCAAGCGGCACACCTATGGTGGGACTCACCCGATTTTCGTCGCGCTCGATCACCACCGAAGGATTGGCTGCCCGGCTGGTGCGATTCGCTGAAGCGCCTGTGGTCGACGAGACCGGTTTGACCGGAAACTATTCCGTGACCATCGAGATCTGGAAGAATGCCGACGTTCCCGGAGGGACCGTTTTCGATGCCGTCGAAAAACTCGGCCTGAAACTGCAGCCGCGCAAGGTGACCGTGGAAACCGTGGTGGTTGATCAGGTATCCAAAACGCCTACGGCGAATTAGGCGATATCTTCTCAAACCGCTGCCGCCTCTATCGCACCGCGGTCGGATCCCATCTGTCCGCGCCGGCAAGATACCGCCGGGGCCGCTGGAGTTGTACCCGGCATCGAACACGGTGTCCAGGTAATGCGTTTCGCCGGGATGCCACTCGCGCCAGCCGGCCGGCTCGATGAAATCGCCCATCTCCGTATTCAGGAAAATCACCGTGGCGTAGGGCCTCCATGGGCGCCCCAGCCACACGTGCTCCACTCCCGGGCCGGCCGTCAGGCGGCAGTGGTTGAACACGTAGCCGTTGTCCTGTTGGGCATCGCTCCTGCCCTGTACCGTGATGTATCTGCCGCTCTTGCGATTGCTGTGGATCTCGCAGTTTTCGCCCGGCCAGTCATACCGCCCCAGAGCCAGCATGACGTCCTCGGGAATAGAGTCGATGGTTTTGCCTTGCTGCCGGGCAAACGCTTCGACGAAGTGTTCCGCAAGAAGGGGAATATCGTCGAGCCGTTCGCGCAGCGGCGGCAGCGCGATGGGAAAGACGTTCAGTCTGTAAAAGAGATCGGCCCGGAACTTCCGTTCCTGGACCAAACGTCCCAAGTCCTGGTTAGTCGCGGCGATGACCCGCACATTAACCTGGATAGAACGACAACTGCCCAACCGCTGGTATCCGAGGCCGCGGGGGAATGACAACTTAATGGAGCCATTCAACTTTCGTCCATCAGCGTGGCCGCGCGCCTGCCAACTTTCTTAAGCGCCGTTTCGAGGTCACCAAGCTCCTCCGGGGTCAGTTCCGAGAACACTCTCTTCATCTGCAGAGAATGCTTTCGAAAGGCTGAAGCAATGAGGTCCTTGCCGCTTGCGGAGAGAGCCACGATCCGGACGCGTCGGTCCTGGGTGCTCTCTACGCGGCTGACCAGGCCCTTCGCGACAAGGCGTTCGACAGCAGTACTGATCGAGCCTGGGGTCAGATCGACGATCGGGCCTATTGTATTGACTGGCAAAGGCCCCTTGTGCAACAGTATTTCCAGCACGCCGAAGTCCGACAGGCCGAGCCCGGTCTCCTCAATACCAGCGGCCGCATATCTCGTTAAGGCGCGCATTGCCTTCATCATTACCAGCCAGGCGTGGTCCGTGCCTTGAAAGCCTCGCGTCATAAAAAACCTGAATCTCCCAGAAGTATACATCATCGATTATATTGACACAAATATGATTGACGCCATGGAATGGTTGCCAATCCAAAAGGAGAACCTGGTTATGAAAACCGCTTCCGCAATCGCCCGATATCTGGCAGGCGTGATCTTTCTTGTTTTCGGCCTGAACGGCTTCCTGAACTTCATTCCCATGCCCCCGCCGGGGGGCATGGCAGGACAGTTCATGGGTGCCCTGTACGCATCGCACTACCTGTGGGTGATCTTCGCCTTTCAGGTCATCGCCGCGGTACTTCTGCTGGCCAACCGTTACGTGCCGCTGGCGGTGGCCGTGCTGGCTCCGGTGATCGTCAACATTCTTGTTTTCCATGCCTTGATGGCCCCGAGCGGGCTTCCGCTGGCCCTCTTCGTGGCTGTACTGTGGGCCGTGATTTTCGTCGGCGTCCGACCCGCCTTTGGCGGGTTCTGGAGATTGGCCATTTGAGAACAGCGCTGAGGGCGGGCGGCACAGCCTAAGCCGCGACAGTGCAGAACGTCTCCGAGCCCAGCGGGGGTTTCGATGAGTTCGCGTCCGCGGGCGCCGGAATCGCGAAGTCGCCGATATTCGACGCGCCTTGATCCTGCATCTGGCGAGCAAAAATTTGATCGCGGAGTAGGTTCAGCAAATCCAAGACCGAAGGGCGAATGGATTTTCTTCTCCATTTAGGGAGAGGCAGATAGGTAGCAGTGCGCTGAAACCCATAAGCCAGGATGGAAGCCAACAGCAGCAAGCTGTAGATGGCTACCTGGAATTGCGGCAGACGAGTGACGGCTAGGGGATTCCAGACTTGGCCCTGGGCCACGCCAGTGAGCGACTTTTCGTCGCGATGATTGCACTCGATTTCCCAGCGGTCGATATAAGCTTGCAACAGCGTCTGTAGATCCAGTTGGGGATCGGTACAGATCAGAAAAGCCGGCTGGCGGTAGAGCAGCTTGGAGCCCTTGCGCAGGCGGTAGCCCAGCGGCTTGATAACCACCAACAGCAACGGCATATCCGGACCGGCCTTACGCCAGTAAACCGTCGACAGGATCTTCACCGGGATTTGGCGCACCGCTCCGGCGGCGAAACAGCGGACCTTGACCAGCGGCACCGCGTCATCGTGCAAGACTTGTTCGGGCGTAGGCGCCGGCGCGCCATAGCGGCGCGGCCGTCCGCCGGAGCGGGTAACGGCGGTGGGCAACAAAGCCAGAAACAGTTTGGCATCTTTGCGAATCCGTCCAATGAAGGTAGTGCGTTGGGGCAGTTGCCGCAGTACGGAGCGGTTGGTGTAGGATCCGTCACCGGATACCACCAATTGACGCTGGCGCGTATCCGGACGCGCATCCAAAGCCTGACGCAGAGAGTGTAAGAGACGGACCCCCACCTGAGTTAACGCATGCAGCTTTTTCTGGAGTCGATATTGCTTCTCTTCGGGGCTGACTACAGCTTTGTTCTTGCCTGCTCGGACGCGGGTCTTGTTTTTTGCATCTTTCTTTTGATTTTTCTTCTGATTCCTTTGGTTGTTCCGGGCGCGCTTGTGGGTGCCCTTGAGGCTCGGTGGTTTGACGGCCGGGGCGCGGCTCGAAGCGCACCGGTAAAGCGCGCGCCGGACCCGGAAACCGGGTGGCCCGCACCAGCAGGGAAGCCTGCACGAAGCGCAATCCACGGACCAGATTCACATGAAAGGGTGGGGACAGCGGGTCGCGGGCATAGGTGGCGCCGGGAATATGACGGCCGGTCTTTTTACAGAGCGTATCGTCCAGGGCGGCTATCACGGGAGCCTGCGGAGAAGACAGCAGCGCTCCCAGGTGATCGAAGATGGGATCGAACAAGGCATGTGGATCCCAGGCGCTGCGCGAAAACAGACGATAGTCGGCGCTCCAATCCAGAAACTGACGGCCGATCGCGCAAATGGCATTACTGGTTAGATGCGTACGCAGGCACAGGAGCAAACCGTAAGCCAGACGATGCGCACGTTGCCAGGTGCGCTGTTGCGCAAAGGCGGAACGCCAGGGTTGCAACAGTTCATCGAATTTCTCCAGTAAGAGCATGGCAAAGTCGAGGCGCCGGAGCCTGGCATAAACGTTGGCGCCAATGTGACTCCAGCGGGTACAGCAGGATGTCTTTGGAGGTACCCTGAGCCTCATGGGTACGATCCATGCGGCCGCGGCCTTGAGTCTGGCCTACATAAATCCAGTTGGCGGCACGGTAGCAGGTCCCGGTGTAAGGCCGGTCCACCAGGGTCTCCAGCAGCACAGGTTCCACGCCGTAAGCGGCCTGCCAATCGGTGGGGAGTCGACGAGCGGCTAAAGACAGGACGTGGCTGGCCAGGTGAAGCACCTCGACCCAGGGCAGAATCAGGAAGCGAGCGTTGTTGACCACACGGGACAGGTTGGCCCGGCGCGCCTGATCGCTCCATCCGATCCAGCCATCGCGTGGCGCCATCTTCCAAGCGGCACTGGTGAACAGCAGGCAGGCCAGCACGTCCTGAGACGGAGTGCGTACCAGATAACGCAGTTGTGCGCCGTAAGGGACCCGATAGCCCAGCGGATGGTAGCGCTGAATATACTGCTGGAACAGACGACGGCCGGCGGAATCCTCAATCAACTGCAAGCACAGAGGCTGGTAGTCGGCCAACGGTCCACGTAAGGGTGGCTGGGGATCACTCTGCGGACCGTCGGCCAGAAGACGATGGGGCCCACGCGGTTTGGTGACTCGCAACTCCGGCAGAGCAGGAAGAACTTGCTGCTGCCACTTTTGCAGCCACTCCACGCACTCGGGATTTTTCAGTTTCCCGTTGGGCCGGCGCCATTCCATCAACTCGCAGATGGTATAGGCCAACTCAGCCTGACTGAGTCGAGGAAAATCGGCAATGATCTGACGCACCAGATTCAGTTCGCTGGCGGTGAGCACGCGCCCGCAGAACGAAACGGTCTCTTCCAAATGTCCCGCTCTCCAGCAGTAGCGGCATGATTCAGAAGCCGCCAGAAGTAGAGTAGAGCATCGGGGAGCAAAAGTCCAGCGAAATCTGACGCGCCGACTTTACGGCGCAAATGGCCAATCTCCAGGACCCGCCTTTGGCGGGTTGTTCCAGCCGCGCTCGCAGGCGCAAGCCTGAAGTGGGGCAACACAGAAAGACAGCCCGGTGTCCATTGAAGAACACCGCGCGCAAGAAATGAGGTTTCAGCTATGACAAGCAATCGAACGATTCTCATCACCGGAGTGACAGGCAATCAGGGCGGCGCGGTCGCGCAGGCGCTACAGGGCGCCGGATTCTCTCTGCGCGGACTGACGCGCAAGCCGGACAGCGAGCGGGCGACGGCGTTGGCGCGTCAGGGCGTCGACATCGTCAAGGGCGATCTCGATGACGAGGATACGCTGCAGAAGGCGTTGACCGGCGCGTGGGGCGTCTTCGGCGTACAGAACGCCGGTGAGGCGGGCGTCGAGCGGGAAGAGGCGCAGGGCAAGCGTCTTGCGACGCTGGCGCGCCAGGCCGGCGTCGAACACTACGTCTACACATCCGTGGGATCGGCGGACAAGCGGACGGGCGTCGCGCACTTCGACAACAAGTGGCGTATCGAGGAAACCGTGCGCGGCCTCCGCTTCCCCTCGCACGTGATCCTGCGTCCCGTGTTCTTCATGGAGAACCTGATAGCGCCCTTCAGTCTCCAGGGCTCCACGCTGGCCTGGGCACTCGGGCAAGGCACGAAGCTTCAGATGATTGCGGTGGAAGACATCGGCTGGTTCGGCGCGCGAGCGTTCATCGATGCGGCCGGCTTGAACCGCCGCGAGATCGATCTCGCCGGTGACTTACGAACGATGCCGGAGGCGGCGGAGATCCTGACGGAGGCACTGGGCCGGCCGATTGCATTCGCGCATACGCCAATTGAACAGGTCCGGCAGTACAGCAAGGAGATGGCGTCGATGCTGGAATGGTTCGAACGCGTCGGCTACAGCGTAGACATCATTGGCCTGGAACGCGAGTTCGGCCGCACACTCACGAAGCTCCCCGACTGGGCACGCGGACACGCGCGACCAAATGCGCGCTGAAACAACTCAAGGAGAAATCGCATGAAAGCTGTCAGATTGTTGGAATATGGCGGGCAGTTGGTCTTCGACGATGTACCGATGCCGACGATCGCACGCGACGAGATCCTGGTGAAGATCAAGAGTACCGCCGTGAATCATCTGGATCTTGTTGAGGCCTCCGGAACGGCCAGACAGATACTCCCGATCGACCTGCCGTGGATACCCGGTCATGAGTTTTCAGGGGTCGTCGAACAGATTGGTAGTGACGTTTCGGCATTTGCGCCAGGTGATGCCGTGTTCGGTACAACCACTGGAATGGGAGCCTATGCGGAGTATCTGGCTGTTAAGGCGGCGGCCATCGCAAGGAAACCGTCCAACCTCTCCTTTGCGGAGGCGGCATCGGTGCCGGTGGCCTCCCAAACTGCGTGGGAGGGAATCTTCACCCACGGTCACCTGGAAAAGGGGCAAACGATCCTGATACATGGTGGCGCCGGCGCTGTGGGCGCCTATGCGGTGCAACTGGCAGCGCATGCCGGAGCCACTGTCATTGCCACGGCCAGGGGCGACGATGAGGCGTACCTCAACTCCCTCGGGGCCAACCGGGTTATCGATTATCGAGAGGCCCAGTTCGAGAAGGTTTTGAGACAGAAAGTCGATGTGGTCTTCGACTTGGTTGGTGGCGATACACAGACGCGGTCGTTCCTCGTCTTGAAGGATGGCGGCCAACTCGTCTCTGCCGTCCAGCCCGTATCACAGGAGGAGGCTGCGAGTCACGGTGTGTCGGGCTCAATGATGAGGCTCGCGCCGTCAGGGGATCGGCTCGGCAAAATCGCGCGACTGTTGGAACAGGGGACCATACGACCGGACGTCGCGACGGTATACGCGCTCCAGGATGCGGCCCAGGCCTGGAAAGACGTCGCCGGCAATCTGCCAAAGGTTCATGGGATGTCGCCCAGTGAGCCGGAAGCGGCAAGACGCAGGTCACACGGCAAGATCGTGCTTCGTGTGGCCTTGCCTGAGCACCAAATCAGGGGTCGCGCGTATGAACTCTATCTCGCTCGCGGGGCACAACCTGGCCGTGAGCTGGAAGACTGGCTCCAAGCCGAACGTGAGCTCATGGCTGAGTAGCGCCGAGCCCAGCGGCCTGACTCTCTGCCCAGCGCTGATTGATACCTGATTGACAAAACCATCATCAAGGAGCAATACAAAATAATGACCATCTCAGTGATCGCCGGCAGCACACGTCAGGGCCGGTTTTCCGGCAGGCCAAGCAAGCGCGTATATCCTAGCGTCATCGCGAGCACGATGAACGCGCCTGGAACTACCGGCGGGCTGGCCGCGGGAATTGCGAAATAGCGGCAACCGGCGCCGATGAGAAAGCTCAACCCAAAACGGGTTCGGCGCGCGTGCGTTCACCGATGCCGCTGCCTTGTAAACGCGAGGGAAGCCCGTTGCCAGAAGCTTCCCGGCCTCTCACGAAGTGTTCTGACCTGAACCAGTACGCTGCGACCATGCACTTCCTCGGACAGACGACGATCCTGATGCTGACCCGCAATCGAGGCATATAACCGTCCCCTCTTCGCACTCGCAAGCCCATTCGCCATCAGGCGGTAACATCTTTCAAGTGGGAGGATCAAAGGGCGCGGGCGTTTGTTGGTTTGGATTCGAATTCCCTCGTAATAATAGCGGGGGTATGACGCAATCGGAAATCGACATCGAAATCGATACCTCATCCATCCATACTCGCGACGAGCAGCGCGACGCCCACCTTCGAAGCCCGGATTTCCTTGATACGGAGCGCCATCCCATGATGACCTTCCGATCGACCAAAGTTGAGAAGACAGGCGTCGATGCGCTCCGCGTGCATGGCGACCTTGCCCTTCACGGCGTCACCCGCAATGTTGAACCCGACGTCGACAACATTTCGCCCAGCACCAAGGATCCGTGGGGCAACGTTCGGATGGCGGCTTCGGCGAGTGCCGTCATCAGCAGGAAAGATTTCGGACTGACGTGGAATTCGGCACTGGAAGCCGGCGGAGTTCTGGTCGGAGATGAGGTCACCCTCGATCTTGACGTCCAATTTGTGAAATCGCAAGCGTGACCGTGCACCAAGAGTGCCCATCACCGGGTCCGGGCATGCCTCGGATATTGCTCGGACCTGGAGGTTACGGAGCCACTCTCCTTACAGCGCCGCTTCAACTCCCGGGCTCTCTCACGGCAAGTGAGTCGTGAGCAATGTGTACCTTCTCCGCACAAAGGCCGAGAGGCCCAAGTTCTCGACGCTTACCTGTTCCTAGATCAAGCTGTGAAGGAACAAAACCATGGTGGCCGGGCGCGGCGCAGTGCGCAAATTCATCGTCACGGAGGTCCCGTTTCTATTTCCGTAAAGGGTTGGCTGCGGTTCTCGACCAGACATCGATCCTCATTGTCGCCGACGCACGACGACGGCAGGTTCGAGGGCGTGGACGGCGATTCAAGACGTTGCAATACCTCGACTTCAGGAACGCCAGGAGAGCAAGGCGTGCATGCCGAGCAGATTATAATGGACGCAAATATCCTTTCGTCTCGGGCGCACGGCCGGACGAAACGGGAGCGGCCAGGGAAGTAGGATCGCGGTATGGCAACTGCGCTCAGACACAGCGGGTGTATCGCCGGCGCGAGGGGCTGCAGCGGCGGGCAGCTTCCATGCGTCTGCTTTTTCATTTTCCTGCTTTGTGTCCCATCGCTCGGGATCGATCGGGATCGCAGGCTGGATGAGCTCTATCACACAAGCTGGACGATGAAGGATGGGGCGCCGTCCGAGATTTTCGCAATCGCACAGACCGGGGACGGGTATCTCTGGCTAGGCACTTCGACGGGACTGGTGCGCTTCGACGGCTTTCATTTCGAGAATTATGAATCGCCGTTCGGACAAGCCCTTCCCTCCAGGAACGTATCGTCATTGTTGGCGGTTCCGGATGGAGGACTGTGGGTTGGCTTCAGCTCCGGAGATGTCAGCCTCTTGAAAAATGGTCGAGTCACCAGCTACGGCCAGAAGGATGGCCTGCCTCCCAGTCCGGTAAGGTCACTGGTCAGAGACCGCCAAGGTCGCATTTGGGCCGCTTCGCTCACGGGGCTATCGCTGTTTGAGGGTTCGCAATGGAGGCGAATTGGAGCCGAGTGGAATTTCTCTGGCGGAGCCACAGCCGCCCTTGTCGACCATGCGGGAACCATATGGATCGGATCCGTGGACAGCCTGAAATTCCTCCCGCAAGGTGCCGGGAAATTCCAAACGGCCGCGACCGGCTTGAGGTACGTCACCTCACTCGCCGAGACTGCGGACGGGGCCGTTTGGATGTCTCAACTGAGCGGACCCGTTCGGCCCGTTCGGCCGCCGTTTAGCCATCAGCTCACGGCGCCCATGGCCGGCTCGCTGAAAGCGTTCTTTGACGATCAGGGCAGCCTGTGGGGTCCGACTCTGGAAAAGGGGCTGTGGCGTGCACCGCATCCCGAACGGTTTGAAACCTGGAAGCCGGCAGAACTGAAGGCCCTGACTGAGCACTATACGCGCGCCGACGGTCTCACCAGCGACTACGCCGAAACCATATTCCAAGATAGCGAGGGAGATATATGGGTCGGCACCAATGCCGGCCTCGATCGCTTCCGGCAGAGTGCAGCTACTGCGGTTTCGTTACCGTCTAATCCGTACATGTCCTTAGCGCCGGGCGAGGAAGGAGGCGTTTGGGTTTCTCCATTGAACCACGCCGTGAGGCTGGTAGTCGACCGGCGTTTTTTGGACAAGCTGCCCGAAGAATTCGTCCAAATCCGGGATCGATCCGCCAGTTGTATCTATCGTGATGCGAAAGGAACTCTCTGGATGGGCACCGACCTCGGCTTGTTACGATTCTCCGGTGGGCGCCTCAGCAGGTTTGACTACCCCCATGGAGCGAAACACGACCCGGATGCCAGAGGCGCGGCCCACACCATGACGGAGGCCCACCCCGCCGGAATGTGGGTGTCATTTCTTGGGGACGGAGTCTATCGGTTTGCAGACGGGAAGTGGACGAGTCTCGAAGCTATGGGAGGGCCCAAAGGCATTGCATTATCCGCATCTACCGATCCGAACGGCTCTGTCTGGCTCGGATTCGCTGACCAGACCGTCGTGCGGATTGACGACGGCGGCATTCGCGTCTTTGCCGCACAGGTGGGCAAGGTACGAACCGTTCAGGGCCGTGGCGCCAAAGCTTGGGTTGGCGGCGACAACGGCGTAGCCTGGTTTGACGGAGGAAGCTTTCGCAAGCTGATTCCGGCGGCAGGAAGTCTGCGCGATGTATTCGGCATCCTGGAAACGGACGAGGGACTGTGGTTTAGTGAGCACAGCGGAATTATCTATGTCCCCCATTCGGAACTAGTCACGTTTGAAAAAGATCCCAATCATCCGGTACGCTTTCGAGTGTTGGATTTTCTGGACGGAGTCGATGCTCCCCTGCAACGGTCTACGAAGAACCCCGCCCTCGTCCAAAGTAGCGACGGACTCCTGTGGTTTGCGACTACAGAAGGTTTGGTCTTTGTCGATCCGAAGCGCATTCCGACCAACACGGTGCGGCCTCCCGTTTCGATCACATCAGTAGTGGCGAACTCCAAGCCTTACACCCCAACTTCGGGGCTGGCTCTGCCGGATCGCGTGAGAAACCTGGAGATCGATTACATTGGCATAAGCCTCGCAATACCGGAGCGCGTAAGATATCGATACAAACTGGAAGGGTACGATACGGATTGGCAGGACCCGGGCACCCGTCGGCAAGCCTTCTATACGACTCCCGGACCCGGCTCTTATACGTTTCGCGTATTGGCTGCAAATCCCGATGGCGTGTGGAACGAGTCCGGAGCCACGATCGTCTTCTCCATTGCTCCCGCCTTTTATGAGACGTTGTGGTTCCGGCTGCTCTGCGCCGCGGCCGCTGGCGGGATCATGTGGGTGCTGTATCTTCTGCGGCTCAGAATGGTGACAGCTCAATTACAAGCGCGGCTCGGCGAACGTCTTCTGGAACGGGAGCGCATCGCTCGTGACCTGCACGACACGCTACTTCAGAGCTTCCAGGGGTCGCTGTTCGAAGTTCAAGCTGCCCGGAACCTCTTTCCAAGACGCCCCGATGACGCAATGCAGACTCTGGACGAGGCGATCCGCAGCGCCGAGGCGGCCATTGCGGAGGGCCGGGATGCAATTCGCGACTTGCGCTCAGGCTCAGCGGCTCGCAGTGATCTGGCTCATCTGCTTGCGGCTGCCGGGCAGGAACTTTCGGGAGTTGCTGCTTCGAACGGCGGGAGCCCCGCCTACAGCGTGACCGTCGAAGGACCACCGCGGGACCTAAAGCCGGTTCTTCAAGACGAAGTCTACCGGATTGGTCAGGAGATTCTGCGCAACGCTTTCCGCCATGCGCGCGCTAAGAAGATCGAGGTTGAGATTCGGTACGAAGTGCAGGAACTCCGCATCCGGTTCCGCGATGACGGGGGCGGAATTGACCCAAAGGTGCTCCACGAAGGCGCGCGGGATGGACATTGGGGCTTGCCTGGAGTCCGCGAACGCGCAAAGCTGGCGGGCGCTCAACTGGCTTTTTGGAGCGAGGTGGGTGCGGGCACGGAAGTTCAGGTGACCGTACCGGCATCGGTCGCGTACTCAGAGTCTCCTGAAGCCCGTGTATTCGGACTCTTCCGCAAGAAGTCGAGGTCGCATGGCGAGTGACGTACGCGAGATTCGAATCCTGGCGGTTGATGACCATGCTCTTCTGCGCAAGGGAATCGCCGCACTGATCGGCGCCGAACCCGACATGAAGTTGGTAGCCGAGGCGTCTAACGGACAGGAAGCCATTGCGGAATTCAAAAAACACCGGCCGGACGTCACGCTCATGGACCTGCAAATGCCGGAAATGAGTGGCATCGAGTGCATCATTGCAATTCGTAGCGATTTTCCTAACGCGCGAATCATTGTGCTCACAACCTACCCGGGTGATGTGCAAGTGCTTCGAGCGTTGAAGGCCGGTGCACGTGGCTACCTCCTAAAGGGTCAGGTAAGCAAAGATCTGCCGGAGGTCATCCGCGCCGTCCATGCCGGCCAAAAGCGGATCCCCCCGGAGGTCGCCGCCGAGGTGGCTGACCATGCCGCGGACGACGATTTGAGCGCACGGGAGATCGATGTGCTCCGGCTGATCGCCGCCGGGAATGCGAACAAGCAGATCGCCGGTCTGCTTGGCATTGCGGAGGAGACCGTCAAGAGCCACATTACGAATATCCTCGCCAAGCTTGGCGCTAATGACCGGACCCATGCCGTCACGACCGCCCTGAAGCGCGGAATCATCGAATTGTAGATCCCAAAAAAGTGGGATAGCACGCTCCCAGTTTTGCAGATCGATAGTGTTGCGAATCTTCTAGACTCCAAACGGAGAATCGTGCAACGACTATTTTCGAGCTTCGCTGACGGTTGGCCAGGCATGGGACTCCTTCTCCTCCGCCTGCTAACAGCCGCAGCGCTCATCTATTTTGGGATCGTCAGCGTGTTTGCATCACCTCCGTTGACGACCCTTGTACTGCAATGCATCGGGATCGCCGCCGGAATCCTCCTTCTCGTCGGCCTGTGGACCCCGGTAACGGGAGTGTCACGGTTTCTCTCGGGCAACGTTAGAGGCGCCTTTTTAGTCCCCTGAAAGTGGCAGCGTCCGATCTCACCATCCGGGTATCCCACTTCCCGACTATATAGCCAACGAATGGCCGGACTATCCGGGGTTGGCGCCAGACAGAACCTGCTCCACAATTAGTTCATAACAGCGAGGAGGGAACCATGACCAGGACTGAAGTGGACCGATATCGAGGCGCTCTCAGAGTAAGGACTGCTGATTTACAGCGTGTCAATCGTGACCGCGGCGCCGTCGCGATTGAGCGAAGCGCCGATCAACTGGAAAAGATCCGGGAGGATTCGCAACGCACCCCCGCGGTTTGTAACCTGAACCTTGAATTCAGTCACCTTCGAGCCCCGCTGACGGCTCTACGCCGCCTCGAGGAAAGCAACTTCGGAACATGCCCGGAGTGCGATCAAGACATCCACCCGAAGCGGCTTGCCGCGGTGCCGTGGGCTCCAGTATGCATATGGTGCGACGAAGCCTTGGACCGCAACCTCGATGACATTCAACCGCCAAGCCGCGACCTGCTCGGTCGAGCCGCCTGACGCCAGTTAGTAAAGCGCCTTGGCTGTGGAATTAGGTGGGGATCGTTTATGGCCGCGGATGATGTTTCCGTCAGGAGACTTTTGTTATGAGAGCCACATCGTTTGGCTTCGATGTATCCGGCCGATCCAAAGATGATGTCGCGAGCTGGGGGAGCACGGCAACCAATAGACCTGTGAGCGAGGAAGCGATCGATCTTCGCGACGAAGTTGCGGAGGTGATGAGGGTTGCTCCGAGCGATGCTACCGTTCTGATCACAGGTGAGAGCGGCACAGGAAAGGAGTTCATCGCGCTGGCGATTCGGGCGTTTCGAAGTCGCGAACGGCGGGACCATTTTTCTCGACGAGATCGGTGATACGCCGAGCGAAACCCAGGTTGCTCTGTTGCGGGTGCTTCAAGAACACGAATTCGAGCGCGTCGGGGGCACTCAGAGCGTTCCAGTCGATGTGCGTGTAATAGCAGCCACAAACGGCGACCTGCCGGCGGCAGTTCGTTCCGGCGGCAAGTTTCGTCTGGATTTGTTCTACCGGTTGAATGTCTTCCAGATCCACGTTCCTCCTCTACGCGATCGGCCCGAGGACATCCTCCTGCTTGCAAAATATTTCATCCAACGCTATGCCGCTAAAGCGGCCAAAAGGATCAGACGGGTGGAAACTCGGACTGCGGAACTCATCGAGACATACGACTGGCCGGGAAACATTCGTGAACTACAGAACGTGATCGAACGGGCTGTGATCCTTTGCGACTCCGACACATTCTCAGTAGAAGAGTCTTGGCTGCGAACTGAGTCAGGGCATGATGCCGGCTTGCGGCCTTCCCTATCGCGGCGAAAGCAATGTTTCTTGGCTTCGAGCGCTTTCGACTCCTCTGGCAAACAAACTAGGCCGGTATCCGATCTTGGCATTTGAGAACCCGGGGAAGGAGTGATGGAATGTCAGATCGATGGGTGAACCCGTTTCAACGCAGATTCGTGCGCCAGAGCAGGCGAGGATCTGATGAGTGCGTCAATGGAACTCGGTCGGGGCGACGCGTGTATCGTGCCAGCGAATTGACCTCAAACCCGACTCCCCCACAAACAGGTGCACACGATATGCGACGCGGACGACCACGGGTACGCTCTGCTTCTTTGTTGGCGGCAGTATGGGGCCACGATTGTCGCCGGCTCGGACGAATCCCGCGCGCTTGCCGCCGCCGTATTCAGTGAGTTGCACAACGGGCTAAGAACCACTGTTTAATTGTCGATTGCCGGAAGAATGCCGGTGCGCTGGCATCGGTTTGACGGCTGTGCCGGGCGGATGTCGACGTTTCGGCAGAAGCTCGATGACTCACGTGCCGCCATGGCGCATGTGGTCAACGCACGCGCAAAAAGATCTATGGAATGTCACCTGGCCAGCGGGTTCGGCCAACAAATTGAGAAGTCCGAATCTCAATTAGGTAGGAAAGGAACTTCATGTCTCAAAATAACGGCCGTTTGAAACGTAGTGAAAAAGGACTTCTCACACCAGACAACTGTGTCGTAGCTTTCATCGATCATCAACCCCAAATGCT
This sequence comes from uncultured Solibacteraceae bacterium, assembly GCA_963853855.1. GTDB lineage: Bacteria > Acidobacteriota > Terriglobia > Bryobacterales > Bryobacteraceae > Sulfopaludibacter. The sequence goes on along the minus strand of CAWKYG010000017.1, from coordinate 81,327 downwards.
GTTCGGAACGTCGAATTTCGACCGGCAGTCGATCATTAACAGCACGGTCGCCCTCGCAAAGGCAACGCGCATCTTCGACGTCCCGGTTGTGCTGACCACGGTAGAAACCAAGAGTTTCAGCGGGAACATGTGGCCCCAGCTCAAGGCGATCTTCCCGGGTCGGGAGCCCATCGAACGCTCCACGATGGACTCCTGGGACGATAAGAACTTCGTCGCGGCCATCGAAAGAACCGGCCGGAAGAAGATCGTGCTCGCAGGCTTGTGGACCGAGACCTGTATCGCGCTGCCCACCATTCAGGCGATTCACGACGGCTACGAAATCTATGTCGCCGAGGATTGCTGCGGAGACGTCAGCCAGTTGGCGCACGATAACGCGATGCGGCGAGTAGTTCAGGCCGGGGCGAAGCCGGTGACCTCTCTGTCCACCTTACTTGAATGGCAACGGGACTGGGCGAATCGCGACACCTACGATGCCGTCATGGATCTGGTAAAGAACCATTTCGGCGCCTATGGCATCGGCGTGGAATACGCCTACACCATGGTGCACGGCGCGCCGCCCAGCGTGTTTCCGGAGTACGAGGTTCCGCAGCCCGAAGTGGCCCACAAATAAGTTCAGGAGGCGAGTGATGAACAAACAGGCACCCGACCTGATCCTTCACAACGGTAAAATCGCGACGCAAGACGATCGCCGCTCCCTCGTGGAGGCGGCGGCGATCCGTGATGGCAAGTTTCTCGCGGTCGGAAGCGACCGGGAAGTGATGCGCCTACGTGGTGACAACACCAGGCTGATTGACCTCAACAAGCGCACCGTCATTCCCGGGTTGAACGACTCGCATCTTCACCTGATTCGCGGCGGATTGAACTACAACCTGGAGCTTCGCTGGGACGGCGTACCGTCATTAGCAGATGGCCTTCGCATGCTGCGGGAGCAAGCGCAAAGGACTCCAGCAGGCCAGTGGGTGCGTATCGTTGGCGGATGGTCGGAGTTTCAGTTTGCCGAGCGGCGGATGCCGACACTCGATGAGCTGAACCGGGCCGCGCCCGATACGCCGGTCTTCGTGCTCCACCTCTACGACCGGGCGCTACTGAACCGAGCCGCACTCCGAGCTGTCGGCTATACAAAGGACTCGCCCAATCCGCCAGGAGGGGAAATTGTCCGCGATAGCGCTGGCAATCCAACCGGCATTCTCATCGCCAGGCCGAACGCAATGATCCTGTATTCCACGCTCGCGAAGGGCCCGAAGCTTCCGCCAGAATACCAGGTCGAATTCGAGCCGGCACTTCATGCGAGAACTCAACCGGCTGGGGATCACCAGCGCCATCGACGCCGGTGGGGGCTTTCAGAACTATCCGGAAGACTACCAAATCATCGAGCAGCTTCATAAGAACGGCGAGTTGACCGTCCGGATTGCCTACAATCTGTTTACGCAGAAGCCCAAGGGCGAACTCGCCGATTTCCAAAACTGGGGCGGCATGCTCACACCGCGCCAGGGCGACGATTACTTTCGCCACAACGGCGCCGGAGAGATGCTGGTATATTCCGCCGCCGATTTCGAGGACTTTCTGGAACCGCGGCCCGACATGCCTGGCGTCATGGAGCAGGAATTGAAACCCGTGGTGAGCCTGTTGGCGAAGAATCGCTGGCCTTTCCGCCTTCATGCCACCTACGACGAGACAATCGCTCGGGCGCTCAACGTCTACGAAGAAGTGAACCGCGAGATTCCGCTTCGGGGTCTGCATTGGTTTATCGACCACGCGGAAACCATCTCGCAACGCAACATGGATCGGATCGCGGCGATGGGCGGTGGGATCGCGATTCAGCATCGCATGGCGTTTCAAGGCGAGTATTTCCGCGACCGCTACGGAACCGCCGCAACCAAGCGAACCCCACCCATCCGGGAAATGCTGCGGACCGGACTGCCGGTGGGCGCCGGAACGGACGCAACGCGCGTCGCCACCTACAACCCGTTTGTCTCGCTCTATTGGCTGGTAACCGGGAAGACGGTCGGCGGACTAGCCATGCGTGACATTGAGAATCGTCTCGATCGCATGGAAGCCCTCCGACTATGGACTGTAGGAAGCAGTTGGTTTTCCACGGAGCAGGGCACGAAAGGTTCGATCGTCGCAGGTCAACTTGCGGACCTTGCTGTACTGTCCGCCGACTATTTTTCAGTCCCCGAGGACGAGATCAAGAACCTCGAATCGGTACTCACGATTGTGGGTGGCAAGCCCGTATATGCGGCCGAAGAGTTTGCGGACCTGGCGCCGCCACTACCACCCGTGCTGCCGGACTGGTCTCCCGTCGCCGCATATGGCGGATACCACAAACCGGCAACGGCGCCGGCGGTGGCGTATTCGCATGCTGTCGAACATCGCTGCCACGAGCGACAATTGAGTGGTGGGATGGGCTGTCTCTGTTGGGCCTTTTAGCTGCGTCGTAAGGTGCGGGAAGGAGCATCCAAGTACCCATGAAACGATTCCTGATGACGGCCGTCGCGGTCCTGCTTACCGCGATCGTCTATGCGGTGCCGGCGGACTCCAATTTCGGCGTCGGCCCGCAATACGATACCACCCACGTCTATGTGCGACCGGAAGACTTCGACGGCTTCGTTGGCAGTCTCCTGGCTACATTCGGAGGAACCGCCACGAAGCAGGGCGTCTTTACGGTCACGCCCACGCCCAGCCAGACCATGTCCCAACTTGTGCTGACGCCGGCCGGAACGTTGTCGGTATTCGGCTTTAAGACACCGATTCCTTACCCATTCGGGGTCGAACGCACAGGTTATCTGGTGACTAACCTCGACGCCGCCGTCCACGCAGCTCAGGCCGACGGCGCCGATGTCGTCGTGACACCGTTCAATGATCCTATCGGCCGGGACGCCGTGATTCAGTGGCCCGGAGGCGTGAACATGCAACTCTACTGGCACACCACGCCACCATCGTACCCGGCGCTCAAAACGATTCCAGAGAACCGCGTGTACGTTTCCTCCGATCGGGCAAGTGCATTCGTTCACAGCTTTGTCGCTTTTTCGCACGGGAAGGTTGTCTCTGACGATGCGCACGCACCGGGAGTTGAAATCGGGCGCGTCGCAGATACCTACCGGCGCATTCGGATCTCCTCGACCTTCGGCGTGATGGCGGTACTCGTGACCGACGGACACTTGCCGTACCCGTATGGGCACGAAATGACCGGCTATGACGTGGCGAATCTGGCGGATACGCTCGGGAAGGCGAAGGCCGCAGGCGTTTTGGTTTTGGCTGGTCCCAATACCGCAGACAAACGCGACTCCGCGATCGTGCAATTCCCCGGCGGATACATTGCCGAGATCCATTCCGCCAGCGCGGGAAAGTAGAACGGCATGCGAACCGCCTTATTCCGGATATCGGCACTGGCTGCGACGGTTCTCATCGCCCACGCACAAGCCGACGGGACTGTCCAGTCCAACCAGGCGGCTCGCACCTACAGCCTGATGCGAGAAGACGAAGACTGGAGCTTCTCTGAAGGCCCCGTCGCTTCGGCAGGACTTCTGGGACCCGATCAAATACATCAGCCTCGGACCGGACGGCTGGTTTCTCACGATTGGCGGCGAGGCACGCGAGGCGTTCGAGCAGGTAGGCAATGACAATTGGGGAAAGCAGAACTATACCAACACGTTCTTCCAAGAGCGGTACATGCTGCACACGGATTGGCATTTGGGCAAGTATGTTCGCGCGTTTGTGCAGTTGAAGAGTGGGTTGGAATCGTTCCGAACAGGCGGCCCGAGACCGATTGACCAAAAGAAGCTGGACTTTGAAGCGGCTTTCGTCGAGGTCGGCACAACCAGCGGCGCCAACTGGGTGGTCTTGCAGGCTGGCCGGCAAGAGCTCAACTACGGATCGGGGCGGCTGGTTTCCGTTCGCGAGGGCCCGAATGTACGACAGAGCTTCGACGGAGCAAAGCTCAAAGGAAAACTTGGTGAATGGCGAATCGACGTGTTCGCCACTCGTCCGGACCTCGACAAACCTGGATTCTTCAATAACACTCCCGACCATAAGACCGCCTTCTGGGGTGTTTACGCGACACGTCCGTTGCGGCGGAGACTTTCAATAGACAGCTACTATCTGGGCTTGGACCGCAAGGCTGCCACGTTCAACCGCGGCACGGCGCGGGAAACTCGCGAGACTCTGGGCGCACGCCTCTGGCGTTCGCCGGCCACGAAGGAGCGCGATTGGGATTTCGACTACGAGGGTGTTTGGCAGTTCGGCACTTTCGGTGCGAACGGAATTCGAGCCTGGACGTTCGCCTCGGACACAGGTTATAGCTTTCCTTCCGCTCCCCTGCGGCCGCGCATCAGCGTGAAGGCTGACATTTCCAGTGGAGACGACCCACGGCACAGTTCGCTGGGTACCTTCAATGCCTTGTTTCCGATTGGAAACTATTTCGGCGTGCTGGCGGACACCGGTCCTGGCCCAGTCAATTTCATTGATGTGCACCCGCGGCTTCAGACTTGGCTTCCGCACGGACTGTCGGTTTCAACCGACGTGGTGGTGCAGTGGCGGGAAAGCCTGCACGATGGGGTCTACGCGGTGCCCGGTTTTTTGCTGGTACCGGCGGGCGATAGCCGGGCACGGTTCGTCGGATACCGACCTGGGATCGAGGCAAGATGGCAGATCGATCGTCACGCTTATCTGCAGGCGGATTACGGAGTCTTCTTCGCCGGCGACTTCCTTAAGCAGGCGGCACCGGGCCGGAATATCAACTACCTGGAGTTGTGGGCTGGATACAAATTCTGATGGAACGAATAGGCGGCGACCTCGTTGGGGACTTAGCGAGTTTGGACAAGATCATGGCCGATCGGAAGAACGCACCGGTTCCCACGAAGGCCCCGGTAGGAATTCTCCTGGCGATGACCGTGGTAACCGGAATCGTTGATGCCGTGAGTTTTCTCGCGTTGGGCCGAGTCTTCACGGCCAATATGACGGGCAATCTGGTGCTGATCGGCTTCGCATTCGCCGGAACACCGGGGATCTCCATCTCGCGCTCCGTTGTGGCGTTGGTCGCATTTTTGTCAGGGGCTATTTTAGGTGGTCGAATGACCTCTGAAGATTCCCGTTGGCATCGCTGGGCCGACCGGGCCTTCATGTTGGAAGCGGTCCTTCTTGGTGTCGCCGCGGTGACGGCCACGGGGAGCGGTTCGAGTGCAGTAAGCAATCCACCGCAACTGTATGCGGTCATCGTCTCAACTGCGGTCGCCATGGGACTGAGAAATGCAATCGTCAGAAAGCTCGCGGTTCCGGACATGACCACGACTGTTCTGACGTTAACCATCACCGGACTAGCAGCCGACTCACGCCTGGCGCGCGGGGAGAATCCGCGCTGGCAGCGGCGTGTCGCCGCCATTCTGGCGATGATCTGCGGAGCCTTCGCGGGTGCCCGAATGCTGGCTTATTCGATTTCACTACCGCTCGCGGTGGCCTGTGGCATAGCTGCGATATGCGCGGCCGCCCGCAGGCACTTGTTTTCCAGAAGGGAGAGGATAGAATCGTGAAGATCGCAATTGGTTTCGTCTTGAGTTTCATTATTGGTGCTGGCTGCCGTTATTTCGACATTCCCGCAGCGAGCCCGCCCGTAATTCCTGGAGCCCTCATTGTGCTTGCCATGACGCTCGGTTACACTTCCATGAATCGGGTTCTGATCCGGAACGACCGCGCAGCGACCACCAAGCACTTGTGCGGAGGACCAACTGGTCTTCCCGCGAGCGTTGCTAGCTCGACCCGGCCCTCTCAGCCCGGCGGCCGAGTGAGGACGTGACGGGCCGGTGATAAGGAGCCTCTCACCGATGAGTATCTAAGAGTGACTCAACACGTCGCTCTTAGACTTGTTCCAATCTTCGGACACACCAACAATGCTACGCATCGGGAAGCTTTTGGGTAAATCCGTTCTTAAGCGGAGCGGCAGGATTGAGGAAGTGCATCTGTCTGAGTTACAGGCAGAACTTGAACAGTGCACGGACTCGCCAAAGCTCGGCCCGTTGCCGGGATCTGCGATATCCGTGACATTATTAAGGCAGCATCGGACGCCGCATTGGCTGCCGGCGAAAACAGCGGGGTTCGGGTGCTGCACGATCTGCCGCAAGAAATGAGGGCTTCGGTACAGCGCTCTCGTATGCATCGGGTATTCTTTAATCTAATAACAAACGCGATTGAAGCGATGCCCTCCGGGGGAGATATCCGGATCTCGGGGCGGACCGTTGAAGACCACGTATTAGTGTATGTAGAAGATACCGATTCGGGAGCGGTTGTTTGAACCATTCGCCACGGCGGACAAACGCAATGGTTTAGGACTGGGGCTCGCTCTTGCCCGACAGACTGTTCTTGAGCATGGCGGTGAAATCTGGCTAGAGCCTGCCAAGGGCTGCCGTTTTGCTATCCGCCTTCCGCTACACGCCGACGGAAGCTGACATTCGAGTTCATCCAAAATCGAGCCTGTTCTTGCGAGCCCTCGTGGCAGCGGCCGGCGTTCTTAAACCGCCACTGTGGGAAGAACCTGGTAGTCAAGGAGGCCGGAGGATGGTTAAACCGCTCTGATCTTCCGCCTGGTTCGAGCCGGGCGCGCGTACCTGAGCCCTCTACCGGCTGACGCCGATCTTGGCGCCAAATTGTTTGAACGGAATCCTGGTAACGGTTGAGGTACCGGCACCATCGCCTCCCCCCTAGACGCCGCCGGCGGCGGGGCTTCGAGGCTAAGCAGCGCGACCGGCAGTTTCCCAGTGAGATGTTTCGGTCTCGCGCGCGAACGTCAGGACAGACGAAGTTCGCTCGCGGTGACCCGGATGTGGTCGCCGCGGCGGACCTGTCCGGTGGCAATCAGGTTTGGAATTGCCTTCCCGGCCACGCGAACTCCGTGCAATCACGCGGTTGGCGGCGTGAGGGCTCTCCCGCGTTCCGCGGGAGACGCTAGACATTTCTGTAGCGGTACCTGCACCTGGGATGCGCGTCTGCCAATTTCGCCACACCGCGAACTTCGACTCCTTCACACCAACTAGTTAGTTTTCCGTGGGCACCTTCTCGATGCGATCGACCACCAGCATTTCTACCGGCGCCTTCTTCTCTTCCAATTTGAGACCGAGCTGCGATTGGAGCGCGCTGAGGAGCGTGGGGCCGGCATCGTCGAGGGCCCAGGACAAGACAAAATCGTATTTGCCGCGCAGTTCGGTCGCATCCACCACCGGGCTGCCCATCTGGTTCGATAACATCCCTGCGAGCCATTCCATGGGGCGGTTTTCCGAGCGCAGGCGCGCGTGCCCGGGTACTACCGCCATCGTCATCCCCGGCGCGAGAACCGGATACCCTTCGCTGTCCGTCTTCAACTTTTGCGCCGGTTGGTCGTCTTCTGGTGCGTCTTTTGGCACGGCTTCCTGGAATTTCGGCCCGTTCCGTGCGACCGCCAGTTCGTACACCCGCATCTCCTTCTTCTCGCGATGGATGGCCAGCTTGAATCGCTCCGCGAGCAGATTCTGCAGCATCGATTGAAACGATTCTCGCGTTGCGCCTTCGGGCAGCTTCGCCGAAATGTCGAACCTCACACTTTGCAGCCACTCCGGTCCGGAGAATTTGGCCGGAAGCTCGATTCCATACGCCTCCAGCACAATCTGAAAGAGACTGCAGTTCCGGCAACGGTACGTGCCCGGGTCAGGCGTTCCGGGGCCTCCGCTCCGAATGAACCTCATACCCAGGGGTCCCAACGGAATGGCGGTCTTGACGGATGCGGCCTCAAACGCCGGTGTGAGTGTGAGTGTCTGGCATTGCGCGGCAAGGCAGGCCAGGACGATCAGGATGAGTTTTGGAAACAAGCGCCCCTCCGATTGATCCTGCTAGAAATTTAGCACCTGGGGCGCGCCCCGTCAACAGCCGCCGGCACCCTTATTCACAAACACGACTTTGTTTTCGCCGCCGAATTTGGTAGAGTGCAAACCGACTGGGTATATCCACGTTTCGATCCTGGGATGCGCACATGAAACGCACAATCTCTCTCACCATTAACGGGAAAAATCATACGGACGAAGTCGAGCCCCGGCTCCTTCTGATCCATTATCTGCGCGAGGTTGCCGGCCTTACCGGCCCGCACATCGGCTGCGAAACCTCCATCTGCGGCGCTTGCACCGTGCTACTCGGCGGCAAGACCGTGAAATCCTGCACCATGTTCGCCGTTCAGGCCGACGGCCGGGAATTGACCACCATCGAAGGCGTTGCCGCGGCGGATGGCAAACTCGATCCGGTGCAGGAGGCTTTCTGGAACGAGCATGGCCTGCAGTGCGGCTTCTGCACGCCCGGCATGGTGCTCAGCGCGAAACAACTTCTGGCCGGCAATCCCAATCCCACAGACCAGGAGATTCGTCACGGCCTGGAAGGCAACCTGTGCCGGTGTACCGGATATCAGCACATAGTCAACGCGGTGAAAGCAGCGGCCGCGGGAAAGGGTGGGGTGTAACATGGCTACTACCGTCAGCAAGCCTGACCTACTGGTCGGCAAATCCATCCGCCGCCGCGAAGACCCGCGACTGCTCACCGGCACCGCCATCTACCTGGACGATGTGAAGATGCCCGGCATGCAACACGCCTGCATCGTGCGCAGCCCGCACGGAGCCGCGCGCATCAAGAGCATCAACGCCAAGGCGGCGCTGGACCGTCCGGGCGTGGCCGCGGTCTTCACCGGCGCCGACATCGTAAAACTGGGCGCGGTTCCCTGCGCCGCTTCCCTGCCTGGCCTGCGCGTACCGCACCACCACCTGCTGGCGCAGGATCGCGTTTATTACCAGGGCCATCCGGTGGCCGTGGTAGTGGCCACGGACCGCTACCTGGCCGCCGATGCGGCCGACGCCATAGAAGTGGAGTACGAGCCGCTGCCCGCCGTGACCGATCCGGAAAAGGCCCTCGCCCCCGGCGCGCCGGCCGTGCATCCCGAGTGGGCCGACAACATCTCGTTCACTTTCCACCAGGAGGGCGGCGACACGGCGCAGGCATTTCGCGATGCCGACGTCGTGGTCAAGCAGCGCATCACGAGCCAGCGGCTCATTCCGGTGGCCATGGAAACGCGCGGCGTGGTGGCCGATTGGCGCCCCGGCGAAAAATCGTTGACCCTGTTTTCTTCCACGCAAATTCCCCACCTGATGCGCACACTGGTGGCGGGCATTCTGGGCATGCCCGAAAATCTGCTGCGCGTAATCACTCCGGAAGTGGGCGGCGGATTCGGCTCCAAGCTGAACGTGTATGCCGAAGAGGCGCTGATGGCCTTCATCGCCATGCGCATCAACAAGCCGGTGAAGTGGGTGGAATCGCGCCGCGAGAATTTCCAGGCCACCATCCACGGCCGCGGCCACGTGGACTATTTTGAGCTCGCCGCCAAACGCGACGGCACCATGCTGGGCCTCAAGCTCAAGCTCATCCAGGACCTGGGCGCGTACCTTCAACTGCTCACGCCCGCCATTCCCACGCTGAGCGTGCTCATGATGCCCGGCCTGTACCGCTTCAAAAATGTCACCGCGGACATCGTCGGCGTCTTCACCAACTGCGTGCCTACCGACGCTTACCGCGGCGCCGGCCGCCCCGAAGCCACTCATGGAATCGAGCGCATGGTGGACATTCTGGCGCGCGAGCTGAATATGGACCCGGTGGAATTGCGGCTCAAGAATTTCGTGGGCAATGACGAATTCCCGTTCCCCACAGGTACCGGGCTGAGTTACGACAGCGGCAATTACGCGGCGCCGTTGAAACAGGCGCTGTCGCAGGCGAGCTATCCGGAGCTGCGCGCCGAACAGGCGCAAGCCCGAAAGGAGGGCCGCCTGATGGGCATCGGGATCTCTACCTACGGCGAGATCTGCGCCATGGGACCTTCGCCCGCCCTACCTGCCGGAGGTTGGGAAAGCGCCACGGTGAAGATTGAACCCACCGGCAAGGTCACGGTGATGACCGGCGCTTCGCCGCACGGCCAGGGCGAAGAGACCACCTTCGCGCAGATGGCCGCCGACGCGCTGGGTGTAAGCATCGACGACGTGCTGGTGGTTCACGGCGATACGGCCGTAGTGCAATACGGCATTGGAACCTTCGGCAGCCGCGGCACAGCCGTGGGCGGCGCGGCGCTGTTTTACGCCCTGCAGGATCTCCAAGCCAAGATGCGCAAGTTCGGCGCCATGCTGCTGGAGACCGATACCGTCACGCTTTCCGGAGGCGCCTGCGTGGACGAAAAGACCGGCAAGTCCGTCTCCTTCGCCGAAGTCGCCGCGGCCGCGTATCACGCCAAGAAACTGCCGCCCAACACCGAGCCGGGCCTTGTCTCTACCCACTTTTGGGAGCCGCCCAATTTCACCTTCCCGTTCGGCGCGCACCTGGTGGTGACCGAAGTGGATCGCGAGACCGGCAACATCGCCATCAAGCGCTACATTGCCGTAGACGATTGCGGCAACATCATCAACCCGCTGCTGGTGGCCGGACAGGTGCATGGCGGCGTGGCGCAGGGCCTGGGCCAGGCGCTGTGGGAGCAGGCCGTCTATGACGATGCCGGCCAACTGGTGAGCGGCGAGCTGACCGATTACGCCATTCCCAAGGCGCACCTGATGCCGTGGATCGAAAGCAGCCACACCTGTACGCCTTCGCCGGTGAATCCCATGGGCGTGAAAGGCGTGGGCGAGGCCGGCACCATCGGCTGTTCGCCCGCGGTCGTCAATTCAGTGGTGGACGCGCTTTCGCAGTTCGGCGTGCGGCATATCGATATGCCGCTGACGCCGGAGAAGATCTGGAAGCTGATCGAACAAGGAGACCAGGCATGATTCCCCAGCCATTCGATTACTACGCGCCGGCAACCCTTAGGGAAGCTTTAGCCATGATCGCCGGCGGCGAGCACAAGGTTCTCGCGGGCGGCATGAGCCTGGTTCCGCTCATGAAGCTGCGGCTGGCGCAGCCGGAGCACGTGGTGGACCTGGGCCGCATTCCCGAACTCAACTACATCGCCGAATCGGGCGGCGTGCTGCGCATCGGCGCCATGTCCACGCACCACGATATCGAAAGCTCGGCGGCGGTGCGCGCGCACTGCCCGCTCCTGGCGGAGGCCGCCGGCCATATCGGCGACGCACAGGTGCGCAACATGGGCACCATCGGCGGCAGCATCGCGCATGCCGATCCCTCGGCGGATTACCCGGCGGCGCTGCTCGCATTGGAGACCAAAATCCGCATCGTCTCGGCAACCTCCGACCGCACCATCGACGGGGCGGAATTCTTCGTGGATGCCTTCACCACCGCCCTGGAACCGGGCGAAATCGTGCTGGAATTGCAGGTTCCCGTGGAAGACCAGGGAGAAGGGTACTGCTATGAAAAGGTGCCGCACCCGGCTTCGGGCTTCGCCGTGGTGGGGGTGGCCGTGCGCGTAAAGAAGGCCGGAGGCAAAATCGTCATGGCGCGCATCGGCGTCACCGGATTGGGCCCGAAGCCGTTCCGCGATTCCATGGCGGAGAAGATGGTGGAAAGCGGCACGGAGATCGGCCAGGCCACGCGGCAGATCGGGGAAGGAGCGGATGCCAATTCGGATCTCTACGCTTCCGCCGATTATCGCCGGCATCTGGTCCGGGTTCACGCGGCCCGTGCGTTGCGCACGGCCCTCACGAGGGCATCGTGAAACTTACCGGCTCGTACACCGTGCCGGGTCCGCGGGAGCGCGCCTATGCGCTCCTGCAGGATCCCGCCGTGCTGGCCCAGTGCATGCCGGGGTGTGAAGGGCTGGACCGCATCGGCGAAAACGAATATGCCATGCGCATGAAAATGACGCTGGCCAGCATCTCCGGCAAGTTCGACGGCAAAGTGCGCATCAGCGACCCCAACCCGCCCGAGAGTTTCCGGCTGCTCGTAGAGGGCTCCAGCAAGATCGGCTTCGTGAAGGGTGATGGCCTGCTCACGCTTTCAGCCGCGGACGGCGGCGGCACCAGCGTAAGGTTTGAGGGCGATGTGCAGGTGGGAGGCACCATCGCCAATGTGGGCCAGCGCCTGGTGGAGACGACGGCCCGCATGTTGATCAAGCGCTTCTTCGAGAAACTCGCGGCCACCGTATCGGTGATGCGCGCGACCGAATCCGCCGCGGACTAAAGATTATCGGCCGCGGATGAACACGGATAAACGCTGATAACACTGAAAAGAAAACGACTTATCCTAGTTCGACGTGGGCGTTTTCTCGATGTGATCGATCACCAGCATTTCCAGGGGCACTTTGCGCGGCTCCATTTTCAGCCCGAGCGCAGCCAGGGACTCCACCACCGAACTGCCGGAATTGTCCGACGCCGCGTCCGCCGGCCGAGCGGAATCGCCGCCACCCCCGCCCGCGGGAGCACCGGCCGCGGCAATCCCTGCCGCCCTTTGCACCGCCATTATGTCCGCCATGGAAATATCCAGGGTCACATTGTAATCGCCCTTCAGGCCCGTCATATCCACGAGCGGGCGGCCCACGAAGCGAAACAGCGCGTCGCACAACAGCCCCATGGAGACCTTGTTGATTTCGATGTGCATGCCTTTTCCGTCGGCGGAGGGGCTGACCTTTTGCTGCATGCCGGTGCCGTCGGATACCGTCTGTGAGCCACCGCTCGACTTGACCGTGGCCTCGTTACTGCCGCTGACGGCGCCATTGGCGGCCGCCGCCAACTCCGGATCCGGCTTGTAGGGCGTCATCTTTGAACCGCCCTTTCCGAGCACCAGCGCATATACCGACCGCTCCTTGGTATCGCGGTGCATAGCCATTTTAAAACGGTCCGCCAGCAGCGCCTGGAGCATTTGCGGGACCTGCTCCTTAGTCGCGCCTTCCGGCATCTTGGCCACGATGTCATACGGCGTAAGGAGCATCCAGTCCGGGCCCTGGACCTGGTATGTCTTTACGTCGTACGCCTTGGTGATCAACTGCAACATGGTCATCAGGCCGATGTCCACACGCGCGTTGTCGATCTTCATTCCGGCGTGAATCTTCCCCGAAGCGATCATGGCTTGCGTGACTGGTTCGGAAGGTTTGACGGATGCGACCTCAAACTCCAACCGGGCCGCCGGAGCCTGGGCAAAGGAGGCGGCCGCGAAAACTACGCAGGCGCCAAATGCGGAAATATTGTGTTTAAGCATAGATCATCAGGCCTATCCCTTTAGACACCGGGATGGGGCACTTTCTTACAGGAAAAGGTACGAAATTTACTTGGAAATGTTCCGGTAGGCGAGCCAGTCTTTCAATGTTTCCGGCCAGTTCATGACCGGCAAGGGTTTAGGCGACGTCGCCGGAGGGCGTAACCGTGAGGCCCGGCCTCGGCGGCGCCGGCAGTTGACAGGCCGGGAGGCCGGTCTTACTAGCTCCACCAGCGGTCCACGGAGCGTTCGGTATTCCATTGGGTTGTCGGCTCGAAGTAACCGTTGTCCTGAGGGCTCAGATGCTGCTTGACCATCTCTTCGTTGAGCGTGACGCCCAAGCCGGGCCCATCCGGCACGGTGATGAAGCCTTTATTGACGATGGGCTTTTCCACGCCGTTCACCAGGTCGCTCCACCAGGGCACATCGACGGAGTGATTTTCCATCACCAGGAAATTCTCGGTGGCGGCGGCGCAGTGGACATTCGCCATGCAGGAGACCGGAGTGCCCGCGAAGTGCATCGCCATGGGCACGCCGAGTTCCTGGGCGGCGTCGCCGATCTTTTTGGTTTCCAGAATACCGCCCGATGTAGCCAGGTCCGGGTGAATGATATCGACGGCGTGCGCCCGGCACAGGTTGATGAAGCCTTCCTTCAGATAGATGTCCTCGCCGGTGAGGATCGGAATATCGACGGCATCGTTGATCTTCTTGAGCAGGTCGGTGTACTGCCAGGGAATCATGTCCTCCAGCCACGCCATATTGTGTTTTTCCAAAGCCTTGCCCAACCGGATGCAGCTATTGACTCCGATGTGGCCGAAGTGGTCGGCGGAGAGCGGAATATCCATGCCCACCTGTTCGCGGACCGCGGCCACGTAATCGTCCATCAGAGCGGCGCCTTTTTCGGTGATTTCCATGCCGGTGAACATGTGCTGCGTCGGGTCGCCGTAGGCAAAACTGGTACCGGCGGGGCGAGTCACCGCGCCGGGAACCTTGGACACCATGTCGACACCCAGGTCCATTTTGAGCCAGGTGAAGCCCTGCTCCATGCGCGCCTTCAGACGCTGGCCGAAAACCTTGGGGTCCGGCGATTCGGTGGTGTCGCAATAAATGCGGATCTTGTCGCGGAACTTGCCCCCGAGCATCTGGTACACCGGCACGTTGTAGGCTTTGCCTGCCAGGTCCCAGAGCGCCATTTCCACACCGCAGACGCCTCCGGACTGACGCGAATGATTGCCGAACTGTTTGATGCGGCGGAAGAGACGATCCACATTGCACGGGTTCTGTCCCAGCAGCCGGCTCTTGAGAAACAGGGCGTAGGTCTTGCTGGCGCCATCGCGGACTTCGCCGAGTCCGTAGATGCCCTGGTTGGTATCGATGCGGATGATGGGGCAGGGACCGGGTCCGGGCTTGACCACGGTGGCGATGCGCATGTCGGTGATCTTCAGATCGGAAGGCTTGGAATTGGTGTTGGTATTTTGCGGCAGAGCTTCCAGAGCTTCGTCGGCCAACAAGCCGGTTGCCAGTGCGCCGGCGCCTTGCAGGAAGGAACGGCGGGCACTACGGTTCGATGCTTTCACGGTGGATTCTCCTTGAAGCCTTATCATGTCACCCACGCAGGCCCATGGGCGGAGCGGGATGGCTGCGGCGCTGTTTGCGGAGAGCGGCGAAATCGAAGCGCACCTCAGCCGGAGGCACGCCCACCAGTTCGATGCGGCTCAAACTGCGCGTGCCCACGCCGGCCTCTTCCGCCAGTTTCAACGTGCTGTCGCAGGCTTCGAAGGGCGGGGTGCCGTGGTCCGCCATGGGGTCGAACCCCATCACCGACATGCATACCGCGTCGGTATTCACGGGGTTCAGGCCGGCAACGATCACGCCCGGCGCGACGGCCTTCAAATCGCCGCCGACCCACGGGCCCTCGCCTCCGGTCATGGTGCGGATGCCCTCCACGACGGCCAGGTGGATGGGCCGCGCGGAGATCAAATCCACCACGGTGCGCGGCACCCGGTAGGTGTCGCGGCGCGGCGTGGTGGGGTCCTTTTCCTGCGGAGCGCTGCGCGAAGGCTGGCGGTCTCCGGCGTGTACCAGGCTGCGGCCGCCTTTGGGGACGTCCGAAGGCTCGTCCACGCCCGCGCCCGTGCCGTAGATGGTGCAGGGCGTGAGGCCGAAGCAGTTCTTCATGGAAAGAGTCACGCCGGCGGTGGCATGTTCCTTCATTTTCGCCAGGCTCACAAACACGTCGCAGTCCGCGTAGGAGTGATTGAGATCGAAGGCCGGAAAAATATAGCCGCCGAACGGCACGGTCATGCGGGAATATTTCTTGCCCTGCCCCAGGTAGTTGGTGTTTTCGAATTCCACGTTGGGCGCGGCGCGGAGAATGTCGCGGGGTTCCCAGTTGGCGCGCAGCAGGTACTCTTCCACGGGATCGGCAGTGGACCACGGGCTTTCCAGAATCCGGATGCGGCGCGCGCCGGCCCGTCCCAGCAGGTGTACCGTGGCGGCGATCACATGCGGATGCGTGTAGTGCGTGTCTTCCAGAGGAAGGTAACCGAGCCGGTAAGTGGGCGATCCGGTGAGGTTGATCTTCACGGCGACGGTTTTGTTCTTCACCAGGCGATCGAGACCGCCAAGCTGGTCGAACATCTTCTGCAGCGTGGGCACAAGTTCCGACGCGTTGTAGGTTTTGCAGCGGGCCACCGTGACGCGCCCGGCCGGGGCATCGGCGCGCAACAGCGAAGGCGCGGCCATGCAGGCGGCGGACGTTTGAAGAAGAAAAGCTCTACGAGATTGCATAGTCCCTCTGGTACAGATGTTTATTCCAATTCCAATGCGACATATTGCGATACCTGCGGCAAGTGTACTTCGATTCCGCCGTCCTGCGGCAGGCTCTGCAAGTTAGTTACGGCCGGTTGTTCCACGGTGGCCGCCTTCACCGTGCGGAAACGGCCGGCGATGCGAACCGTCGCGGAATCCGGTCCGCGCATCGCATAGAACAGCAGATTGACGAGGGTTTTCCTGCCTTGGGGAGACGTAGCGACGAAAGAACCGGTGGCCCCGGAATTCCAGAACCGGACCACGTCATAGCGATGGCTGACCATCACCACCGCGTCGTTGGCCCAGAGGTAGGGATCGTCGAGCGGGCGCTTCTCGGAGGTCATCAGCAGGCCGCCGGCCTTCACAAAAGCGTCGATCCGGCTGCGCAGGGCCGCGGAAGGCGGCGCGGCATCGGGATAGAGAATCGCGCGCAGACCTTCGAACGAGCCGCCGGGAGGCACCGCCCGGGCGTGCGCGCCGGCGCGCGCCAGCAGGTTCAGGAGTTCGTGGCTGAAAAATTCATTGGCGCCGGTGAAGTCCGAGACCACACCGATATTGGCCACAGGCCTGTACTCCGACCACGGCTTGCGCGCCGCGAAAAATGCCGCCGTCTGAAGGATCCGTTTCCAGGGCTTGTCCGCGTCCGGCTTGCCCGCGGCGAGCGAAGCGGCCAGCGCGGCGTCCAGCGAGAGAATCCAGCGTCCGCCATACGCCGCGCTATCGGCAATGGCGATCAGGTACGAATCGGGAATGATGTAGGTGCCGGCTGCCGGGGGCGCATCCACCCAGACCGTGGTTTGAGGCTGCAGGGCCATGGCCAGCCGGATGGCCCAACCGTTCGAATTCACCCACGGAACTCCCGTCGGACCGGCGCCGGCATCCCGGCCGCGCGCCATTTTCACGCCCGGCCATTCCCCTTTGATCACGGCTACGCCGGAAGGCGCCGCCAGTTGATACCCGTCATTCTGTGCCCGCACGCGAACGGGTCCCAGTTCTTCGCCCGGCCCGATCAGGAGGCTATCGACAGCCGTCCCTTTCAACAGATCCAGCAATGCCGGATCCTTCCAGGCATCCGGCCAGCGCATTGGCGTCCATCGGGCTTCCATGAATTCTCCCGCGAACCAGTCGAGTTTATATTAACTCAGTTACACCGCTACAACGGTTATTGGCTGATCTTCAGTACCCACATAGGTTGCGTCAGCAGGTCCTGGGTCAGCTCCGGAAGGTCGATGGTTACCGCGGTGCCGGCCACCTTCCACCGCACCGGCGCGGTGGAACCGAGCAGCGTAACCGACTTAGGCTGGAGCCCGCCCTCGCGGATGCGGAACTGGCGGCCCGGCCAGCGCGGCAGGATGGCGTACACGTCGCGGCCCTTCGCGGTGAAGAAGGCCTCGATTCCGGCCTTGCCGGGATCGGGATCGATCAGCGTGGAGACATCGTAGGAGCTTTCGAATTCCTTGTTGTACTCCACCTTGGCCGTGTCTCCGGCGCTCCACTGGTGGGACTCTTCCAGGGCTTGGTGCCGTAGATGGCATCGCCGTTGACCTTGAGCCAGTCGCCGATCTGGAGCAGGCGCTCCTCCATAATCACCGGGATGGTGCCGTCGGCGGCCGGTCCGATATCGAGCAGCAGGTTGCCGCCGCGGCTGACCAGGTCCACCAGCATTGCGATCAGTTCCCGGCCGGTATGGTAGTCCTCCATGCGCTCGGCGCGATTGTAGCCGTAACTGAAGCCCATGCCGCGGCTCTCCTCCCAGGGATGGTCCATGCCGCTCATGCCGGCGGTGTATTCGGTAGTCCAGTAGCCGCCGTGCTTGTGCCGGGTGTCTTTGCCCCAGCGGTCGTTGATGACCACTTCGTTCCGGGAGGGCGATTCGTTGAACAGCCAGGCGAGCAGTTCGGGAGTGTGCCACTCGGCGGAAGTCAGGTCCCACTCGCCGTCGCTGAAGATGATGGAGGGCTTGTAGCGCGTCACCACGTCCTTGAACTGCGGGAACATGTGCTCGCGGATGTAGCGCGGCTTATCGGTGAGCCACAGCGGGTTGTACCACTCGTAGAGCGAATAGTAGAAGCCCATGCGGACGCCTTTGCCGCCGCACGGCCGTCGGTGAGGTCGCCCAACAGATCGCGGTGCGGACCGGTTTCGACCGCATTCCATGGCCGCCCCCAGGTGGCCGAAGCCTCTTTGCTGGGCCACAACGCAAACCCCTCGTGATGTTTCGAAGTCAGCACCACGTACTTCGCGCCGGAACGCGCAAAGACGTCGGCCCAGTGGTCGGGATCGAACAACTCGGCGCGGAACTGCGGCGCGAAGTCCTGATAAGGGAAGTCCGCGCCGTACCTTTCTGGTGATACGCCCAGGTGCCGGTCTGGACGGGGTCGCTTGGCGCCCGGCTTGCGCCCGTTGGTCATTGCATTCCAGTACCACTCCGCGTAAGCCAGCTTTCCCGGAATCACCGGAGCATAAGCAGGCACCGAGTAAACGCCCCAGTGGATGAAGATGCCGAACTTGGCGTCGGTGAACCAGGCCGGCGTGGGCCGCTTATCGATCGACTCCCAGGTGGCATCGTAGTGTTGCGCCTGAAGCAGCGTGGCCATGGCCAACAACAAAAGGGTCCGCATGAGAGATTAGCTTATCCGGGTGAGCCCGCGCCCGCAATGGGTGCGCCTTCGCCATCGGTGTGTGCTAGACTCGCGGTTTCTTATGCGCACCACACGATTCGCCAGACTCCTCCTCTGTACTGCCGGATTGGCCGGTATGTTAGCAGGCGCTAGCCCGCAATCCGGCAAAGGCGGTTGGTTCGCCTATATCGGCACGTACACACGCCAGAAAAGCAAGGGCATCTATGTCTACCGGTTCGATCCCAAGACCGGCAAACTCACCAATGGCACGCTGGCCGCCGAGACCAGCAATCCGTCTTTTCTGGCCGTGCACCCGAGTCAGAAATACCTGTACGCCGCCAATGAGAACGGCAGCGGTATGGTGAGCGCCTTCGCCATCGATCCGGCCAGCGGCCAGTTGAAGCTGCTGAACTCGGTCTCTTCCAAAGGCTCCGGACCGTGCCACGTCTCGGTGGACAAGACCGGCAAATGGGTGTTTGCCGCCAACTACAACAACGGCAGCGCGGCGGCCTTTCCGGTGAAAGAAGACGGCTCCCTGGGCGAAGCCGCATGGAGCGTACAGGACAGCGGAAGCAGCGCGGACAAGCAGCGCCAGAGCGGCCCGCATGCGCACTCGGCGAATCTTTCTCCGGACAACAAATTCATGCTGCTGGCCGACCTTGGCCTGGACAAAGTTCTGGTGTTCCGCCTGGACGCGGCCAAGGGCACGATCACGCCCAACGATCCGCCGTTCGGCCGTGTGGCGCCGGGCTCCGGACCGCGGCACCTGGCCTTCAGCACAAACGGCAAGTTCGTCTACGTCGTCAGCGAGATGGCGTGCACTGTGACGGCGTTCCACTGGGACGCGGCCCACGGCAAGCTGGATGAATTTCAGACTGTCTCCACGCTCCCCGCGGGCACAGCCGGCACCAGGAGCGGGGCGGAAATTGCCGCGCATCCGAATGGCAGGTTCCTGTACAGCTCCAACCGCGGCATCAATACCATCGCGCTCTTCGATATCAATAGCGGCAACGGCAAGCTGACCCTGGTGGAGGGAGTCCCTTCCGGCGGGAAGACGCCGCGCAATTTCGCCATCGATCCGACAGGCGCGTTTTTGCTCGCGGCTCACCAGGACTCGGACAACATCGTGGGCTTCAAAATCGATCCGAAGACCGGGCGCCTGACGCCCACCGGCGATTCGGTGGAGGTGGGTGCGCCGGTGTGTATCGTGTTTGCGCGCGCGCAATAGGGGATCCGGATGAACCAGCCGTGGCTGCAGAACTTCGACCCGTTAGGGAATCCCTGGCTGTCCACACTGGCGGCCGCGATTCCGGTCTGTACCCTCTTCTTCTTCCTGGCGGTACGGCGGGATCCGGCGTGGCGCGCGGCGGTGTACGCCTTCGTGGCGGCGGTCGCGATAGCTCTGGGGGTGTTCCACATGCCGGCCCTGATGGTGGCGGGCGCCGTGGCCGATGGACTGGTGTTCGGCTGGTTCCGCATCGCCTGGATCGTGGTGGCGGCGGTATTCGTCTACGACATCTCGGTGGAGTCCGGGCAGTTCGAAATCGTCAAGCAATCGATCGGCGATATCTCCGACGACCGCCGCCTGCAGGTATTGCTGATCGCGTTCGCCTTCGGCGCGCTGCTGGAAGGCGCGGGCGGCGGGGGTGCGCCCGTCGCGGTGTGCGGCGCCATGATGATCGGGCTGGGATTCCCGCCCTTCCAGACCGCGCTGCTGTGCCTGATCGCCAACTCCGCGCCGGTGGCCTACGGTGGATTGGGCAACCCCGTGCGAACCCTGGTAGCCGTGACCGGACTGAGCGAAGCGGATTTCAGCGCCATGATCGGCCGCATTCTGCCGCTGACCACACTGGTACTTCCCTTCTGGCTGATCCGCGTGTTCTGCAACCGCCGCCAGACCCTGGAAGTGTGGCCCGGACTTCTGGCGTGCGGAATCTCTTTCGGCGGCATCCAGTTCTTCTGGTCGAACTACATGAATGCCTCGCTGGTGGACATTATCGGAGGCATCGGGACGCTGCTGCTGCTGGCCGTCTTTTTCAAATACGTCTGGAGCCCGAAAACCGTCCTGGCGCTATGAGGGCGAAGGCGCCGCGGTGAAGAAACAAAAGCACGAGCAGTTGACGGCGGGCCGCATCGTGCTGGCGTGGTCGCCGTTCCTGCTGCTGGCGGCGTTCGTGGTGGTGTGGGGCCTGCCCTCGGTGAGCGCGGTGCTGGACAAGGTGTCCTACAAACAGCCGGTGCCCGGGCTGCACATGATGGTGGTCCGCACGCCGCCGGTGGTGGCCAAAGCATACGCCGAACCGGCGCTGTTCGACGTCTCGTGGTTATCCACCGCGGGCACCGGGACCTTTTTCGCGGGACTGATCGCGGGACCCTTGGCCGGCCTTTCCCTGAAGCGCACGATCCGGGTGTTTTTCGGCTCGCTGGCGCGGCTCAAGTGGAGCCTGGTGGCGATTATGGCGATGCTGGGAGTGGGCTACATCACGCGTTACTGCGGGATGGACGCGACCATGGGAATGGCCATGGCGCATACCGGTGTGCTGTTTCCGTTTTTCGGAACCACCATCGGGTGGCTGGGCGTTTCGCTGAGCGGGACCGACGCGGGCTCCAACGCGCTCTTCGGCAGCCTGCAGGTGATCACCGCGAATAAGCTCGGGCTCAGTCCGATCCTGATGGGCGCGGCCAATAGCGCCGGCGGCGTGATGGGCAAAATGGTGGCGGCGCAATCGCTGGTGATCGGCTGCGCCGTGACCGGGCAGGAAGGCCAGGAAGGCCCGCTGTTTCGCGCGGTGCTGAAACACAGCCTGGCTCTAATGGCGCTGGTGGGATTGATTGTCCTGCTGTACGCATACGTCTTTCCCGGCGCGATCCCCCACGGCCACCAATTCCTGAAGTTCGGCCGGTGAGCAGGAGAGTAAGTATGAGACGCACGTTGTGGATGACGGCTGCGGCGGTTGCAGCGGCTGGAATATGGCTGGCGGCGCGCCTG
Organism: uncultured Solibacteraceae bacterium; assembly: GCA_963853855.1. GTDB lineage: Bacteria > Acidobacteriota > Terriglobia > Bryobacterales > Bryobacteraceae > Sulfopaludibacter. Next base: position 59,784 of record CAWKYG010000017.1, on the reverse strand, counting down.
ATGGCACAGCCGGCGGGCGATCCGTTGATGGAAGGTTTCCGCATGGTGGAGGTGGCGTCGGTGGCCGACGCCATGGAGCAACTGTACGGCCAGAAGGCGTACATGTCGCACGAAATGCGGCCTCTGAACACGGCGAAATTTGCCGGTCCGGCAGTGACGGTGCTTCTGAAAAAGGAAGAGCACAAGGAAGGCGCCAAGGCATCGGAGGGCATGCTCGACGCCATCGACAACGCCAAACCCGGGTCGGTGTACGTGATGGTGCTGGAAGATGGCGGCGATTATGCGGGAATCGGCGCCCTGATGGCCACGGCGATGAAGTATCGCGGGCTGGCCGGGGCCGTGGTGGATGGCGGCGTGCGCGATACGCCGCAGATCCGCAAGCTGCAATTTCCGGTGTTCAGCCGGGGCGTGGTTCCCTCCACGACCATCAATCACTATCGCTTTGCCGGCGTCAACGTGCCGGTAACCTGTGCCGGCGTGCGCGTCAACGCGGGCGATATCGTCGCGGCGGACGAAGACGGGGTCGCGGTAGTGCCACGCGCGCACGCCGCCGAGGTCCTGAAGAAGGCCGAGGACCTCGACTACACCGAACACACCATGCTGCCATTTATCGAAAAGTACAAGTCGATCAAAGAGGCGGTGGCAAAGTTCGGGCGGATCTGAGTTCGCCCGACCCGCTCAGGCGCCTACCCCGACCATCGACGCCAGCCGGTCCACGACACTCTTCATCGCCTGGGATTGGGCCGTCAGTTCCTCGGCGGCCGCCGCACCTTCTTCGGCGCTGGCTGCCGAGCTCTGCGTGAGTTGCTCCATCTGCGACACCGCCTGGGCCACCTGCTCGACACCACGGGTCTGGGCGTGGCTGCCTGCACTGACTTCTTCCACCAGCGTCTTGACCTGGCCGGCTTCGTCGGTGACCCTGCGGATGGCGCTGGCCACTTCATCTACTTTGACCTTGCCGTCGCTGGATTTGGCGATCGACTCCTCGATCAACGAAGAAGTGTCTCCGGCCGCCTGGGCACAGCGTTGCGCCAGATTGCGAACCTCATCGGCCACCACGGCGAAACCCATTCCGGCCTCACCGGCGCGCGCCGCCTCCACCGCGGCATTGAGAGCCAGGATATTGGTCTGGAAGGCGATCTCATCGATCACCTTGATGATCTTGGATATCTTCGTGCTCGAGGAACTGATGCCGTCCATCGCTTCGATCATCTGTTTCAGCTTGCCGTTGGTCTCCCCGAAGGTCTGCTGCGAGTGGTTCACCAGCCCGGCAGCGGATTCGGTCTTCAGGACACTCTCGCGCGACATGGCGCGAATTTCCTCGCTGGCCGAAGAAGTCTCTTCCAGCGATGCGGCCTGCTGGCTGGCGCCCTGCGCCACCGATTGGCTGGTGGATGCGACCTGGCCGGCGGCGCTGGCCACCTGCGCCGCGCTTTCGCCCAATTCCTGTGCGGTCTGTTTCAGATCGCTATTGATGCGCCTGACAACGATTACGATTACCGTTGCCACCACCAGTAATAACCCGGCCATGATGACCATCAGCCGGGTGTCACGGGTCACATCCGCGGCCGTGGCGTCGATTACTTTGGCCATCAGATCGCTTTGCAGAACCAGCAGACCGTGCGCGATCTGCCCGGCTTGCTGGACCATGGGCACCATTTTGTCCTTAGCTATGGCCGAGGCAGCTTCCGCATTTCCAGAGGCTGCGAGCTTATACACCTCTTGATGAAGCGCGGCGAGGGATTCCGCCCTGCCGGCTAATTCTTCGATGGCCTTGCGCCCCTGCTCGGTCGCGACCAATGGCCGGAATTCCTGGATGTTTTTCAGCAGGGCGGCATAGTCGTCCGTAAACTCGCGGTTCAGCCCTTCGATTGCCGCGGTATCTTTGGTGAAGGAGCGGATTTCGACTCCCCGTTCAATGGCAAGCAGATTCGTCACGCCCAACTCCATCTGGCCGGCGAGGTACTGCCTCCGGGCGTTTTCGTGAACCAATTTGTCCACGGTCTGTCCCAAATCGCCCATCGTCGAATAACCGGCCGCCGCCGTAATGATCCCGATGCCCAAAGCGCTCGCGAAGCTCAGGTAGATCTTCTTTCCAATCGTCATCTTTTCCCCGATCAAAAATTTCCCACAAACATCAGGTACGGATACGTATATCCGAAGCCCAATTTGGACTGTTTCAAATAGTCGCCCGCAAACAGGTGCCCGTATCCCGCGCCGAATTTCCAGATCTTCGACCACTGATACAGCGCCACGCCATTAATCTCCGCTCCAATGTGATTGCTGGTAGCTCCGCGATTCAGCACCGCTGAACTGCCGGCGGAGTTATACAGCGAGTCCTGAACCGTAGCCAGGTAGAACTGGTTGAAGTCGGCGCGCATCTTCAGCTTCTTCGAGGGAGCACAGTCGAAACCCATCCGCCAGTTCTTGAGGTTCTTCCAGCCGAACTGATCGATCATGCCGTAGTACCCGTGATTGCTGGGATAGAACTGGTCGAACGTCTCGCGCCTGCCGTCTTTGCCTGCGCCGTCCCCGGAAGCATAGTTGTATTCCGCGCTGATCCTGGGCCTGAGCGGGACATCCAGAATGGTCCAGCCGGCTACATAGCTCATGGCCCCGGCCGTAACCGTGTCCGCGGAATAAGAACCCCGTTGCAAAAGCGCTTCCACGGCGTAGTCCAGCCGCCCGGGAGCCTTCCCGAATATCCGGATACCGGGACTTACGACCAGGGCATCCCCGGCAATCGCCGTTTCGCTTTTGATCAACAGCGTTTGCTTGAACAGCAGGTAAGGCTCCACATCCATGCCGGGAAGAACGCGCCGAACCGATCCGTAGGCGCCGTACAGATGCTCTCCGGGTTTGTGGCGATCGCTCCTGGTGTTATCGATCAAAACCGGCGAGCCGGCGAACAGATCCACCTTGGCCCGGCCGCCATCCAGCATTAGGTCTACAGCATCGAATGTTCGGGACATGCCCCAATCGGCGGGACCGATTACGCGCTCGCCGCCGAAAGCGAGTTCCTGGCGCCCGGCCCGCAGGCGAAGGTGGCCCACGCCTTCGTAGTCCAACGCTACGTAACCCTGACGCAGATCCATTGGGTTGTAAAGGGTGGTAGGCGCCCGCGCGCTGTTGTATCCGCCCACCCGGGCATCCTGCGCCTGCGCGAACAACTTCAGCCACGACACCGGCCTGATCGCCAGATCCACGCGAATCCGACTGAGGTAATATCCGTCGGAACTGGAGTTGAAGGCAGATGTGCCGGACGGTGCTTCCACACGTCCCCGGATCTGCACTCCCACTCCCAGCCAGCCCGGAAGTTTCGCGGCAGGCGACCAGTCCACGAAGCTCTTGCCGGCGGACGCGCCTGCCGCCGGAGTCTGCACATCCCCGGCGAAAGCAAGCGCGACCGCCGCGGCGGCAAGGGAAAGGAACCTGCCGTACGAATACATACTTCATTCATCGGCAGGATAGGGAAGTTTCTTTAGCGGCCGTACCTGCTTTTGAGTGGTAACGAGCTTCAGAGCCCAGTCCTGGCCTACCAAGTCATGGCCGTAGCTGTGGTGCGGCTCCTCTTTCACCAGTTGAAAGCCCTGGCTCTCGTAAATGCGGCGGGCGGCGTGGAGATTCTTGTTGGTCCACAGCCTCAGTTCGCGGTAGCCGCGCTGGCGGGCGAACGCAATGCACTCGGCCACCAGCCGCCGGCCGATGCCGTGGCCGCGCGCCCAGGGCTCCACCAGCAGGAGGCGCAGCTTCGCCACCCGCGCCGACTGCCGCACCAGAAAAACGCAGCCGGCCATGACGCCGCGCATCTCGGCAATCCAGCAGGCTTCGCGTCGCGCGTCGAACGTCTTCATGAATCCGGCGACGATTCCGGCCACCAGCGATTCGAAAGTCTCGTCCCAGCGATACTCCTGGGCGTAAAGCGCGCCGTGGCGGTGAATCACCCAGCCCATATCGCCCGGCCGGGGCGGCCGCAGCATCACCGGAAGGTCCTGAGCCCCCGCAGGCGCCAGCAGCGATTGGATGGACTCCATGGCATCCACCAGGCGCGCCTGTTCGAGGGGCGCCAGCGGAGCCAGCATGGCATCCACCTCGCGGTTGGATTGTCGGTCCAGGGGGCGGAAGGCGGCTCGTCCCGCACCCGTGAGCCGCAGGTGCGACTGGCGGGCGTCGGTTTTCGAGCGCTCGCGGGTGAGGAGCTTGCGCTTTTCGAAGCCCGCCAGGATGCGGCTGAGGTATCCGGCATCCAGGTCGAGTTCCCGGACCAGTTCGCCGGCCGTCGTCTCCGGCCGGTGGGCGAGTTCGTACAAAACGCGCGCCTGGGCCAGCGAAAACGGGCTTTGCGACAGGTGTTCGCGCAGCACCCCGATCCGGCGGGTGTAAAAGCGGTTGAATTCCCGTACGGCGGCAACAGTATCCATAGTTGCCATCGTCAACTAAATTGCTTGCCAAAGTCAACCGTAAGACAGGCCTCCGGGCCTGTCTCTTTCGACATGCAGACAGGCCGGGAGGCCTGTCCTACGGGAGCCGCGATTCGCCCATCAGGTATTCGTCGACGCCGCGCGCCGCCTTGCGCCCTTCGGCGATCGCCCAGACCACCAGCGATTGGCCGCGCCGCATGTCTCCGGCAGCGAACACGCCCGGGACGCTCGACATGTGGTTGGCGTCCGTCGCCACGTTGCCGCGGCCGTCCAGATTGACGCGCAACTGCTCCAGCAGCCCGTGCTTCACCGGACCCAGGAAGCCCATCGCCAGCAGCACCAGGTCCGCGTCGAGCGTAAACTCCGTACCCGGCTGTGGCTCAAACCTCGGCGCAGGACCCACGCGAACGGCATGCAACTGCCGCACATGGCCCTGTTCGTCGCCCGTGAACTTCACCGTACTGACGCTCCAGTCGCGCAAGCCGCCCTCTTCGTGCGAGCTTTCCACGCGCAATTGCAGCGGCCACAGCGGCCACGGCGTGGAGGCCGAGCGCTCCTCCGGCGGCTTGGGCAGCAATTCGAACTGCGTAACGGAAGCCGCGCCCTGGCGATGGCTGGTGCCCAGGCAATCCGCGCCGGTATCGCCCCCGCCGATGATGATTACGCGCTTGCCCGTGGCCAGAATCTGGCTGGACACCTGGTCGCCTTCGCACACGCGATTCTGCTGCGGCAGAAACTCCATGGCGAAATGAATCCCCTCGAGTTCCCTGCCCGGCACTCTCAAATCGCGCGGGTGCTCGGCGCCTCCCGCCAGCAGGATGGCGTCGAACTTGCGCCGCAGTTCGTCGGCGGAAATCGCCACGCCGATGTGCGCGTTGGTCTGGAACACCACCCCCTCGCCGCGCATCTGCTCCAGCCGCCGGTCGATAAGGTGCTTTTCCATTTTGAAGTTGGGGATGCCGTAGCGCAGCAGGCCGCCGATGCGGTCGTTCTTTTCGAATACCGTGACGTCGTGGCCGGCGCGCGCCAGTTGCTGGGCGGCAGCCAGCCCCGCGGGTCCCGACCCCACCACGGCCACGCGCCGCCCGGTCTTATTGGCGGCGGGCTCAGGCTTGATGAAGCCCTCGGTGAACGCCCGGTCGATAATGGTCTTCTCGATCTGCTTGATGGTGACCGGCGGCTCGTTGATGCCCAGCACGCACGAGGCTTCGCACGGCGCCGGACAAATGCGGCCGGTGAATTCCGGAAAATTGTTGGTGGCGTGCAACTGGCGCACGGCATCGCGCCATTCTCCTCGCCACACCAGGTCGTTCCAATCCGGAATCAGGTTGGTCAAAGGGCATCCGGTATGGCAGAACGGCACGCCGCAATCCATGCAGCGGGCGGCCTGGTTCGTCAGGCTGGCGTGGGGAAACGGCTGGTAGATTTCGAACCAGTCTTTGATGCGCTCGGAAGGCGGACGCCGCTGCGGAAGCTCGCGGGTGTATTCCAGAAAGCCGGTGGTTTTGGCCATCTAGTGGACCCCCGTGGTTTCCAGAGCGCCGACAGGCCGGGGAATGCCCAGCACCCGCCGGTACTCGCGCGGAAACACCTTCACGAACTTCTCCCGCATGGAGTCCCAACTCTCCAGCACCCACTGCCCGCGGGGGCTTCCGGTGGCCTCCACGTGCCTGGCGATCAGAGAGCGTAGCTGGGAGTAATCGTCCGGCGGCACAGGTTCCAGGTCCACGTCGCCGTGATTGCAGCGCCTCTCGGCGAAGTCTCCCTTCTCGTCCAGAACGTAAGCGATGCCGCCGCTCATACCGGCGGCGAAGTTGCGCCCGCACTTGCCCAGCACAACCACCAGGCCGTTGGTCATATACTCGCAGCCGTGGTCGCCCAGGCCTTCCACCACGGCCGTCGCACCCGAATTCCGCACGGCGAATCGCTCGCCCGCCATGCCGTTGAAGAACGCTTCGCCGCTGGTGGCGCCATACAGGGCCACGTTGCCGATCAGAATATTCTCCTCGGGCAGGAATGTGGACGTGTGCGGCGGATACACCACGATGCGCCCGCCAGAGAGGCCTTTGCCCACATAATCGTTGGCATCGCCTTCCAGCTCGAGCGTCGCGCCGCGTGCCAGGAACGCCCCGAAGCTTTGCCCGGCGGACCCCGTGAAGCTGCAGTGGATGGTATCGTCCGGCAGGCCCGACGATCCGTGCTTGCGCACGATCTCACCGGACATCATGGCGCCCACGGTGCGATGGATATTGCGAATCGGCAGCTTGATTTCCACCGGCGTACCGTTCTCGATGGCCTCGCGGGCATAGTCGATGAGCTTATAGTCGAGGGCCTCGGAGAGTCCGTGGTCCTGCGCCTGCACGCAGCGGCGGGCCACGCGGCTGGGCACCTGCGGGCGGTAAAGAATCGTGGAAAGGTCGAGCCCCTTGGCCTTCCAGTGGTCCACGGCGCTCCGCGCGTCCAGCATGTCTACGCGGCCCACCATTTCGTCGAAGGTGCGGAAGCCCATCTGCGCCATGTACTGCCGCACCTGCTCCGCAATGAAGAAGAAGAAATTGACGACGTGCTCGGGAGTGCCGTGGAACTTGGCGCGCAACACCGGATCCTGGGTGGCGATGCCCACCGGGCAGGTATTGAGGTGGCACTTGCGCATCATGATGCAGCCCATGGCGATGAGCGGCGCGGTGGAAAAGCCGAACTCCTCGGCGCCCAGCAGCGCGGCGATAGTCACATCGCGGCCGGTTTGCAGTTTGCCGTCGGTCTGCACGCGGATGCGGCCGCGCAGGTCGTTCAGCACCAGCACCTGGTGCGTCTCGGCGAGTCCGAGTTCCCATGGCACGCCGGCATGCTTGATGCAGCTGAGCGGGGAAGCGCCGGTGCCGCCGGTATCGCCGGAGATCAGGACCACGTCGGCATGCGCCTTGGCCACGCCCGCGGCCACCGTGCCCACGCCCACTTCGGCCACCAGCTTCACCGAAATGCGCGCCTTGGGATTGACGTTCTTCAGATCGTAGATCAGCTGCGCCAGATCCTCGATGGAGTAAATGTCGTGGTGCGGAGGCGGCGAAATCAGCCCCACCCCGGGAATGGAATGGCGCACGCGCGCGATGGTCGCGTCCACTTTGTGGCCGGGAAGCTGGCCGCCTTCGCCGGGCTTGGCGCCCTGGGCCATTTTGATCTGCAACTCGTCGGCGTTCACCAGGTAATTGGTGGTGACGCCGAAGCGGCCCGAGGCCACCTGTTTGATGGCGCTGCGCCGCGGCGTGCCGAAGCGCGCCTCGTCTTCCCCGCCCTCGCCGGTATTGGATTTGCCGCCCATCGAATTCATGGCGATGGCCAGCGTTTCGTGCGCCTCTTTGGAAATGGAGCCGAAAGACATGGCGCCGGTGGCGAAGCGCTTCACGATTTCGCGCGCCGGCTCCACTTCTTCCAGCGGCACGGGCTCCTCAGCCTTGCCGATTTCGAGCAGCCCGCGCAGCGTGCAGAGCTGCCGCTCCTGCCGGTCGATCAGATCGGTGTATTCCTGGAAAGTCTGGGCGCTTTCCGAGCGCACCGCGTGCTGCAGCTTGGCGATGGTCTGCGGATTGTAGAGGTGATACTCGCCCCGCGCGCGGTACTGGTAGTTGCCGCCCACGGCCAGTTCGGTATCGGATTCGGTGACCGGATGGAAGGCGTACCGGTGCTTCTGGATGGCTTCCTGCGCCAGCACGTCCAGACCCACGCCGGCCGACGCGCGAAACCGTGCCGGTGAAATACTTTTCCACCAGTTGCTTATTCAGCCCGATGGCTTCGAACACCTGCGCCCCGCGATACGACTGCAGGGTCGAGATGCCCATCTTCGAGAAGGTCTTGAGCAGGCCCTTGTTGATGGACTTGATGAAGTTGGGCGCGGCCTGCCCCACCGTTTCCAGCGCCAGGTAAGGATTCACCGCGCTGGCGCCGTACCCGATCAGCAGCGCGAAGTGCATCACCTCGCGCGGCTCGCCGGATTCGATAATCGAGCGCCACCTGCGTGCGCGTCTCTTCGCGGACCAGGTGATTGTGCACAGCGGCCAGGGCCAGCAGGCTGGGAATGGGAGCGTACTCCTCATCCAGGCCGCGGTCGGAAAGAATCAGCAGCGTGTAGCCGGATTGGATGGCCAGCGAGGCGCGGCGGCACAGTTGCGAAAGCGCGCGCTCCAGGCCCTTGGCGCCTTCTTCCACGGCGAAAAGCATGGGCAGCGTGGTGGCCAGAAAATCGCCCTGCGAGACGCGGCGCAGCTTTTCCAGATCGCGATTGGTCAGGATGGGATGCGGCAGCTTCAGCGTGTGGCAGTGCTGCGGCGTCTCGTCCAGAATATTGCGCTCGGTGCCGATGTAGCTGGTGAGCGACATCACCATCTCTTCGCGAATGGGGTCGATGGGCGGATTGGTCACCTGCGCGAAGAGCTGCTTGAAATAATTGAACAGCGGCTGCGGCTTGTCGGAGAGACAGGCCAGCGGCGTATCGGTGCCCATGGAACCGATCGGCTCCTCGCCCTTCTGCGCCATGGGCGCCAGCATCATGCGGACGTCCTCATCGGTGTAGCCGAAGGCTCGCTGGCGCAGCAGCAGGGTGGCCGAGATCGGCGGCATGCTCGCGCGGCGGATCGGCCAGTTGATTCAGCGTGATCTGGTTTTCCTTGAGCCAGAGCTGGTACGGATTGCGGCCGTAGAGCGCGCGCTTGAGTTCCTGGTCGGAAACAATGCGGCCTTCCACGGTATCCACCAGCAGCATTTTGCCGGGCTGCAGGCGGCCCTTCAGTTTGACGTCTTCCGGCTTCACCGGGAGCACGCCCGTCTCCGACGCCATGATCACCAGATCGTCCTGGTCACCAGGTAGCGCGCCGGACGCAGGCCGTTGCGGTCGAGCGTGGCGCCGATGGAGCGGCCGTCGGTGAAGGCGATGGCCGCCGGGCCGTCCCATGGCTCCATCAGCGAGGCGTGGTATTCGTAGAAGGCGCGCTTCTGCGGATTCATGTGCTGGTTCTTCGACCAGGCTTCCGGAATCAGCATGGCCATGGCGTGAGGGATGCCGCGGCCGGACATGACCAGCAGCTCCAGGGCGTTGTCGAAGGCCGCCGAATCGCTGCCGTCGGGCTGGATGATGGGGAACAGCTTCTTGATGTCGTCGCCGAACAGCGGCGAGGCCAGAACCGATCTGGCGCGCGTGCATCCAGTTCACGTTGCCGCGCAGCGTATTGATTTCGCCGTTGTGGGCGATGTAGCGGTACGGGATGCGCCAGCTGCCAGGTGGGAAAGGTGTTGGTGGAAAAGCGCTGGTGCACCAGGCACAGCGCGCTCACCACTTCCGGATCGCTCAGTTCGGGATAGAAATTGGCGATCTGCGGCGCCAGCAGCAGGCCCTTATAAACGATGGTGCGGGCAGAGAGCGAGGGAATGTAGAAGAAGCCCTTATCGGCAATGGACGAGGCGCCGATCTCCGTCTCGGCGCGCTTGCGCACGACGTACAGCTTGCGCTCGAGTTGGTCTTCGTGCATGCCCTTGGCGCGGGCGATGAAAATCTGCTGGATGTAAGGCTGCGAGCCGCGCGCCACGCGGCCGATGGCGGTGCCGTCGATGGGCGTATCGCGCCAGCCCAGCACGGTGAGCCCTTCCTCGCGCACGATCCGCTCGATGACGCCTTCGCATTGCAGGCGCGCGTGGCGCTCCACCGGCAGGAACGTCATGCCCACGCCGTATTCGCCGGGCGGCGGCAGGGTGAAGCCCAGCTTGGACGCATTCCCGCGCGAAAAACTGGTGCGGAATCTGGATCAGCACGCCGGCGCCATCGCCGGTCTCCGGATCGCAGCCGCAGGCGCCGCGGTGAGTCAGGTTGATCAGAACCTGAATGCCCTTGACGATAATGTCGTGCGACTTCTGGCCCTTGATGTTGGCGACAAAGCCGATGCCGCAGGCATCGTGCTCGTGGCGCGGGTCGTAAAGACCCTGCGCCGGGGGTAGATCCGCTGCTTACAACAGAGTGCTTCATAGTAGTTCTCTTGGAAATCCGCTGCACAGCGAAGGGTAATCGCGGCCGCGGTTTCAGTGACGATCGGCGGTTGCCTTGAAAAATAGTGTAGCAGCGTCACTAGTATTAGGCAATAGGGAAATATTATCGCTTTCACAATTAGACTGGCTTATGATATAAGTAGCTTCGTGGGATTCTCAGGACTTAAGACTTTTCAAAGAGATAGCCACTGCCAAGCAGCATGAGCAAGGGGGCGGCGCACTGCGGCGTAAGCCAGTCCGCCGCCAGCCAGCACGTCCAGGAGGTGGAACGCCGCCTGGGGCTGCCCCTGTTCGATCGCAGCAAGCGGCCCCTGGAACTGACCGCAGGCGGGGAAGCTCTACGCCGATTTCTGCCGCGACGTGCTGCATCGCGAAGAGGAATTCGCCCTCGCCCTGGAATCGCTCAAGGGCGATGTCGAGGGCACGGTGCGGGTGGCTTCCATTTACTCCATCGGTCTGTCCGAAATGAGCCGGCTGCAGGACGAATTCGCGGTCCGGTACCCGGCGTCCAACCTGGCAGTGGAGTACATGCGCCCGGACAAGATCTACGACGCGGTTCTCAACGACACGGCGGACCTGGGCCTGGTCAGCTACCCGGTTTCGAGCCGCGACATCGCCGCCATTCCGTGGCGCGAGGAGGAGATGCAACTGGCGGTGGCGCCCGCGCACCCGTTGGCCGCTCGCGAAGAAGTGTACCCGGCCGACCTGAACGGGCAGGATTTCATCGGCTTCGACGAGGATCTTTCCATTCGCCGCGAACTGGACCGGTTCCTGCGCGCGCAGGGAATCGAGGTCAACCTGGTGATGCACTTCGACAACATCCAGATGATCAAAGAAGCGGTGGCGCTGGGCTCGGGCATCAGCATTCTGCCGGCGCGCACCATGCAGGCCGAGATCGCGCAGGGACGCCTGGTCGCCGTCCCACTGCACGCGCCGGAGCTGGTACGTCCGGTGGGAGTGGTGCATCGCAAACGTAAGAAGTTCAACCGCGCCACGCAGGCATTTCTGGAGCTGCTGGGATCGCGGTAGGTCTCGTCGGGACATATTTCAAACGTGGGGACGTCTCATTCCGTTAATGATGAGCTTGACGGAGCGAGAAAAAAGCTGTTCATCTAATCGGCTTTGATCGTGGCAGGCAGCACAACGAATCATTAATATCGAGGAGAGCTCATTATGCCGACGAAAAAGAGCGTGGTTCCACCGGAAATCTATCAGCTCAAGGTCACCCTGCTCGGCACGAGCCCACCGATCTGGCGCCGGCTCCTGGTGCCCGCGGACCTGACTCTGGCACAGATGCATGACGTCCTGCAAGTCCGCGATGGGGTGGGAAGACGGCCACATGCACGAATTCTCCATTGGCCAGAGGCGCTTTGGACGACCCGACCCTGAAGACCAACTCATGGGGATGCCCTCTGCGGAAAACGAGCGCGCGGTGCGCCTCTCCGGCATATTGGGGAGGGTCGGCTCCAAAGCTATCTACACGTACGATTTTGGCGATAGCTGGGAGCACAGCATCGTCCTGGAGAAGCGGCTTCCAGTTGATCCGAATACCACATACCCAATCTGCACGGATGGCCAACTCGCTTGTCCACCGGAAGATTGTGGAGGCGTTCCCGGTTTCTATGACCTGGTGGAGGCCCTCGCCGACCCCAACCACGAACGGCACGAAGACATGCTCGACTGGATCGGCGACGATTTTAATCCCCAGGCCTTTTCGGTTGACAAGGTCAACAAGATGCTTGTGCCCTTGAGCAGGCACCGACGCAAAAGGTCACAGGGCTAGTCGTTGCAACGCCCCAACGTACTTGCCGGGACATGCAAGATCCGACGCGGTAAACAAATACTTTCGGTTTAAGAAACAGCCTCGGCCGAGTCCTCCCGCACTTGAGCGCCGTGAATTGAAATTGAAGCCCATATTTCCTGCCGGGTCGAGCCCGGTGTCTTATAAACGTGCCGGATGACAGCAAAGTGCGGTTCCGAGTAAATGTCGATCCACTGAATAACATGCCCAACACGTCGTCGGAGCATATTTTCGTTGCCGGGGCATTGCTGAGGAGGTTACGGATCAGCTTGCGCTTCTCTTCACTCTCGGCTGCCCAATGCCGGGAATGGCGCCAAGGCAAGCCAAAGCAAATCTCACCGCCCTTGGCCCACCACCGCTCACCAGGGCCTCTTCAATTTGTTTCCGGAATTGGTCGTCTGGATTATCGATCATGTGCGCATCCTTTCCGCTCAAACCCTGACCAACCCTAAGCTGATTTTAATGGCTTCATTGACCTTGGCCATGGTAGCGGAATCAACCACGCCCAAACGCTGGACCAGGCGTTGCCGGTCCACGGTGCGGATCTGGTCCAGGCGGATGGAGGACCGGACATCCAGGCCATTGGCGGTAGTGGGTTCCATGACGACTTCCACTGGGTAGGGCACCGGGGAAACACTGGAGGTGACGGCCGCTACGATAGTCAGCGGACTGTAACGGTTACCGACGTCGTTCTGGATGACCAGGGCGGGACGGGTTTTCTTGATTTCGTGGCCGACGGTTGGGTCAAAGGAGCAGAGGTAGACTTCACCTCGTCGGAGTTCGGCTACTCTTTGCTTTTGGCCTTTTGGCCGCTGCGGGATTTTTGCCATGCTTGTTCCTCAAGAGGAAACCACTCCGCGGCAATCTTCAGGTTTTCGTCAGCATTGGCCAGGTAGCCAGCTTTGAGCTGTTCGCGCAGGCTCTGTTGCCCCTTGGTTTCCACGTAGTGGAGCACGGCCTCGGAGACGAACCGGCTGCGGTTGCCTTTGGGGGCTACCCGGTCCAGCACGGCCAGCGTCCTTTCCGGCAGCATTATGTTGATGCGTTTGCTCATGGGAGTTTCGAGATTAATTATCTTAATAATTGCAGTTTACACACCGTTCGTGTGGGTGTCAAATAGTGGATAGTGAACCGAAGCTGTGTCAACGGAAAACCCGCATTTCTGCGGGTTGAATTCTGGGAGGGTAGGGAAAACGCGGCGGAGTAGCCATGGTAGCCCCATGGAGAATCGAACCGAACCCAAAACGCCCGGGCAGTGGATTCGCTACATCGTGGTAGCGGCGATCGCCCTTTTCCTGGTCTGGTGGATGCTGCGGCTGTACGTTCTTTGACGCGGCTCACGCTCGTTCTACCATAGAATTGTGCGCGTTCTTCTGCTGGTCCTGATGGCGGTTGCCGGCCCGTTGCGGGCCCAGAAAACGCTCGTCGACGAGGGCTACGATCATTTCTACAACTTAGAGTACGAGCCGGCCATGGCCGATTTTCAAAAGGCCATCGCGCAAAATCCCAACGATCCCGAACTGTACAATCACCTGGCGCAGACCATTGTGTTCCAGGAGATGTTCCGCAATGGCGCGCTCGAAAGCGAACTGGTTTCGGGCAATAATTCCTTCCTGCGGCGTCCCAAGCTGAATCCGTCGCCGGAGACCGAAAAGCACTTTCTGACCGAACTGGACAAGGCGATGTCGCTGGCCCAAAGCCGCTTGGGATCCAACCCGAACGATACCACCGCCATGTATTCGCTGGGCATCTCTTATGGATTGCGCGCCAACTATTATTGGGTGGTCAAGAAGTCGTGGCGCGATTCGCTGCGCGATGCCACGGCGGCCCGCCGTCTGCATAATCGCATCACCGAACTGGAACCGAAGAACGTGGATGCCAGCCTGGTGCAGGGACTCCACGACTACATTATCGGCAGCCTGCCGTGGCAGTGGCGGATGTTCGGTTTCCTGGTGGGAATCCATGGCGACAAGGAGCAGGGTATCCGCATCGTGCAAAACGTGGCCAAAAACGGCGACAAAAACAAAGTCGACGCCGAACTGTTCCTCTGTGCCCTGTATCGCCGCGAAAATCAGGCCGCCCGCGCGGTGCCGCTGGTACAGGACCTGATCCGGCGATTTCCCCGCAATTACCTGCTGCGGCTGGAACTGTCCCAGATGTACAGCATGTCCAACGATAAGACCCATGCGCTCGAAGCCGTGGAAGAGGTCGCCAGGCTGAAGACGAGCCACGCCGCGGGATACGACCGGGTGCCTTGGGAGAAGATTTATTTTCAGGAAGGCACCATCCAGTTCTGGTATCGCGATCTGGACCAGGCTCTGGAGAACATGAAGAAAGTCACTGCCGCCTCGGCGACGGATGATGTGGACCTCAACAGCGGGGCGTTCGCCTGGCTGCGAATGGGCGAGATTTACGATATGACCCACCGCCGCCCCCAGGCACTGGAAGCGTACCGCAAAGCCATCGCATATGCTCCCGAAGCGGAGGCTTCGCAGGAGTGCCGGAAATACCTGAGCACGCCCTATCGGCGCTGACGGAGCAGCCTACTGGGGAGCGGTAGCACCATCGTCAATCGTCAATTTGACGGGCTGTTCGATGTACTTGGCCTCTTTTCCCGTTGTCAAAACCATCAGCGTGAGCCGTCCCGTGGCTTTGGCCGGAATCTTGAATTTGATGGAAGTGGTGCTCTGTTCGGTAACTTCCACCTGGATGTCGTTCTTGCCGTCGGTAAGGAAGACTTTCGAGACCAGCTCCTTTTGCAGATTTTCGCCGGTGATAGCGATTACGTCGCCTTTCTTCCCGCTCATCGGATCCACAGACGTCATCCTAGGCATCGCCTGTTGCGCGTAAGCCGCGAAGCTCGCAGCCACGAGAATGGGAACCACAAAAGACAGTTTCATCTGAAATTACACCCTTCGACTTCAATGCTATGTCCATTACGCCGCAAATACAAGCACAGTGTTGAGAAATACGACTGGAAGAATAAGCTGCCGTGAGATAACCGATTGAACCATACCATTGGTTAACGGTATGATGCTCGCTATGGCTGCCTTCGCAGGCTCCGCGAGCCTGATATCCGGGCGGGAACCCGGCTGGATTTACAAACGGTCCTGGGACCTGCCTCTGCTTATATTCAGTGCGGTTCTGGTTCCCTTTCCGTTTTTGATTGCGTGGCTGGCCCAGGTTTCCGGCTGGATGAAGCCCCAGCAGGCGATCGACCTGATCAATATCGCCGTGGCGACATTGGTGGGCGGGCCGCACCTGTTTTCGACGGTCACCTTCACTTTTCTGGATCCACGATTCCGCGCCCGTTACCGCTGGTATAGCAATCTGGCTTTCCTGCTACCGGTCCTGGTGGTGTGCCTGGGTGTGTATAATTACGAGTTTCTGATCACGTTCTTTTTCAGTTGGGCTTCGCTGCATGTGCTGCATCAGGTGATTTACCTGACCAACTGCTATCGTGCCCGCACCGCGGCGCCGGAGCCGAAATGGTCGCGCCTCGTGGATTACGGTCTGATCCTGACGGCGTTGTACCCGTTGGGCATTTACAAGCTTTCCCTGCGACAGTTCCTGGTGGGCGGTGTGGTGCTTCCCTACCCCGACTGGCTGCGCGCCATCCCGCTGGCCCAGATGGCCGGCGTGGTCTTCGCGTTTTTTCTGACGGTCTGGGTGGGCAAAACCATCCTGGAATTCCGGCAGGGCCGCGGAAGTGTGCCCAAGACCCTGTTGATCGGCGTGACCACCCTGGTTTCCTTTTTCCTGCCGATGGGTTCGAACCTGGACGTGCTGTTCCAGGGCTACAACACCTGGCACTCGTTCCAGTATCTGTTTCTGCTGTGGCTGATTAACCGGTTGCGGGACCAGCGTGGCGAAATCGAGAACGGCTTCGTCCGGCGCCTGGTACGGCGTGACAGCATGGGCGCCTATTACCTGTGCTTTCTGGCCGCTACCGGTTTCATGGTGATCCTGACCCTGATTGTCCGTTCGGTGACAAATCTCTCGCCGGATCGCAGCTACTTCGTAGTGGTGCTGAGTGTTCTCCTGATGCATTACTATTTCGATCATTTTTTATTCGCTCATCCGCAAATGATTGAGTAAAATGAAGGCGGAGCGCGTCTGCGATGCAGGTGCTGGTCCACCTATTTTGATCCAACATCATCAAAATAGGGAGTCCGACTCGATCACAACGCGCTGGTGAGCAAGCTCCTGGCCGGCTTAACGGTCGTGCAAGGGAGAAGCCTAAAGGCGCTCGGGGGACGCCCACCCCGTTTACAAACGTGGGTCAATAACGGGGGTCGGCACGGCCGAGTGGTGCGCTCCACACCACCCTCAATCATCTTGCTAACCGGGCTTTATAGTACGCTAATAACCATAGTGAGTACTGGTGATAGGCCGAGCACTAACAAGAGTTAATATCTCCTTTAAATTCTTTGGATTCTAGTACTAACTTTCCGAAGTTAACATTGCGAAAGTAGGTAATTTCGAGTTTAATCGCCTTAGGAGATATAGATGGCCCAGTACCTGAGTAACTTTGCGCGGGAAGAGGATGGACAAGACCTGATCGAATACACGCTCCTGATGACGTTCATCGCGATTGCCTGCCTGGCCTTGGTCGGTAGCGGTCGTAATGCCATCAACCAGATTTGGATTACCTCCAACTCCGATCTCACCAACGCAAATACGCTGGCAGGAGGCTAGGAGCGCTTTTAGCGGCTACCGATTCCAGTCCTCATTGAGGGTAAAATAGTCGTTTACCTTGCACAAGTCAATGAGGAACCTGGCATTATTGATTTTGCTTCCCTTCCTTTGCGCGGCAGCGGAAGCGCCGGCAGTGGATGCTGTGATCGAACTGGCGCGCGGCGCGCCCGGTGAATTCGCGGCCGATGCATTCGTTCGCCTCGCCTCGCTGAATTCCCTGGACAACGGCCGCCGCATGCAACTGCTGGAGCAGGCGTTCCGCCGTGCGTCTGAAGCCCAGGAGCCGTTCCGTCGGCAGCCGGTCAATATCAAAATTCCAGGTGCGGCCGGATTCCTGAATCGCGCCTTTTCGCAGGATCTGGACGGGCTCTCGCTGCGTCTCCGGGTTATCGAGGCCATGGAGCCGCTGGATGCGGCCAAAGCCCGGTCTCTTTTCGAACAAATCCCCCCGGTGCAGGTTCCCAAGCTGACTTGCGCCGATTTCATGGCATACAACGTGGGCGCGTATTACACGATGCTGGCGCGTCTGGGGGCTCCGCGGCAGGTATTGGAACAGGTACGCACGATCCGGTCGCCGGTGGAAATCGCGCCGGCGGCGCAGGCGATTGTTGCCTGGGCCCGGGATAGCGACTTCCAGGCGCTGGTGACGTCCTTTGCGCAAGCCATTGCCCGGATTTCGGGGGACGACCGTTCTTTCACCTTTGCCCGCGATGCGGGTCCTCAGATCCTTCAACTGGTGGAGGAATGCCGGCGCCGCAAGATCTCGCCGCTGCCGCTGCTGGAAAGCTACCGCCTCTATCTGGTACACAACGAGCAGACCGCACGCTGTTCCGACGACGATGTGATGAACCCCTCGGGCGAACAGAAGATCGCCCTGGATAGTGGCATGCCTATGATTGGCGGCGAAGGCGTAGCGTTTTTCAATACCAGGCTGCGGGTTTCGCCGATCCAGGCGATTCAGGAGCAGGAAACCACGCCCACCAGCCTGGAGGGCGTGGCCGAAGGACTCCGCCCCTGCCAGGACACTGCGTGCCAGGCGCTGGCCGAGGGATACAAAAACCTGATCTTCGATCCCCAGACCCGGACGCCATACCCCACCGCCCGAAAGGCCACGCCCGAGTGGCAGGAGCAACTGCACAGGTTTCTGGCCGCCCTGGCCGGCTCCCATCCAACTTCGGCGGTCACTCCGGCACAATACTATCGCCAGGTGAGTTCCCTATACGCCGACACGGTAAGCCTGGTTCCGCCCGGACCTATGCAGCAAGAGGTGGTGGCGGCGATGCAAGCCTTCGTGGAAACCAGCGGCTTTGAGAAGGAGAGCCATATCGAGTGGTTTCTTCCGATGAACATCCTGATCGGACGGATGGCCCTGGACCCGCTGGGAATCGGCCGCTTTGCGAGCCGTTTGCGGCAGTCACACAATCCCGTGATCGCCCTCTATGCGGCGCTGGAGGCGGTGGCGCCGCGCTCGCCGGGCGAGATCATGGCCCTGCTGTAAAGATCCACAACGGGCACCCGTCCGTGCGTTCCCGTACTGCCAGAACCTCTTTCACACCGTGAATCACCGTGTAACCCGTTGAGCCTTGCCCTGGAGGAGCTTATATATAAGCCATCCAAAAAGGGGGGAGACCCATGTACCGGTCCTTGCAAGTCATCGTCAGTACTCTCGTATTTACGGGCTGCGCCATCGCCCAGAACGCCACCGGAACGTTGGACGGACGCGTCACCGACGCATCCAACGCGGCGGTTCCAAACGCAAATGTAACGGTGGAGAATCAGGCCACCAACGTCCACTGGACGCAGGTGACCAACACCGAAGGCCGCTTCTACCAAAGGTATTTGCAGCCGGGGACCTACCGCGTATCGGTGGAGAAACCAGGATTTCAGAAGTATGTACAAAGCAACATCCTGCTGGACGTGGAGCAGACGGTATCGCTGCCCATTGCGCTCAAACTGGGCGACGTATCGACCACGGTCCAGGTGGAAGCCAGCGCGGCGCAATTGTCCACGGAAACCTCCACCGTGACCACGACGGTCAGCAGCAACGCGATTCTGGATCTGCCTTTGAACGGGAACCGCAGCCCTATGTCGCTGGTGACGCTGGTGCCGGGCGTGATTCCCAGCGCCGGATCGAACAGCCCGTGGATCAGCGGCGGCAGAAACGACTATAACGATGTGACCATCGACGGGACGTCGGTGATCGTGCCCGAAAACAATGTCAGCCACCTGCAGATCGGGTATGTCCCGAACGAAGACAGCGTGCAGGAAATGTCCATTGTCACCAATTCGCTGGCTCCCGAATATGGCCGGACCGGCGGCGGCACCATCAACATCGCCACGCGCAGCGGGACGAACGACTACCACGGCAGCCTGTTCGAGTATTTTCAAAACAACGTTCTGAACGCCAATAGCTGGGGCAACAACCGCAACGGGCTTCCCAGGGGTATTGTCCGCTACAACCAGTTTGGCGGAACGTTCGGCGGACCGGTGCGGATTCCCAAGGTTTACAACGGCTCGAACAAGACGTTCTTCTTCGTCAGCGAGCAGAGCGTCCGGACACCCAGCGCCGTCACCGATACGGGCAGCGTGCCGACCGATGCCATGCGGCAGGGCATCTTCACCGGCATGACCAATGGCGCCGGCGGCGGTGTTGGTTCCGCCGATCACCATCTACGACCCGTCAACGGCGGGTCCGAATGCGGCGTGCCCGTCCTCGCAACCCAACTGCTTCCGCCAGCCGTTTCCGAATAATGTGATTCCCTCAGAACCGCTTCGACCCCGTGGCGGTGAAGCTGCTGCACTATTGGCCGGAGCCGAACTGCGCCGGTTGTATCACCAACCCGGCCCTACAGACGGGCAACTGGAAAGTCCAGGGCGTGGCCAACAATCCCTATAACCAGATCGATAGCCGGGTGGACCAATATTTTTCACAGAAATTCCGCATGTTCGCGCGCTTTTCCAATCAGACCGGCAACAGCACGGATTTCAATGGTTTCGGCAATCCGGGGACGTCCTTTCGGGCTCCGGCCCGGTGAACTACTACAATCGCAACGCCACGGTCAATGCGATTTATAACTTCACTCCCACCATGATTTTCAATCTGAACTACGGCTTTGCGCGCGACACTTCCGTACCGCTTTCCATTTTCCGAAGGAACCCGCCCGTCCTCGCTCGGCTTCCCATCGGTGATCGACGGAGTGGTGGACAACTTCGAGTTTCCGCAAATCAGCGCCAGCGGAAACACGTCGGGGTACAATCTGGGCCAGAGTTCCTATACCACTTTGAAGGACGTTCCTTACTCGCACATCCTGCGCGCAGACCTGACCAAGGTACTGAACAAACATACTTTGAAGATGGGCGGAACCGTCGAAAAGCTGTTCGTGAACTTCACGCAGTACGGCAGCCCGGATGGCCAATACGCCTTTGGCAGCGCTTATACCCAGCAGAACACCTCGCTCGGCACGTCCACGACTCAAGGCAACGGCTTTGCGACTTTTCTTTTGGGCTTGCCCAATAACAACGGCAACGACATTCAATACAGCTTTTCGGCGGCGACTTCGAGTTGGTACGCCGGCGGATATTTCCAGGACGACTGGAAGGTCAGTAACAAGCTGACGCTCAACCTGGGAGTCCGCTACGACGTGGATGTGCCGCGCACGGAGCGGTACAACCGGCTCAGTTATTTCAATATCGCCGCTCCTTCGCCCCTGCAGGGGATGGTAGCGTCCAGCGCGGTCTGTCCCAATTGCGGCAATTTGCATGGCGCGATGGAGTTCGTAGGGACTCCCGGCGCGACCTACGGACGTCACCAGACGCCCACGGACATGAACAACTGGGCTCCGCGCATCGGCTTCGCTTATCACCCTTTCAACAATACGGTGATTCGCGGCGCTTACGGCATTTTGTACGCGCCCTCGATGCTTCAGGCGGCGGGCACGTCGGGCACCTCGGGTACGGAAGGATTCACCGGCGGGACGGCCCTGAACACCACTTTGAACAGCGGGCAATCGTTTGTGGCCAGCCTGAGCAATCCGTTTCCGAACGGATTGATCCGTCCGCTGGGGCCGCAGCAGGGACCGATCAGCGGCACCCTGACCGATATCGGCGGCACGGTGCAGGACAGCTACTTCAACGATTACGTAAATCCGATGATCCAGCAGTGGAACTTCACGGTGCAGCAGCAGGCCGGATCCAGTTGGCTGCTGCAGGCCGGATATCTGGGCAGCAAGGGGCAGCACCTGCCGGACGGGGAGAGCAGCACACAGTACAACCAATTGCCGGCGACGGACCTGGCCTTGGGCAATTCGTTGCTCGCCCAGGTGCCCAATCCGTTCTACGGGATCATCCAAAACCCGACGTCGATCTATGCCAGCCCGACCATCCAGGCGAATTACCTGCTCTCGGCGTATCCGCAGTACCAGGGCGTGAACGCGTTCCGTAAGCCCATGGCGAATTCCAATTACCAGTCGGGCATTTTCTCGGTGCAGCACCGATATAAGAGCGGCCTCACGATGCTGGCGAGCTACACCATCGCCAAACTGTTGGATGATGCGTCCCAGGTGGTGACGTACATCGGGCCGGCTGGCTCGAAGCAGGACTCATACTGCCGGAAGTGCGAAAAGTCGGTCTCTTCGCAGGATGTACCGCAGCGCTTCGTGGTCAGCACCACGTACGAATTGCCTGTCGGCAGGCACCGCGCATTCCTGAGCACGATGCCGAAGGCGGCCGATTTCCTGTTGGGCGGCTGGCAGATGAACGGCATCCTGACTTTCCAAAAGGGTCTGCCCATCGCCATCTCGAACGGGGGCAATACCACGGGGCTGAACAGCCCGGGGATCCGCGCCACCGATAATGGCCAGAACCCGGCGCGGAGCGGGCACATCGCCGACCGGTTGAACGAATTCTTCGTGCAGTCGGATTTCTCGCAGACGCCGAACTTCGCCTTCGGAAATGTCGGACGTTTCCTACCCAACGTGCGAGGACCGGGGCAGCACAACCTGGACTTCTCGCTGTTCAAGGGCTTTCAGGCTACCGAGAGACTGAACTTCCAGTTCCGCGCGGCGGCTTTCAATCTGACGAACTCACCCACGTGGGGCGGCCCCGGAACCAACGTCGCGGCTCCCGCGACTTTCGGCATCATCACCAGCGCCAGCGGAAACCGCACCGTGCAGTTGGCGTTGAAGATGACCTTCTAGTTGGGGGCCGGGGGCCTGGGGCCGGGGGCCGGGGATTTGTGGCTCGCTTCGCTCGCAGGGGTCTCCAGCGCTTCCTTGATGGGGGTCAAACATCAGGCAGACTTCCATCTGGTCGCACCCAGGCGTGCACCTGCGGTAAAGTAGCAGTCGGTGATTCGTTCGAGGTTCGAACTAAGATCATGACTGCCTATCGAGTTTGTTTTTTCACGAGCCTTCTGCTGGCCCCGGGCGCCTTTGCCCAGACTGCCCCCTGGACAGGACCGCTTCGCGGATCGTGGGTTCAGACCGGAACGCCGGCCCAGGGTGATGTCACTCTCGCGGCGCCGGACCGTACCGCGGAAATCGTGGTTGCCGACGACGAGAACAGCCGCCGTACACCAGGCCGCGGAGTTCCTGGCCGGCGACATCGAAAAGATCAGCGGCCACAGGCCTGCCATCGTGGAGGTCCGCCGGTGCGAACGGCCCAGCATCCGCCTGGTCACCCTGGGCAACGGCACGATTCCCGCCGCCATGAATGCCGCGCGCGATGCAAGGGCAGTGGGAGAGCTACCGCATCGTCGACCGACGGCGGCAACGTGTGGCTGGTCGGCTCCAACCCGCGCGGCACGGCGTTCGCGGCGTACACGCTTTCCGAGCGGCTGGGCATCGACCCGCTCTACATCTGGACCGGCTACCGGCCCGAGCATCACGATCCGCTGGTGCTGAAACGCACCAGCTTCGCGCAAGGGCCGCCGGCGTTCCACTATCGCGGCTTCTTCCACGACGACGAGGACCTGCTGCCCCGCCCCTTCGACGCCAACGGCATCCCCTGCAAACCGGCGACGTGCCGCTGGAGTGGTACAAGCGTTTCTTCGAGACCGCGCTGCGCCTGCGCATGAACATGGTGGCGCCCTACACCCGCGTCCACCGCCGCTACGAGGTGCAGAAGACTGGCCAGCGATTGGGGCCTCTACTACACCTCGCACCACTACGACATCCTGGTCTCCAACCCGTTCGGCCTGACCACTTACAACCTGGCCGCCGAGCGCGGCGTGAAGCCGGACTAGAACTGGTTCACCAACCGCGAGGGCATGCTCGAAGTTCTGGCGCGGCGGCCTGATGGAGAACAAGGATCTGGACGTGATCTGGCCCGTGGGCATGCGCGGCACCTCCGACCGCCCGTTCACCTTCCCGCCGGGTACCACCGACGATCAGCGGGCCGCCACCTTCCGCGAAGTGATCGCCGATCAGGTCAGGATGGTGCGGGAGGCGCTGCCCAAGGACAAGACGCCCATCTTCCACTTCACCATGTACTCGGAGATGCTGCCCGCCTACCAGCGCAATCCCGCGGCCTTCGACCTGCCCGAGGACGTGATCATCGTCTGGCCCGACGATAACGACGGCCACATGCGCGGCCTGCCGGCGTCGCTGGGCAAGTGGAAGCACGGCGTCTATTACCACCTGGCGTATCTCGGCGGCAACCTGACCAAGCAGTTGACCCACACCGTGGGGCCGCGAAGTGGTCGCCGAGGAGTTCGACAAGATCGTCAAGGCGGGCGCCACCGAGTACATGCTGGTGAACATGTCCGAAGTGCGCGACTACGTGATGGGCGCGCGCATGCTCGCCGATATCTACTTGGGACGCGCCCGCCATCTATGCCGCGCCCAACGCGGCCGCGCGCTACACGTCCTGGTGGTCGCGCGAGTATTTCGGCGCGAGGGCGCAGGCGGCGGACACCGCGTACAACAAGTACTTCGCGCTGCTGAATACGCCCGACAAACTCTGGACCGCGCCTGACGCCATCGAGGAACTGCTGGATCGCTTGTACAAGAAAGTGGCGGGCCAGACCTACGCGCCGCATCGATCCGGCCACGCGTCACGCAGTTGCAGACGCGCGAGCGGCAGCTTGTGGACGCACTGGCGGCGGAGTCCCAGGCGGCGACCGGCATGTCGCTGGCGCAGCAGCAGTTCTTTTCCGTGGATGTCGCTCTCGGCTTGCAAGTCGCCGAGCGGCAGACCCATGCGGCGCTCCAGTTGGACGAAGCGCTGCGCGCACCCGACGCGGCGCGCATGTGGCAACTGGTCCGCGAAGCGCGCACCTCCCTGGAACAACTGGAAACCGAGCTGGCGCGCGCGGAATATCCGCCCTTCGATCGCTGGTATCAGGAAAGCTGGATCCGCACCACGTTCAGCCCGAACAATCCGCACCGCCCGTACGTTCAGGTGCGCGCGTTCCTTTCGAGTGAAGGACGCGGAACCCCGTTAAGGGCGCGGCGGCCGTGACAGGCCGGGAGGCCTGTCTTACGCGATTGACCGCACTACGCCGCCGTCTACGCGCAGCGATGCCCCGTTGATGGCTGAGGCGAGCGGGCTGCACACGAACACCACCAGCGCCGCAACTTCTTCCGGCGTGGCGAACCGCTGGATAATGGAGGTGGGTCGCCCTTGTTTGAAGAACTCGCGCTCCACGGCGGCGCGATCCACACCCTTGGCCGTTGCCAGTTGATCGACGAATCCACTCACCCCCTCCGAGGCGGTGGGACCCGGCAGTACAGCGTTGACTGTGACCGCCGTGCCTGCGGTGGTCTCGGCGAGCCCGCGGGAAATGGAAAGCTGAGCCGTCTTAGTCATGCCGTAATGAATCATCTCGACCGGAATCTGGAGGGCAGACTCACTGGAAATAAACACAATACGCCCCCAGTTTTGTTTTTTCATCCCGCCCAGGTAGTGCCGGCTGAGCCGCACCCCGCTGAGGACGTTGACCTCGAAAAAGCGGCGCCAGTCGGCATCGGAGATCTCTTCGAATGGCTTGGGCTCGAAGATGCCCAGGTTGTTCACCAGAATATCGACCGCCGGAAAACGCTCGATTACGGCCCGTGCGCCGGCTTCGGTGCCCAGATCGGCGGCAATGCC
This sequence comes from uncultured Solibacteraceae bacterium, assembly GCA_963853855.1. Classification (GTDB taxonomy): domain Bacteria; phylum Acidobacteriota; class Terriglobia; order Bryobacterales; family Bryobacteraceae; genus Sulfopaludibacter. The sequence goes on along the minus strand of CAWKYG010000017.1, from coordinate 34,746 downwards.
GTGGGCGGCGCCGCTCTGTCTTACGGCAGAATCGACGCGTTTCTGCGTCCGGCCGTTGACGATGACCGCAGCCCCTTCCGCCGCCAGCGCGGTGGCGATTGCCAGGCCGATACCGGCTGTGGACCCACTGACGAGCGCGGTTTTCCCTTTGAGTTGCAGGTTCATACCGCGTTAGATGCTGCGGCATCCAGGCGCGCTTCGTGTTGTAATGCGGTCGTGCGATGGATTGCAAGCGCGGCCCTGCTGGCGATGGTTCCCTTCGCGGCTCTGGCGCAGAAAAAGGGCGAGGTGGCCGTCTGGCTGACCAATCCCGATAAATCGGCCCTGTTTGAGCGGCAGAAGGAGGTCCTGCGCTTCACCGGCGGCGGTGCACAGGGCCCCACTATCGATGTGGACGACCGGCGGAGGTACCAGCAGATCGACGGCTTCGGCTATGCCCTCACCGGCGGCAGCGCGCAACACCTGATCCGCATGGAGAGCACGGCCCGCGCGGCTATCCTGCGCGAACTGTTCGGGACCGAAGGTAACGGCATCGGCGTCAGCTACCTGCGCTTGAGCATCGGCGCTTCCGATTTGAACGATCACGTCTTCTCTTACGACGATCTGCCGCCGGGGGAGACCGATCCGCAAATGGCCGGATTCACCCTCGGGCAGGACCGCTTGGACGTCATCCCGGTAATGAAGCAGATTCTGGCTATCAACCCCGCCATCCGCGTCCTGGGTTCGCCATGGTCGGCGCCCGCATGGATGAAGACCAACGAGGCGGTGAAAGGCGGACAACTGAAGCCGGAGTTTTACGATGCCTACGCACGGTACTTCGTCCGGTACATCGCCGCGATGCACGCGGAAGGGATCCGCATCGATGCCATCACCATTCAGAACGAGCCGCTGAATGAGAAGAACACGCCCAGCATGAAGATGCTGGCGCCGGAACAGGCGGAGTTCATCAAGAATCACCTGGGGCCCGCGTTTCACCGTGCCGGCATCGCCACTAAAATCATTCTCTACGACCACAATTGCGACGTTCCCGAATATGCCCTGTCGATCCTCGGCGATCCCGCAGCCGCTAAATATGTCGATGGCTCCGGATTCCATCTGTATGGCGGCAAGATCGAAGCCATGTCGCAGGTGCATCACGCATTTCCCGGCAAGAATCTGTATTTCACCGAACAGATGGTGATCGGCTCGAACATCACCAACCCGGTGCAGCGGCTGATCATCGGCGCCACTCGCAACTGGAGCCGCAACGTGCTTCTGTGGAACCTGGCGGCGGACCCGAAGAACCAGCCGCACACCGATAACGGTGGCTGCACCATGTGCCAGGGGGCTATCACGATCGATGGCAACGCGGTCACGCGCAACGCCGCTTATTACACGCTGGCGCACGCCTCCAAGCTGGTGCGCCCGGGCTCGGTGCGGATCGAATCCAGCGGTCCGGAGTCGCTGCCAAACGTGGCGTTCAGCACTCCCGGCGGAAGGAAAGTGCTGATCGTGGTGAATCGCGGACCAGCGGCGCAGGAGTTCCGCATCGCCTGGCGCGGCAAGGCGGCGGCAGCTTCGCTCCAACCGGGCGCGGTGGCTACCTACACGTGGCAGTGACGCTGGTGTATTCTAAACGCCAGATGACCATTAACCGGAGAAGTTTTCTGTTCCGCACGGCCGGTGCGGCGGCGGCGACCGGGCTTCCGGCCGCTGCGAAGGTAGCACGCGAACCGGGCGTCAAGCTCAAGCTGGGGCTCAACGCCTACTCCTTCGATAAACCGCTCCGCGACGGCAGCATGACCCTCACCGACGCGGTCCACTACTGCGCGCAGCATGGCGTGGATGCGCTGGACCCGACCGGATACTACTTCCCCGGCTACCCCGCGGTGCCCGCCGATGAGTACATCTATAACCTGAAGCGGACCGCCTTCGTCAACGGGGTGGGCATCAGCGGCACCGGCGTGCGCAACAACTTCGCCGTGGCAGACGCGGACGCGCGCCGCAAAGATGTGCAGATGGTAAAAGACTGGATCGTAGTGGCCAGCAAGCTGGGCGCACCTGTGATTCGCGTGTTTTCCGGTCCCACGCGTCCCGCGGGTCACAGTTTCGATGAAATGGTGGCCTGGATGGTGGCCGATTTCAAAGAGTGCGCCGCATTCGGCCGCGAGCACGGCGTGGTGGTCGCGCTGCAACAGCACAACGACGCCCTCAAGACGGCCGCGGAGACCATTCGCGTGATCGATAGCGTGGGCTCCGACTGGTTCGGCTCCATTCTGGACATCGGGAGCCTGCGTTCCGGCGATCCGTACGCGGAGATTGAAAAGCTGGTGCCGTACGCGGTCTCCTGGCAGATCAAGGAGAATGTGGGCCGCGACGGCAAGGAGGAACCTACCGACCTGGCGAAAATCAAGGGGATTATCGATCGCTCCGGGTATCGCGGCTACGTGCCGTTCGAAGCCCTGGGCGGCGGCGACCCGCGAGTGAAAGTGGCGGCGTTCCTGGAGAAGATCCGCAAGGCCTTCGCCCTGTGAGTCCCATGAAGAGGATCGCCTGTCTTCTGGCACTCGCCGCGGTGTGCGCCGCCCAGGATCACAGCGGCTGGCGCGACTACGGCGGCGCCCCCGATTCGGCCCAGTATTCGGCGCTCCGGCAGATCAACCGCGCCAATGTGAGCAAGCTGGAAATTGCCTGGACCTATCCCACCGGCGACACCGCCAAGTACTCGTTCAACCCCATCATGGTGGACGGCGTGGTGTACGTGCTGGCGAAGAAGAATTCCATTGTGGCGCTGGACGCCCGCACCGGCAAGGAGATCTGGGTCCACACGCCCGATCCGCCGGCTTCCCTCATCACCTATCGCGGCATCAACTATTGGGAGAGCAAAGACCGCTCCGACCGGCGCCTGCTCTTCTGCGCCAATCACGCGTTGCAGGCCATCGATGCACGCACCGGCAAGTCGATCCTCTCGTTCGGAACAGGCGGGAGCGTCGATCTGAAAGAGGGCCTGGGCCGCGATCCCAAGTCGCTCAAGCTGGTGCAATCGACTACGCCCGGCAGGGTGTTCGAGAACCTGCTGATTTTGGGCTCCGCGACCAACCAGGGGTACGGTTCGGCGCCTGGCGATATCCGCGCCTTCGACGTGCGCACCGGCAAACTGGTATGGACGTTCCACACCATTCCGCACCCTGGCGAGTTCGGCTACGAGACGTGGCCGCCGGATGCCTGGAAGACCGTGGGCGGCGCCAACGTGTGGAGCGAGTTTTCGCTGGACGAAGCGCGCGGCATGGTCTACGCGCCCACCGCCAGCGCCAAGTACAACTTCTACGGCGCGGACCGCAAGGGCGCCAACCTGTTCGCCGATTGTCTGCTGGCGCTGGATGCCCGCACCGGCAAGCGGCTGTGGCACTTCCAGATGGTCCACCACGATATCTGGGATTATGACGACGCGACCGCGCCCAAACTGCTCCAGGTGCGGCACGAGGGCAAGACCGTCGACGCCGTGGCGCAGGTGAGCAAACAGGGATTCGTGTGGGTGTTCGACCGCGTGTCCGGCAAGCCTCTGTGGCCCATCGAAGAGCGGCCCGTGCCCAAGAGCGATATGCCCGGCGAGACCGCCTGGCCCACCCAGCCATTCCCCACCAAACCGCCGCCGTTCGCCCGCCAGAAATTCACGGCGGACGATCTGAATCCGTACATCAGCCAGGCGGATCGCGCCCGCTACCGCGACGAAATCCTGAGCGCCCGCAACGAAGGGCTGTTCACGCCGCCCGGCTTGCGGCCCACCATCGAGATGCCGGGAAATAACGGCGGGGCCAACTGGGGCGGCGCGGCGGTGGACCCGGACCATGGCATGCTCTTTGTGGTGTCCAAGGATCTTCCGGCCATTCTCAAGCTGGTCCCCGACGCCAATGGCGGGCACTATGCCAGCGGCTTCGGTCTGGTCACCGCGTCCAACGGGCTCTCGCTGATCGGGCCGCCGTGGTCTTCGCTGACCGCTTACGACCTGAACCAGGGAACCATCAAGTGGAAGATCCCGCTGGGCGAAGTTCCGGAACTGGCCGCCAGAGGAATCAAAGACACGGGCGCGCATTACCCGAAGGTAGGTCCGGTGGTTACCGCCGGCGGGCTGCTGTTCGCCGGAACGCGCGACCGCACCATCCGCGCGTTCGATGTGGAAACCGGCAAGGCGCTGTGGGAGCACAGCGTGGACGCGGCGCTGGAAGGCATCCCCGCCGTCTACGAGATTGGCGGGCGCGAGTTCATCGTGTTCTGCGCTTCGGCGCAGGCAGGCCTCACGCCGGCCACGCAAGGGCCCATTTCCGGAGCGTATATTGCGTTTGCGTTACCGGCGACGCGGTGAGCCGGATTTCACGCCGCGCCCCCCTCCAGGAACTTGAAGATCTCGCTGACTTTGTCAAGGGGTGCCGGTTCCCGATTGATGACGAACTCCACCAACGTGGTAGTGAACGGGTAGAACAGCGACGCATCGCCGAGGCCGTCTATGTCAATCGTGACCGGCCCCGCTGTTGCAGTCATGGTCTTCGGGCCGGCAGTGCTGCTGTATCCCTGATAAGCCATTAACGCTGTCCCCGAGGATGCGGTGAGGCGAATCTGCAGTGGAAGCCCGCCCCGGGTGATTCCCTTTGGGAGCCGGATGTGGAAGCAGCGAAAGCTTGGGTCGGCCGCATAGGCGTGAACGTCCGTGTACATCTGCTCGAAAGGGGTCCAGTTGCCGTCTTGTAGGCGCAAGACATCGATCAGGTAGTCGGTGACGGGATCACCGCGCTCGTCCCTCACATGAACGACGAACTGCTGCCACCCGTCCATCTCCTGTTCCGATTCGTTGAACAGATGGCCGAAAAACGATTTAAACTCTCCCTCGATCCCGGCCGCGCCTTTTCCGGGGTTCACAAGCATCTTCTTCATGGCCGGCGCCGCAAGTTCCCGGGTCTCCTTGAGCCACCCGTCATATGCGGCTTCGCTATCAATTTTCAGGAAGCCGATCATCTGCTGCACCATATCCTCGTCGGGGTTGCTGATGATGGTGGCGTGGTTTCGTCCTTCCACTGGAATCATCGGGATATCGGTCCGGCCGGCCCAAGGGGAAATGGAGATCCGGCCCGCCGGCTTGCCATCTTCGCCAATCGGCGTGCGCGTGAGGTCCACGGAGATCTTGCGAGTGTTCAGGCCGCAACCGGCCCATCGCACCGTTCCGTCTGTCCCCGGATCATTGGCGATGCTCGATATGCCGGTGTACGGGCTGTTTCCGATGAAGACGCAAATATATGGGGTATTGGGGCCGGAGTCGTAATAGGGCGCCGTGCCGAGGAGATCGAGATGCGCCAGGTCCCAGGTAAAGGTGCTCCCCAATTCGAGCCCATCGAGAACCTGGTCGCCCGCGTTGAGAAAATCCGGCCCAGGTTCCTTGCTGCCCTTGACCAGGGCGCCAATCCAGGAACGGCCCTTGTGGGCTTGCGGCGAGCCCCACGTCGCCGGCGCTAAGCCGAGCAGGTGCTTTAGCCGCTTCAGGCGGTCATTGCTTCCCACCGCGGCCCCGTAGTTCGTGAGCCAGGAACGGATGACGAGCATCCCGGTCGAGTGAACGATGGCATCGAATTCCTGATTGGAGTTCAGTTGGGCATTATTCCGCAGCGCCCGGTCGAAACCTTCCGCGATGTCCTTGATGGTGATCTCGTTGTTCAGGGAAACGTAATTGGCGATGTTGAGGTCCACGGTGTTAATGCCATTCGCCACTAACTGTTTGCAAAGCGGCTTAAAGTCTAAGCCCTCGGCGGAATACCCGTGGATCAAGAGAATAGGGCGCGACATAGAGGAATCCTCACTCTTGAAGATAAGTGATGCAAGTCTACCATGATACTGCTCTCTCCCCCGCCCGATGGGGAGCGGCGCTCAACCAAGTGCCGAACAGCGCTAGACTTTCGAGAAAGGGGGGTGCCACCGCATGACACAAGATTCGGGCACCATGTTTCGGGTGTTCGTCAGCCATAAGCATGACGATCACACTCTGGCAGAGACGGTGAAAACGACGATCGAGGGTCTGAGTGGCAGGATCGAATGCTTCGTGTCCGGCTCCGACCTCTCGGCCGGCTCGGATTGGAACACTGAGATCCGATCACAGTTGGCCAAGAGCCAATTGCTGATCCTGCTGTTCACGGAGCCCTCCCGCAACTGGGACTGGTGCTTGTACGAGGCGGGTCTATTCACCAGCGTCGGCGTAGCCGAGGACCACTCGGTGGTGTGCTTATACCGTCCGCAGAACGCATTACCAAGCCCGCTCCAGAATCTGCAGGGCGTCCCTGTGGAGCCCGTCCTGCTTCAGCAGTTCCTGAGCCAACTGTGCAAGGAGACCTGGCGGGTCGCGAAAGAGTGGCGCCTCGGCGCGCTCGTCCCCCAGTCCCCCAGAAGAGCATAGAGGGGGCGTCCGACGACATCATTAAGGCGTTCTTCCCCAAGATCGTCGAGGCGTTGCCCGATGCCGGTAAAGAGGAGCTGATCTACCACCCATGCCACCGGCTCGTGCTCGACCTCGGCACTGTCGAAAAGATCGAGGCGGGCATCCCACGCGAGGCACTGGTCGTCGAGGGAGATGGCGCGACATCGAACTTTACGTTGACGTTGTTCAACCTCGCGTGCGGGCGGCTCGCGCGGACGTGGGGGGACCTGGTCGACGCAGCCGGCGGCGGTGACACGACCTGGCTCGCCGATCTCGACCAGCACTTCGTCGCCGCACTCCACGAGGAACTGTTTTCGCCGTCAACGTCGATGGTCCAGTTATGGGACACCTGGCGCCTCCACCGGCGGAGTTACCGGGCGATCCTTTACCAAATCGTTCGCGAGGGGCGGCCCCGATTGGGCGGTGGCGCGAGTCCCGCTGCCCTTGGCCGGCCGCTGCAAGTCACAATCGTGCTCGATCCGGTATCGGGAATCGATCCGGGCAGTATCCCGCTAACCCAGATCCGGTCCGTGTAGCGGCTTGACCCAACCCAGATTGAACGGCAGTTCCGTCATGGGGCCCTGCCACTGCAATTCTTTGTCGATATCGGGATGCATGCGGTAGGCCTTCTTGACGTCCGCCACCTTGGCGCCGATCACGTCGATCTTGCTTTCGTCGAACTGGCCCAGGTGCAGTTGGCCGCAATATTTCACGTATCCCAGCCACTCCGGGTCGATGCCCATGCATTGCGCCGCGATGCGGTCCGCAGCCACGAAATCCGCCGATGCGATGGCCAGCCGGGAGGGCACGGGGTTCCCGAATTGGGACCGTTGCCCTCCATGCCCTCGTAGCCGTCGATCACCGAAGCGCCCCAGCTTGACGACAGGCGCTGCGCCGTGACCAGCATGTTGTAGTGCGTCTGGCGTAGTCCCACGTGGAATTTGCGCTTCTCGTTCCAGTGCGGAGTTTCATTGGGGGCGTAGTGCAGCGGCGCGCCCAACACCATATTCTTAATGGATAGCGAGGCGATCACAGTGTTGTGCGTTTTCAGCATGGCGGCGGAAATCACGAACGCTTCCGGGTCCATCAGCCGTGCCGCCAGGCGCACCGGCACGATGTGCAGGTCCTGGTCCAGCAGCATAATCTGCTCGAACCTGGCTTCCGCGTTCAGATCGATCAGCTTTACCTGCTGCTTTCTGTACTCCGCCGGCAGCGCGGTGAATTTGAAGTTCTCGTAGCCCTGCTGGGTATTGCCCGCCGACGATTCGGCGATCACCACCGGCCCGGCGAAGCGTTCGGACAGGTAATCCAGGATGCCGCGCATGGCATCCACGTGGCTCGCCGCGAGCTGGTTTACGGTGTTGACGAAGTTCGGCTTGATGACCACGTATTTCCGGGTCTTCAGCTTCGGCTGAAGCTCCTTATCCACGGCCATCAGGGCGTTGTAGACGTTCTTGCGGCGGTCATTGCCCTGGGTCAGCGCCACAGTGCTTCGCCGGTCCAACTCGGGGAACTGGTCAGTGCGGGTCGTCCGTGGAGCCTGTTGTGCGGACGCGACCCGGGTCCGCAGCAATGCCGCGGCTCCGGCCATTTGCAGCAAATTTCTGCGCGGAAAGCTTTTTCCCATGACGTGAACCTCCACCGTGTGTATAAAATAAGATGTTAACATCGTTTTATCTGTGGAGGCATTCATGAACGCTCCGTCTCGTCGCAATTTTCTGACGGCCGGTTTAGCCTTACCCGCCGTCGCTTCGGCATCCCGCCCCGCGGGTCCCGGACAATCGCAAGCCCAGCCGCCTGCCAAGCCGCTCTCCTCCGGAGGTCTGCAGTACCGGACGCTCGGGAAGACCGGCATGCGCGTCACCACCGTGGGCTATGGCTGCATGATCACGGCCGATCCAACCGTGATCACCCGGGCCGCCGACATGGGAATCAACTATTTCGATACCTCGCGCAACTACCAGGGCGGGCAGAACGAGCGCATGGTGGGAGCGGCGCTCGGCAACAAGCGGAAGGATGTCTTCCTGGCCAGCAAATGCGACACCAAGACGGGACCCGGCATCCTGGCGGAGCTGGACCGCAGCCTCACCGAACTCGGTACCGATCACCTGGACGTGTGGCACCTGCACGGCTTCAGCGATCCCGCGCAGATCACCGACGAACTGATAGAGGCGCAGCGCAAGGCCAAACAGCAGGGCAAAATCCGGTTTACCGGGCTGAGCACGCACAATCTGCCGGCCGTTGTGGATCGCGTGATCGAAGCCAAAATCGAAGTCATTCAGCCGCAGTACAGCTTCGCCTCCGCCGCCAGCTACGCTCCGGCGATCGAGAAACTGGCGCAGGCGGGTATCGGCGTGATCGCCATGAAGGTGATGGCGCGGAGCGGCCGCGGACGGGGCGGTGGGCCGCAGCGGCCAGCCACATTCGCCCCGGCGGCGCTGAAGTGGACCCTGAAGAACCCCGCCATCGCCACCACCGTGCCCAGCATGACCGATATCGATCAGCTCGAGCAGAACTTCAAGACCATGTCCGAGCGCTTCACCGAAGATGATGCCAAAATTCTGGTGGCGCGCCTGGAGGAAATCACTCCGTACTTCTGCCGTATGTGCGGGCAGTGCGATGGCCAGTGCGTGAAGGGATTGCCGGTGCCGGACATGGTGCGCTTCGTCATGTACGCCGATGGCTACGGCCAGTTCCCGCTGGGCCGCGAGAATTTCCAGCGCATGTCCGAGGAGCATCAGAGCGCCCGTTGCAGCGATTGCACCACCTGTTCGGTGCATTGCCCCAACGGCGTGGATGTGGCGGCACGCCTGACCCGGGCACAGGAGCTCTTTGCATGCTGAAGCTCCTCCTGGGGCTGGGCCTGTTTGCGTTCGTACTGGCGGCCGCCGAAGAGCAGGCGGTCGCCCCCTCGTGCAGCCTGGCGCCCGGGTGGACTCAGGACGGCCAACCGCGTTATTACACCACCGATAATCTCTTCGAGTACATGGATGGGAACTCGGAAGGGTACTTCTCTTACGATTTCCAGAACATGCACGGCGTGACCTGCAAGCAGGGGGAGACCACCTTCATCATCGATATTTCCGATATGGGGACTCCCGATAATGCCTACGGCTGGTTCAGTTCCACGCGCGATTTGCGGCAGCCGGCGTATCCGGTGGGCATGGGCGGGCAGATTGTGCCGCGCCGCCTGATTTTTGCCAAGGGCAAATACTATGTGGAGATCGCCGCCAATCCGGAAGGCGATTTCACGGCGGCGCTGAAGCAGTGGGCGGCGGCCCTGGACAAGCTGGTTCCGGGCAGCACGTCTCCGCCCGCCGCGTTAGCCTGGTTTCCCACCGAGAAGCAGCAAACCCTGAAACTGACGCCGGAAAGCGTGCTCGGGCTCCGCATTCTCAAGCGCGGATACGTGGCGCAGTACGATTACGGCAAGGCATTCGTGGTGATCGAAGAGTCGCCGCAATCCGCCGGCTCGACCATGCAGAGCCTGCGCCAGCGCTTCGGCGATACCAGCCCCGTCAAGCTGGGGGAAGACGGCTTTCAGGCCAACGACAAATACCTGGGCCGAATGTGTTTCGTCCGCACCGGCCGGTACATTGCCGGATATGCGATTTCGGCGGATGGAGTGGATCCGGTCGGGCTGACCGCCGCACTGTTACAGAAGATCGGCCGGTAGCGCGTCTAGTCACGCAGCTTCAGGAAAGGTGCGAATTGGAGTGATCAAGCCGCCTGATGGCCCGGCTCGTGATGAAGCTGAAGCAATTGGTCAGCGTGCACCGACAGAGAGGCGTAAGTCCGGCCCTCGTCATCACTGAACTCGACTTCGTACACACCGGGGGCAAGCCGTTCGACAATCGTGCCGACTTGGCCACGCTGCAGCTTATGGTCCTTGCTGTCTTCCAGCAAAGCCACCACTGAGAGGAGTTCGAGTTCGCGCATCGCGCACCTCACTCCTTATAGTACAAAACAACTCGTCAGCCTCGGCATGGTCTCGGCCCGAAGTACAATCCAGGCGCTGCGGACAACGGCACGCCGATTCCCTCGATTCAGTTCGAAGTCCACAGTGAAGCGTTCGCCGTATTCGTCAGATTCGCCCACCAGCGCATCGGCTTCGCGCGCCGCCCGGAGCAGCGCGTCGCGAAGAAATTCGGCGTCGGTTTGCGCCAACCCCAGAGTCGCCGCAAATACTCGGGCTTTATGCCGGCCCCGAGGATGTTGCGGGTCAAGGCAATAGTCGCGGAGTTTCGCGATATCCACGAGTGCGCTGTCGCCGCCGGGCAGCTTCATCTCCGCCGAGATTAACAGATCGACGTCACGATATGAAAGCCTCGCGCCGGGCACCATCAGCAGGCAGTCTGGTTAACAGCTTTGGCGTGCAGAAGATCGGCCGGTAGGGCGACACTGCTCTACGGCTTGGCCCAATACTGATGGCGGGCCTGGACCGCGAGGCCCTTCTGCTTCGCGACCAGTTGAATTTTGCGGAAGCCGGAGAGAGTGACCGGCTTATCGGACACATAACCCAGGTTGTACTGGTTGCGGAGTTCTTCCTGCAGAATATCGAAAACGTCATCCACCGGATGCTTCTTGGATACCTCGAAGAAACTGCCGCCGCTCTCTTCGGACAGGCGCTCCAGAATGCCCTTGCCCTCGGTGCCGCCATACAGGATGGAATAGATCAGGGTGTCGGCGCGCTGGGCCGTCTCCAGCGCATCCTGCACGCTGTTTTCGCTGCCGTGGTCGACGCCGTCGGAGAGCACGATCAGCGCCTTCCGGCCCGTCAGCGTGCGCATGACGTCGTATGCCGCGCGGACGATGGCGTCGTAGAGCAGCGTGCCGCCGCCCTCCCGCGCGCGCACCTGGCTCCGGGTCTCGGTATCCACATACGCCAGGGCATCGTCCAGTTTGCCGATTGAAGAGGTAAGTTCCTGCCGCATCTGCACTACGGTATCGAACTGCATGATGAAGACCTTGTCCACCGGGCGGATCACGCGGTCCAGGAAATGCAGGCTGGCGCCGCGCTCGGCGTCCAGCACGTGCCGCTGACTGCCGCTGGTGTCCACCATCAGCCCGAGGGTCAGCGGCAGGTCGGTCTCGCGCGAGAAATAGCGGATGACCTGCGGGCGCCCTTCCTCGGTCAGCAGAAAGTCGTCTTTGCCCAGGCTGCCCACCAGCGCGCCGGTTTTGTTGCGCACCGTCGCCAGCACGTTGACCACTTTGACTCCCGCGGAAAAGGTGGGCGCGTCCTGGGCGCGGGCGATACCGCACAGGGCCGCGGCAATTTTGAGGGCGTATCGTCTGGAAAATGGGCCGGCCATAGGAAGGACGTTGGCTACCTATTAGTCTAGCGGCTTGTTACCTTGAAGAGTTATGCGTGTGACGAAGATGCTTTTCCTGGTGGCGGCCGGCGTAGCTCCGGTCCTGTTTGCCGCGAAGCCGGTTCTCATGCCGATGCCGGTCAAGGTGCAGGCCGCAAACGGAATGCTGATGATCGATGCGAATTTTGTGGTAGAGACGGTGGGCGGAGCGAATGCCCGGCTTGCGCCGGCAGTCCACGCGTTCCTGGCGCGCGTGTCGCGGCAGACCGGCGTGGTGTACGCGCCGGTGCCCCCGGCGGCCGAAGCGGCCCAAAGTCGGCCCTGACGGAGCGTGGGATCTTGACGAGCTCAAGAGGATGAAAGACAACTGCGATCATGCAGGAGTCGTGTTCGAAGCCATCCGGATGGATTCCGAATACATCATGCTGCGGAACGGCCCGGAACGGGATCGCAGGCTGGAAGCCATCGCGGGAAATATCCAGAAGGCTTCCGAGGTGGGCGTGAAGTACATCACGCATCATTGGACGGTCATACCCATCCGGCGGAACGCAACGACGAAGGGACGAGGGGGCGTGACTTATGCCGCCTTCAAGCTGGAGGATAACTGGCAGGATCTGCCGACGGGGAAAGCGGGGAAGGTTAGTTCCGACGATTACTGGGAGCGGATTTCATACTTCCTCCACAAAGTGATACCGGTCTGCAAGCAATACGACGTAAAACTCGCGGCTCACCCGTATGACCCACCAGGGCTTCCCTTCGGCTATCAGGGCGCCGAGAATTGGGACTCGCCCTCGATCTTCGAAGGCTTCAAGCGATACGAAGCGATCATCGACAGCCCGCATAACGGGTTCCAGTTGTGCCTGGGAACGACAGCCGAGGGGCTAAAGAATCCCGCCAGCGAAGTGCTCCCAATCGTCAAATATCTGGGCGAGCGCGGCAAGATCCATCAGGTACACATGCGCAACATCCGCGGCGGTCTTTACAACTTCGCGGAGGTGTATCCCGACGAGGGAGAAATGGACTTCCTCAAGGTCATGCGCATCTTGCGTGACGTGCAATTCGCCGGTTCAATCTGTCCGGACCATATGCCGACTCATCCGGATGATCCCGGCAAGCTCCAGGCGTATGCCTTCGGCTATGGCTACATTAAGGCACTGATTCATGCGGTGAATTCGGAAGTTTAGCTTTGGTGGCGGCGGGATCGGGCACAGCCGGCGGCGCAAGCCCCCCAGGGGGATCGAGGGGGACCACCCAAATTATACTAAAGGATTCTCCACTACCAGCGGCACCGGGCTTGCTTTCAAGTCCCTTACCAGCCGCTCAAATGCCTTCGTGTACAAGTCGTGGTCCTTCCAATTGCTGAAGTCCGGTATGAAATACTCTCTGATTTCCCGGGCGCTGTCCATCCCGGTATCAGCGTCGAACAGCTTCCAGGCCCTTACCTCATCGAACGGCACCATGGTGATCGGGAACAGCATCTGCCGCGTCTCCTGCGCCTCTTTGGCACGAGCATCGGCGATCTCCGTCTTCACCCAGTTGCTGCTCATACTGGCGTCGGAGAGGATCAGAAGAAGCTTATCGTACACCTTAATGGCCTCATCGATCTGTTCGTGGGCCTTTCGGCCGCCTTGGATGTCGTGCGGAGCGAACCAGCAGCGGACGCCGCGGGCCTGGAGATCGGCGTGGAGGCGGTCGGCGAAAGCCTGGTCCTTGGAGGAATAGGAGATGAAGCACGAGTAAAACTGCACCAGATCCGCAAGCTTGGAGGGTAAATACTGGATCACATTTTCTGGTAAGCCACATCCGCGCATGAAACGCAACGGCAAACCGTCCGACAGGGCGTATGTGTAGAAATCGAGAGCTACCGGCCCAACGTGGATGCAGCTTTCCAGGCCAATCGCACCCCTCAGATTTGTACGGGTCAAGATCGTGCCGTTCAATCGGGCGGTCGCGAGGTTTGCGTTCCGGAGATCGGCCCGGTCAAAATTTGTCTGGATCAGACCAGCGCCTTCAAGCGTTGCGCCGCATAGCTTGGCATCCGAAAGATTAGTAAGGAACAACTCTGTATTCGAGAGATTCGCACCGTCAAGACTCGCATGGGTCATCATCGCTACGCTCAGCTTCGCGCCACGCAAGTTGGCATTCGACAAAGACACGCTTCGAAGGTCAGCAGACCTCAGGTCGGCACCTTCCAGATTCGCCCCATGGAGATGAGCACTGACGAGACAGATCTGCTGGAGGTCCATCCCCTTAAGATTTGCATCTCGGAGATCAATGATGTGAGCACGTCCGAGGTTTGAAACCACCCACTGGTTCCAAGCTTCGACGCCCTTCGCCAGAATATCCAGGTGCTCTTGATTCGCCATCTTGGCCAGCAATCATAACGCATGGCGCGCGACTCGGGGCGGCATCACCTACCCCCGCCGCCCGCAAACCTCGATGGGCTGCGTCCCAGCCGATGTCACCCACGCCGCGCCGACCAACAATCCGGTGGCCAACGACCGCGATCGCACCCAACCGCGTCAGCCACGGTCAGATCGACGTCGGCTATAGGATCATGGCCTCCCGCACTCCCCTGGCACCGTCCTTACTTCGCGCGGGTCACGTCAATTTTGGCTTTCGCGGTTTGACCGTCGCGGGACATATTCGCTTCCCCCGTGATCCGATCGCCTGCCAAAACGAGGTCAAATTTTATTGGCTGTCCGTCGTGATCGGCCTCCAGCGTAATTTTGGAGCCTTCGATCTTGCCCTTCTGGATCGCAAACTGCTCGTCTTCGTTAGGACCAACGGTTCCGGTGATGTCTGCGCCGCTTTGCTTCAGCACCAAAACAGCAGTCGATTCTTTGGTTTCGCCATCCGGATTGGTTATGTTGAAGGTCCCGAACCATTTCCCCGAAACGTCAACATCGGCGGTGGCGAAGCCAGCTAGGGCTAGGCTAGAGTTTTGCACTTTTTGGGTTGGATGACGTGGGCGTTTCGGGGTAGTCATCGACAGCGAGTTCGACTTCTTCGATGCATGTTTGAGGCCGGGAGTGGTTTTCTGCTGTTTGCCAAGGGCCGTCGAGTAATTCCAGTTGACTGAGATTCTCTACCGCCAGACAGCGCCAGTTGTCCGGTGCACCGACCAGTTCGAGACCGCTTTCGCTGTCGCCTCCGTACTGATAGCACAACACCTGCAGGCGTCGCTGCCTATTCCAGCCCAGCAGGTGTGGACAGAGCAGCCGTCTGCGTCCCCGGTAGAGTGCAGCGATCGGTCGCCGGTGAATGATCGCTGCCCGTACCTGGGCATGAACTTGCTCCAGTGCGCGGACGGGAACCGACATCCATCTCAGAATACCGCTCTGACGGAAAGGGTGGACGGACAGATGGAGTGGTGCCGACCCGGATAGACTTGCCCGTCTGGCAGCGCCTCGCAGAGTAAAACATTTTTGTGGTGTTTTGTCGTTTTTCTCTTGCAGCGTATTTTGAAATATGATATCTTTCATTTTATAGAAATGAAAGATAAGGTCGCCCAACTTACCGCTTCCCGCAAACAACTCCTCCAGCAAATGCCGGACCTCTCCACCGTCTTGCCGGGTTCCTTATTGAGCCGCATGGTCCGCTGCAATAAGCCCGGTTGCCGCTTTTGCGAGAAGGGCAAGGGGAAAGGCCACGGGCCGATTTGGATTCTCTCCGTCAGTCTCGGCAATCGCCAGGTGCGCCAGATCCCTGTCCCCATCGAGTTGAAGAAAGAGGTAGAGGAAAGCCTGCGTGCCTTTGCTCAGGTGCAGAATGTACTGAAGCAGATCGCCCAGGTGAACCTGGAGTTATTCAAGGAGCGGAAGCACCAGCGGCCGTAAGGTCTTTTTTTTGTGTTCTTTATCTTTCATTTATTGAATATGAAAGATAAGGATGCTGCCGCATGCCCGATCTCTTGGTCCGTTCCTTCGCCCCTTTCCTGCTTGCCTTTCAACCCTGCTTCACGCGGCCCAGTTTCTCCTCCTTCTGGGCCTTGACCTGCGCCTGGATCCTCTGTTCCGGCCGCCGTTCCCTCACCCGCATCATTCAAGCCGCCCAACTCACCGACTTCAAACACTTCTGCTGCTTCCATCGCTTCTTCAGCCAGGCCCGCTGGGACCTCGACGATCTGGGCCACTGTGTCTTCCAACTTCTGTTACCTTTTTGTGCAGACGTCTTGGTCGCCGCCGTTGACGATACTTTGGCCCGTAAATCCGGACGCCACATCTGGGGCGCTGGCATGCACCACGATCCCTTGCGCTCCACCCAGAAACGCCCCGTCTTCTCCTTTGGCCACAACTTCGTGGTCCTCTCCTTGCAAGTCACCTTGCCCTTCGCTCCCAACAAATTCTGGGCCTGCCCCATCCTGGTCCGCATGTACCGGAAACGGCAGACCAATCAGCGCGCGCCCGGCAAAGGCGGAAAACTGGAGCGCAAGCAAACCGGCCAGGCCACCGCCAAGCAATATCGCACCCGTCCCGAACTGGCCTTGGAAATGATTCGGATCGTGGCCAGTTGGATTCCCGATCGCTTGTTGCGCGTCCTCGGAGATAGCGAGTATGCCGGCCGATCCATCAGCCGTCACCTGCCGGCCAACGCTAACCCAACTTTCGCACTTCGCAGGTTTTGCAACAGCTAAACCTCGCAGAATCAGTGAAGGCTACCCAAAGGTCTTCACCACAAAACTAGGGAGGGTGCAGTCTATTTTGACGTGATCTGGGAGGCCTTGATCCGTGGTGGTGGTTGGGAGGGAAGCGTGATCCGAATCTGATTGAGTAGTGCTTGCACATCGGGCTCCGGCTGCGTGTGACGCGGCATCGCCAGCCAGCGGCCGTCCACCATGGGAATCCACACCTCGACCATCTGGATCGTCGCCAACTTTTCGAACACCGTGGCCGGTGTCAATCCTGGCGCGTGCTTCATCAGACGGTTCTTCAAGGTGACTTGCAGACTGTAAGCCAGGAACGCAATCAGCACGTGCGCATCGGCCCGATGTTCCAGTTGATGACCAATGGGCCGGATGCTCAGTTCGCTTTTCAACGACCGGAACACACTCTCTATCTGGGTCAGTTGCACATAGCACGTCCATAACACCGCAGGATCTTCGCCAGTGAGGTTGCTGCGCAGCAGATAATGGCCGTCACGTTGTTCGGCGGCTTTCAGCTTGACCTTGTCCACCTCAAAGGAGAATGTCTTGAGTTCGCTACTCTGAATTGGCCCCTTTCGATGCTCTGATCTGGCCCCACCTGCAAACCATAAACCGTGTACCTTGTTTCTGGCCTCGAAGGCCCAGAAGGAAGGACGGTTTTGGAGAACAGGAGAGCCAAGGTGGAACTATACGAGCAGATCCGGCAGGAATACGAACATGGGACCGGAACAATCCGGGCGGTTGCCCGGAAACTGGGGGTGCACCGGCGAGAGGTGCGGAAGGCGCTGGCCAGCGCGATGCCGGCGGAGCGCAAGATACCAGAACGCGAGCGACCGAAACTTGGGGCGGCGATCCCATTTATTGACGCGATTCTGGAGGCCGACCGCAAGGCGCACAGAAAACAGCGGCACACAGCGCACCGGATATGGATGCGACTGCGCCGCGAGAAACCGGAAGCCGAAGTAGCCGAGTCGACGGTTCGTCAGTATGTGCGCGCCAGAAAGGCTGCCATGGGCCTGCTGGGGCACGAGATCTTTGTGCCGCAATCTTATCAGTTCGGTGGCGAGGCGCAGGTGGATTGGTATGAGGGATGGGTCGAGTTCGACGGCGAGGTCCGCAAGACGTACGTGTTTTGCTTACGCAGCATGGCCAGCGGCGGCGCCTTTCACCGGGCTTATCCGCACGCCACCCAGCAAGCGTTTCTGGAAGCGCACGAGCTGGCTTTTGCCTATTTTGGCGGTGTGTTTCGTGTTTTGCGTTACGACAATCTGAAAAGTGCCGTGAAGAAAATCCTGCGCGGCCATCAACGAGAGGAAACCGCGCGGTTCATCGGTTTCCGCTCGCACTGGGGCTTCGCCTCGGAGTTCTGCACGCCAGGCGAGGGGCACGAGAAAGGAGGCGTGGAGGGCGAAGGGGGCCAGTTCCGGCGGAACTATCTGGTGCCCGTGCCGAGCGTGAAGCACCTGGAGGAACTGAACCTGTTGCTGGCAGCGGGATCGCGCGAGGAGCAGAACCGGGTGATCGTGGGACGCTCGCAAACCATTGGCGCGGGGATGATCGCCGAACGGGAACATCTACTACCTCTGGCCGACGAAGGCTTCGATCTGGCCTCGTTACATTTCCCGGAGATCAATGCCAGCGGGTGCGCCAAGGCGCTGACCAACTTCTATTCGGCGCCATTGCCAGTGGGCACTTTGGTCGAGGTGAAGGTCTATTCGGCATACGTGGAGATCTGGCATCAGGCCAAGTGCGTAGCCCGGCACGAGCGCTGCTATGAGCGCCATCAGAAGGTGCTGGAGCTGGAGCATTACCTGGACGCGCTAACGAAGAAGCCGGGAGCCCTGGCCGGTTCGACGGCGTTGGAGCAGTGCCGCGCACAAGGACGCTGGCCCGCCAGCTACGACCAGTTTTGGGGAGTGCTGAAGGATCGGGAGGGCAAGCAGGCCGGAACGCGAGCCATGATCGATGTACTACTGTTGGGCCGCGAGTATGGCGCCGCGCGAGTGCGGCGAGCGGTGGAGGAGGCGTTGGAACTGGGCTGTTCGAACGTGGGAGCCATCCGCTACCTATTGAATGTCGCCAATCTCGAAGAGCTGCCGACGGCCAAACCGGTAGATATCGGGGTGCTGAGCCGTTATGACCGGCCGCAGCCGAGCCTGGAAAACTACGAACGGTTACGGCCGAACTGGCCGGCGACGGGGGTGATTCAATGAGCGCCACCAAGCCGGTCCTGCAGGCGGCGATCCAGCAGTACGCCAAACAACTGCGATTGCCCACGCTGGGCGATCAGTTTGCGCGCCTGGCCGAAGAAGCGGTGAAAGAAAAGCAATCGCACCTGAGTTATCTGGAGGCGCTGCTGCAAGCCGAAGTAGAGGAACGCGATCATCGGGCGATGGCGCGGAGGATCCAGGAAGCACACTTCCCGGCGGTGAAGACGCTGGAGGAGTTCGACTTCCAGGTGGTACCGCATATTTCCGTGGCGGTGATGAGGAATCTGAGCGAGGGCGGATATCTGGCTCGCAAGGAGCCCGTCATTTTTCTGGGTGAAACGGGGACGGGGAAGACGCACTTGGCAACCGCGTTGGCCGTGGCAGCCTGCCGGCAGCACAAGCGGGTGCGGTTTACGACGGCGGCGGAAATGGTGACCGAGTTGATCGAAGCCAAGAATCAGTTAGAGCTGACGCGCGTGCGAAATCGCTGGACGCGCTACGACCTGATCGTGATCGACGAGCTGGGTTACGTGGTCATGCCGGACGCCGCGGCGGAGTTGCTGTTTCAGGTGATTGCGGGGCGCGCGGAGCGCTCGGCGGTCATTGTGACAACCAACTTGCCGTTCTCCGAATGGACGACAAAGTTTCCCAATGCGCGGTTATGCAAGGCGATGCTGGACCGGCTGACGGACCAGGCCAATATTATTGAGACCGGGGACGAATCCTACCGGTTCCGGAGAACGCTGGCGAAGAAAGGCGGCAAGGCATGAAACGCCAGCAGTGGTATTACGCGCAACTTCGTTGGGCCGTGATGGTGGAGGGCAAAGAAGGGCTACGCCACTGGGAGGAGGCGGTGCACATCTTTCTGAGTGATGACCAGGATACGGCATTCCAGCAGGCGCTGGAGATAGGCCATCAGGCCGAGCACAGCCACGACGAAGGGCGGCGTTGGGTGGAAAGCAGGCTGGCTCAGGTAGTCAAGCTGGATTGCCTGGGTGCCGATCCGACCGGGTTTCAGGTCGTGCTGGGATCGAGCAGGGCGACGGAGTACCTGCCGTTCGAACACATGTTTGATCCGGAGGGGAACGAGCCGGAGTCGCCTTTTTAGCAGCGACGGCGCGGACAGCCAACCCGGAAGCCCCCCATAAGGATGGCGGCGCCGGAACCGTTTTGGCCCTAACTCCAGTCGCCCTACGGGCTCCTTCCGTCAGGGCCAAACGGCAAGAAATCAGGCAAATACCAGGTGGGGCCAGATCAGAGCATCAAAAGGGGCCAAATCAAGTTGACAAACTCATGCTGGAGTGCGGTCAGGCGAAGGCTATGAGCTACCGGACAGGAATCGACTGAAAAGATCTCCCACGTGTGCTCGGAGAATCGACGGTGAAGACGCTTGGGACTCGGATCGAAGCGACACCGAGATCTTCTACCTGCTTGGCTGGGAATTAGACGCTTGGGAAGAAGAACTGGCTATCATGCAAGAATCTGGCCTCCTTGAACCAGAGCCAATCTGCCCATGCTCGGCTTAAACTCGAATAGGCCAGTACCATGAAGAAGAAACGATCCCCCGGCCCCCGCCTCATCTCCGATCCGGGGCCGCACAGCGCCGTCGTGAAGCATCGCAATATTCCCCCGAGAGACCTCTATATCTAGGCCCAGTCCTTCCAAAAAGCAGCGAAGATGCTGGCTGAATCATTCCGACCGGACGGCAACGCTCTCGGTGATTGTGATGCCTTCCCGGTAGTCTTCATGTACCGGCACGCCATCGAATTGCGCCTGAAATCCATTGTTCTTGGTGAGGGCGGCAATTTCCTGGCGACCAAGCCCGACCCGATCTCCGTCTCCAAATCCCATTCCGTGTCCTGGCTGGCGCAGTTCGTGTGCCAGATCGTAACGGCGTTGAAGTGGGAGCAGGAATTCAAGTGCGAGGGCGTGGAAACGCTGGCGGATTTCAAGGCGATCATTGAGGAGATCAATTCCGTCGACCCTGGCTCGTATTCGCTCCGGTGCCCCGTCGATCTGAAATCCAAATCAAGTGTTATGGAGTTTGCACGCAGGATAGATGCCGTGGTCAGTCTATTGGAATCGACCGGCGATGCCCTGGCTGCGGAATGGGACTTGCGGTTGGATGGGTCGGGGCTTGGTTCCGGGTGGGATGGTGGTGAATTCGGGCCGATTATTCAGTAGGAATTGCCGACCCAGAAATCGAATGAGCCGCCCGACG
Source organism: uncultured Solibacteraceae bacterium (assembly GCA_963853855.1). GTDB lineage: Bacteria > Acidobacteriota > Terriglobia > Bryobacterales > Bryobacteraceae > Sulfopaludibacter. Next base: position 13,919 of record CAWKYG010000017.1, on the reverse strand, counting down.
AATCGAACGGCTCATTAGTGGGTTCCGAGAATCTGACCGACCGTTAGGCAGTGGCCGGTGTCGACTCAGTGACCGACTGGACAGCGAGGGAAGGTGCTTCGATGGTGGTGGTCGGGTTGGAAGCGATTTTCTTGATCTTCGGAGCCGTCGTCCTCGGTTTCGGCGTTGCTACTACTTGCGCACGCTTCGCTTTCGGCTTCGGAACGACCCTCTTCGCCGTCTTCACCGGGACGGGCCGCTTCTTCGCCGGGACCGCTCCAGTAGCCCTCTGGCGCTTCGCAGAAGCCGTTGGCTGCGTCCTCTTTGCCGGGGCCTTCTTCGTCTTCAGCGCCGCCCACCGCTTCTTCTGAGCCGCAGCCATGCGCCTCCGGGCCGCTGCGCTGAATCGCTTCTTGCGGGGCGTAGGCTGTTCGGGTGTAGCCGTGGCAGTAGGTCGGCCAGCGGCACCGCTGTGGCCCAATTCAGCCTGGATCTCAGCAATGGCTGCTTCGATCCGGTTCCGTTCAATTGGTAGCCGACGAGCGCCATTTCGAGGACGCTGGTGTGGTCAATCGTGGTGGTCTTTGGCATGTATTTCTCTTCCTTGCGTCGGGAGCCTCATCATCGGCACACAGATAGCCGCCATCGTTCCCGACTGAGCTTCTCCTGGACGGCCTGTATATCCAGCATCAAACGGCACAACACCAGCAGATTGTCCTGTTGGCCAGGTGCGATCACTTCAAGCTGGCGCTCCGCCTTGAGCTTGAGGGCAACGAGGATCGCTTCGCCGTATTCAATATTGTCTGGGGTTTCTTTCCGAAGGGTAGTGCGGACAGGAGCCATAGATCAACTCCTGGTATTGTAACGTCTTGGAGTTGTATTGTCAATTACCAATTGCCAATACACATAAGAGATTTGAGAACGCCATCCTCTGCGGAGGGTGGATTTGAACCCGCACGTCCCGGCGAAGATGCACATACACGACAGCGTTTTGGCCGGTATCAACCGAGGCGCTGCCAATGGCCGCATATCAGCCGCCGTTGCGGATCACTACGGAGAGGTTGCAGCCGGGAACGTGCATATCCGGATTTTCCTGGCGCAAGGCATGCTGACGGCGGCTGTCGCAACCCTGCTTGAACGCTGTTAGAGTAACCGAATGGACGGCAATAGCGGTTTCAGTTTGCGGAAGGCCGATCTTCATTGGTTTCAGGGGTTGGAGAGTGCGTTTAGGAATCTCCTGAAAATGCCAGCCTTAAGCCCAGAGGATATCGTCGGGTTGGCACGAGCAATACGATGTATCCAACGCCTACCCAGTTGTACTGCTGACACCGACGTATCCGTCTCACTGGAGTACGGCACCGAGACGTTTGAGGCGTCTTCGACCATCAGGCTTTCATACGATGAACTCAGCGCAGATTACAGTGCGGCCTCTCGCTTGAGTGCGGAATACGAATTCGAGTCTTTTCCGTCGTTCACTTTGAGTATCGAGCGGGATGGGGCGTATGACGTCGATGGCGACAAGCACGGCTTCTTCACGAACTTCATCAGCTCGACGGGATCCATCACCGATTCCGAATCCTACACGGTGACCGTCGTTGATGACTCGGTGCCCCAGGCTTTGCAGCCTTTCGAGGCCAAAGGCACTTAGGCAGCGAGCGGCCCAACGAAGAACGGAACTTCGCAGCGCACCGGGCTTTGTCCTGGCATCTGACGGGCCGTGGGCGATATCCTGTCACGGATGCGGTGGCGGGTTACCGTCATAAAAGTTCAATCTCTTCAAGTGCAGCACCTTCCCTGCGAACCAACCGGGCATACGTCCGCCGCAGATCGGTGGGAGCAAGATATTCAAAGCCAATCTGTTTGGCGTATTTCTTCAACGCTTCAAAGACGCTCTGTGCGGTCATGCCATCACCGACCACCCTGTCTCCCTTGTTGACCGCCCGAAAGACTCGGCCCGTGCGGATCGCCGCCGCTGTAGTCCAGAAATCAACAGCCCGCTTAACCCACGAAGGCACAGGTAGAGAGCGAACTCGCCGCCCCAGATTGCGAATGACCCAACCGGTTCGTTGCCGCTGAAGATGCTCTAACGTCAGCGATGCAGCTTCTTCCCTGCGAAGCCCACAGCCGATCAGCACCGCCAGCAATGCCCGATCACGCTTACCTTTCAAGGTCCTTCTATTCGGCGTGCTCAAGAGTTTTTCAAGCTCGAAGATTGTGAGCGGAGTTCCGACCCGCACGGCCTCACGCCGAAGACCCTTCACCCGACCAATCGAAGACGCCAATTCTGGCAGCAACACGCCACAATCAGCCGCTTTTTCGGCCAAGCGCCGAATCGCTGTCATGCACACGTTCACGGCGGAATGCGACAGGCCGGATTCAATCATTCTGCTCTGGAATGCCTCAACCGCTGCCGCCGTGAAGGCGGTGAAGTTCCCGTCTGACTGGAGCCACGCCAAAAAACGGTCAATGCCCCTACCGTAGATTCGTTTCGATTCCGGGCTGGCGACGGAATCCAGCACGAGCGATCTCAGCCGCCTGATGGCATCCGGGCTGGCGGCGGTGAAATCGAAAGTACCGGTGTCCATCACATGCCATCCTACAGCCTTTCGGCTGCATACCATAGGCTATTTTTCTGGGTTTGTGGGCGATCCAGACAGTGGCCGAAAGCAGAGACGAGCAGCGTTTTCATGGGGATGGACCGGGATCTCGTTGGAAAGACCCAATTTAGGCGGCGTGACGATTAACCGGCGCTTCACTACCAGCCACGGAAAACCGGTTTGATGAATTCGGGGCCGTGACGGTATAAATCAGGGCCGGAAGCGACCGGCAGAAACGGAGATTTTGAAAGATGCTCGTACGAATCAACGAAGGCGGCTCGGTGGAGCCGATCACGACCCAAGTCCATGATTGGTGGTTTCGCCAGTGGATGAGGAACATGGACCAGGCTGACTTCCATCGGATTGTGGACACGGTCAACGAACACATCAACACGACCGGGCGTGGCGAGATCATCACCACCAGTTGGATTCCGGGAGCGGACTGGACCGGCACGCCGTATGAACCGATCTATCATTCAGCCGGTGAAGATTGGCAATCGGCCCGATTTTTCTATGGCCTGCTCGTTTGGCGGGTCATGATGGATCGGCCTGAAGTCTGGAGCTTCGGGCGTTATCCCCAGAATCCGGGCGAGATTATCGGCCTGACATACTTCCGGCTTCATTTGCCCACCGCCAACGCTGCGTAATTGGCTGTTGTGCTGTAGCCGGGGTCGAGATCGGCCCCGGCGAAAACGGCCCGCCGGGTTATGCTGGTTGTGAACAGGCGTATTGAATGGCATTCAAACGGGAAGAGCAACTATCGGGAGACGCACTACGGAACCACCTTATTGCATCCGGGTACGCCACGTCAGCTTCGTGGACACCGGGACCAGATCCGCCTGATCTGGTGTTCACGATTCTGCGTCCCAAGGGCGTAACGGAGAGTTGGGGTGTCGAAGTTACGGCTCTGACCCAGTACGTAGAACAATCATTTAGAAAGGGCACAAGGACCATTACGAAGACGATTGAGCGCAGAGTGTTTGAACCCGCCGTGCATGAAGTTTGCGAGCCAATGTTTACCATCTTCGGCAAAATCACCACTCAGCGGGGAATAGTGAGTCCGCACAGTGTTATGGTTGGGGCGGTGGAGAGTGTCGCGGAGCAAGGCGGGTTAGGGAGATAGGGAAGCTGGAACGAGATCGAGCACCATTGGCCGCGGAGAATGTAATAGAGTAACCAGCTGTTGGAAAGCGTCTTTGCCCTGTTGCCAACAACTTCGCAAGACGCTCGTCAATATCTGTTGGGTTCGGGCGCCGTTCCAGGTTCGGTTCCCGCCCCAGGTTTTGCGAGCCACCACCATCAGCCGAATCGCTGCCTCGATGAAGTTGTTGGTGGCCGGAAGGCCCGGACAGTACAGAAATGTGAACAGGTGGGGCTGCTCATGTTGTAGGTGGCGCGCTAAACGCCGATTGGCGGCATGGCACTGTGGGGTTGCCAACAGCCGGTCCAACCGGGCCTTCAAGCGGCCCGTGGCCACTGCTAATCCATGTTCGCTGACCAGTCCCTGTTGGTGGCGATCCCGCAAGTCGAGACTGTCCAGCAACACATCCAGGACCGCCTGCGGGAACTGTCGCGCTCCCCCGGTCAGCAACTGCAGCAGGTCCCGGCAGCGCAGGATGAGATGCGCCAGGCAGGTTTGGTGAAAAGCCTGCAAAAAACCGTACCAGGTCCGGGCCCCGTCATGCACCAGAAAGCCATCGTATTCAGCCCCCAATACTGCCGCCGCTTCGGCGAAGCCGCGATGCGGCTCGATCAGGTATACGGTGACCGATTCATTGCCGATCACCCGACAATTCTGTAACCGGCCGCCTACACGCCAACCAGTATCGTCCATCCCATTGAATGGACTACGCGCCAACGAGGCCTTCAATTGATGGTAGGTGGGAGCGGCCAAATTGCCCAACCGTTCCAGCGCCCGGCAGATCCCGCTGCGGCTCACCGTCAAGCCGTAACCCAATTGCAGCGACCGGGCCACTCGCTCATGCGATAGGCCCATCTCTTTGTTCCACAGCGCCGCCAGCGACAATGCTTCCGGCCCGATCTGTACCGTCCCGACGTGCAACGCATCGGAGGTCTGCAGCGGATGCCTTCCTTGCACACTGCGTCCACAGCCCGAGCACACCCCCACCTCCACATTAAACCGCCGCACCAGGGTCACGCGCACTATGTCTTCCTGATACTGAGCCTTGGTGTCCCGCAGAACCACATCGCTCTGGCAATGTGGGCAGGAGGGCGGCAACGGCACAGCGATCTGCTCATCCACCCGCAGCGGTGTCCCACGCGTGGCCTGCTGACCGTATTGATCCCCCGGTTTGCGTCCCGCTGTTTTGGGATTTGTTTTGGGATTGTCGCGGGAGAACGGAGCTGTGTTGCGCTTCCTTTTGCGCACTGCCTCTTCTAGCAGTTTCTGCACTCGTGCGATCTCTTGCTCCAGGCGCTCGTTCTCCGCCAACGACCGGTCCAGGCGTCGCTGTAAGGATGCCACTTCCTGCTCCAACTGTTCGGCGCGACCGACCGGATCACTCGCACTCATCCAGCTTAGAATGCCACGGCTTGACGAGTTTGTCCAGCCCCTATCCTCGAACGCCTCTTTTTACGGTGGTTCCGAATGGTAAACATTGGCGTTTGCGAACGGATCAACAAAAACCACGTATCAGAGCTTTCGATGGGCTATGGCCTCTTCGTTACGGGGCCGCTTGACCCCAAGGTCTTCCGAGAACTCGAACAGCGGATACTCGATTACATTCGGAGCGGCAAGAAAGAAGAAACGGATTTGGATCACCCTGAAGCCGTCGCACTGGCGCTGAGAAGCGTCGGCGGCGATCTCAAAGATCCGTTAGTACTTGAGAGTACCGATATTTGCGGTTGGTTTCTCATGCCGCCAAACTGTTTCCTTCGGTTCTGGATAGATCCAAGCGGTCGCGGATGAATTTCACGAGGATTGAGGGTTTGGCGGTACTTGCGAGAAATTCCGGGAGGGTATGGCGGAGGGCAATGGCCACAACCTGTTCGGAGGGGGCCAGTCCCGGGCGAACAGTTCGGATCCACGAGCCGAAGGACTGCCAGACCAGCGTGGGGTTGGTCGCGGAGAGAATCTGCAGTAAGCCTTGGGCGATGAGCCCCAGTTGGATGTGGCGATGGTAGGCCGCGATCTTGCGACGCACGGCGTTGCGGTAGGCCTCCGATTTGCGGTGCAGGTATTGGTTGCCGCTCACGCGCCGTAGTGGCGTCATGGCCGCCATCCAGAAGTGATAGGCATAGGCGCCGATGACGTGGATGGCCTGCTTGAAGGACACTTCGATCTTGAAACGCAGGCCATAGATGCGGATGATGTCCAAAGCGGGGAGGGTCAGGTCCGTGCACATCAGCAGGATGACGCCGCGCTGTGGATGAAGCACCGCGACGAAGCGGACGAGAATACCGACAGGGCGCCACAACAGGTCGGCGGAGCGGAAGCGAAGGGTCACACCGTTTTCGCCGTAGACGGGGCTGGGCGCCTCCTGGAGTTGGCCGACATCTTTCAGCAGAGTCGCGATGTTGACCTTCTTGCCGTACTTGGCGGGTCTACCCTTACGCCGCAGCCGATGTGGCGGCGGGGGTGTGGCCGGGAAGAAAGCTACGCTATTGCATCTGACGCGCGTGACCAAGTGGTTTCCATGGGCCAGCAACCCGCGCACTACCTTGCCGCTGGCATAGTAGGCGTCGGCGACGAAGTAGAACGGCTGATTCAGCCCCAGTGAGCCGAGCAGCAGAATCATCTTGTCCAGCAGAGTTCGATGGTCGCGGTTGGAAAACACCGTGCCTTCGTGGATGCGACAGGCCAAAGGCAAGGCAAATACACTGGACAAGGCTTGTGTGAGCACAGCGACCGCCTGGCAGGAGTGGCCGAAGATGTACTCGGCCTTGTTATTGGACTCGGATTCTTGATGGAGTTTCTTGACTCCAGGCATCTTGCGACCGGCCTTGGCAACCTTGATTCCGTCGCCAACCAGAACCGGCCTGCCATCGATGCGCAGGATGCCGGGGTCTAGCCGGAAGAGCAGAGCGCACCAGGCGCGGGTGAGCTTGTCTAGATCCAGGGCCGGGCTGTGGAAGAAGTCCAGGAGGCGGTCGTAACAGGCCGGCTCCAGGCCCAGGGCGCGGACGATGCTGGTGACGCCCAGCAGATCCTTGCGAATGGTCATTCCCGCCAGACAGAGGGACATCCAGAGGAAGGTTCGGGTGCGGGCGCAAGCGGGCTGCAAATCGCACACCAGATTCCACCAATGGTTCCAAAGCATGAAGCGGCCTCCTTGCCGGTCGGCTCGAACTTCGGGTTGTGGGTATTGATAATTGATCGGGCATAGTATAGCATATATATGCTATACTAGCCACACAAAAAGAGGACTCATGAGCCAGAAACGGATTCAACAGATCGAGCAGAGGATTGATCGGATCAAGAGGGCGCTACTGGAGATCGGCCCGATGCGTCCGGGCTCGCTCACCCGCCAGTACAAGGACCCCAAAAACCAAACCGGAGCCTACTGGCAGGTCAGCTATACCCGTCAGATGAAGAGCCGCACGGAGTACGTTCGCCAGGAATGCGTGAAGGAGCTTCGCCGCCGGATCGCAGCCCACAAGCGGTTCAAACGCCTGGTTGACCAGTGGATCGACCTGAGTATCGAGCACTCCCGGCTGACCATGCAGATGGCAGAATCGAAGGCTGACTGATTGGGGAATTCGGTACTCTCAAGTATAAACAATCTCCTCGCTATTCCAGTATTTGATAATCATGTCGCGGTTCAGCTCCACCCAACGACGCAACAGGGCCAGGTCCGGATCGTTCATCTCGCCCTTGACCACTCGAACGCTGGGCCGGATCGCCACCAACACCATATCGGCCCTACGAACATTCCAGTCGCGCGAAACCCCCACTCGGACGTCATGGCATGCGCCCATGCTGGGCTGAACCCACACAAAGAATGGCAAGTTAGTTAGTGAGCAGGGAATCCAAGTTCGTGAATTCAAAAATGGGCTCCCTGGCCGGTGGGGACCAATCCAGCTTGCTCCTGACCCCTTTACAGCGCACCGGCTTGATGGATTCTGCGGCATCCTCGTAATGCCAAATCTCGCCCTCCCAATACTTGACGATCACGTCTCGATTTAGATCCACCCACCGCCGGAGGCAGGCCAATTCGGAGCCGCCCATTGTACCCTTAACGACGCGAATGTCAGGCCGAATAGCCACTGACACCAATCCGGATTTCCCGGCTTTCAAGCCGAGCACGCCCACCCGAACATCATGTCGAGCGTTCCCTCGCGGCAAAATCCAGACTGGAAATGGCAGGCCCGTTTTCTTCATAGGGAGGTGGCTGTCCGATCCAAACTCCCTGAACCTTTTCGATGCACTTATTTTGGTATGGGGCTTGAGTGGCATGTCCTCGCCCGCCATCGCAACACGGCGATAATACCGGCGTCAAGGTAGGGTGCGCGAACTCCAACTCGCTCCGGTTTCTTTTGGTCAGCCATACATGTGTCGAGCCATCCAACAGCCTTGGAGATTCGTGAGGGCGGCGTCCGTGATGACGCACCTCTGGGGAAAATATCGGCGGGGCAGCGACCACCGGGGCCTGCTCCAGCGAAGGCGCGGTAGCAGCAATGCTTCAAGGTGCGAGAGGGCGGAGTGGATTGGGCTGAGCCAGCGCGGCCAATCGCGGTGCCGGACAGGTTTGGCATCTGCAACCAGAAACAGCCGCAGGTAGAGCCGCCCCTGTTCGATCTCCTCGCGCAAGCCGTCGTAAAAATCGAAATCGCCCGCGAATTCGTTCCACTCCGCGGCGGCATCCCCGGTCGTGAAATAACCGAGACTCGAAAGTAATGGGAGCCCCTTGATCTCGGGATTCCAGGCTGCCTCCCCGTCCACCTGCCAGCACGAATCCCAGAAGGCGTACTTGGAGAATTGGGTCTCGATGTGAAGGACATCGTGGATCGGCGTGACCGTCAAGCCCGGCAGCTTGGGACCGATCTGTCTGATGACATCGTCGCAGGCCGTCCGCAGGCTGCGGAGGGTGACCGCTTCACCGACCAGTTGCGGCAACGGTAGGTACCGGAGATTCCGGGCAACGTAGCGCAGCTTATAGCTCAAGGTAGGTATCTGGGGCACGTTGAAAAAGACGCGCGAATGGCGGATGGAGTTACAGATCGGTGGGCTTGCTATTGGGCGTCGCCACCTCTGTTCCGCGCCGCCCGGCCCCGCCAAACAAGTGCCGCCCCTGCGGCAAGGCCGCATCGGCATTTGGGAGCGCGCCGTCTCTTTTCGCCAGGGGAGGTATGGGGTGCGGTGCCACAGTTGCCGCTCTCGAAGGCGGGCAGGACCTGCGGGTCCACCGGAGGCGAACGGGCAGGAGCGCTCGCAATGTCTTTTTGGCGGCGGATCTGGCGGAAAGACGGCAGTGGAGATCGTGACCGCCAAGGCCAGTACCAGTGGCGGCGTTGCTGGTCTCGCGAAGCGAAGCTAAAGAGAACGACCCTTGCGAGCGCGGTGCCGAGGACACGACAAGACAATGTCTTGCTCCTGTCTTGTCCAGAAGCGCAAAAACTCTGTTTCCAGGGCGCGGACCACTCCGCTGCGCCCCGTGGTCCTTCCCGCCTGGGGGATCGAAAAATTAGCTCGGCCTGTTCGGATCCGTTCCGCACGTGGCCGCCCGCGAGACCTGGCGCCACGACGTGCCCGCCACAAACGCCGGAGGTTGCGCCCTTAGCCGCCAGGGACTGGCGCGCGCAATTCCTAAACCGTCCCGAGAACACGGGAGAAGAACTGTGGGCCAACAGATAATTGGTATTTGTTTACCGGCTTCCCAGAGTGGCATCGGTCAACTGGATGCCTTCGACTGGCGCTTGAGAACTACACTGGGTGAAGAATGAAACCGGGCAAGTACGACCGCAGGCACCATGTACTGATCAGTGGTGACGAATTGCGGGAATTGAAGTTGCTGGCGCTGCCGGAATCATTCGGTTTAGAAGGCCGGTTGCAGCGATATCAAGGAAAGCGTCCCATCGGGTTGTATCGGTGGGATTTGGAGTGCTTGTTGGAAACGTTGTCACTGGAAATGACAGATCGGCCCCGGCATCCGCGCCTGCGGAAAAGGGATATCGCTGCACTGAGGTCATTGCATGATCGTTTGCGCAGGGAGTACGACGCGGCGCATGGCGGTACCGCTCCTTAAACGCGAACGACCCGGCTTGGATTCTGGCGTTGTGTGCGCCTCGATTTCTTTCTGTGCCTGATCCGCGGTTTGAGTTTCAGGACTGGATGGCCACCATGCCGGTAAGTTTTCTCGATTGGTCGAAAGCCGGCATGGTCAACCAGTTCCAGAATCTGGTGTCCAGGGAACCGCTGTAGTGCCACAAGCAAAGCGAAGGTATCTTTGCCTTGCTGCGATCCGGTACGCAACACGCTCATCAGGATCTGCTGCGTGCGAGCGCCGTTCCAGGTCCGATTGCCGCCCCACACCTTGCGCGCGATGACGGCCGGTCGAATCGCGCGCTCGGCAGCGTTGTTCGTCGCATCCAAGCCGGGACAATGCAGGAATGTGAACAGATAAGGTTGCTCGTGCCGTAGATGCTTGGCCAATCGAATGTTTTGGGGAACGCGGAAGGTCCGGCCCAATAATTCGTCCAGGCCGGCTTCCAGCCGTCCGGTGGCCACCGCCAAGCCGCGCAGTGTCATCTGCTGGTTCGCGTGGCGGTCTCGCAGGTCCCAGAGCATGTTGCAGAAACCCTTTCACCTGACGGGCAAACTGGCTTGCAGAAGGCGAACTGATTTCGACGATGTCTCGGCAGCGTCGAATCAGGTGGGCCAGGCAGCTTTGGTGATTGGCCTTTTCGAAGCCATAGTACAAGCGGAGCCCGTCGTGTAGCAGCCAGCCATCATAGTCCGCCCCCAAAACTTTGGCCGCTTGAGCGAAGCCCCTTCCCGGCAGAATGGAATACACGGTGACGGCTTCGCTGACGGCCACCCACAGCCACTGCAAACGACCTCCCACCCGCCACCCGGTCTCATCCATCCAGTTGACCAAACTGCTCCGTGCCGTCACGATCAATTGTTCATAGGTGGGCGCGGCTCGTTCGGCCATCCGTGCCAAGGCTCGGTAGATGCCGGCGCGGCTCACTTGCAAACCGAACCCTAGTTGCAGCACCTTACTGGTCTGACCCAGCGACAGGCCTACCTGCTTGTTCAGGTGCGCCCCCAGCGCCAACGCCTCCGGCCCCAGTTGCACATTTGCTGCTCCCAGCGCATCGGAGGTTTGCAGAGGGTGCCGGCCTTGGGTATGCGCGCCGCAGTTCAGGCATTGACCGACCTCCACATCGAAACGCCGAACCAGTGTGAGGCGGACGATTTCTTCCTGGTATTGCGGTTCCACCCGTTGCACGCAGACTGTGCCACCGCAACGCAGACACTGTCGCGGAGCGGGAACGGCTAGCTCTTCATCGACGCGTTGCGGCACAGGACGACAAGCCCGCTGCCCATAGGCGAGCCCCGGTTTTCGTCCCGGAGGTTTGGGATTGGATTTCGGCTGGCCCTTGGAAAAGGGTGCGGCCTGACGCTTGGTAGCGCGCCGGGCTGCTTCCAGCTCTTTTTCCAGCCGCTGATTCTCGCTTTCGAGCCGCTCTTTCTCCTTCCGGAGCCGCTCGTTTTCCTCGCGAAGACGGCTGTTCTCGCGTTGCAACTCGCGCAACCGTTCGTTGGACTGGGTCGCTCCCGGCGCTTTCATCCACCATACGTTAACCGAAGTCCGAGAATATGTCCAGCGAAATCTTCAATCGACTTGGGGGATTGCTCGGGCGAACGCAGAAGGCGGTAAACAATTACGATAATTGTGCACCCGTATTTGCGTGCTGGAATGGTTCTTCGACGCAAACAAAGGAGATTGGCTAGCCCTTACCATTACGGTACTAACACCCGCACAGGGTGATGTCGACAGAGCACTTTACCGCATGTTCCAATGAGGTTGTTGGTTGCCAAATGGCGACCGAGGAGAAGAAATGGAAGCGTCGTGGCGGACAGAATTGCAGAGTGCGTGCTCCTACCTTTTTGAACTACACCGATATGCCAAGCACGCGGCATGCAGTAAGGCATTTCGCGATACCATCTACCGTCTAAAGGACGACCTCATTGAGATGTTATATGGCGAGGGATATTGCACCGATTGCTATGAGCACAATGCCGTGGGGCGTCCGGTGGAGGGCGTGGACGGGTTACTTGACGGGTTCCAGCCAAACAACCTGAAGTTTGTTTGCTTCCGGTTTGCTGTAGATGGCAAGACCTACTGCTGGCACAGGCCTTGGCCTGTGTCCTTCTACTATCAGGTCACCTGCGACGAATCGGCCTTTACCATGGCTGCAGAGGAGAAACCCGTGGGGTTAGATGCCGCCGAGCTACAGGAGGGACAAAAGGCGATAGAGCAGGTTATTCGAGCCTATCATGATTCGCCCGAGTGCATGGCATATCGCCAGAGGGAGGCTTTGCGCAGAGCTGCCGCGATTCGCGCGGAGAGGGCAAGCGTCGCTCGTGTAAATCACTCGTGTCCAAAACAGCTTTGCTGTGAGCGGCCGTACCCGTTAGTCCTGAGTTAGGTTGCCGCGATAGGCAGCCGTGTCGTGCACGGTGCCATGCCTCTTTTGCCGCATTGCGGTTGGGTATGCCCTCCTGTCAACGTAGTGAGTGAATCGCCACACTATGTCGGTTCCATCACTCGCCTCAAGGAGGGCACTATCATGCTACAGGCTGCCAGTCTATTCAATCAACTTCTGCAACATTTCCCCCGAACGGAGTTTGGCTCCCTGGTCAAGAAGCACCAGGCCGAACGCGCCGCCAAGGGCTTCACCTGCTGGACTCAGTTCGTGTCCATGACATTCTGCCAGTTGGCGCACGCCGATTCGCTGCGCGAGATCTGCAACGGGTTGGCTTGCAGTGAAGGTAAACTCGTGCATCTCGGCATTGCCAACGCACCCAACAAATCCACCTTGTCCTACGCCAACGAACACCGCCCGGCGGCGCTCTTCGAAGACCTGTTCTACACCGCACTGAACCGCTTCCGAAGCCAAGAGGGCATGGGAGCCCGCAAGGCCAAGTTCCGTTTCAAAAATAAACTCATGTCGATGGACTCCACCACAATCTCGCTGTGCCTGGACCTGTTCCCCTGGGCCAAGTTCCGCCGGGCCAAAGGTGGTGTGAAGGCGCATGTGCTTTTGGACCACGACGACTACCTTCCTTCCTACGTGCTGATCACCGAAGCCAAGAAGAGCGATGTCCGCATCGCGCAGTCCCTAGAACTCAACGCTGGTTCCATCGTGGCCATCGATAGGGGCTATTGCGACTACGCGCTATTCGGCAAGTGGGACGGTCGCGGGGTGTTCTTCGTGACCCGCCTGAAGGACAATGCCGCCTATGAGGTGGTGGACTCCGCCATCGGACCGTTGCCGCGCAACATCTTGGCCGATGAACTGATCCGCTTTACCGGCGCCAAAGCCGTCAAGAACTATCCCCATCCCGTACGGCGCGTGGTGGTTTGGGATCCCATCAACGAGCGGGAGATCGTCCTGTTGACCAATCTCCTGCAATTCGGGCCCACCACTATCGCCGCCATCTACAAGGACCGCTGGGAGATTGAGCTGTTTTTCAAGGCGCTCAAACAGAATTTGAAGGTGAAGAGTTTTGTGGGTACCAGCCGGAATGCACTGCTGATTCAGATTTGGACGGCGCTGATCGCCATGCTGTTGTTGAAATGGATGCACCATCTCTCCAAGGCGAAGTGGTCGTTCTCCAACCTAGCTTCCATGCTGCGTTTGAATCTGTTCACCTACCGGGATCTCCGCCGCTGGCTGGAGAATCCCTTCGGCACGCCCCCGCTTGTCCCACTGACAGAACAGCTTAGCCTGGAGCTGAGTTGATTGGGACAGGCGGTTCAAGGCTTGTTGAGAACAAGTTCGCGCGCTTGAATTGCCGCCGGCCCGCAACACAATGACACCAGAATCAACTCAGTCCTTACTCGGACCGTAGCGCTCTTGGACAGGAGGCTGATAACTCGAAGCGGCAGACCTCGATCTCAGAATTCCAGTTCCGGGCACGCAAAGCGCCCGTTTGCAACACGGGTCGCTAGATTTCTGTCTGTCTTGGACAGCAGTGCGTGTAAATCGAAAGCTCAAGCGCTTAAACCTGGGTGGCGTAGGGACCCTGCGCGGGGAAGAAAACTACCGGGGGGTGTATTATCTCCTTACGATGCAAGGCGGGATCTGTGATTGTCGATCCTGTGGCGTTCGAGAAGACACTGAATGATCCCGCACAGATCGCAAGACTAAAGG
>CAWKYG010000016.1:0-261597 GCA_963853855.1 uncultured Solibacteraceae bacterium | reverse complement strand
AAGAGGCAAAACCGGATTGGCTTGTAGTCTACTGCTGAAGGCGCTGGAGAACGGCTATCGCTGCCAATTCGTCAAAGCCCAAGACTTATTCGACGAGATGTATGCCTCGCTGGCGGATCGATCTTCGCGGCAGTTGCTCAAGCGCCTGGCGCGACTGGACGTCCTTTTAATCGACGAATTCGGGTATTTGAATCTGAAACCAGAGCAGTCCAACATCTTTTTCAAGCTGATGGAGGAGCGTTACCGCCAGCATTCCACAATCATTACAACGAATTTAGTGTATGACGAGTGGCCAACTTCTGGGCAATCGCCCGATGGTGGAAGCGCTGCTGAGCCGTCTGCGGCACTACTGCCACACGGTGCATATTGACGGGCCATCGCTGCGCCTGCCGCAAAGTTGAGGACACCTTTGTGGACGACGGCTGCGAAGAATACATTCGCCAGGTTCTGGAGGCGTACCGCAAAACGCCGGGTACGATGGGAACGGTCCGTCGTGCGGACCGCATGCTGGCCATGCACCTCTACCAGCGCCATGTCTCCGCGAGCGTGATCGAAAACGCATTCGTGTTGGCGGCGGCGCGTCGTCTGATGCGTTCCTCCGACGCCCCACCGTTGGGCACGATTCGTTCGCTGGCATATTTCCTGCCGGTGATCGAGGAAGTACTTGATATGCGCGTCAGCCCGGAGTACTTCCAGCACGTACGCAGCAAACTCGAACGAATCGCCCGCAAACGGTAGGGGCCGCTGGCGCGGATGATGGAACACCAACCCGCACGCCTTCGGCGTGGATGATACTGCCTGCTCGTTTCACTCCCACAAGAACACGCCTTCGGCGTGGATGATGGCCCCCCGATCTCGCTCCCGTTCCCAGTCCCGTTCTCAGAGTGGGTCACTTCAGCCGAGACCTACTGGTCTACTCTTGCCAAGCGCCCAAGCAACAGCCGATCGTAGCGGCGGACGAGCCGGTGGTCGTACAACTGAAGCAGGCACCCATCATGGCAATCAAACCGACGGGTGAAGAAGTGGAACTCACTGCTGTGGTCACTGCTCCGCCGGCACTGGAAATGGCCGCGGCGCCGGCAACGGCCGTTCTCCCAGCCACTTCGAGTCCTTTGCCGCTGATCGCGCTTTTCGGACTGCTGGCTTTGGGCGGCGCCGCAAGCCTCGGCCTCCTGCAGAAGCGCATCGCGTAACTGACTAGCTCGAGAGAGGGCATGTCGCCGCCGAGGCAATACAGCCCGGCGGCCCGATGACTAAGACAAAATCAGGAGGCGAGGAGCTATGACCACGAAGCGCTACATCTCGAAATCCGTCCGTCTCGCGGCTTTCTTCCCACGTTCCCGATCACCTACGCCGGACCCCAGGCTCCATCTCCGGTGCAAGACCCCGCCGCAGGTTCGTTCCGAATCTCGGTGGACGTTCCCCTGGTGGTATTGCACGCTACCGTAACCGACCGGCAAGGCAGCCTCGTGAGCAACCTGGCCGAGCCGGATTTTCAGATTTACGAGAACGGGGTACCGCAACGCATTCAGCTTTTCAAGAATGAAGACGTTCCGCTCGCCTCGGGCTGGTTATCGACCACAGCACCAGCATGGCGCCAAAACTCGCCGAGGCGTCGGCCGCTGCTCGGGCCTTTGTGAATCCAGCAGTCGCGAAGACCAGATATTCGTCGTCAACTTCAATGAAATAGCCCCCGGCTAGGATTGCCCCCCTCAGTCCCGTTCACCGATAACATCGCCCAATTGGAATGCGCGATCTCGGACGAATCGGCCAGAGGCAGACGGCTCCGACGACGCCATCGCCACGGCACCGGGGCAACTCGAGACAGCGAGACGGGACAAGAAGGTGCTGATCGCGGTCAGCGATGGGGGTGACAACGCGAGCCGGCTCAGCCTCGAACAAGTCATGAAGCTCGCCGAGCACTCCAGCGCTATCATCTATACCGTAGGTGTGTTTGACCCGGAGATCCGGACGTTCCGGGTGTACTCTATCGCCTGGCACGAACGACGGGCGGCGAAGCCATCTTCCCGGCAGCTCGATGAGATAGTGGCCGTCTGCCAGCGCATCGCCGCGACTTTCGCCATCAATACGTTGTCGGATATACTCCAGCAGCCCGCTCCCGACGGTTCGTTTCGTGCTATTCGGGTTCTTGCGCGGGCTAAAGGCCAAACAAACTCTTCGTGCGTACACGCACTGGCTACATAGCCGGCGGCGCACCCGGACAAGGCGTCAATTGAGGTTTTCGTTCGCAAGGAAGCGCTCAAGCAGATTCTGAAGTGGACTCCGCGGGCGCTCTTTGCCGGCGGAATCCTACTGCTCGGCTATTGCGCATCGTACTGGCGGATGCCCGGCTGTTCCAGAGGCGCGCCGCCAGGGATCTCGACCGGCAGCAGCGCGAACGGCGGGCGGAGGCCCTGGTTACTCCGCACCGTATCGGTCACCTTGCCGAAGGCTGAGCCTGTCGCGGAGGGCAGTTTGATCGGCCGGATTGAGATTCCGCGGCTCGCTCTTTCCGTGATGGTGGTCGAGGAGACGACAAGACCATCTCCGGCGCGCCGTGGGACATCTTCCAGGGCATGGCGCTGCCCGGCGAAGACGGCAATATTGGCCTCGCCGGGCATCGCGACACCTTCTTCCTGCCGCTGAAAGATCTGAAGGTCAACAATGAGATTCAAATCTCCACGCCGACCGGCAATTTCAAGTACCAGGTTGTATCGCTGAGAATTGTGGACCCGCAGAATGTCGGCGTACTCGCTCCGTCAGGCGAGACGTGCTGACGCTGGTAACCTGCTACCCTTTCTACTTCATCGGAGCAGCGCCCAAGCGATGGATCGTGAGGGCGAGGCAGGTGTCGCCGCAAACGCTTCCGCCAGCAAATGTGAAATGATCGAAGACGGTTGGCTAAGGCAAGCCGCGGGGGAGTAAGCTTGAAGCACGCGCCGGTTATGATCGCCGCACGCATCCTCGTCATCGATGACAGCGAATCGGACGTCTTCCTGCTCGATAGGGCACTGAAGAAACAGGATTTTCAGTTTCAGATGGTCCACTTGAAAGTACAATGCCGCCGCGATGGTTCCAAGCAGGACTAGGGTCTCCGCATCGCCGCGGACCCTGGCGGTGCTACCGATCCCTCGGGAAGCCGTTTCATAGATTACGAAGGATCTTTTCCACGCGTGGCCTGGACGCCCTTCAAAATCGCAAGTCCCAGGAGCACGATGGCGCCCACCGCGATCCAGTGAGCGGCCACGTGTAGAATTACAGCTCCATAAATGAGCCCGCCGATCACGATCAGGAATCCGATAATGATAAATTCCTAATGACACGCCAGTCCTCTTTCCTCGCCCGCGCCTAGTCCTAGTGGAACATGCCAAGCATGTAGCATACGAGCACGATGACGAGGATTGTGCCAAGCCCGACGCCCGCGCCACCTCCATAACCCCAACGACTATGGCCGTAATATCCGCCACCGCCGCCAATAACCAACAGCAACAATATAAGTACTATTAACATCGTCGATCTCCCTCTTCTTTCGAGAATCTACTTCTCGAAGACCTTTTCCACCTGGCCCACTTTTTTCTGGAGTTTGCCGTCGAGATTTTCGACCTGCCCTTCAGACTCCAGGTCGGGGTTCTTGGTGACTTGGCCGACAGTCTCCTTGATCTTGCCCTTCACTTCATGAATCTTGCCTTCGATTTGATCGTTCGTGCTTGGGTTCATTCGTGTTCTCCAATCTTCACTCCGAGGAACTTGCCTTTTGATTCTTGACTTGCAGTTCGTTCACCACCTGCTGAACGTTCGGAACGGAACCCGCGACCTTTGCCACCTCGCGGCGCTTGGATTGCGAGTTCACCTCGCCGGTCAACGTGACGACACCGTTCTTGACCGCGTACTTGACGCCCTCGCGCAGCTTGCTTTGAATCAGCGCGGCATCCAGGTTTTGCTCGATGCCCTTATCCAGATCCGAGTTCATGGTTCGGGCATCGCTTTCGGCGCCCACTGGGAGCACGGCAATCTGGTCCGCCACCACTTCTCTCGCCGGCGAGCGACTTTGCCAGCGCTTCCGCCTGTGCCTTGTCGGCATCCGCTCCGACGTGTCCGCCCAAGGTCACAACGCCCTTGCCGCGATCCTGGTCAACGGAAACTTTCTTGAAGCCGGCCTGATCCAGTCGCGGTGCGGATGCTGGCGGCAACGCCGGGTGGTTTGGCGGTTTGTGAGCACGCGGCAAGTATTCCGGCCGCAGCCAAGGTCAGGCATGCAGACCAATTTGCGAGAGTCTTCATATTCCAAGGTCCTTCTTCATTCCGGCCGCTAATAGAGCAGATTGGGGGCCAAGCGGCCGGGCTGCTAAACGGGCTCGGCCAGTATTGCGTTCGATGCCTATAAGAGCTGTAAGTGCACTTTCAAGTGCAGATCTAGCTGCTATCAAATGGACACACGACAGGGAAGCAGCGCGGCTTATATGCGGCCATATAAGTGCGTTGCCAATAGTCGGGAGAGAAGAATTATGGTTCCAAAAAGATTGATCGGATTGGTTCGCTGGGTTCACCGGAGGGGCGGCTATGTCCTGGTAGAGGGACACTGGCGGTAGGCCGATCTCACCTCCGAAAACTTCCGGCAGTCTAATTCGGACAGCGTTTCGCGGGGCTGACTCGCTTTTCCATTCATCCCCGCTGCTGGCCCACGCTGTGCAACTTGGCCATTCTGGGTTTGGAGCGCCTGTATCGCGCTGCCAACCTGCGCCCGGAACGCGGACTCGATTGTTCCACGAGGAGCCGCATAGAGGGCGCAAATGGCTTGGGTGTGGCTACTTTAGAACGACGGCCAAGTATACGGAAAAACAATGAGTTAGGATCATTTGGCCTGGTTGCGGCGATGGCTTAGACCGGGGATATGAGAATAACCCCGGTTTTTGTTTCAATCCCGGCGTTTGGATTCTGCCAGTTTGGCCTGGTGATGCAGGATGGTTTTCGAGAGTTTGTCGAGGCGGTTCAGTAGGGTTTTCAACTTGCGGTATTGCTGAGCCGCCTTCCGGTACAGCGGAGCGGCTTCTGGTGAGAGTTTGACGTTGACCGTTTTGCCGTTGGCCTTGTAGGTAAGCTCGAAGTAGGGGCCGTGGCGTTTGGTCGCGTCGGAGGCACAGGCGCACTGAGCTTTGCCACACTTCATCATCCGCTTCAGAACTGTACCTTTGCAGAAACAGTCGATCTGTTCGAGGCCCCGCCTGAGTTCCAGGAATCGTTGCGTGTGCCGTTCCAAGGCGGCATTCTGCGGAACGGGGCGACTTCCGCTTTTGGAAACAAAAACACGTGACATTGTTCTTACGGTGATATTACCGTAAGAATATGGCAACCGCAACCTCTTTCTCTGCTGACGCGACACCTGCGTTGATTGAGTTCTCTCTGCTGGAGTCCTGGCTGGCATCCTCCGGCGCGCTCCAACTCCCGCTCCACCAGATCGAGTCCCAGCAGCAGGCCAGAGGCCGCGAGGTCCAACGCCTGCTCCTCCAAGCCCACTTGCAGCATCGCGGCAATGGAGATGTGGGACCTGCTTTGCAACTGGAACTGCCAGACGGTGAGGTGCTCTATTCTCACCGCCGTCTCAGCGACCGATCC
Source organism: uncultured Solibacteraceae bacterium (assembly GCA_963853855.1). Classification (GTDB taxonomy): domain Bacteria; phylum Acidobacteriota; class Terriglobia; order Bryobacterales; family Bryobacteraceae; genus Sulfopaludibacter. The sequence goes on along the minus strand of CAWKYG010000016.1, from coordinate 255,984 downwards.
CTGACCACCGTCTTTGGAACCGTGGAACTCGTCCGTATGGGCTACTCCCGGCCTGGCGCGCCGAGCATCTTTCCGCTCGATAAGGCGCTGGCCTTGCCGGCGCGATCCTTCTCCTACGAACTCCAGCGCCGTTTGGTCAAGGCCGCCGTGCAGAACCCGTTCTTGGAATCGGTCCAGACCATCGCCGAGTTGACCGGCGTTTCCGTCTCCAAACGCAGCCTGGAAGAGATCCTGCCGGATGCAGCGCGGGATTTCGACGCCTTCTACCAACAGCGCTCTGTGGCTACCGCCGCCGGCGCGATCCTGGTGGCCGCCGTTGACTGCAAGGGCATTCCCATGGTCAAGCCTGGCGGCGCACAACCCAAAGCCCGGCTGACCAAAGGGCAGAAGGCTAACAAAAAACGCATGGCCACGGTCGCTACCGTTTTCACCCGCGCGCCTTGGGTACGGACACCGCAACAAGTCATCGAAAGCCTTTTCCCCACTTCCCGCCCAGCATCCGGTGAAACTCCTCCTCCCCCACGTCCGGAGAACAAGCGGGTATGGGCGAGTTTGCTCAAGGGCAAGACCGCCGTGATCCAGGAGGTAGCCGAAGAGATGGACCGTCGCGATCCCTCGCGATCCATGACCCGTTTGGCCTTGACCGATGGGGAACGTGCGCTCCAGATTCGAGTCGACCAGAAACTCAACGTCACCTTGATCCTGGATCTGATCCACGTGCTGGAGAAACTCTGGAAGGCCGCCTATTGCTTCCATGCAGAGGGAAGCCTGGAAGCCGACCTTTGGGTCATCGATCGAACCCTACGCATTCTCTTCGGCGAGGTTGGCCAGGTCGTCAAGGGCATCCGTCAAAGCGTCACCAAGCGCGGCCTGTCCGGTCCCAAACGCAAAACCCTGAACGCGGTCGCCAACTACCTCTACCGCAACCGCGCCCGCATGCGGTACCACGAATACCTCGCCAACGGCTGGCCGATTGCCAGCGGCCCGGTCGAAGGCGCCTGCAAGAACCTCATCAAAGATCGCATGGAACGATCCGGCATGCGGTGGACCGAGCAAATGGCTGAAGCCACTCGTCCAACTCCGAGCCATCTATCTGTCAGGGGATTTTGATCGCTACTGGGAATTCCACATCGAACAGGACCAGCGACGCCTATACCCCGCCTGGACCGTCGTTCCAAAGTAGCCACACCCAAATGGCTTTTACAGGAACCCGGAACCCGAAGAGATTAGCCAACAATACCCCCCAGGCTCGAATCGGTAGCGGCAAATCCAGCCTTTTCAGGTGCAGATATTGCATTATGGGAGAGCGTGAATTCCCGCTAACTCCATAAGTCTCAGGCTGCGCTGTCGCCAAAGCATGGAGTTATCTTATGGAGCATCCCGTGCCTGACGATAGTAGAAAATTCCACGAAAGAGGAACGTTGTGAATAGAGCACCTGCAATTAGCGGAATCCAGGAGATCCTCGAAAGAAAACAGGCCGAACTGATGGGGGGATTGCGAAATCGGGACGGCATTGCGATCGAAAAGAGCGCCGACCAGATGGACGAGATTCAGTACGCGACGGAGCGCGATCTGGCGATCCGCAACGTTGACCGCGAGTCCACTCTGTTGCGTCAGGTAAAGGCCGCACTGCGGCGGATTCACAACGGTACTTTCGGTTCGTGCGCCGACTGCGAAGAGACTATCAGCTCGAAGCGCCTCGCCGCCGTGCCTTGGGCGACGCGCTGTATTCAGTGCCAGGGAACTGCCGACCGCGAAGGACGGGAGACAGAGGATACCAGCGAGGCTTTCAGCAATGCTGCGTAAGTCAACCGTGGGAACTCCATCGAGCGTTCGAAGCGTGGCATTTCTCGGCGATTACCTGCCGCGCAAATGCGGCATCGCCACCTTTACATCCGACCTGCTGGACGCGGTAGCCGCGCGCCATCCCGAAAGCCGGTGCTTTGCAGTGCCGGTGAATGACATCGAGGGCTGCTATCGGTATTCGGACGTGGTTCGCTGCGAGATCGAAGAGCAGGACGTCGAATCTTACCGGTGCGCGGCGGACTTTTTGAACTCCAGCAATGTGGATGTGGTGTCACTTCAGCACGAGTTCGGCATTTTTGGCGGACCCGCCGGTAGCCACCTGCTGACTTTGCTGCGCGAATTGAAGGCGCCGGTAGTCACCACGCTGCACACTGTTCTTCTGAAACCGAACGCCGACCAGCTTCGCGTGATGCGGGAATTGATCGCCCGGTCAGCCCGGCTGGTGGTGATGACGGAGCGCGGGCGATCTATCCTGCAGGGGGTATACGGGGCGCCGCCGGACAAGATCGATCTCATTCCCCACGGCATACCCGACGTACCATTTGTTGCACCGGATTTCTACAAGGGCCAGTTCGGAGTGGATGGAAGGAAGGTTCTGCTGACTTTCGGGCTGCTGTCGCCGAACAAAGGGATCGAACACTTGCTGCACGCGCTTCCAGATGTGGTGGCGGAGTTTCCCGACCTCGTCTATCTGGTGCTGGGCGCTACCCACCCGCACGAGTTGCGCACGCGAGGCGAAGCTTACCGCCTCGGCCTGGAGGCCATTGTCCGGAATAACAAGATCGAAAAGAACGTCATCTTTCACAATCGTTTTGTAGAGCTGAAGGAATTGACCGAGTTCATTGGCGCGGCCGATCTTTATGTGACTCCGTATCTCGACGAAGCCCAGATTACGTCGGGAACACTATCGTATGCGTTTGGCGCAGGCAAAGCCGTGATCTCGACGCCATACTGGCATGCCACCGAACTGTTGGCGGACCATCGCGGCATCCTCGTGCCGTTCGCCGACCCTAAGGCGATTGCGTATGAAGTAAGTGGGCTATTGCGCGACGACACGCGCCGACAGGCTATGAGCGACCGCGCCTACCAACTGGGCCGCGCCATGGTCTGGAGCAACACCGCGGGCCTCTACATGAATTCCTTCCAAAAGGCGCGGCAGCAGGGCGTAGCGGCGCCTCCCGTAACGGCCACGGTGAACGGATTCGGACATCGCCCGCACGAATCTCCAGAGTTGAATCTGGGCCATCTTTACCATATGACCGACTCGATTGGAATTTTCCAACACGCGAAATTCATGGCCCCGAACCATTCGGAAGGATACGGCGCCGACGACAATGCCCGCGCACTGATTCTGGCGGTGCAACTGGGCCAGTTGGAAGAAGCTCCCTTGCGCGTCCGGGGGCTGGCCGCGACCTATGCCGCGTTCCTGGACTACGCCTTCAATTCCAAGAGCGGCCGTTTTCACAATTTCCTCAGTATTGACCGCCAATGGCTCGATGAGCAGGGATCCGAAGACTGCCATGGCCGGGCCATTTGGGCCTTGGGCACAGCGGTGGGCCGCTCGCCGCATTGGAGTTCGCAGGCCAAGTCCGAACGGCTCTTCGCGCAGGCTCTGCCGGCTGTGCTGGAGTTCACTTCGCCGCGGGCCTGGGCATTCAGCCTGATTGGCATTCACGAGTATCTGCGCCGGAGAAAGGGTGACCGCCAGGCTATTGACGTCCGCCGGGAATTGACGGGGCGATTGATGAACATCTTCGACCAGGTCGCCGGACCGGGCTGGACCTGGTTTGAAGACGGGCTGACGTATGACAATGCCAAGCTGCCGCACGCTCTGATTGTCAGCGGCCGCGCAACCGGCCACGAAAAACGTGCACAACCGGGGCTTAGAGGCGTTGCGCTGGCTTGTGGGCGTTTAGACGTCGCAGCACGGGAAACTGCGGCCCATCGGCAGCAACGGATTCTATCGGCGTAACGGCGCACGCGCGGACTACGATCAGCAGCCCATCGAGGCGCATGCCACCATTTCGGCTTGCCTGGAAGCATATCGTGCGACATCCGACCCTTGGTGGTACGAGCAGGCGCAAAGCGCGTTCGACTGGTTTCTGGGTTGGAATGACCTCGGGCAGGAACTCTACTGCCCGGAGACTGCATGCGGACCGGAGCAACGAAAACGAGGGGGCCGAATCGATGCTGGCCTTTCTTCTGTCGCTGACCGAAATGCGGCAGACACAAAATGCCGGCAGCGCCTTTCCACGATTGAATCTGGTAGCCCCGATCACTCCATGCAACCAATCGACGTAAGAGCGCAGCACCGTCATTCTGGACCCTGACCGCACGCATGGTGTTGCCACGGCCTTTTCGGCTCATGAGCGATCAGCGTTCCTGCAAGATCTCCGCCCGGGTCATGGCTCTGTCCGAAAGCGCGCGTCCATACTCTGTTAGCGGAGATTCGGGCCGAGTTCGGTGACCGCCAGCTCACGATCGACCCTTCTTCCAGCGGCGATTTGAAGAGGTTCGCCAAGTGGAGATCTGTTTCTCTATCGTCCAAAGGAAGGTTTTGACGCCCAACGATTTTCCGAACCTGGATTCCGTGGCGGAGGGACTCCTGGATTTTCAATACCACTGAGAATCGGCGGCCAAACTATTCGAATGGAAGTTCACTCGTCAAGAGACGTCAGGCTCCAAAGTGCGTCGAGTTTGACAATGCGAACCCTCTTCCACGCATTGTCGCCCACATCGAGACCATAAACATACCGCCCATCGTCACTGGTCACCATCTGGCGGAAGTGCATCGCTAACTAGCGGGAATCTGCCGAGCACGGTATCGGGGTCGGCCAATGTATAAACGCCGGGTAGATTGCAGATCCCGCCCGATTTTAGGCCGAAGCCTGCAATCGCCACCTTGCTTCCCTCTGCGATCACCGAGTAGGGCTCGTAGTCCGGAAATCCAGATGCGGGAGCCAGCGGCTCAGCCGGACCGAATCTGGCGTCCTCCAACCCGACCGTTCGCAAACTGGGCCGGCCGCTCGGCGCCTGGAACAGGTAATACCGCTCTCCCATACCACGAGCAGCCTCTGCGGCTTCTTTGGCGCCAGGATGACGTCCTTGAAAGGCCAGTGCTCTTTGGAGGGAGATCTTATAAACGCAGCGCGGTGACGGCGATGAGAACCGAACCTGGTGCGAGTTTCTTTTCATTGGTCAAGTTTGGTCAAGTAGACCTGATACGCCCGGACCATGGAAATCCCGCTGGTGTCAAAACTGTGTCAAAACTGCGTCAAGACTGTGTCAAAACTCGTCATGGCCTATGACCGGCGTTCAAAAACTGTGACATAATACGCGCGGATCGAATGGCGATCCAGGAGGCCTACATGAGTGCGGATACTGGCGCCAAGTATATGAGCATGCTCCTAGTTTGTGGGTTGCTGCTCGTGGGTATGCAGACCAAAGGTGCGGGTTCGGACAAAAGACCAGTCGACTATGCCAATGGGTTGGTCGGGACCGCGCCGCTGGACAATCAGAAACTGATTGGCAACGCGCCGCCGGAGGGGGAGGAGCTTTATACGGGCTTCACGTCGCCGGGCGCTGTGCTGCCGCACAGTTCCACGAATCTGAGTCCGATTAATAAGAACCTCGATGTCTCTTATCCGGCCGGCGTGAATTATCCCTACGTATACCCGCATCGGATGATGCTTGGTTTTTCGAGCGGCGAGACTCGCGGGGCCGGTGGTGGTTTCACCATCATGCCGGTGGTGGGGAACTGGACTGTTCCGCCAGAGCGCAGCGCATCTTTCTATGACAAAGGGAAGGAAAAAGCCGCGCCGGGATACTACTCGGTCTTCCTGGACGATTACAACACCAAGGTCGAAATGACGGCCACCACGTGGGCTGGCATCTTCCGGTTCACCTTCCCGGCGACGGACAAGGCCCATGTCATTCTTGACCTGGGCAGGCTGGGAGGCGAAGTGGAAATCACCGGTGACCGCATGGTCCACGGGCGCCGGGCCACGGGACGAGGCGGGAGGGGTGGCTCCAATTTCGGTGGTAACGGCGCCTCCTTCTACGTGGCCGAGTTTTCGAGGCCGTTCCAGCAGTACGGTGTCTTTAAGCAGATCCCTCCCTCACAGGGTACTTCCGGCCGGGGCTCTATGCTCGGCAGCAGCAGCGTGGATCCGGGAAACCGGACGGTATCCGGGCCATACGCCGGCGCCTACGTCCAGTTCTCAACGAAGCAGGGCGAACAGGTCCTGGTAAAGGTGGCCTCGGGAGGGAGCTACGAGTCCGCGGAGAAGAGGCTGGCGGACGAGGAACCCGGCTGGAATTTCGATGAGGTCCACCGGCAGGCGGAAAACGCCTGGACGAAGAAACTGAACCAGATCGAGGTAAAAGGTGGAACCGAAAAGCAGCGGATGCTGTTTTACTCCAACCTGATGCACTCGCTGGCAAGCCCGCGGCTGGTTGCACAGAAGGGAGAACAGTTTACCGGCATGGACGGCAAAGTCAAGACCGCCGACTACGACCGGTATGGCCCAGTGCCGTTCTGGGATACGGGCCGCAACCAAATTGTGCTGCTTACTCTTCTCGAGCCTGAGACCAAAGTGGACATCCTGCGCTCCCAGTTGGACATGGCCAAGGAGTCGGGCTACATGGGGGTCTCGTTTCACGGCGACCACGCTGTGTTCATGTATCTCGGGGATTGGCAGCGTGGACTGAAATTCGATTGGGAAGGCACTTACGAGTATCTGCGAAAGAATGCCATGGACATCCATGGCCCGCGGCGCAACCTGCAGGAGTACCTCGAAAAGGGATGGGTGTCGGACTTCATACCGGATCACAACCCGAGTCCTCCGTACGCAGGCGGCAACGCCGGGGTCGCCAAGACGCTCGAATACAGTTGGGACGACTATTGCCTGGCGACCTACGCCAAGAAACTGGGCAAGGAGGACGATTATCAGATGTTCCTCAAACGTGCCCACAACTACCAGAATGTGTTCGATCCATCTATCGGATTCATGCGGGGGAAGACTGCGGACGGCAGATGGATCTCGCCCTTCGATCCCAGAGAGCCTTACTACAATTTCATGATGAAGGAAGCGTCAGGATGGTCCACCCTCTGGCTTGTGCCTCATGACGTCAAGGGTTTGATGAACCTGCTGGGAGGGCGTGAAAAGTTCATTGCGAAGCTGGATGAGTTTTTTAGCACGCCCTATAACCCGAAAGGCATCTGCCGTGATTGCACGGGGGTGATCGGCCAATATGTGCAGGGAAATCAACCGGATCAGCAGTCGGCTTATTACTACGATTGGGCGGGTCAACCCTGGAAAACGCAGGAACTGGCGCGCAGGATCCTCAACGAAATGTATGGAAGCGACAAGTACGGACTCGGCTTTCCGGGAATGGACGACCAGGGGGCGACCTCATCCTGGTATGTGATGAGCGCTCTTGGATTCTATCCGGTGGATCCGGCCCGCCCTGAATATATCATCGGCAGCCCGATTTTCGACGAAGCAACCATCCGTATGGGCAACGGAAAGGAATTCGTGATTGTCGCCAATCATAACTCGGAGAAGAATATCTACATCCAGTCCGCGACTCTGAATGGGCACCCGCTGAACAAGCCGTGGTTTAGCCACGCGGACATCGCCAACGGTGGCAGATTGGTGTTCAACATGGGCCCAACGCCCAACAAGACGTGGGGCGCGGCGCCAGATGCCGCCCCTCCGTCGATGACCCCGTAAGCGGCCACGTCCCAACGATGCTACGCTGAAAACTCCGCATGTGGACCCGAAGACGGAGCATCGAAGCGCTGCTACTGGGCGCGTTGCGCGCATCGGGGCAGGGTATCTCTACCCGCAACGTTGCACCCACGCCACGCGGGAAACCCTCGGGGCTGCCATTCCACGCTCACTTCACTGATGTAGCCGGCGCGGCGGGATTGCGCGCTCCCGTAATTTGCGGGAGCGCCAACCACAAGTCCTACATTCTCGAGACCGTGGGTTGCGGTGCAGCCTTTCTGGATTACGATAACGACGGCTGGCTGGATATTTTCCTGTTGAGCGGCACACGGCTGGAGGCCCCGCCCGCGGCTGCAACGAACCGTCTGTACAAGAATAATCGCGACGGGACATTCACCGATGTTACGGAAAAAGCCGGCCTTCACCGCACGGGGTGGGCCTCTTCAGTCGCGATCGGCGATTATAACAACGACGGGTTCGATGACATATTTGTCACCTACTGGGGGCAGAACGTTCTTTATCGCAACAATTGCGATGGGACGTTTACCGACGTCACCAAAGAGGCCGGTCTCCTGCATGAGGGTACGCGATGGGGTTCGGGCTGCTCTTTTCTCGATTACGACCGGGATGGCCATCTCGACCTGTTCGTGGCGAACTATCTGGAGTTCGAACTCGAAACCGCAGGAAAACCGGGCAGCAGTTCCAACTGCAACTGGAAAGGCGTTCCCGTGATGTGCGGGCCGCGTGGTTGGCCGCCCGGCACGGCGGCACTGTATCGGAATAATGGCGATGGCACGTTTAGCGATGTGAGCGCTTCGTCCGGCATTCTCAAGGCCAAGGGCAGCTACATGATGACGGCGGTTGCCGCCGATTTTGACAACGACGGATGGCCCGACATCTACGTAGCCTGCGATTCGACGCCCAGCTTTCTCCTCCACAACAATCACGATGGGACATTCACGGATATCGGCCTGGAAGCCGGCGTGGCACTGAATGAAGACGGCAACGAGCAGGCGGGCATGGGGGTGGGAATCGGGGATTTCAACCTGGACGGCAAGCTTGACATCCTCAAGACCCACTTCTCGGACGACACGAGTGTCCTCTATCGCAACAACGGCAGGAACTATTTCGAGGATGTCAGCGTCATGAGCGGACTCGGCGTGGAGACGAGGTTTGTAGGATGGGGCGCAGGCATTGCCGACCTGGACAACGATGGCAACCCGGACCTGTTTATCGTCACGGGAAGCACGTATCCGGAGGTTGCAGAGAAGCTTCCGGCGTATCCCATGAAGACTCCACGCATCATTTTCCGCAATCTCGGGAATGGGAAATTCGAGGAGTTGATGGAGCAGGCGGGCCCGGCCATTGCCCAACCGCATTGCAGCCGGGGCTGCGCCTTCGGCGACTTCGATAATGACGGAGACCTGGATATCCTGATTGTGAATCTGAACGAACCGCCTTCGCTGTTGCGCAACGACGTGAGCGGAAACAACCACTGGCTGAAGGTGAAGTTGATCGGCGTGCAGTCCAATCGCAGTGCTACGGGCGCGCTAGTGACTGCGCGATACGGAGGCAAGATGCAGGCGCAGGCCGTGGTCAGCCAGTCGAGTTTCTATTCGTCGAATGATCCGCGGCTGCATTTCGGGCTGGGGAAGGCGGAAACGGCCGATCTGGAGATCCGCTGGCCCAACGGAGCGAAGGAGACCGTGAAGGGCGTCGCCGCGGATCGCCTGGTCGTCGTGAAAGAAGGCACCGGCATCGTGAAGAGCGTGCGGTTCGGGTAAGGAATTATTGCGGTTCCGTAACTGTGAACACCTGATCCGCGCGGATATTTCCAAGTTGTTGGCGGGCGTCGCTTGGCCAGGTGATCTCCAATGACCGCACAACGGCATTCCGTCCGAGGCCGAAATGCACGCGCTTGTCACTCGCCGACGCATAACTGCCCGCGGCGCTCACATACCCGAACTGTTCCGGCCCGGATTCCGGGACAAGCCGGATGCGCGCACCGATTCCGTCGCGGTTGCTCCGGGTACCTACGGTGTTCACAATGAGCCAGTGGTTGCCGTTCCCGCCGCGATTCATGAGGACAAGAGCCGGGCCATCATTGCAATTGACCGCGACATCCACAGAACCATCGTTGTTCAAATCGCCGAAAGCCGCGCCACGGCCCGCGCACGGAATCTGAAACGCGGACCCACCGAGTTTCGAAACGTCCTGGAATTTTCCTGTTTTGTTTTCGAGGAGCAGCAGGGGCTCGCGATAGCGGGCCCCTGGCTCGCTCAGCTCAATATTGTCCATCACATGGCCCTGAACGATGAACAGGTCTTTCCAACCATCGTTGTCATAGTCGATGAACTTCGCGCCCCAGCCTGAATGATTCGTGGTGGCGGTGGTGATGCCGGCCGGACGGGAAATGTAATCGAAGGAGCGCCCTGCCTGGTTCTGAAACAACGCATAACCTTGCGAGTAGAGCGCGTCGATGAAAACATCCGGCCACCCGTCATTGTTGAAGTCGGCGAAATCGACTCCCATTCCCGCGAAGGTTCTTCCGTCCTCGTCGTAGGCCAATCCCAGGTCGGTGGCGATATCGGCGAAGGTGCCGTCGTGATTGTTGCGAAAGATCTGTTCGGGAAACGAGTCGTTGGCTACCACAATGTCGGGCCAACCATCGCAATTGAAATCGTTGATGGCAATGCCCAGGCCTTTGGCCGGCGTACGGCCCAGCCCGCAACTCTTCGATACATCGGTGAAGGTTCCGTCACCGTTGTTGTGATAGACCAGGTGAGTGGCCGGCTTGAATTCGTTGGGGTGGCAGTAGCTGCGATGACCTGGCCGGCGATCGCCGCAGAAGATATTCCGGCCGAAATCCCAATCGAGGTAGCGCGTGACGATAAGGTCCAGATGGCCATCGCGATCATAGTCCACGAAGCAGGCGGCCACAGACCAGCCGGACCCGGCGAGACCGGCCCGTGCGGTGACATCGGCGAAGGTACCATCGCCGTTGTTGCGATAGAGACGGTTGCTTCCGAGGCTGGTGACGAAGAGGTCGGTGAGGCCATCGTTATTGAAATCGCCGGCCGCGACCCCCATGCCGTATCCGTCCCCGCGCAGCCCGGCTGACTCGGTCACGTCCGTAAAGGAGCCGTCCCGGTTGTTCCGGAACAGACGATTCCAAAAGCGGGGATCGGTTTTGTCCGGCCTGGCGCCGGGCGGCATGGGATCCTGCAGAGCGGCGCCATTTACGAAGAACAGATCGAGGAACCCGTCGTTGTTATAGTCGAGCATGGCCACGCCGGCGCCCATTGTTTCCGGCAGATACTTTTGGGAGGTCTTGGAAGCAGCGTGCCGGAAGTGGACGCCGGATTTTTCCGCAACGTTTTCGAATCCGCGATGCGGTGCGTTCACAGCAGAGAGTTGCCGGAGAAGACCGCACCCAAGAGTGGCTCGCAAAAAGGATCTGCGGTGTAAGGTCGTTGTCCTAGCATACAATAAAAGCACCGTGCTTCTGAGAGTTCTTGCCGCCTTTGGTGTGACCGCGTTTGCATGGGGGCAAACGGCACTGCAACAAGGAGAGCGGGCTTTCGATGCGGGCAATTACCCGGAAGCCGCGCGACTGTTCGAGGCCGCGCATAAGCAATCCCCGCGCTGCGACATCCTCTTCTTTCTCGGAATGGCTCAGTACCGCATGAAGCAGGCGGATGCCGCCCTGATCAGCTTCCAGTCCGCGGTGCAATGCGACCCCAAGCTTACGTTCGCCTACCTGGGGCTGGGAGAAGCGTACGCCGAAAGGGGCAATGACAACGAAGCCCTCGCGGCCTACCTGGCGGTGCTGAAACTGGAGCCGAAGAACAAGGACGCTTTGCGAGGGGCGGGCACGTTGTATCTCCGCGGCAAACTCTTTGACAAAGCGGTCGCCGTCATCAGCGTCCTGGTCCCCCTGGAACCGGCGAACGCGCAGGCGCATGCGGACTTGGGAGCAGCTTACCTGGGAACCGGCAACCAGGATCAAGCCGAGGCGCAGTTTCAAGAGGCACTTCGAATCCGACCGAACCAAGCTTCCGCCCTGCTGGGGCTGGCGAATATCGATCTACGGAAGGGCCGGGAGGACGATGCTATTGCCGCGCTTCGGAAACTGGTGAAGCTCGTTCCCAATGCGTACGAACCACATTACCTGCTGGGCACCGCTTACAACCGTCAGAGCCATTATCAGGATGCGCTTACCGAGTTGCAGACCGCGCTCCGGCTGGGCGGCAATGAGTCTGAGATCTACTATCACCTGGCGCGCGCTTATGGCGGGCTTGAGAAGCCTGACGACCGCCGCGCTGCGCTCGCGAAATTTGCCGAGTTGAGCAAGAAGTCCAAGGCGGATGCAGCGGGCCAGCGTGAGGCAGCGCAACTGGTGGAGCAGGCCAAGAGCCTGGTTGACGCGGGAGACGTCAACACTGCCGCGCTCCGCCTGGAGACCGCGCGCGAGTTGCGGCCGACCGATGCCACGATTCTCTTTCGCCTGGCGAGCCTGTACTACGACCTGCAGCGCTTCCAACCGGCGCGCGATTATGCGCAGGAAGCGGTCAGCCTGGCCCCGTCCGAATGGCTGTATCATTACCTGCTGGGCCTGATCGAAAAGAGCGACAGGCATTGGCAACGGGCGCGGAGCAGTCTGGAAACGGCAGCGGAGTTGAAGCCTTCAGCGGCGGAGGTGCATAACGCTTTGGGACAACTGGCTCTGGAACAGGGTGATAACCAGCGCGCCATAGCCTGTTTTCAGCGCGCCGTCCGGCTCGATCCGAAGCAGCAAAGCTATCGCGAAAACCTCAAAGCGGCCGAAGCCGCGGGCCCGCTCAAGCGATGATCTCTTTGATCGGCCCGTCTCCGTCTTCCACCAGCCGCATGGTCCGGCCAAACACATTCAGTGTCATCTTCTGGTAGTCCAGGCCCAACTGGTTGAGAATCGTGGCGTGGAGATCGCTGTAATAGTGCGTGTTTTGCTCGGCGCGGTAGCCCACTTCGTCGGTGGCGCCGTGGCTCACGCCGCCCTTGATGCCGCCGCCGGCCAGCCAGGAAGTGTAGCCGCGCGGATTGTGATCGCGGCCGGTGGTGTTCTGAGACCACGGGCTGCGGCCGAATTCGCTGGTCCACACCACCAGCGTCGAATCGAGCATGCCGCGCTGTTTCAGGTCGCGGATCAGACCGGCGATCGGCTTGTCGGTGGCGCGGCACAGAGGCGCGTGCTCCTTCATGTCGCCGTGGGCGTCCCATTCGCCGTTGCCGCCGCCGGCGTGGCAAATCTGGATGAAGCGAACGCCCTCCTCGGCCAGCCGGCGAGCCAGCAGCAACTGCCGGCCGAAATCGTCCGTCTCCTTTTCGCCGATGCCGTAGAGGTCCTGCACGTGCTTCGGTTCCTTGGAGAAATCGACCACCGCCGGCGCGGAGAGCTGCATGCGCGCGGCCAGTTCGTAGGCCCCGGTCGCGCGCGGCGATGTCGGAGTTGATGGCGTAGTCGTCGCGGAATTCCTGGTTCAGCTCCAGGAGCATCTCCATCTGCCGCTCGCGCTCCGCGGGGTCGCTGCTTTTGGGCGGGTTCAGGTTGGGAATCGGCGTGTCGCCCGGCTGGAACGGCGTCGCCGCCACAGTGGCGCCGAGATAACCGCCGGTCAACTGCACCGGCGAAGACGGCCGGCCGATATTGACGAACGTCGGCAGATTCCGGTTGGCCGTGCCGAGGGCATAGGAGACCCAGCTCCCGAGACAAGGATGATCGAACTGCCGGCCCCGGTGCCCGGTCTGCGTTTCGATCACCGCCGGGAAAGTGGTTGCCCTCGTTGCACCACATCGAGCGGACCAAGGCGATCTCATCGATCACGCCGCCGACGTTGGGAAACCAGTCGGAAACCGGTTTGCCGCACTTCCCATACCGCGTGAAGGTGCGCAGAATGGGAATCACCGGACGGCGCATCTCCGCCAGGTTGTCGCCGAAGCCGATGGCGTCGATCAGCTTGCCGGCCCACTTGTTGTCCTTGGGATCGAAGGTGTCGATGTGGCTCACGCCGCCGCACATGAACAGGAAGATGACCGATTTCGCCTTGACCGGAAGCGTAGGAGCAATGCGCACATCGGGGATATGGCCTTCCTCGGCCCACATTGAGCCGAGTGCGCCGCCCATGAAACAACCCATAAACCCAGCGGCCGATTTAAACAACTCCCGGCGGCCGATTCGTCCGCACGGAAAAATACCGCTCAGATCAGCCATGGTTCACCTCACGAATAGGAACTCGTCCAGATTAAACAGCAACCACGCGAAGTTCTTCAACCTCTCGGGGTCGCCCTTCAAATAAGTGAGCGCAAGATCCTCTTCCGAGGGACCCGGGGGACGGCCCAGCGTAATTCGGTACGCGAGGTTGACCGCGGACTTCAGATCCCCGCCGGACTCTTTCATCACCCGCGCGGCCAACTTCGCGGAAGCGCTGTCGATCTCCTCGCCATTCATCATGAAAAGGCTCTGCGGTGCGGTGACGGTTTGGGTTCGCATGGGACAGGGGACCCGCCCGTCATCCACGTCGAATGCCTGGAGAAAATTCGGCGTGACATCCGCGCTGGGCGAGAAGCCGCGCGCCATGTAGGCCCCGCGGCGGTTGGTATTCTGCGCAGTTTGCGTTCCACTCCTGCCGCCGCGCCTGGGTTGTGTGCCGCCGACGCTGAAGGAAGCGCCGCCGACGGTGGTGTCCAGGGTTCCGGCAGCCGAAAGAATCGAGTCCCACAGCGGCTCCGCTTCGAGTCGTTCCAGGCGGAAGTGCCACAGAAACGTGTTCTGCGGATCGATTTTGTCGTTGGCCGACATCGCCGTTGGATCCTCGACCGACGCCATCTGGTATGCGTCGGAAGTGACCATCAGCCGGTGCAATGGCTTTCATGTCGAAGTCGCGGTGGACCAACTCCGCGGCCAGCCAGTCCAGTAACTGCGGGTTCGAAGGTGTGCCGCCCAGGGTTCCGAAATCGCTGGGAAGCTTCTGCAAACCCTCACCGAAGTGCCATTGCCACAGGCGGTTGACCGCCACGCGCGCGAACATCGGGTTCTCCGGCGCGGTCAGCCACTTGGCGAAGGCATCCAGGGGGCCGTCCCTCATATCGACATTGGCGGGCATGAACGGCCAGCCCGGTTTCACCGGCTTATCCTTTTCCGGCCGGTCTGGATCGCCGCTGGTCAGAATGTAGCTGGGCTCTTCGGCAAGCTTGGGGTTGATCTCCACGGTCCAAAATGCCGGCAGGCCACCGGCGCCACGGCCGCCTCTACCCCCTCCGGCCTGCTGGAGTTGGGCTTGCAGGGCCTTGTATTTTTCTTTATCGCCGGCGGGCATGATCTCCTGAATTTTGCCGGAGTCGATGCGGAGAACCGGAAAATAGTCGTCCGCGATCTTCTGTTCCGCCGGTGTCCGCATATTCTCGGGCTTCAGGATGATTGCCTTCACATCCGCGGGCAGCATGGCGACCCGATCATCGTATAGGCGTTTCTGATAAGGCTCGATCAGGGTGTTGATGGCGGCTTCGAGGGGCTCTCTCTTGGCGGCCAGTTCGTCATTTGTTTTCGCGGCCGCCAGAATCTGCTCCGGCGTAGCCAGCGTGATTTTTTTCACCTCAAGCGGGTCGAACAGCGCCTTCATGGCGTAGAAGTCTCGCTGCTTGATCGGGTCGTACATATGGTCGTGGCATTTGGCGCATCCCACCGTCAGACCCATGAACGCGGTGGAAACCGTCTCCACCGCGGTGATCGGCATCTCGTGGACTTCGTGATTGTCGCGGATCACATCGCCGCGCGCCAGGAATCCCAGAGCGAACATATCTTCGGGCCGCGGTTCCAGCTTTTGCCGGTAGCCCGTATTCGAGATGGTGGACCGCTCATTGGTCCGGTACCCCGTCAACATGGCCCGGACGAACTGGTCGTACGGCATGTTGCTGTTGATCGCGTAGATGACCCAATCCCGCCAGTAGTGGATACCGGGCGATGCGAGCATCCGCTCATCCTGATCGGCATACCGCAGAACATCCAGCCAGTGTCGCGCGTAACGGACACCGTGCTGCTGGTCGAGCAGCAACCTGTCCACCAGCTTTTCATACGCGCCGGGAGACTGGTCGGCGAGAAATGCGTCCTGTTCGGCAGGCGTAGGTGGAATCCCGATCAGATCCATGTAAACCCGGCGCAGTAAAACGCGTTTGTCCGCGGGCGGGGCCGGCTGAAGTCCCTTCGCCTTGTATTGCGCGGCGAGGAATGCATCAATGGGATTAAGCGACCGGGTCACGCCGGTGGGAACGGCCGGCCGCACCACCGGTTTCAGAACCCAGAGATCTTCGGCCTTCTTTTCTGCTGAAAGAGCCGTGAAGCAAACGGGGCCACACAACAACAGCGTGGACATAAGCCCACACATGCGGGAAATCACGGGCAAACCCTCCTAGGACCTGCAAATCCTGATGCTGTAATGGTATCGCCCGCGGTACAGGGCGTCAATGCCCGTCGTGTCAACATGCTGTCAAAACCCGGAGGCCGGATCCTAGCCGTTGAACCGGTAACCGATTCGGTGGACGGTCTGAATATAAGTGGGACTGGATGGAGCGTCCTCCACTTTCTGACGCAGGTTGAGAATGTGGGTATCGACGGTCCGGGTGTGGAGTTCGCCGCTATAACCCCAGACGCGAGCCAGGATTTCCGTGCGGCTGATCACCCGGCCACGATTGTCAACCAGATAGTGCAGCAGGTCGAACTCCCGGGGCGAGAGCTCAATTTCTACGCCGCCCTTACTGGCCTTGAAATTCGAGAAATCCAGGCAAACGTCGCCGAATTGGCACGTCTGGGACGGTTTCCTGTCGCTTCGCCGGAGCGTGGCTTCCGTCCGGGCGAGCAACTCGGAGACGCTGAACGGCTTGGTCAGGTAGTCATCGGCTCCGATTTTCAGCCCGGTGATTTTGTCCTGTTCGAGATTGCGCGCGCTAAGCATGATAATGGGTGTGTCCAGGCGGCGAGCCCGCAATTGCCGGCATACGCTGAGGCCATCCAACTTGGGAAGCATGATATCCAGCAGGATCAAATCCGGCCGCGTGCGGAGAGCGACTTCCACTGCCGCCTCGCCGTCCGAGGCCACCAGAACGTCGTACCCCTCATAAATGAGATTGTCCTGCAACAGCCGCACCATGGCGGCTTCATCTTCAACCACCAAAACCACCTTCTTCAAGGTGCCTGGCGCGGTTTGTTTGTTTTCCGAGGCTGCGCTCATGGGATCCAATTCAATGCGGCAGGGGCAGGAGAATGGCGAAACAGCTCCCCTGTCCCGGCGTGCTGGTCACGGTTACATCCCCACCATGTGCGGTGGCGAAATGCTTGACCAGAGCCAGGCCCAGGCCGGCGCCGGGGGTACGCGCAGTCTGGCTGGCCCGGTAGAAGGAGTCGAAGATCCGCCTCTGTTCCCATTTGGGAATACCGAGCCCCTCATCGCTGACAGATACCTCCAAATGTCCGTTGGTCTTCGCCGCCTTCACCAGAATACGCCGGTCGGCCTCGGAGTACTTGACTGCGTTGCTCAGCAGATTGAGCAGCGCTTGTGTAAAGCCCTGTGGATCCACACGCGCCGGGGGTAACGGGTCTTCGATCTGGAGATTCACCGCAAAGGACCGGCGTTGGAGCTCAGGTGAAAAATGTGCCAGCGCCTCCTCAATCAGATCGGCTACGTTGACACTCTCCGGCTGGTACCGTTTGAGGCCCACTTCAATCTTGGAAAAATCCAGGATCGCGTCAATCATGCTCGAAAGCCGCTGGATCTCCCCTTCGATAATGCAGAAGTACTCTTCCCGCTGGGAAGGAGAGCCCAGACGATTGAGATGCAGCGTCTCCACGAATCCCCGAATGATCGATAAGGGTGTTTTGAGCTCATGAGAGACGCTGGCGACGAACTCCGTCTTGGCGCGCGAGAGCTGAATTTCGCGCGCGGTCGTCACCCCCAGAGAGAGGATGGCGGCCAACAGAATGGCAGCGATCACAAGCACTATCGCGAGATTTCGGGCGAACTCTTTGCGATCCGTGCTAGCGAGCGCTCCGGCGGGAAAACCGGCTCGCATGGTCCAACCGGGCAGCGCCCCCGGCATCCCTTGTATCAGACTCTCCTGAATCGGGAAGAAATTGGTGACTCCCGCCTCGGAGACGCTCAATTGAACGCCTTTGTCATCAAAGAGGGCCCCCACTGCGCGGTCGCCCGGGATTTGGCCATAAGTGGTAGAGAGGCGGGCCAGGTGCTTCTGAAGGAGCTTGGGAAAAAACTGCTCCGCCAGAGCGCTGGCTGGTATCACCATGCCGTAGTAGCCGACCACTCCACGGTGGTGCGGCTCTTTGGGCTCGATTGGATCGTCGTCAACCAGATGCAGAAACAATTGCTGGCGCTCTCCATCCATGTCCACCAGCGCGCGGTACACATGGGAGGTAGTGATCTTAATCGACGCCACGAATTGGCGGATTTGGGGCTCGGCGCGATCGGAGCGGCTGATATCCATCCGCCACTCTTCCTTGCCTGGGCGAAAGATCACGATCTCCGGATCGGAACCGGGCCTGAGCCGGTAGCCAAAAAGGATCCGGACGTAAGGACAAATGCGGCGTGCGGTCTCCGCAACATTTTGCATCCGGCCGATATTGGAGCGGCGCAGCCACTGGTGAATTTCCGGCCCCAGCAACGCTCGGCGATACCAGGAAGAAATATCGTTTTGAGCTTCCACGCGCGCTCCGGCAACCGCTTGCTGGAGATTCGCGAACAGAGCCTGGCGCATGTGCTGCTGCACCTGCAGGAGCGAGCGATACTGCAGGTACACGAGAGCGCCGACGGGCACGAATGCCACCGCCAGGAGCAAAACCAGCACCACCCGGGAACGCCGCAGATTGCCTAAAGCGACCCCTGCCCGAAATGATCTAAAGGCAGGGCCAGGGTTGACGTCAACCGGGGCTGGTTCGCGCACTCGCATCCCGGACATTTACTGAACCACGGCGGCGACGACCATCTCGATGGTCCGCCGCAACCCGTCGTCCGTGCCGATAGATCCGTCGCTAAACTGGCTTCGCTCCGCCGGCTTCCAATGGTCACGGGAGCCGTCGTAATATTTGTACTCTTGCGGAATGTGGGTCAGGCTCGGATCGTATTGCCGGTCACTGCCCGCCATCTTGTAAATCACCATGTCCAGAGAAGGAATGACGACGACGCCAAAACCGCCGCCGCCGGACTTGAAGAAGGCATCTTTCGGAGCGCCAGCCACGTGGCCATCGGCATTCACCTCCCACATCAGGCTCATCGGCGCGTGCTTCTGGTAAGGCGACGGCTTGCCGCAGGCTTCCACATAGTCCGCCGGAATGAGTTGCTGTTTGCCCCACTTGCCTCTGTGAAGGATGGCGTATTCGAACCGGAGAAAATCGGTGGCGTGCAAGGCGATATCTGCGCCGCCGGGCGTATGAATCTTGTTTTCGCCGCGGTACACGCCCCATCCCCATTGGCCCCAGCCCTCCGGCCTGGCGAGTTTCTCGTTGATATAATCCTGCATCTCCATGCCGGTGACGTGCCGCAAGACGATGGATGCAATGTGGGGAGACTGCGAAGTGTACGAATATCCGGCTCCCGGCTCAGTCCACAGCGGTGTGTACAGAGCACTCTGATCCTGCTGGTTCGGATCAAAGGGACGCGGCGGCCGCGGTTGGCCCGGCGTTTGCTGGCCACGGCCCCTGCCGCCCAGAGGATCGAGTTTCACCGACGGCACGCCGTTCACAAAACCGGGATTGCTACCCTCTCCATGCAGGCCGGCAGCCATGGAAAGCAACTGCCCCAGCGTGATATCGGCCTTCCTCGGATCGTCGAGCGGAAAAGCCTCGGGCAGATACTCCTTCGAGAAGACCCTGGTGTCCAGCCCCATCGGAAAGCGGTCCTTGTATTGATGCAGCATGATACCACATGCAATACTCGTAAACGCCTTGGCGCAGGAAGCCACCACTGGGGTCGCCACCCGGCTTCCCTTGCCATAATATTTCTCATAGACAAGGTACCCGTGGCGCACCACCAACAGGCCCCCGTGCTGGCTGGTGCGGGATGCATATTCGAACGCATAGTCCAGCCTGGTGAGGTCCATGCCGGCGATTTTGCGAATCTGGGCGCTATCCTTTAATGTTCGCCAACCGCCCTCGCTATCGGGCGGCGGAAAATAATCGTCTCCAGCAAAGGCGCCGAGGGCAGAAAGAAGAAGAAGCGCCGTGCCCCAGCGAAACGCGGCCTCCCTGAAGTTGTTCTTGCGCTTATTTCTAGTCGTCACAGGAGTCCCATGATTGGCGAGCCCGGCTAGAACTGGAATCGCAGGCTGAACTCGATGTTCCGGGGCAGCTCGGCTTGCGGATTGGAAAAGGTCCCGAAAGCCGAACTGGTCACGGTGGTATTCAAACTGGTCAGCCAGTGCCGGTTGGCCACGTTGGAAGCCGATCCGCGGAGTTCCAGGGTCTTCCGTTCGGTAATCTTGAAGATCCTGCTGAGTGCGACGTTCTCGTTCATCTGCCACGGATTTCGCAGGCCAGGGACGACCGCGCCGGCGGTGCCGAAAACGCCGTTGACCGGCTGGAAGAAAGCGGCCTTGTTGAGGTATGAACTGCTCCCGGAGGAGGGATTCCAACTCGGGTTGAGCAAGGGCACCCCCAAGTTGATACTGCAACGCGCCACACCGGCGCCATACAGATTCTGACTGCAACCCAGTCCCAGCGGTGTTCCACTCTGATACTGTTGGACGGACGAGACCATCCAACCGCCCAGCATCGCGTCGAGTACGGGATTCCAAGCGCTTCCAAACTGCTTACCTTTCCCGAACGGCAGATCATACACGAGTGCGATCGCAAAGATCTGGGGCCGATCGGCGCCGGCGAGGTCTTTTTCCCGATTCTCCAGATAGACGTTTGGCGAGGTATTGTCAGACAGCCACTTTGAGAATGTGTAAGAGAACTGGAAGAACAAACCCTTCGACATGGTGTGCGAGATTTGCGATTCCAGGGCGTTGTACGTGCTATGTCCGCCGTTCGTGGTGCCATTGATGCCGCCGTATTGAGGGAAGGGCTCGAGCGAGTTCGCCAGAGTTTGCGTCAATGGATACCCGGCGTAGGGCAGCGTATATCCGTTGGCGATCAGGACCGAATTGGTGATCGCACCGTTGGCGCTGACCAGGGAACTGAGCGCCTGGGTGAGCAGGTTTCCGTAGATCGGAATGTACTTGGGATTGAGCTGATTGAACTGTTGGCTGGATTGCGTGTCACTGCCATAAGTGGCGTGGTAGCTGGCTCGAAACACGGTGGCCGGCGTAATGCTCCGCTCAATCGTGAAATTGAAATCGTAGTACTGACCTACTTTGCCGTCGGAGAAGTAACTCGGGCCGCCGAAGTTGATCAACGAGGGGCTGACTTGCGGAGGTTTCGCGGCGGCAATCAGGTTCGTGTAGGGATTGAATCCCGCAATGGCTCCGTTGGTGCTGTTGGGAAGCTGAATGGAAATTCCGGAGGAAAAGTAATTGGCCGGAGCGGAGAAGTTACCGCCGAATCCCTGGATGCCTCCATCGGCGTTGCCGTCCTCTTTATTGGAGTTGTAATAGATCGCGCCTCCGGCGCGGAACACGGTCTTCGGAGTAATTTGATACGCGAATCCGGCGCGCGGGCCGAACGCCGTGGTCCGGTGCTGGAGAATGGAACTGAGACCGCTGCGTCCCGGACCGCTCCCGGCAAACATCAGAGCGCCTAACAGGTTGCCCGCGGCGGGGTTCTGAAGCATGGGATTGAAGTTGCTGCTCTGGCCACTGGGTTCCCTGCGCGCCAGCGGCAGGTCGTAACGCAATCCAAGGTTGAGTGTTAATTTTCGACTGACTTTCCAGTCGTCCTGAAAATACCAAGCGTAATACGGGTATATATAGTTGATATTCCCGTTGTAATTGAACAATCCGCTGTTCCCGAGGCCGAGCAGGAATGACGCCAAATCGGCGCCGGTGGCGCCACTTACCGAAGGATTGGAGGTGGCCGTACTGTTAAATCCGATTTCTCCGCCGCATCCATTGCAGTCGGAGCGCCCATAATTCATGCGCAGATATTCGAATCCATACTTAATGGTGTGGCTCCCCTTAATCCACGTCATACCTTCCCGGAGGCCGTAAGTGCGGCTCGGCGAATAAGTCTGAACGAAGCTGTTAAAGTTTCCAAAGCCATTGCCCGACAGGTCGTACGACGTGTAATTCGGAGCCTTGCTATAGCTTATGTCTCCCGGGATTTCCGTGGCCACGCCATAGGGTCCGGTATTTGGCCCGAGCCTTTCGTTGCCTGCCTCCGTGCCGTCGCGCTGGTAATAATTAAAGCTGAACTGATTCAGGAAGGTCGGCCGGATGATGTAGTCCATGTTGAACGAGACGTACTTATTGTCGAAGGCTTCCTGGAAGCCTTCTCCCTCCGGGCCGGGAATGGGTCCCAGGCAGATCTGGCAACCGTTAAAGTACTGGCGGCTGAACAAGCCGTTGAAACGCAATTTGTCGGTCGGATTGAAATCGCCTTTGATCGCGTACACGCCCTGATTCTCGCCGGGGTCGCGCTGTCCGGTGTTGACCACCGGATTATTGTTGATGAACGAATTGGGGTTCTGGGGCAACGGCTCGTAACTGAGCAACTTGGCCGCCACGGGGTTAATCATCGACTGGGGAATGACGTTGCCCGGAAACGGCACGCGCGTATTGGCGTTGGCCATGACATTTCCCGTCCCATCGAACGGATTGTAGATCACGATTGGCTGGCCATTGGATCCTAAATAGTTGGTGAAATCGCCTTGTCGCCCAGCCGCCGTGGGCACGCTCAACAGGGCGCTGGAAACGATGTCCTTGGCCCGGGAGCGCTCGCCCGAGAAAAAGAAGAACGCTTTGTTCTTGAGGTTCGCGACTTTCGGAATCCAGATCGGACCGCCAATGCTGACCGCTTCATCGTTCTGGTTGTGGACAGTTTGAGCCGAAGGGAGGGGCGCAACATAAAAGAACCCATTGGCATTAAGGGCCTGATTGCGGATTTGGGCGAACAAGGTTCCGTGGAATTCATTGGTTCCTGATTTGGTGGTGTAATTCAGAATTCCATTTGAAGTGTGGCCGTATTCCGCCGAGTAGGCGCCGGTCTGCACTTTGAACTCCTCGACTCCCTCCACACTGGTCACCCGCATCTGGGGATCGTTGCGGCGCTGGCTGGTGGCTTCACCGCCATCCACCAGGTAGCTCGTATTCGAACCGCCCGTGCCGCCGCCCATTACCGGCGATCCGCCTTCATCGACATCCTGGGAAAGATCGGTTCTCACGCCAGGCGCCAGGGTAGCGAAGGCCAGGTTGCTACGCATCCCGCCGCTGACAAACAGCGGCAGATCCGCAATCGCCTGCTTATCAATCACCTTGCCCAGATCGCTCCGGTCGGTTTGAAGGGCCGAGACGGTGGCCTCCACCTGGACCTTCTCCTGCACTTGGCCGATCTCGAGTTTGATGTCTGTACGGGTGGCCGAGTTGACGGCAATGTTCACGTTCGTAATTTCGGCCGTTCGAAACCCCTGCTTTTCAGCGGTGATGTTGTATTGGCCAGCAGGCAAAGAAGCGAAGGTGTAATTCCCGTCCGAACCGGTAGGGAATCGCAGCGTGACTGCTGTAGCCGGATTCGTTAGCGTTACCATGGCGCCAGGGACTGCTGCACCGGAAGTGTCGGTCACCGTTCCGGTGGCGCTGCCCCGATCTTGCGCGACTGCGCACGTCAAAGTCAGGACCAGAGCGATCAGGATCTTACGTGGATTCAGCAAACCAGCCTCCCAAAACCCAGAGTTGGCTCATGATACACCAAAAGTTGACGCCTCGAATGGCAAAAAGCCGGCCGGCCGTGTCAATCTTCTGTAAGGGAGATGTCAAGAACCTGTTAAGTGGTGGGCCCGATCCGGCCTTTCGATTGCTAACGGGAGCCGGCATGCGCTGGGGTGTTGAATCGTTCCAGCATCCGGCGCGCGGGGGCGAAATCCGGATTGATCCGGAGAGCCGCCTGGCACTCGGAAATCGCCCCGGACGTTTGGCCGCTCCTGGATAGAGCCACCGCCAGATTATAGTGGGCGTCGACGAAATCGGGCCGGAGTTGTATAGCCGCCTGGTACTCGGCGAAGGATTCCTCCAATCGGCCGCGAGTCATTGACAGTGCGATTCCCAGATTGTTGTGCGCTTGTGGGTTGTCCGGTTGGAGGCGTAACGCTTCCTGGTACTGGGAGATTGCTTCCGCTAAACGGCCCGGGGTGTCCGACAGCACGTTCCCGAGATTATAGTGCACCTCGGCGTAATCAGGCCGGATTCGCAGGGCTGCCTCGTACTCGGAAATGGCGTCCGCCGATCTTCCGGGAGTTGCCGACAGGGCGCTTCCCAGATTATTGTGCGCCTCGGCGTAATCGGGTTTTGTCCGGATCGCGGCTTCCAGATGCGTGATCGCTTCCGGCAACCGCCCCCGCTGCTTCGAAAGCGCGAGGCCCAGGTTGTTTTGGGCCTGTGCGTAGTCCGGCTGTATACGGACAGCGGTTTCAAAATAGGGAATTGCTTCCGAAGCCCGGCCCGGCAGGCTCGAAAGGGCGATACCGAGATTGTTGTACGCCTGCGGGTAATTCGGTTGCAGGCGAATCGCCGCTTCAAAATGAGAAATCGCGTCCGGCAAACGGCCACGCACTTCCAGCAGTTCGGCGCCGAGATTATTGTGGGCCAACCAGCACCCGGGGTTGCGCGCCAATGTCTCCTGATAGAGTGTCTGCGCATCCTGGTACACGCCGCTTTGACGCCAGGTGAGACACACCAGGATTCCAACCAAGGCACTTGCTGCCAGGAGTGTTCGCCCACGCGAAATCGACGCTCTCTCCGCAGTTGTCGTCAGGCCGAAGGCCACCGGAACGATGATTCCGAGGCTCGCAAGATACTGGAAGTGATCGGCGACATACGAATAGAGGAAGGGGTAAACATTGAAAAACCCCAATGCCGGAAACAACGTTCCCACGAAGAGCAAATAGCCTGCCAGAGGCCCTCGCCAATGCCGCCGGACCGCTAACAATATCAGGACCCCGAGCAGTGCGAGCGCCGCCGCGGGAAACAGATACTGCCACCACGCCCTTGGATCTACCGTCCAACGCGGATACAGGAACATCAGGTTGGAAGGCCACACCAGTTTGCCCAGGTAGAACCAGATTGCCCGGCTTGCAAGCAGGCATCGTTGCCCGAAGGTCAACGCAAACTGCGGACCGCGAGCGCCGATAAAGGTAGTTTCCACGTATTCGGTAAGGGCCCCTGCGGCGATACCCAGTCCGAACCACGGCAGCAGTGGCATGACATCGTGCTTCCATTCGAGCCGTCCCCGGCGCCACCAGAGCACCACCAGAAGCGCAGCCGGGAGCGTAGCCGTAACCGTCTTACTGAGCAGCGCCAGAACAAACAGGGCCAATGCCGCGGAGTATTGCCGTAGCCGCCGGTCCCGATCGAAATGCAGATAGCACAGTGCCGATGCCAGATAGAAAACGGCGGAGAGAGTGCCTTTCTGCTCGGAAATCCAAGCCACTGCCTCCACGCAAACCGGGTGCAGAGCAAAAAGAAACCCTGCCAGCCATGCGCCGGGCAGCCGGAGATTTTTCGCGATCATTACCAGCAGACATGCTGATAAGGCGTGCAGCGTAAGATTCGTCAGGTGGTAACCCAGGACCGCGTCGCCCCAAAACCGGTGTTCCAGCCAGAACGCGCTGTGCAGCAGCGGATAGTATTGCTGGGTGGAGCCCAAGTCGAACCAGATTCTCCAAAGCCCGTGCAGCGATTGGAGAGTGGGACTGGTCAGGTGGTGATCGTCATCCCAAAGAACTCCGCCGTGGATCGCGGGCAGATAGGCCACGAAAGTCGCGCAAAACAGGACAGCGCCGGCCCACACCTCGGAAAGCCCCGGGCGGCTGAGTCTTGCGGGCCTGACTACAGGCTTTCTGGCCATGGAAGGGACATAACCCTACCCATAATACAGGCCGGACGGCGATGTTAGCCGCCGAATGTCTGAGGCAAGAAGGCAGCAGATCATTTTCCCCCCGTTGCCGCCATAGCCTTTTGAACGGTATTCGAGCGCGCTTCCGCCGTAAATCGATCAACGAGTAGGACAAGCAGACGGTTGATCGGACCGTTGGATGATGGCGTTGCCGTAGCTGGTTGCCCGCTCCTCTTCGAAAGCGTTTGCACCAAGCGCGCAGTTACATCGCGCCAGTCTAACGCGGAAGACTCCTCTCGTGATACTTCGTTCGCAACAGCGTCTGGATTACCCAAACCTGCACGAATCCCTTCCACATGGCTCTTCATCATCGATTGCAAGAGATCGCGGGAATGCGCCGGGAGAACTGAGATAACCGCTGGGGGGAAACGCTGAGCCAAAATTTGAAGCGCGCGCGCATGGGAGAGCGCATTTTGCCCCGGCGCCGGGTTCGCCGGAGTGATGGAACGCTCGGGCGACTGACGGAGATCGGCCAGGGCGTCGAGCACGTCCGCCAGATTCGCGACGGAAGCGACCGCCACCGGCCTGCTTCCCGGTTTTCCGTTTATGCTGCTCACACGCACGCCGTCAGGCGTATCCTCTACTCGTACCGGCTCGCCCAGGCAGGCTCCGGCCGCATGCAATACAAACTGCGCGTCCGCGATTTGCTCCGCGGTTTGTATCGAAACGAGGCTCGAAGGCAGGCTGGCTGCACGATTCGGTTCCAGGTGCGGTACGGAGGCGCCGCGGACCGGCAGCGGCTGGATCTCGGGCGGTACAAAAGCGGCCGCAATCTCCGACGCCTGCGTCCGGCGAAGAGCCTTAGCGATGATGTGCAATTCTGCCACCCTGCCTTCGACTTCCCAGCGGATCGACATGCTGCGGGGCTGGAACGACACGGCGTCGAAATCGATCGTCAGGTTCTCCCGGGACCCGTTCATCCACCTCTGTACGCTGAGCCGAATCTGACGCGAGCCGTCGGGAAGGCGGACGGTCTCCGCGCGTGCGGCGGCGTTCGGACCGCTCATCCACTCCACCGCCTCCGGAGAGAAGGAGACAGGCGCCCACGAGCGATTCTCCATCCAACGCATGAAGGCGCCCTCCAGATCGTCGAGGGCTTGCGGAGCCAGAAAGTCGGTGATGCGATTGTAGGACGCATCGTGCCCTGTTGAACGAAGCACCGACTGGGAAATGTGGGGCCTCAGAAGATACTCCCGGCCGGGACCTGGGCGCCAGAGAGCCTCCTTTAAACTGCCGTCTTGCGCGGTCCAGCGCGACGCAAAATGTCCCTTCCCGGCATCCGCCCAAATCTGCAATTGGCTGACTTCGGTATGCCGCACCGGAGCGAGATGCACCACCTGAACCGCCAGGGTCTGCTCCACAGGCCGCCCATAAAGTGTCTGCTCAAAGTTCTGCACGTGCGCGACTGCTTCGGCCGGCAGAAGCGCTGTGGTGGGCTGGCCTTTGGGCGGACTTGCAGGAGTCACCAGCCAGAACAGAATCATGGCGCACGCCAGGGCTCCGACTATAGCGGCCAGGCGGCGGCTCGAGAGACGCTCCGGATTTTGCAATTCCTTAAGTGTTTCGAACCGGCGCAAGCGGCGGCCCAACTCCAAGGTTTGATCCAAATGCCAAAGAGGAGCGGGATATTCCCAGGCGTTGATGTGTTTGGTGAGACGAAGGATCTGGTATTCCTGCTCGTGCATGCGGCTGCGGCAGTTCCAGCAGGCTTCAACATGCCTACGAACCCGAAAGCGGCGCCACCAGGAAAGCTCTCCGTCCAGGTATGCCAGAAGATCCGGGTCGCTGACGTGCCTGTGGCGATCAACGGACATGTTTTTCGGCCATCCTGGCGGCGGCTTCCTCACGCCCGACCTTTCGCAATTTGTGAAGGGCCCGCGCCAGGAGTGTAGCCACCGATTTTTCGCTATTCCCGAGTTGCCTGGCAATCTCGCGGTACTTAAAGGACTGGAGGCGGAGGAGAACGACCTCCCGTTCCCGCTCCGTTAAAACGGAGAGCGTCAGATCTGACTCGCCCGGAGATTCCGCCGCCACATCGGGCCAGTGTGGTTCCGCGGCAAACCGATCGAGAACCTCGATGGGCGCCAGGTCTTCGCTGTGATGCACCAGGATGTGCATGCGTTTCCGGATCTGGTTGCGGACAGCCCCGAACGTCCAGGAGCGCGGATTGCGGATCGCCTTGCCCTCGCGAAGGTCCCGGTAGAGTGCCAGGAAAACTTCCTGGAGGATGTCGTCAGCGGCCTCGGGCGAACGGGTCATCTGCACAACATACCTGGCCAGGAAGGGGCCCCAGGAAGCGAACAATTCTTCAACCAGCCGCTCCGCTTTGGCTCGTTCCATGGAACCTCTCCTGCATTGTCGCCCAGCAGGTCCGGCTTTTCAACGAAAGAATACGCGCCCGGTGAAAACGCACCACCGAAAATATATTTTGCCGGTTTGTCAGGAAAACGTCATCAAGCGGTACTTGCAATCAGAAGGTCTTCACGCCACAACGTCGCAAATGGCTGGAGGCTTTGGGGGGGAATTTTCATGAACCAAGTGTGTTCTTGTTTCGACCAGTGGCGTAGAGGCTTGCTCGCGCTGCTTCTGCCGACGGTCTTTGTGGTGCTGCCCGCGATTGCGCAACAGGATCGCGCGACCATTGAAGGTCTGGTGACCGACTCTTCAGGCGCGGCGGTTGTCGACGCGCAGGTCTCCGTGGTGCATGTAGAGACCAACGACGAGGTTCTGCTACGAACCAACGAAACGGGCCGGTACTTCGCGCCGAATCTGCCGATCGGTACGTACCGGGTAAAGGTCATCAAGGCCGGCTTTAATTCGGCGGTTCAGGAGCGAATCCAACTCCAGGCACAAGCGAGCGTGCGCGTCGATTTTACGCTCACTGTCGGAAACGTGAGTGAGACGGTGCAGGTGCAATCGGCGGCACCCCTGGTGGATGCGTCCACGGCAACAATCACGGCGACCCTGACCAATCAACAGGTCGAGGATCTTCCGGTGATCAATGTGGGCGCAAAGCGCAACATCGGGCAGTGGCTTCAGTTTATGCCGGGCGTAAACAACTCCACCACGTGGGGCGCGCGAGTAAATGGCGCCAATGGCGGGAATACCGAAGTATTCCTGGATGGCGCGCCGGCCAGCCAAGGCAACGTGCGGGGAGGATTTCAGGAGACTGGTCCTGATGTTGCCACGGTGGGCGAGTTCAGTATCATTACGAACTCATTCAATGCCGAGTATGGGCGAACCGGAAGCTGGCTGATGAATGTGGTGATCAAGTCCGGCACGAATCAGGTCCATGGCAGCGTCTACGATCTGTTCGCCAACAACGACTTGAATGCGCGGTCGTTTTTCCAGGCGGCGCGCGGAAAAGTACGGCAAAACGACGGAGGTGTGACGTTCGGCGGTCCGGTATACATCCCCAAGGTTTACGATGGCCGGAACAAGACGTTCTTCTTTTTCGGGCAGGAACTTTTTTATTACCGAACGGCCGGCAGTTCATCGCTGACCACCGTTCCCACGACAGCGTTCCGTACCGGTGATTTCAGCAATCTGTTGAGCGCCTCCGGCACAGTGATTCCGATTTTCGACCCGAGTTCGACGACGAGCGACGGAAAGGGCGGATTCGTGCGCACGCAATTTCCGGGAAACATCGTGCCGGCTTCCCTGATCAGTCCGGTTTCCGCGGCTATGGTGAAGCTGATGGTGGCCCCCGATCTGCCGGGACAGCAGTTTAACTTTTATCCGCGGGGCGGCACGATTTTCGACAATCGTGTGACCACCATCAAGGTCGATCACAACTTCAACTCCCAACACAAGCTGTCCCTAACCACCACTTTGCAAACGCGGCCGGGCGACTATTCCGGCCAGGGCTGGGGAATCAACCTACCGATCGATGGCAGTCAAGACCCGAAGAACGTGCAGTCTTTCAATGCCCGCGTAAATTATGACTACATCATCCGGCCGAATCTCCTGAATCACCTGGTTCTGGGAGGCGACGGGATGAACAATAAGGCGCTGACTGTGGGCCTGGGCCAGGGCTGGGACAGCAAACTCGGCATCACGGGATTGCCCAACGATCCGGGGATGTTTCCGGTTGTCAGCTACAGTGGCGGCACCGCCTCGCCTTTAGGGCTGGGCGGATCGAACTATTCCAACAATGTCAGCTCACGGCTGGACCTGAACGATAGTCTCACCTGGATCCTTGGCCGCCATTCGTTGAAGTTCGGGTTCAATATCATTCGCGAACGGTACAAAGACTTCGAAGGCGGCGGCTCGTCAGGCAATTTCGGATTCAGCAACGGAACCACAAGCCAGCCGGATTCCAGCAATTTCAATCAATGGGGTAGTTCGTTTGCGAGCTTCCTGCTGGGAGATGTCAACAACACCAGCACTACGACCATCAGCGACTTGGGCTGGCGCATGAATTATCAGGCGTTCTTTTTGCAGGATGAGTGGCGTGTCAATCCGCGGCTGACGATTTCCTATGGCGTCCGGTACGAGCGGTATCCCGGAAACTACGAAGAGCATGATCGCGCCACTTCATTCAACCCGAACACACCGAATCCGGCGGCGGGCGGCCGTCCGGGCGCGCTGACATTTGCCGGCAGCGGCACGGGCCGCGACGGGCGAAGGGCGTTCGCCAATACCTGGCAAGGCCTCGCTCCCCGGCTGGGGGTGGCGTACGAATTAAATCCCAAGACAGTGATCCGCGCTTCCGGCGCCATATTCTACGCGCCCGGCATGTCGCAACGGATCGACGCCACGGGATTCACGGCGACACCGAGTTTCAGCTCGTCCGACAGCTACACGCCGGTCTACAATTGGGCCGGCACGTGGCCTCAGAACTGGAACCGGCCGCCGATTCTCGATCCCTCGTTTGCCAACGGGCAGAGCGTCGCGGCGCTGCTGCCAGGCGCCGCCCGGCCTCCACAGATCGCCACTTGGACGCTCAGCGTGCAACACCAACTGGCACATGCCACCGCGGTTGAAGCGAGTTACATTGGAAGCAACTCGACGCACCTGGAGCTGGGCGGCAATCTCACCATCTACATGAACGTGTTGAATCCCAACTATCTCGCGCTCGGCAGCCTGTTAAATCAAGGGATCACTTCGACCGCCGCCCAGGCTGCCGGTTACGCACCGCCTTTTGCCAGCTTCACTTCCCTCCCCAATACCACCGTGGGCCAGTCTCTGAGGCCGTTTCCCCAGTACACGAATGTCACCATGCCGTACTCTCCGGAAGGCATTTCGAACTACAACGCGCTGCAATTGAAATTGACGCAGCGGATTTCCGACGGCCTGACACTGCTGGCATTCTACACACGGTCGAAACTCCTGACCAACGACGATGTGGCGCCGATTGACCTGGGCGAGGGCGCCGGCAGCATTCAGAATCCGCTAAACCGCCGCGGGGAGTATTCGGTCAGCCAGGACGACTATCCGAACGCTTTCCGGGTTACGTTCACTTATCAATTGCCATTCGGACCGCACCAGCACTTTCTGAAGCAAGGGCACATTGCCAGTTCGCTGGCCGGCGGGTGGGAGCTTGCCGGCTCGGTGCTGCGGCAGTCCGGGCCGCCGCTTTCGATCAGTGGGAATTCCAGCCTTTCGCAATTCGGTTTCCCGACGATACGGGCGAGTTACGTGCCGGGTCAGAACGTTTATGGCACCTATAGCGGAGCTTTTAACCCGGCCACGAATCGCTATCTCAACGCCAACGCCTTCTTCAATCCGGCGGCTTTCCAGTTTGGCACCGACGCGCGGGTGTTAAGCTGGGTGCGCGGACCCGCCGCGAACAGCGAAGCGCTCTCGCTACAGAAAAGCTTCAATGTCACCGAGCATGTCAAGTCGCAGTTCCGGGCCGACGCCACCAATCCGTTTAACGTGGTGCGCTGGAGCAATCCGAACACGAGCATCACCAGTGCCAGCTTCGGCGCCATCAGCGGATCGCAAAGCGCGCGGGTGATTCAACTTTCGCTGACTGTGACTTTCTAAGGATGCAATGACCAGACGGGAATTTGCAGGTTTGCTATCCGGTGGTGGGCTGCTGCTTGCTCCCGCCGGACTCGACGCCGCCGGAGAAACTCCACTTTTTTATTTTGCCGACGGATATCACGGCGGGGCCAAGGGCCACATGCCCGCCGGCGCGTGGCGTGACATCCTGAACGCGATGCGGGACATTCCGTCCTGGAAGCTGGGGCTGGATATAGAGCCGGAGTCGTGGGACGCCCTGCTGCGCGACGATCCGGTGGCCTACCGGGAACTGAAAGCTTACCTGGAGAGTCCGCAGCCGTTGCCGCGCATCGAGATGCTGGGCGGTACGTTTTCACAGCCCTACGGCTGGGCGGTGAATGGCGAGAGCAACATCCGGCAGTTCACCAGGGGCATAGGGATGATCCGCCGTCACTTTCCAAAGGCTTTTCTGGAAACCTATGCGGTTCAGGAGCCGTGCTGGGCCAGTTGCCTGCCCCAGATTCTGCGTTCGCTGGGCTTCACGGCGGCGGTTTTGAAGGACCCTGGAACGGCGTGGGGAGGCTATGCGGCGGGGTTCGATGCCGACCTTGTCAATTGGGTGGGTCCTGATGGCACGCCCATTCCCACAGTGCCCCGGTACGCCTGCGAAGACGTGAAGAAGGTGTATGAAACAGAATCCGGGAATCCCACTCCGGAATTCGCGCGGAAGTGCGTGGCGCACGGTATTCCGCACCCGGCGGGAACCTATCTGCAAGACCTGGGATGGGTCGCCAAGCCAAAAGTCGCAGCGGAGTTTATTCGCAATGTCACCTGGCGCGAATACATCCACCACATTGCGGACCCGCCCACGAAAAACTGGAACTTCGGCATTGAAGACATCCTGACCACACTGCCCTGGGGAGAGAAGACTCTGCAACTGGTAGCGCAACAGGAGCGCTCGGCTGAGAATCGCATTCTGATGGCGGAAAAGATGGCAGCGCTGGTTTGGATGGAAAAACGGATCCCGTGGCCGGAAGCGGAGTTCACCGAAGCTTGGGACAATCTGCTTTGGGCGCAGGGCCACGACCCGTGGATCACGGCCACAACGCGGACCGGCCGCCAGGCGTGGGCGTTTCAAGTAGCTTCCGGAACGATGCAGACCGAAGAGGCGGCGAATTCGATTATCGACCGGGCGGCCGAAGTTCTGGCCGCGGGTAACGCCGCGCAGTCTTCAAGCCCCAACAGCCAGTGGCTGCGGGTGGTGAATACGCTGGGGTGCGAGCGAAACGAAGTTTTGGAGATCAACGTCGCCAGTGACCGGGGCACGCGCTCGATCCAGGTTCTGGATGCGCACGACCGCGAGGTTCCATGCCAGATCATTCCAACCAGGAGGTACTCCTCGACCGAGCCGCGGGCAAGTGGCAACCCCAGAAACGGCGGGCTCACTCGCGCTCTTTCGGCCGGCGAGTCGCTGAATGCGTCCACGCTCGTGTTCCGGGCGCAGGTGCCGGCGATCGGCTCCAGCGTGTACCGTCTGGAAACACAATCCGCCGACAGTTCCCAAAAACCCGCCGGGTCCACCGGCGCCCACGTGGAGCAAGACGGATCCGTGGTGCTGGAAAGCGACCTCTACCGCTTGCGCATCTCGCCCGCGCGGGGCGGCGCTATCACCAGTTTGTTCGCCAAACAGTCCGGGAAGGAATTCTGCGATCCGGCCGCGGAGCGTTCCCTGAATGAATACCGGGGATACTTCATCGCGCAGAAGGCATGGCGCAGCAGCACGGAACAGGCGGCGAATGTCACGATTCTGGAAAGCGGTCCGGTGCGGGCGCGGGTACGGATCGCGGGGCAAGTGGGCGGGGTCCCGTTCCAGACGATGATCGCGCTCGCCGAGGGACGGCGCCGGATCGAATTCCAGGTACGCTTTACTTACGAGCACGAGACATTTATTGGCGATCCGTGGGACATCAAGCCGGAAGACCGGCGCAGCGAACCCCGGCGCTCGCAGAATGACGGCCGTTGGAAACTACAGGCGTTCTTTCCGGTGGCTCTTCGCAACCAGGCGATTTACAAGAATGCCGCCTATGACGTATGCAAGAGCCGGAACGCCGACACGTATTTCCAAAGGTGGGACGAGATCAAGCACAACATCATCGTGAACTGGGTGGATCTTTTCGACGAGCGCGAAAAGATGGGCCTGGCAGTTCTGTCCGACCACACCACCGCCTACACACACGGTCCGGATCACCCGCTGGCCCTGGTGCTGGGCTGGGCGTGGGAAGGGGGCTTCTGGTGGGGCAAACGCTCCTTGCAAGGAACTACCCAAATCAGCTACGCGCTGATTCCGCACGCCGGCCTTTGGGATGCCGCGGGCATTTCCGAAGAGACCGCGCGATGGCATGAGCCGTTGGTTCCGTTTCTGCTGCAGGCGCAACCGCCGGCGAATCAGGCGGCACGATCCATGGTTAGTGTGGATGCCGCAGGCGTCGAAATCCCGACGATGCAGGTTGACGCAAACCAGTTGCTGGTGCGGTTATTCAACGCCGCGGAAAGCACCAGCGAATTCGGCGTATCCTTCCAGGCGAGGCCCTCGCGCGTGGAACTGGTGGAATTGAACGGAAAGGCTATTCGCGAATTGCCTGTGCGTCACGAGTCCGATGGCCGATACTCCGTGAGACTCGCGATGCCTCGATTCGGGCTCCGGACCTTGCGCTGCAATCTAGATACAATGCGCGATGGGTGAAGATGAATGCGCGGCGCGTGTGTCCTGGGTTTATGGTTAGCAGGTTGGCATGCCGCTCAATCCCAGACCACCAGCCCCGCCGAGGTTTTGGAACAGGCGAACGCCAGTTACCGGCAACTTCATTCGGAGGATGCCGTCCGTCTGTACCGTCAATACCTGCAACTCTATCCCGACCGGGCCGATGTCCATGTCTTTCTGGGGGCGGCCCTGCTGAATCTCAACCGACTGGACGAGGCACTCGCAGAAGCCGCGCGGGCACTGAAGCTGGACGGCAAACTGGCGAAAGCGTATCTTCTGGAAGGCCGCGTATGGAGCGAGCAACAGCAGTGGGACCCGGCGATGCGAGCCTTCACAAAGGCTGTCACGCTGCAACCGGCCGATCCGGATGCGTGGTACTTCTCCGGCCGCGCCGCGTATCAGGCAAAGCAGTTCCATGCGGCAATCAACAGTTTCCAGCGCGGGCTCGCGATCGATCCGGCGCAGTCCCGCTTTTACGAAGGTCTCGGACTGGTGTACGAAGCGCTGGGCCGCTCCAGCGAGGCGGAACACGCATACCGGCAGGCGCTCGATCGCGCCGGCCAGTCGTATCGCCCATCCTATGTTCTCGGCAGATTTCTTTTCAAGCAGGGGCGGGATATCGAAAGCGTGCCGTACTTTGCAACTGCATTCCAGTTGTCCCCCTCCGCTCCGGAAGTTCGTTTTGAATTCGGGCGGGCGCTGTATCAAACCGGCAAACTGAGCGATTCGGTGAAAGTTCTGAATGGAGGAGTCCCGACCGGGGACTGCCGGATCTATAGCCTGCTCGCGAAGGTGCTCCGGCAGATGGGCGATGCGACCGCTGCGGATTCGCGCCTGGCGGAGTGGCGCCGCTGCTCCGCGGAGCAAAACTGAGGCGTCGTGAAGAGAATTCCAAAAGTTACAATACTCGTTACCGCGCTCACGCTGGCGATTGTGATCAGCCGTGAGGAATCCGGAGCGGCCGAAAATGGCAAGGCCTACTTCGAAGACGTCACCGCCGCGAGTGGGATTGACTTCGTTTTGGAAAACTCGGCGAGTCCCCAGAAGCACCAGATCGAGACGATGCCCGGGGGCGTGGCTGTCTTCGATTACAATAACGACGGGTTACCCGATATCTTCTTTGCCAATGGCGCCGAGCAACCTTCCCTGACGAAAACCGGTCCCCGTTATTATGACCGGCTATACCGGAACAAAGGTAACTGGAAGTTCGAAGACGTTACCGCAAAGGCAGGCGTGATGGGGACCGGTTACGCCATGGGCGCGGCGGCTGGAGATTACGACAACGACGGCAGCACGGATCTGTTCGTTTTCGGAGTAAACTTCGTCACTCTGTTTCATAACCGCGGCGACGGAACGTTCGAAAATGTGACGCATAAAGCCGGACTGGATTCGACCAATTGGACGGTGTCTGCGGCTTGGGTGGACTACGACAACGATGGCAGACTGGACCTCTTCGTCGTCTCCTATGTCGCCTGGGATCCCGCGACCGAACGATGGTGCGGCACCGGCTCCATCAGAACCTATTGTCACCCACGTTTCTACAAGCCTCTACGAAACCGGCTCTACCACAACAATGGTGACGGAACTTTTACGGATGTCTCATCGCGATCCGGAATAGATAAGTTTCCGGGCAAAGGTATGGGCGTTGCCGTGGCTGATTACGATCATGACGGATGGATGGACATCTTCGTTGCCAATGATTCGGTGCCCAACTATCTGTTCCACAATGAACGGAACGGCACGTTCACTGAGGTCGCGCTAGTGGCGGGCGTGGGACTGAATGATGACGGAAATGCCGTTTCCTCGATGGGGGTGGATTTTCGGGATCTGGATAACGACGGCAGGGAGGACCTGGTGGTTACCGCTCTCGCCGATGAGAGTTTCCTCTTCTTTCGTAATCTGGGCAACGGATTGTTTATGGACGAAACCTATAAGAGCCACATTGGGCGGCTCGCTCAACAATACAGTGGATGGAGCACAGGCGCTTTCGACTTTGACAACGACGGTTGGAAGGACGTGTTTGCCGCCTGCGGTGATGTGCAGGACAACACCGACCGGTATTCGGATCGTAAGGCGCGGCAACAGAATCTTCTGCTGATCAATCAACGCGACGGGACATTCGGAGCTGTGGCCGTGGGCGCCCCGGCACTGCATCGCGGCGCAGCATTTGGCGACTTCGATCGGGATGGTAGGGTGGACGCCGTAGTTACCCGCCTGAACGAACGCCCGGTCCTGCTGCGAAATGTCTCGAACCCGGAAAACCATTGGCTGAACTTTCAACTCACAGGCCGGGCGAGCAATCGGGACGGCATAGGCGCTAGAATTCTTCTCTCCGGATCAGGCTTCAGTCAGGTGAACCGCGTCACGTCGGCCGTGGGCTATGCGTCGTCCAGCGACAAAACTGTGCACTTCGGATTGGGCAAGGATACACTGGCTCGGCAGGTCGAGATTGAGTGGCCGAGCGGGCAAAGACAGACGTTCCGAAATCTGGCGGCTGACCAATCTGTTAAGGTACTGGAGCCAACCTCGTCTAGCGGCCCGTGGCAGAAGTAGTGTATTTTCTCAGTCGGTGAGTTGCGGGCGAGTTATGGGCTTTGCTGTACTGCATGCCGAAGCTGAATCAGTCATTGTTTCTGCGTGGGGATTGCATTTGTGGAACGGAGCGAGCGATGGATGGAGCCGAGCAGCGCGCGATCCTTATTTGTTCAAACTGTTCAAACTGAAGCAAAGCGTCAATGTGAAAAAGCTGATCGCGAAGTTATGCGGCAACGACCAATGGGTAGAGCGGGCAACGGTGGCAAGGTCTGGACAGCGAACTACAGCTCAGCGGCTGGAGCCATGCGCGGCGAGTCATGTGTTCCGGCGGCCTTTGCGAAAGGAAGCCGGCGAAGAGAAAGAGTCGAAAAAGGAAGGCCGCCAAGCAGATGAGCTTGGATCTGCCGGAAGCCGCCTATGGAGGCGTGCTTTATGAGTAAGCTGTGTTGGTGACCTCGCTGCAGGAGGAGGTGCGCACGGTCGTGCAGCACTACCGGGACCCTATTCAGGTGTTGGCAAGCGATGGATCGCACGTTCCATATACCATTTCAACGTCCACACCCGGAATTAACATAGCGGGCGAGACCGGGGTCACTCAGGGGAGCTTTACGGCCTCGGCGAATGGAAACTTCCTGGACCACGCCCCCCAAACGATCCCTGTTGCGCTCGAAGTCGGAACCAGTAATCCCGCCTTCACCAACCCTGCATTCCTCAACACGACGAACGGATTGTTCACGGATTTGCTGTACTTCACAATCCTGGGCCGCGATCCGGATCCCGGTGGATTCAACTTCTGGCTGAACGTCGCCAACAGCGGCGGCCCCGGAGTTTACTTCCTTCCAACGGCGGGCACTCCGTCACTGGTCCGTTTGCAGATGGAAGGTACCGGCACTCCAAACCAGGGTTTTATGGGCAGCCCGGACTTCCTGGGGCTGTTCAAGTAGCCGCGGGTATGCAATCGGTGTGAGTGACGCAGCGTCACGCGATCTTCACTCCTCGCGGAGGGCCACCATCGGGTCCACGGCAGTGGCGCGCCGCGCCGGAATCGCGGTCGCGAGGAAGGCCACCACGCCGAGCAGCGCGGCCACCGCGCAGAAAGTCAAGGCGTCGGTGGCGCTTACGCCGAATAGCAGGCTGGCCATCACCCGTGTCAGGAGCGCCGCCGCCCACCAGCCCCACGGCGATGCCGAGGGCCGCCAGCTCCATCCCCTGCCGCACGACCAGCCCGAGAATATTCCCCGGCTGGGCGCCCAGAGCCACGCGCACACCGATATCGTGCGTGCTCTGCGCCACCAGGTGAGACATTACGCCGTAGATTCCCACCGCCGCCAGCAGCAGGGCGAATGCCGCGAACGCCCCCAGCATCACGCTCGCGAAGCGCTGCCGTGCCATCGACTCGTAGACTCGGTCCTGCATGCTGCGAACGTCATACACTACGGCATCCGAATCCACTTCACGGATCTTCGCGAATTGCCGCGGCAGTGAGGTCGCCGGATCGGAGGCCGCCCTCACCGCCATGTAGTTGCCGGGACCCGGAAAATACACGACGATCTTTCCATCGGTATCCAAGCCATATTGCTTGACACTGCCTACCACGCCCGGCGATCAGGATCGGCTTCTTGGGATCGAACCAGAGTTTCTTGCCGATGGGATCGTCGTGAGGCCAGAATCGCTGGGCAAATTTTTCGTCCACGATGGCCATCTGCGGGGCATCCGGCTGCAGGTCTCGCGGTGAGAAGAAACGGCCTTTACGAAGGGGAATCTCGAGCGCGCGAAAATAGTTCGGGCTGGCGTTCCGCATATCCACCTGCAACTCCTGCCCCGGGGCTTCGACATAACCTTCCACGTTGATATGTCCCCAGCCGATCGAGCCGGTCAGCGGAAGGGGCGATACGGATCCGACGAATTGCACTCCCGGCAGGCGGCCGAGACGATCCTCGACCTGCTCATAGAATTGCGTAACCGCTCCGGGTTTCCGGTATTTCGGCCCGTTGACGATCACCTGCATCGTGAGGACCCGGTCGGGGTTGAAGCCCGGGGCGACCGACTGCAGCCGCACGAAGCTACGGATCAGCAGTCCCGCGCCGATGAGCAGCATCAGCGAAAGTGCGAGTTCGCCCACCACCAGCAGGCCGCGCAGGCGTCCGCGCGCCACATGCAAGCCGCCATCGCTCTGCCCGCTGCGACCGCCGGATTTCAACGCCGTGCTTAGATCCACCTTTATGGCGCTCCACGCCGGGACCAGGCCGAAGAGGAGCCCGGTGACCAACGAAACGGACAGGGTAAACGCCAGCACCACACCATCGATGCCGATGGCTTCCAGGCGCGGAATATTGCCGGGATTGATCCGCCGCACGACCACGATGGCGGCTTGCGCGATCGCCAGTCCGGCCGCGCCTCCCAAAACTGCGAGCAGGATACTTTCGGTGAGTAGTTGTCCGACGAGCCGCTTCCATCCCGCGCCCAGGGCGGTGCGGATGGCGATCTCCTTGCGGCGTCCGGAGGCCCGCGTGAGCAGCAGGTTGGCGACATTGGCGCAGGCGATCAGCAGCACCAGCGCGACCGATCCGAGCAGAATCAGCAGCGGTTTACGCACATCGCCGACCACCTGCTCGCGCAGGCGGATCACGTCCATGCCGTAGGTCTGGTGGCGCTTATCCTTAATGCGGATGCGGTTGGCGATGATGTCCACATCCGCCTGCGCCTGTCGAATGGACACGCCGGGCTTGAGCCGGACGATGATGTTGTAGTTCTCGTCGCCGCGCCGCTGGACTGCATCGGCGCCCAGAGGCAAAGGCAGGAACATATCCATGGAGGTCATGGGGCCCTCCGAGGGCATGACCTCGGCGTTGAGCAGGAAGCCCGGCTCGAGCACTCCCGCCACCGCGTAGGGAGTGCCGTTGATGATGATGCTCTTGCCGACGATGGCCGGGTCGGCGTTGAACAGACGCTTCCAGACGGCATCGCTGAGTATGGCGACTTGCGGCTTGCCGGGGGCGTCCTCATCGGGCAGTCGGGAGGCGTCCGAGGTGCGGCCTGGCGCCGAGCATCCGCAGAAGGCTGGATTGCGCGCGCATTCCGCCCACGCGCTCCGGCCGCTCGCGTCCGGTCAGGATCCAGGTGCGGCTCTGCGCGAGGGCCATGGCTTCGAAGGAATGGCTCTCGGTGCGCAGGTCGATGAACTGCCCGGGAGAGGGCCAGTCGCGGAAAATGCCGATGCCCGGCGAGTGCAGCCAGATGTTGGCCAGGCGGTCGGGATGCGGGTAGGGCAGCGGCCGCAGCAGCAGCGCGTTCATCACGCTGAAAATGGCGGAATTGGCGCCGATTCCGATGGCCAGGGACGCGACGATTACCAGAGTCAGCCCAAGATTCTTGCGCAGCGTGCGCAGGGCATATCGAAAATCTTGCAGCCAGGTTTGCATCCATCCTCCAATACGCGGATTACTGTGTAGACGCGCGGGCGGCACTCCGGTTTGTGACGTTCCTGACAAATAAGCGATTGCCGGCCCGACCCCCTTCCGCCCTCCCAGTACCGTACCACTTCCCGCAGCCTCGACACGTCCGTGCCCTCCACCTTATACTCAATCAACCCGCCTCCAGCGGGATCCTGGGCCAACTGCGTATCGGGAGGGTCCGATCATGAGAAATTTCTGGTTAGCGGTTTTCTGCGCCATCCCGGCGTGCCATGCGAGCCAATTCCTCATCGTCACGCGCGCGGCTACCGGCGCTTTCTCTTTTGCCGGCGCAGAATCCATCAGCGTCAACGGTAAGGATAAGCTTCGCGCGTCGCCGCTGCCGGCCGGCGCGCAGGCGTGGGATCCCAAATCCATCGGCCGCCTCGCAGAAGCGCGCCTGGGCGATTTCACCGTCGTTCGCCGGGCCGCCGACGGCGCTCTCATCGGACGCACTGCCGCGGGCGCATGGCAACTGCTCCTGCCCGAAGGCGCGAAGTCGAAGGCTGCCGAAGCGGCCGCGCAAATCTGGAAGGAGACCACACTCGAGTTCCGCAAGGATCGCAAGGAGAAGACCGGCGAAGCGCTGCGCCCCGACGACCTCTATGCGATCGTGCCCGGGCTCGACCCCGGCGCCTCCGCCGCAGCGCTCGCTACCGATGTCTCGCTCGCCAAACTACCGGGACTCAGCGACGGCGACGCCTTCCGCGATGTCACAGCGCTGCTTCCCGCGGCCGCCAAAGCCTTCCCCACCGGGCCGCCGGCAGATCGCATGCGCTTGTACCTGTCGCGCGGCATCTCCGATCGCCTGAAGACCTGGCGCGAAGGCGACGCGCCGGTCACCGTCCTGGATGAATCTGCCGCTTTGGCCTCCGCTGCCGAGGCGGCATTCCCTTCCGACGCAGACCTCGCAAAACTGCGCGCGGATACCCAATCCACTCGCAAGTGGCTCGACCGCCGCGCCGCCATCCTCCGCGCCCTGGACGCAGGCAAACAGTCCGACGCATTTCTGATCGCCTACCGCGATTTCGAGCCTTTCGACAAATCTTTCGAGGCCCTCGCCGGCGCACGCAAGCGCCACATGACGGCCAGCGCCGCGACCCACCTGGAAACCGCCCGCGAGCTTCAGGCCCGCGCCAACTATCCCGGCGCCATCCGCCACCTTCTGATTGCGAAGTGGCGCGATCCCAAACTGGCCGGGGTCGATGAGTTCCTCGAGCAGGTCCGACTCGAAGCCGCACGCCTCTCCGCCCAGAAATTTGCCGAGGCGCGCAGGAAGATCGACCCGCGCTCGGCCACCCAGGTCCAACTCCAACGAAAGCTGCTGCTGGCGGAACAGTACCTCTCCGACGGCAAGCAAGCCGAAGCCGAGAGCTCCCTGCACGAAGCCGAAAGCCTGGATTCCGATGAGCCGCGGATCGCCCTGCTCCACGCCAGGCTCGCCGTTGCCCGCGGTGACCTTGGGCGCGCACTGGCGATGCTCGACAACTACGCCGGCAGCGCGCCCACGCAGCAGGATTTCGAAGAGGGCGAGAAACTGCGTGCCTCGGTGCTGTACAACCTGCAAAAAGAGCGCGCGCGCATCGATTCGAAAATCCCCGGTGAAATGGATGCCCAGCACTTCAGCGGCGCACTCGAAGCCTCTGCCGAAGGCCTGCGCGTCGATAACGAATCGCCAGGATTCCTTTATTACGCCGGCGTCAGCGCCTGTATCCTGCGGAACTGCGACAAGGCCGCGCCGCTGCTGGAACGCTTCCTCGATATCACCGAATCTACACAGGGCAACCGCGCGCAGCGCATCGCCGCCATCCGCATGCTGGGCGAAGCCGGGGCCGCCCAGACGAAAACGCAGGATACGCGGCGCGCTTCCGCCAGTTGGTTCTCCGGCGTTTCTCTCGATCGCGGCGTCTTCTACGATCCGGTGAGCCTCTCCTTCCAGCCCAAGGTACAGCGGATCGAGGCTTCCGAGCACGTCAGCGTCAACTACGACTGGAACGGGGCCCAGCTTCGCGGCGTCCACACCAAGTTCGAAGAGAAGAAAACCGGGTCGAACATCGCCAAGGTGCTGATCGCCGGGGCCGCCGCCACGCAGGGCATCGGATCCACCGTCGGCTGGCGCACGCCGGACAAGGAGACCAACGACTTCTACTTCAGCTACTACGACGATTTTCCGCAGATCATGAAGGTCAGCAGGGACAACGTCATTGAGAAGAGCCGCACCATCCCCATTTCCATCCCTGGAATGGGAGCACCGGGTCTGGGCCCCCTGGGCGGCTTGTCGCTGCTCGGCGGCTTGAGCAGCCTGGCGTCCATGCGCGGCCTGATGGGCGGCGGGATGGCCGGGATCTCCGGCGGGATGGCCGGACTCGGCGGTGGCGGCGGAGGCATCGGCTCGCTACTCAGGCGCGGCGCCGGCGTGGGCGGCATGGCCGGCGCCGCCCCGATGATGGCCGGACGCCAGTTCCTCCCGCAAAAATATTCCATTCGCTCCGACCCCCAAGGCGGCTCTTCCGCGGGCTATCTCTCGCTATGGAACAATCCGCGCGTCGACACCCGCCTCGCGTTCAAAGCCACTGGAAAACGCGCTGCCGTCGGCTTCTCCGGCAACCGCTTCTTCCATCCCTTCGCCTGGGACGGCATCCACCTGTTTGAGCTCGACTACGACGAAGGGGGCCGCGTCCTCCACGCCTGGGAGTTGGGCGACCCGCGGGCGCCAATTCTCGATTTCACGTGGGAAGGGCAGCGCCTCGTCAAGGTCA
This sequence comes from uncultured Solibacteraceae bacterium, assembly GCA_963853855.1. Classification (GTDB taxonomy): domain Bacteria; phylum Acidobacteriota; class Terriglobia; order Bryobacterales; family Bryobacteraceae; genus Sulfopaludibacter. The sequence goes on along the minus strand of CAWKYG010000016.1, from coordinate 212,904 downwards.
CCGGCCGCGAGGGATCTTCATCCGGCGCCGTCGTTTACACCCGCCAGTTGAACTACTCCGGCGACCATCTCACCAGCGAATCGATCTCCTTCGAAGGCAAAGGATCTAAGATCGAATACAAATACGACAAGCAAGGCCGTCTGGTCGAGGCCGATTGCGACGCCGACCACTCCCTCGACGGGCGCTCGCGCAAAGTCTATTTCCTGACGGAGGAGAAGTAGTCATGAACACGCGATGGACCGCCGTCCTGGCCGCAATTTTTCTTCACGGCGCGGCACACGCCCAAACCACAGCCCCGCAACGCACGATCCAGGAAAACCGCGTCACCCGGCCGTCGGAAGACGGTAAGCAGCAGGACCGGCAGCCCGGCTCGCCGTCCAACCGCGCCATCGAATCCATGGCGTCCTCTACCGAGGATCTCAACTCGATCCGCGATGCTTACCTGCGCGTGCTTTCGGGCGACGGATGCGCACCGGATGTCGCCGCCCGCGTGGCGCAACTCCGCGCGTTGGTGGGTGAAAAGAAACCCGCCGCGCAACGCGGCGCCTCCGTGCCCGCCCAGAAAAGCGCCGCCGACTTCGAAATCTCGATGCTCGCCCTGGCACTCGACTGGGACAACCGCCAAGCCGATGCAAACAGCTTTTCCAACTCCGGCGCCTCCTCGCGGGACAAACTCCTGAACGCGGCGCTCGCCCCGCCATCGCAAAGCGGCGCCCCCGCCACCGACATGACAGCCTTGAAAGCCGAACTGGACCGTCTCCTGTCTACCTGCCGCGGGCCCCAGCGTTAAAGAGGAAAAGCCATGCGACTCCTGCCATCCCTGCTTCTGGCCGCCGGTGTTGCCGCCTGCCAAACCGACCCAGCGCCTCCAACGCAGGCGGCTACCGCCCCCGCGCCCGCGCCCATCGTCACTGTATCGGTGCCGCCGCTCGGCCCCGTGGATCTCGACACGCCCTACGCTTCAAGGCGCGATGCCGCGCGCCACTGGCTGCAAACCACGTTGGCCAACCTCCGCCAGCAACGCGATCTCGCCGCCGGGATCCGCGGCGCTGCACAGGCGCTCGCGGCAGATCGCTCCTACGCGGCGGCCGCTTTCGACCTCGGCATTCTCGCCGCCATCGGCGAGAAGTGGGATGACGCCGCTGCCGCGTTCGATGAAGCGGCGCGCCTCGACGGCGCCGCGTTCGCCGCCGCTGCAAAGCCCCAGGCCGAGCGGGCGCGCCTGCTGGCCACTCTGGAAAAAACTCCCGAAGGCCGCCGCAAACGCCGCTACGACGAGGCCATGAGCGACCTCCTCCCGCTGGTTCCCAAGATGTCTTCCGACGACGCGCTCACGGCGCTCGCGGAGTTGGGTCGCATCGACCCGCGCCGTTGGGAAGCTCCTGCGTTGCTCGCCGGCCTGGTGGGCGATGGCAGCGGGTATCAGGCCGCCGCCAAGTTTCTCGATATCGCCATCCGCAATGCCGCCCACTCGCCCGCGATCCCCAAACTCGAGCAGGCGAAACACGCCGCCGAGCTGGAGGTGCGCTACGAGTCCGCCCGGCTCAACGCGGCCGACGCTGCCGAAAACGGCAAATACGCCGATTCAGCGCGCTACTACGAAACCGCCTGGAAAGCTGTTCCCGCCCGGCTGGTCAGCGGCATGGACGCCGTGTCCGCCCACCTCCTCGCGGACGATACTGCCCACGCCGCGGTCCTGCTGGTTCGCCTGCGAGGCAGCGGCGACACGGAATTCTCCACCCTGGCCGCTGCCATGCTGAAAGAGCTCGAAGCAGTCGAACCGGCAACCAAATCCGACCGCCAGCGACGCGGTGGAGTTCTTCCGGGATGCCGGACCGCGGCAGGCTCCGCGCATCGCCGACCTGCTTCCCCCCATCGATCGCACGAGTCTGGATATCTACTCGACGCCCCTTCCGAAGCTTATTGAAGACCCGGCTCCGGTGGTTCTTCTCGCTTCGTTGAGCGCCGACGCGGCGACCGCGGCTGCCGTGCCCGTCCTCCCGCCGCCCACGATACCCGGCGAGCATCCCTGGGCCGAGATCGCCGCGCGCTCACCCGCAACATCAGACCCCGCCGCCGCTCCACCCCGTTCGTTGCAAACCGCCGACCTGGCAAGCGGCGCGGCAGCGCACCACACCATCAACGTGGTCAGCAGCCCGGCTGGAGCTCGCGTGCTGGTGGGCGAAAGCACCAACCCCGCATGCGAGACTCCCTGCAACCTTCTGGTGGCGGACGGCACCTATAATTTGCGTCTCGCCCTCGCCGGATACCAGGAAGAGAACCAGACCGTCAAAGTGCACGGGTCGGAACAAGAGTTGATGCTGATCCTGAACCCGATCCGCGGCAGCGTCATGGTGGTGACAAGTGCTCCAGCACCCCTCACGGTAAACGGTACGACGATTGACGCGCAGGCCCCGGCCGAACTTTCGCTGGCGCCCGGCGCCTACCGTATCGGCGCGCGAATCGGCGCCAATCTTCGCGAGCGCGACATCATGGTGAAGCCCGGCGCCCGTCTCCGCCTCGAAATCCAACCATAGGGCACGCCGCGCCATTTGTCTTCACCCCGTTCCCGGCATGGAGCTACGCGAGGGGATCCGCCTGGTGTAAGATATCGCTTCGGAAAAGTGGAGTTTCCAATGCTGAAATTCGGTCCTTTAGCGCTCTGCATTCTGGCAGCGATCACGGCCGTTGGCCGCGCTCAACTGGCCCCGCCGGCTCGCGAGATCCCGCTTTACACCGGCGTCGCGCCCGGCTCGGAGAATTGGAATTATCCGGAGAAGACCGCGGGAACTCCGGAGAGGCCACAGGCGCAGAATATCGTTCGCCCGGTATTGCTCTATTACCCGGCCGATAAGCAGAAGGCCGCGGGCACGGCTATCATTGTTGCGCCAGGCGGTGGTTATCGGACGCTGATGATGTCGTATGAGGGCGTCGATGTCGCCCAACGGCTGAGTCAGATGGGCGTCGATGCTTTTGTTTTGAAGTACCGCACGACCTACGTCGGCCCTGATGCGCCAACGGCTCCGGCGGGTCGAGGGGCAGCCGCCACGGGTCCGCAAGCGGGACAGAATGTGCGTGCGATCGCGGGAGAGGACGGGCAACAAGCGGTCCGGCTGCTACGGCAGCGCGCCGCCGAGTTCGGAGTCCTGCCCAATCGAATCGGCATTATCGGTTACTCGGCCGGCGGAGGGGTAGTCCTCTCGACGGTATATGGTCCCGCCGACGGCAGGCCTGATTTCGCAGCCCCGATCTATGCCGCCGGCGCGAATTCCAACCCTCCGCCGCCGGGAGCGCCACCGCTGTTCATCGCGGTGGCGGCGGATGACACGACGGTCGGATACCAGGGGTCGATTGACCTGTTTGGAGCGTGGAGAAAAGCGGGGCTGCCGGCCGAGTTGCACGTGTTCCAGACCGGCCAGCACGGCTTTGGAAAGAAGGGCGGCGGCGCGGATCACTACCTGGACCGGTTCGAGGAGTGGCTGAAGCTGAACGGTTGGCTGAGCAAGCCCTCGAAGTGACGGTAACGTGTGGGCCTACTTCAATACATCGCTGGCTTCGGCTTCGGCAACGAGGCGGGCGGCGTCCGCGGGCAGAAGGAAACGCTCGGCCACGGCTTTCGCGGCGGCCTTCCGGACTACATCGACATAGCCTTGGTGGGTCTGGTAGCGCTCTACGAGCGATAGCCGCGGATCGTGATCAGCCATCCGCTCCGCCCGGGTCCTGGCGAACGGAATGTAGGCGCCGGCGAGCTGGCAGATCTTCCCTTTATCGAAACCGGACGCCGTGACGTTCCAACCCAGATAACTGCCGAGCGGCGCCTGCCGCAGGACCGAAGGGACGCCGTCGACATCGGAGCCGTCGGCATCCACTTTTGGCACGAGCGTGGGGAGCGTTTGCCTGATCGCGGGCGGGTTCTTCGTGATCCTGCCGGAGAGATCGTTGTATTGCAATTCGCGTCCGAAATCGAAATCGTACAGGGCATTCACCAGACCCTCGGGTGACGGCACGCCAGGAATATCGGGAAAGCCGATGGCGGCCTTCGTCGCGGGTGCGAGTTGTCCCTGCGCGAGCGTCGGGTAGCGGCTTGGCGGCGGAGCGACTCCTTTGCTGATCCACTCGATCATGGCATCGCGCAAGGCAGTCATGGTGTCGGACTCGGGATTCGGGTTGGCGGGAAGCGCACAGCCGTTCGGAGGCGGGGGCGCCGCGGCGTGGAATCCGCCGCGTCCGCCGCCATGGCCGGTTCCGGGAAAGAAATACCGGCGCACGTTCGCGGGCAGCGGGATGTCGGCTTTAGCATCGGTACCGACCAGGTCCGGCGACTCGCGCAGGTACCAGAATTCCAACGCGCCGAATGTCTCGAAGATCTTGGGACAGGTGTTCGTCTTGCTGCACCGGTCGAGCATGCCGGCAACGGGCCGGTGCCGCGCCTTGTCCGGGTAATCGCTCCACCAGAGGACGGCCTCGCTACCGGGCTGATCGGGGCCCGCGGCACCCCCGGCGACGGCGAAGCGGAAATTGAGCGCAAGCTGGCGCGCGGCGATGTGGGGTGTGGCGCCGTCCCAGACGATCCGCCCGCTCTCATCCTGGTTGAAGCCCAGGTGAATGAAGCTGCGGATGAAATTGCCGGACTGTGAATCGCCGCGGCTCATGGCCCAACGGATGCGGCCGGCCACGGGATTGGCCGTACCGGTGTCGTCTTTGGCGGCGTAGCGGAGAAAGGAGTTCAGGTCGCGCGTGGCGGCGTAGCCGATGCCGAGGACAAGGGGGTCTTTGGCAGTGTATTGAATCACGTATTCGGAATCGGGCTCGAATCCGTTTTTGACGCACAGCTTCGTTGGTTCGGGAATGCCAGGGAAGGGCTTGGTGGAGCAATCGGCAAACGCAAAGTTGGAGGCGGCGACCTTGACGGGAGTGGCGGATTGGGAGGTCCGGTGGGTCAGCACGGCCTTCGTGGTATCGAGCGTGACGGGGACCTGGTAGGTGAGGCCGACGTATTGCCCGGTGCGCAGGTCCACCGTAGTCGCGCCAGGGCGAATATCGATGAGGCGCTCCATAACCGGGCCGGTGATGGAGGAGCCGTCCGCGTTTCGGGCGACCGGGACGGTGAGCATCTGGGCGTTCTTGCGGGGGAGGAGATCGCCTTGCCAGCCGCTGATAACGCTGACGTGGCCTTCATTGTACGCGACGGTTCCTCCATTGCCGCGGTTGGGGACGAGGTAGTAGAGAATACCGCTGGCTTTCGACATATCCAAGGGTTTGGTGAGGGCGAACGTGGCGGAGTACTCCACCATGCCGCGAGCATTGCGGGGCGCGAGCTGGATGTCGTTAATGATCGCGTTGCGGGGATCCTTGGGGTCGAGTTCGCCGTAGAAATGGCCGTCGAGAGTTTCGAATGCCGGCTTGTTGGGAGTGGGGGCCCGCCGTTCGATCACGAATCGGGTGACGCGGGCGTCGAGCGACACCGCGCAGAGGAAAAGGGCGGCAATGCGATGAAGCATGGGGCCATTATAGTCACGCACGGAGTCGGGTCATGCATTGCGCAGGGCGCGTACGGGATCGATGCGCATTGCCCTGAAGGCGGGGATGGCGCTGGCTGCCATGGAGACCAGCAGCAATCCGGCAGCGGCGGGAACCAGCGCCAGCATAGGCCGCAAACTCCACGCGGCGGACAGGACTCCGCCGAGGGCGCCCATCCCCGAGAGCACCAGGTTTTCGGCGGAGAGTTGCCGGAGGACCTGGGCACGCGACGCGCCCATTGCGGCGCGCACGGAAAACTCGTGTCTGCGAGCGGGATATCGCGCCAGCAGCAGGTTCGCGACCTTGGCGCAGGCGATCAGGAGCATGATTCCGACCGCGCATTGGAGCAGGAAAAGGGCCGGCGGAATTCGCCAGTGAGATCGTCGCGAATCGCGTTTACCCGAGACGGCGGCGTGGTCCCTTCGGGATTTTCGCGAGCAGTGAAGACGGACTCCAGCGGCAAGTTCCTTTACCATCCAGCACAAAATCCGTGTGTGCAGCGGGATACCTACACGATTTTCCTTAGGACCGCCGTTCCCCGGCCCGATTTGCAGATCAACGAAAACCAGGAGAGCCGCCTCACCTCGGTATCGACGAAGTTTCCGAAGGCCCTGGCTTTCATGACGGAGTTCGCCCGGTCATCTCTGCAGCGATGGGGGTTGTGCCCGATCCAAGGAATGGACGGCCTCACCCCGCTGGTGTGGTTCAAAATCGGCCGGCGCATCAATTCCACGGGGTTTTGGGTTGGATGGTCGCATTCCTCCTCCTTCGAGCCGCCCATAATGAATTTCGGACTTGGAGAGTCCCAGATCGTGGAGTTGTCGCCCGCCTCGCCGAACCAGGGGGCGTTTCTTTTTCCGGACGTACCACGCTGGTTCGTGTTGATACCAGTAAGCGCGTTCGCGTCAATACGGTGCGGCCCTCGTTCCAGGTAATCTGTTGGGATAAAGGAATCCGATTCGTAGCAAACCGTCGAGTACCTCGCGAGTACGGAGCGAGGCGTGCCAAACGTAGGCAACGGCCAGCGACGGTACCAGCGCGAACGCCTCCCACCAGTCGGCGCGAGTGTCGGAGGAGATTGTCCGCAGTGCCTCCATTGTGGTCCAGAGAGTCTGACAATTGAGACCGCCGTAATTGTCAGGATTTGGATCTTCATGTTCCCTAGGGGTAGTGAACCAAGTGCGCTGCTTCGTGAACGATGACGTCGCCGTACGGTCCCTGGCCTAGTCTCCGAACTTCTCATGAAACAAGTCAACAGTTCCGCATCCATCGCCGCCTTGGCTCCTTGAAGTTCAACACGAAGGTCCGCGTCATGAGTTCGCGTAGGGCGACCTCCTGCCAGTCGTCGTGCACCGGCCCCGCACCATCGGCTCAATGCGCTGCTGAGTCGTCTCCGGTCCGACCGGCCGCGCCAATCGGGCTTCTACCGGAAGGAGATCGGCAAGATGATGGAACAGTGTACGCAGAGCGGTATTGGTCGCTTTCCTCGCCCTCTCAGATCAACTTGTTCGGATCAGCCAATTCCAACCGGTAATCGACGCCTGGACGCTTGGCCTCGCTGCGGCGCAGATTCTCCCGTGGGTCGTTTGTTGCAGGTGCCCCTCCAGGTCTAATCGAATCGGTAGCCCGCGCTGCTCTAATTGGCGTGGCTGGCATGCTGCTCGAAGATTGGCGGGGATCTGGTTGGGCCCTCCGCAATTGATTCACGTAGTCTGACAGCCGAGCGTAACCGATCTCGACGCCAACTTCGTTGAGCCAGACACAAATGTCCTTTAGGGTGTGACCTGCGGCGAGCAGTTCCCGGATTTCGGGCCAAGCTTGACGCACCTGGCCGGCCTTGGTGCCCGGCTTATTCCGCCCCATCGCACGGAGACGCGCGAGATCCAGTGCGAATACGGTTTCGCGGTGCCGGGCGATGGCCGGCGAGTCGAACCTCGCCATGAAGGGTCTGCCCGGCGATGCCGAGAGGGGATGAGCGATTTTCCAATCGCCACTGCGGCAACCGGGTTGCGCCTCGCGGTCACGCCCGGCTCGACACCTCCGGAACCATGGATCCGGACGATCACCGATCATGGCCAATTTGTGCCCACCGTTCGGCCCGCCGGGATAATCGACTATTCTCTTCGGGGACCCCAGAGCTCATTTGGCGGGTCTGCTTTGATCCAGGCACAGCGCGGCCAGATCGGAGATGTTCGCCTCACCTGCGCACATCACCGTGTCCGCGCCGCCCCAGTAGATCTTCACCGTCCCGTCGGGTTCGGCAACCGCGCCGCACGTGAACACGACGTTGTGGACGTAGCCGGTGATTTCCCAAGGGTCTTCCGGTTGCAGGATCCACGAATCGGCGACTCCGATGATTTTCGCCGGATTTCGCAAATCGTGAAGTGCGACTCCCAAGCGGTAGATCGAGCCATCCATCGTCGGGAAAACGCCGTGATAGATGGAGAGCCATCCCTGCTCCGTTTTGATCGGTGGCGCGCCGGGGCCGATTTTCATTTCATCCCAGTGGTACTGCACCGGTCTCATGATGAGTTGGGAGTTGCCCCAAAAACGCAGATCCGGCGAATAGGAAATCCAGATGGACCACGGCGAGATCTCCGAGTGCGGGCGGTCGAGCCGCGCATACAGGCCGTCAAACTTCTCGGGAAAGATCACGACGTTCCGATAGTCCGCCTCCGTAATGAGGCCGACCCTTTCCACACTGGTGAAATCGCTCGTCTTGGCCAGGGCGATTTGGACTCCGTCTCGAGAGTAGACGCTGTAAGTGATCAGGTACTCTCCGTCGATCGAGGTCACTCGCGGATCTTCGACGCTGAACTCTTCGCCCGCAGGGGTTAGAAAGGGTTGTGGATCCACGGTGAAATGGAAACCATCGGGACTGCGGGCCAGGCCAATGATGGATCGTCCGGTCCGCAAATGGGAACGGAACAGCATGATGTACTCGTCCCGATGCTTGATCACCGCTGCGTTGTGGACAGTCTCCACCGGGTACGGAATATCGGCCTTGGTGAGGATCGGGTTGTGGGCGTAGCGTTTGATCATTTCCTGGCTGCCAATTCGAAAATCTGCTGGTAAACCTGCTCGTACCCCGCCACCATCGTGTCGATGGAGAATCGTTCCTGTACGCGCTGGCGGCACGCTGTACGGTCGAGTTCACCGAGGCGCCGGAGAGCATGCGCGGCGTCGCCGGCAGTGTTGACGAGGAAGCCCGTCCGCCCATCGTCGATCACTTCCCGGCAGGAGCCGAGGTCCATGGCGATCACGGGCACGCCGGCGGCATTAGCTTCCACCAGGACCAAGCCGAATCGCTCCGGAATCGTGTTCATGTGCAGCAGCGCCAGGGCGCGGGCGAACAAGTCGTTCTTGCCGGCAACATCGACCGGCCCGAGGTAGCGGATCGTGTCGGTCAGATGGGGCTCCACCTGTTCCCGGAAGTATGTCCCATCCTGGATAATGCCCGCAATGAGCAGAGGCAGTCCGCTCAGGCGAGCGACCTCAATGGCCAGGTGCACGCCCTTATCCGGATGAATCCGGCCGAGAAAGACGAGACTGTCGCCCGCACGTTCCTGGAACGGGTACAGGGAGAGATCGATGCCGTTATATACCGTCGCCAGGTAATTCAGTCCCGGCGCGCGATCGGAGTTGCTGATGGAGACGAAATACCCGTGGCGATACTTTTCGTACACCGGCATGATTTGGGGCGAGGAAAACCCATGGATTGTCGTGAGCACCGGCGTCTTCACCAGACGACTGTAGGCGAGAGCCATGAAGTCGTAATGGCTGTGGATGAGGTCGAACTCGGCAGCGTGTTCGAAGGCCTCGGAAATGTGAAGGCACTCGGCCACTTTCGGGTCGATGGCGCGATCCTCTTCGTATCCGCGGGCGACTACGGCATGCAGACGGGCACGTGTGACGGAATCGCCGGTGGCGAATAGAGTGACGTCCCATCCGCGGGCGACCAGTCCTTCGGCGATATTACCTGCGACGGTCTCCCATGCTCCGTATTGGCGGGGAGGTGTACGCCAGGCGACGGGGGAAAGGACTGCGATTCGCTTAGCCGGTCTGGTCATGCCGATTCCGATTCCGGCTCCATGGCCGCCAACACTTCGGCGAGCGGGACAGTTGCAAAACTGGTGGCGTGATCGGCGAGGCCATACGGAATGATCAGCTCGCCGTTGTGAAGCAAAGCGCCGCAGGTATACACGACATTGGGAACGTAGCCCTCGCGCTCACTCTCGTTCGGCTTGATCAGGGGTTCGCGGAGACGTCCAATTACTTTGGAAGGATCGTCGAGGTCGAGCAGGAATGCGCCGATGCAGTATTGTCGCATCGGGCCGACGCCGTGGCTGAGCACGAGCCAACCGGCATCGGTCTCGATGGGCGATCCGCAATTTCCCATTTGGACCAACTCCCAGGAGAACGCAGGTTTCAGCAGAACTCTGCTCTCGTTCCAAAAGTGGATGTTGTCGGAGAACATCAGGTGGATATTCTCGTTGTCCTGCCGGGAAAGCATGGCATAGAGGCCGCCGATCTTCCGCGGGAATAACGCCATACCTTTGTTCTCCGCGGCGGGCCCGTTCAGGGTTCTGAAGCGGAACAGGACGAAGTCGGAGGTATCCACCAACTCCGGCACGATCACCCGGCCGTCGTAAGCAGTGAAGGTTGCATAGTAGGTGTGAGTGCCATCGTCTTCGTGGAAACAAACGAAACGGGCGTCCTCGATCCCGTTGCGTTGGGAGGGCGTGGCCGGGAAAATGATCCGTTCTGAGAGTTGCTGTCCGGGTTCGAACTGGACTTCATAGTTGGACCGCGCCAGCATCCAAATTCCCTGCGACAGGTCTTGGTCTTCCTGTGTCATTCCGTCCGGCTGAAGGAACTGCTGGGCTTGGAGGCTGGTGCGAAGCTCTGCCAATGTGAAAGATTCGCCGAGTTTGTGCATGACGCGGCGCGTGAATTCACCGGTCAATCCCAGTTCAGAGAGCTTCCTCCCGAATAGCGCTTTCTCGTACAGGGGATTTGGGACCTGCTGCGGCTCGGTGAGAAAGCCCATGGTGGGCAGTACCTCGATCCTCAGATCGGGATGAATGATGCCGGTTCGAAAGGTAATGGAGGAAATGTGACCTTCCCCAGTAGCTCGCAGGCTCAGAATGAACCGGAGAGCGCCGGCCGGAAGATCGGCCTGATCGGTGTGTGGAACGATGGATGGATTGAAAAGGGCAGCGGATTCCAGAGAGTATTCCGCCAGGAAGTACGATCCGATCAACTGCTGCCTCTCCTCGGACAATTGCGAATCAAGCGACAGGGACTCACTAAGTTGCTCAAAGCGTTCCAGGAAGAGTTTGCGGATCTCCAGGTGTCGGAGGCAGAATTCAGCGCAGACTTTGTCAAGGAGCCGGCCGACCTGATCTTCCGGTATTGCTATGATTCGGGCAATTATTCTGGCAATCCGCTCGGGGCTACCCGGAGTGAAGGGCCGCAGCAGAACGCGGGTCTGGTCGGGATGGAGAATTGTTGCTGTGCGGCTGAGGTGAATGGACATTATATACGGGCGGCTAATCCGCGGATGCGATCGGTTCCTTGAAACTGGTCACTGTGTTTTGCGCCAACTGCATTTCCGCCAGCGAAAGCAGGAAGGCCAGGGTAGACTCCGCTCCCTGATTACCATTGACGCGATCTACATGGAGCCCATCGCGGCAGCCCCCGGTTTCCGGCGAGTACAGTTCGAGACCCAGATCGTTCCACCCGATGAACCAGTCAAAAGCGCGCTGCGCGTGCTCGTACCACGACAGGTCCGACGTCGCGCGATAGGCTTCGAGACAAGCCGACACGGTGGCCTGCGCCTCAACGGGCTGCTGGTCGAAATTGGCGCGCGTGCCGTGCCGCTTGTAGAAGCCGTTGCTGCCGATTGGCCGAAAGTGGCTCTTCTCGGACATCTGCACCTCCGTCAGCCACCGTAAAGCCCGCAGTCCACGGTCCAGCACCGCTGGTTGCCCCGTTCCCTGTCCGCTCACGATCAAAGCGTGAGCGAGCTTCGCATTGTCGTATGACAACTCTTCTTCAAACCATTGCCAATCGGGGTGGGCACTAGCTTCAAAACGCTCCATCAGCCGGCAAATGAGTGTCTCGCGCGTTTGGTTGACCAGGCTGTCACCACTCAGGCGACGCAGATACTCATGGATGCCGATAAGGCTGAAGGCCCACGCCCGGGGAGAGGTGAAGCCAGTCACTGCAGGCAATGCCTGCGCGAAGAGTTGCCCGGCCATGATCTGGAAGCTTCGAAATGGCGAGCGGCCCACGCCGAGACCGAGGGCCCAGATCGCCCTGCCCTGGCAGTCTTCCGAGCCGTGAGGGTCCAGCCAACGCCGGTCGAAACTCATGTGGTTGTGGAAGCGCCCGGTTTTGACATCGAAGGCGTGATGCAGAAAGGCGGCGGAGGTGGTGGCCAGAGTGCGCACGCCCTCCGGGTCGTCGCCCAATTCCCCCAGCAGCACGGCGAGCACAAAGGCCCGCGCATTGTCGTCGGTGCAATAGCCTTCGGCGAAATTCGGAACGCTGAAAATCGCGTGCTGGAAAACCCCGGTGGAGTCGGTCATCCGCGAGAGGTGACTCAGTTTCATCTTGGGCAATTCCCGCGGTTTTCGGTCCAGCGTCTTGGCGCCAAGAAATTTTCGCGACGTGGTGGACACGGCCAGGCGGGACAACTCGAAGGAGCGCATGTACATCTGAGCCACACTGCTCCAGATCATGTCGCGGCCGATGCGGTACGCGTTCTTACGAATGGTGTGGCGGCGGGTGTCATCCCGCAGCAAACTCAGGACTTCGCGGGCAATCGCGGGCGCATCGCCAAATGGCACCAGCGAGCCGCGGTCGTCCGCCAGCAATTCGGCAGCGTGCCAGTACGGCGTAGAGACCACCGCCTTGCCCGCGCCAAACGCGTACGCCAGTGTGCCTGAGGTAATCTGCGCTTCGTTCAGGTAAGGCGTGATGTAAAGGTCCGCCGCACCGATGAACTCCTTGAGATTCTCCAGGTCCACGAACTGGTTAAAGAAGATGACGTTCTTTTCGATCTTGTTTTTCCTGGCTAGAATTTCGAGGCTTAGCCGGTAAGCCTCGCCGTGCTCGCGCAGTTCATTGGGATGCGTAGCGCCCAGGACAATGTAAACTACGTCCGGAAACTCCGTGAGAATGTCCGGCAGGGCTTTCAGCACCTGTTCGATGCCCTTGTTGGGGGAGAGCAGGCCGAACGTGAGCAGCACAACTTTGCCTTCCACCCCAAATTGATCCTTGAAGTAGGTGGGATCGACAAAACCGACGTCTGGAATGCCGTGCGGGATGAGATCGATCTTGGCCGGAGGGGCATGGTAGATCTCCTCCAACATCTGCCGGCCGCGCTCAGTCATCACCACGAGGCGGCTGGACAGCGAGATCAACCCGTCCATCACGCGCCGCTGATCCGCTTTCGGCTCGCGCAAAACGGTGTGGAGCGTGGTCACGACGGGCATTCTCAATTCGCGCAGGAATGCCAGGATGTGGCCGCCCACCGGCCCTCCGAAAATCCCGAACTCGTGCTGCAGACAGACAACGTCCACGTTGCTGATATTGAGGAAATCCGCGGCGCGCAAGTAGGAGGAAAGGTCCTGCTCCTCAATCTCGAACCGAACCACCTCCGGATATTCATAGCCGCCCGGAATATCGTTGACCGATACGGCGAGGCATTGGCTTTGGGGATAAGCGTTTGCAACGGCGGAGAGCAGGTCCGTGGTGAACGTAGCGATACCGCACTTGCGCGGCAGATGGTCGCCGACAAAGGCGATCTTGCGGATTTTAGAGGTCTCTCTCATTTAATTCTTTCGGCCCGAACGATGAACCGGTCGGGGGCAGCGCCCACGAAGTAGAACGGATGGCAGGTGACGAGGGTGAGGATTTCTCGCCCGTCCGAGTCCAGGACAGAAACATCGGACGGCAATACTATTTTAGTCGAAACGACGCGATAACGATACCCCCCTCCCAGCGTGGTGAGGGTGATGAGGTCGCCTTTCCGGATATTCCGCAGCGGGCGGAAGAACGTATCACGATGCCCGGAGATGCCAATGTTTCCGCGATGCCCCGGCAGGGCTGTTCCAGGAAAATGGCCGACGGCCCGGCGAAGAGTAGTGCTGCCGGTTCCTTCGATGACGACCACGGAGATAATCGAGACGGGGAATATCGAAGCGGCCGATCAGGCAGCAGCACCAGGTAAGCATCGATACGGAAATCGCCAGGAGCCACCACTGGCTCCAGCGCAGGAGGCGTCTCAGCGGCGCTTTGGCAATGCGAAATCTCACTTCTCAGCCTTGCCCGCGATGTAGCCGGAGCGAGTGCGCACCACGAGTTTGCCGTTCCCGGCGGACCGCGCAACCACCCGAATCGACCGGTAGACTGCTGGTTTCGCCGCGTTGCTGGAGATGTATCCGAGAGTGTATTGGTGGCGGATATCGCGCGCAATGCGTTCGCAAATCGCAACCACGTCGTCCAGTTTGTCAGGGAGGAAAGCATCGCCGCCGGTTGCCCTTGCAAGACGGCGCAGGACGTCCGGATTCTTATCTTCATCGTCCGGATCGAAGATGCCGATGGTGTAAATCAGGGCGCTGGAGCGTTCCGCGATCTTCAATACCTCTGCCAGGCTGTGCGCGCTGGCGTTGTCGCCGCCATCGCTGATGACAATGAGGACCTTCTTGTCGTGCGTGCCGGCCTGCAATTTCTGCTGCGCCACGGCGACAGCGTCGTAAAGCGCCGTCATCCCCCCGGCTGGAGTCCTGAAGATGGCTTGTTCGAGTTCCGCGGAGCCATCGGTGAAACCGACCGCTTCCGGGAGACCCATCGTCACCTTCTCGTTAAAGTTGACCACGAACATCTGGTCCTCTGGACTGCTGGAGTGAACGAATGTCCGCGCCGCGGCAACCACCTCCGCAAGCTTGTGTCGCATACTGCTGCTGTGATCGACAACCAGTCCGACGGTAACCGGAACGTCTTCGTGCTGGAACAGCTTGATGGTCTGGCGGACGCCGTCTTCGTAGACCTCAAAATTCCGGGCGTCCAAATCGGAAGCAAACTGGCCTTTCCCATCGCGCACAGTGGGGTGCAGCACTACGAGATTGACGTCTACGGAAATACGGAACGGCTCGGGAGCCTGGAGCACTCCATTGCCCGCGAGACAGATCATTGCCAGAAATGGGAGGGCGCTCACCGGGATGGCCTAGCTGTTGGCGCCAAGGCACCCACAACGGGAGGGGAAGGCCACGCCATGAGGCGCCTGCTGATGCGCATTCTCGACCAATCGTACGGTAGATGGCGCCCACACTCCAGGCAGACCACATAGGTGCTCGCCTGGAGCGTGATCGGGAAAGTGGTTTTGCCGTGCAGACAGCCGCACAACAGGTTTGCCATGCCTAGCAGGGTCATACGCACTGTATTCGTCACTGTGTTGAAGGGATTCATGCTGTCACCTGCTTTCCTTTCGTGCCCCCCGCGCAGCGCCCGTTTGCAGCGCCGCGCGAGCAATTACAACGCGCTACTGAAGTCGCTTTGCGGCTGTACGGGTGGCGAAGGCCGCGAGTAAGGCTATCAGGCCGAAGAGGCCAAGCAGCGGCAGGTTGCTGGCCGTGGCCGGAAGCGATGCCGCAGCTTCCGGAAGCGCGGGAGGTGCGGTAACTACCTCGGTAAGTGCAACTTCTTCACCAGTGGGCTGTACCGCCATGATCGGCGCACGAGTCATTTCCACTACCACCGGCGCGTCCGCGGTCTTGATCGGTTCGGCGACTTCGACGGGAAGCGCGGCCTCGGTAAAGAGGACCGGCGTGTGGGTTTCCTTGGCGAGCACAACCGCTCTGGCTTTCGGATAGACGAATTCCTCGCCCCAATTGCGGCCGGGATAGAACCAGGCGCGAAGGGCTTCGGGCTCGCCGGCGGGCCGCTCCCTGAACGTCACCACGGTCTTGTCGGTCGCCTTGAGGCGATAGTTCGGAATCGCCAGTATCGTTGCATAAACGGCCGTTTCGTCCTTATTGAAGATCTGCACGATGTGACGGTCGGACTGCGAATTCAGGATCTTGAACACGTAGGTGCCCGCCGGGAGCACGCTCCATCCTTTGAGGTGGACCCCGGGAATCTCCACTGGTCCGCTAAACGTCATGGTGGTCTTCCGGTTCCAATCGTCGGCCTTGGCGCCGGGTGCGATTACCGCGCTCATGACCGCAATACCAAACACCGTCGTCGCTGCTTTTAAGAGTTTCATTTAATCTGTTGTTTCCTTCGATGTCTGTAAAGGCACTTCAGTGGCCGTAGTTTCTTGAGGGAGGTTTATTGCGGGAGGATAGTGCAGGCGGAACAGACCGCTTTTGGAGCGTGCCCTGTTCCGGGCCGGGGTTTACAACGAAGTTCTAGTGGTCGTGGTGATCGCGATTGTAGTCGCGGTTGCGATCATGGTTCTTGTCCCAGGCATGGTCGTGAGCAACTTTGCCGTGGTCGCCATCCCAGTAGCCGGCATAATACCTCTCTCCATCATGGCGGGGCTCCACCCAATGGGCTCCAATGTATGCCGGCCGCGTCCAGTATCCCTCGTGCCAGGTGTAGCGCCTGCCCACCGGATACCAGTAGCCTCCCACCCAGGTATAGCCTGCGCCGGGGCTTCGCGGCTGCACTCTCACGCGGATCGGTGGCGGCGCGCCGATTCTGATCCCGACGGAAAGCTGAGCGAAAGCGGCGGCCACCGCCAGCAACACCACGAAAATCAATTTAGTCTTCACGATTCAATTCCTCTTCTGAATTACGGCGACCATAGAGCACGTTGCTGGCCCTTACCACACCGCACACGCCACCAATATGGCCTTCGGAGTGCTTGACAGACGGTGATCCAACTGAGCGAGGTCAAACGATGTTTCAGACATTTACGAAGATTTTGAAGTGGGCTTCGATTCCAGCCCTTTTAGCGGCAGCGCTGCTCTCAAGCCTGGCTGGCCGTTATGAAGGCTTGATGAATTTGACCATCTGTCTGAGCGCCGTCCTCTTTGTGCAGCATGCAGCGTGGCTGAGGGAATATGCATGGGCCGCGGCAGGCGTTGTGGTCTTCGTAGTGTTCAGCCCGCTTCTTCTGACAACTAAGATCTTTCTCTTGATGTTCCTCACTTTCGCCGCGGCATGTCTGGCTATAGTGGCGGCGTTCCGGCCACAACTCGTGGCGGCGTTGTGAAGAGGCTGCTCCCGAAATGGACGCTTGCCCTTTTGCTTCTGTTTCCCGTGAAGAGCGCCTCGTCGTACTCAGTACTGACACACGAGGCGATCATCGATTCCACGTGGGATAGCGCCATCAAGCCGCTCCTGCTCAAACGATTCCCCGCTTCCACCGGGGATGACTTGGCGCGGGCCCACGGCTATGCCTACGGAGGCAGCATCATCCAGGATCTGGGCTACTATCCATTCGGCAGCAAGTTCTACAGCGATTTGACGCATTATGTGCGCAGCGGCGACTTCATTCTCAACTTGATTCGCGAGTCGCAGGATCTCGACGAGTATGCATTCGCGCTGGGCGCGCTATCGCACTACGCAGCGGATAATAATGGCCACCGCATGGCCACCAACGTCTCCGTACCGCTGCTCTACCCGAGTCTTCGCGCGAAGTTCGGAAACTCGGTAACGTATGCGGACGACCCCTTCTCGCACACCAAAACAGAGTTCGGCTTCGACGTGTTTCAGGCGGCGAAGAGCCGCTACGCGTCCGCGGCCTACAAAGACTTCATCGGCTTCCAGGTTGCCAAGCCGGTGTTGGAGCGGGCATTCCTGGACACCTATGGAATGACGATCGAGCAGGTGTTCATGAACCTCGACCTGGCCATTGGATCGTACCGCCGCGCCGTGGGGACTGTTCTGCCAGCCTTGACCAGAGTGGCATGGCAGCTCAAAAGCCAGGAGATCCGGAAGGACGCTCCCAGCATCACGCGCAAGAAATTTCTCTACAACCTGTCTCGGTCCAGCTACGAAAAGAACTGGGGAACAACCTACCAAGTGCCAGGCATCCGGTCGAGAATGCTGGCCGGCTTCTTCCACATCGTACCGAGGAAGGGACCGTTCAAGGCCCTGGCATTCAAGAGACTTACGCCGGAGACCGAGAAACTGTACATGTCGGGCTTCAATGCGTCGATCGACAGATACCGCGAAATGCTCGCCGGCGCGGGCACCGGCCGCCTGAAACTGCCCAATGACAACTTTGATGTCGGCGAAGCGACCAAGGCAGGCAAATACACGCTAATGGATGCCGCGTATGCGAAATTGTTGCATAAGTTGGATGGTCATTACACCGAGATTCCACAAGACCTGAGGAGCGATATTCTCGCATTCTACGGGGATATGAGCCTTCCGATCGAGACGAAGGCGCATGAAAGCGAGTGGGCAAGATTGCAGTTGGAACTGGATCATCTGACTTCCGTCAATCGGGATCTGGCGGCTTCTGCTTCGAAGGCGGCTGTCGCAGCTACTGAGCCGGCCGCTAAATGACCCGCTCTTCTAAACTACGCGGTGTGGCGCTCGTCTGCCTGTTCGCGGCGGTCCCAGACACCTTCGCCCAAGATACGGCCAAGGACTTCGCCAAGGACGTCTTCCGCGATCAGAAGCAGATCTGGACGAGTCCGTTCCGCATGAAGAAGCGCGATGTGAAATGGTGGCTTATTTTCGGCGCCGCTACCGGCGCCCTGATTGCGACGGACCACCGCACCTCGCAACAATTGCCGAACACGGCGGACCAGATGGCCTATAGTCGCGGCGTCTCCCGCTTGGGAGCCGTGTACACACTGATTCCGATCGCCGGTGGACTCTATCTCGGCGGTGTCCTGACGGGGCATTCGAAATTGCGCGACACCGGCTTTCTTGCCGGCGAGGCCTTAGTGGACAGCCTGATCGTGTCGGAGGTGCTCAAGGCCGCGACTGGCCGCCAGCGGCCGCTGGAGGGTGACGGAGGCGGCCACTTCTTTCACGGCAGCGACAGCTTCCCATCGGGCCATACGATTGAGAGCTTCGCGCTGGCTTCAGTAATCGCAGACCAATACCAGGGCAACAAAGTAGTCGTGATCGTGGCCTATGGTCTCGCCACAGCGGTCGGAGCGTCGCGTTTCAGCGGCCGGCAGCATAACGCATCGGACATTTTGGCAGGAGGAGCGATGGGCTGGTTTATCGGCAGACATGTTGCTGAGAAGCGCCTGAACGGTAGCCAGTCGCGGACCCAGGCGTGGTTGTCGCCGCGGGTGATTCCGCAGGTGCAACCTTCCGCTCATAGCTATGGCCTGACGCTGGCCTGGCATCCGTCAGGAAATTAGGAGCCGCAGATTGTCAAATTGGCCTCCGAGTGCTCATGACGATCGTGCAATCTCGGACATAAGAAATGGGTACATCATGCCGCCGGCCCCCGAAGGACGTCGCGAAACAATTCTAGTGGTCGACGACAGCGCGTTGGTTCTCGCGGTGGTCGTCGAGATTCTCAAAGCCGAAAACTTCCACGTTCTTTCGGCCGACGGCGGGCCTTCCGCCCTCAAGCTTGCAGGTGAAACTACCGAAACGATAGACCTACTACTCTCCGATGTGGAGATGCCGGAGATGTCCGGCCCAGACCTGGGCGAGGCGCTGAAACTGGCTCGCCCGAACATGCATGTGATGTTGATGTCCGGTGCGGCAAATGGCAACCTCCTGGTACTGAATTACGGCTGGGCGTACATACAGAAGCCATTTGTTGCGGTGAAGTTGACTCGGATGATTAACGACGTACTACACACGCGGAATCGGTCACAACCCGGCGGCCAAGAATTCGACAGCCGGAAGGACCGGCTGGAACTGTAAATCCAGGGCCAAAACTTCAAACTGACCGCCTGCTCAATCAACCCGCGGACAATGATCGAATAAGCAAGCGCGAGAGGTCTGAATACCAACATGGTAGTGGGATCGCGGCAATATACGATGCAGAACGGGCGTCTCGGCCAACAGGCCGCGGCTGCCGTGCTCATGAGCTACCGGGAGATCGAAGGTGACAGGTTCACCGTGGTGACCCGATCGGGGTCGGCCCAATTGAACGGCATTATCGATAAACTGCTTTCGTCGG
Organism: uncultured Solibacteraceae bacterium; assembly: GCA_963853855.1. Taxonomy (GTDB): domain Bacteria; phylum Acidobacteriota; class Terriglobia; order Bryobacterales; family Bryobacteraceae; genus Sulfopaludibacter. The sequence continues at coordinate 193,265 of CAWKYG010000016.1, read as the reverse complement.
AGGCCGGCGCGGTTTGCCGCCGGAAAATGCCCATCACCAGATCACTGCCGCCAACCATCGGGTTCACCTACTGGGCACCGAGACCGCGGAGCGGCGAAGTTGCTACGCGCTGGCATTATCGCCTCGGATCAAGGCGCCATTTCTCATCGTTGGAAAAGCCTGGGTCGACGTGGAGAGTTACGCGGTGGTGCGGGTGGAAGGCCAGTTCTCCGCCAGCATGTCGGTTCTGGTTGGGGCGCCCCGTATTACCGAAAGCTATATCCAAGTGCATGGCTTCTGGCTGCCCTAGCACGTGCAGAGCGTCACATCCAGTCTTCTGCTGGGCCCGACCGAACTGGATATTCAGTGCTCCAATTACCAGTTCGATCAGGATGCAACTCCGCGCCAGTGATGTTACCGCGACAGCCGGAAATGCGTTACGTTGCCCCACATGCCGGTGGCTTGCAAAAGCCATACGCAGACGCAGACGATTATCACCACATTGAGAATCGATTTGATGCTGGAAGCCATCGGGACGTACCGATTGATCAGGTGCAACGCCACTCCGACCAGAATCAGCACAACGACAATATTGATCAAAGGCATTTTACATTATTCCTCGCATAGTACAGAGCAATCGCCTGCCCGTTCGTAAGTATCTGCAGGAATTGCATTTCATCAGCAGAATCTGCTTCACCCCGACGGCGTGAATCGCTTCCAGGTGAATCGTCTCAGCAAAAGGGCAACGGCGCTCTCCGTGCACTAGGAAGCACGTCGCCCAAAGCCCCTTCGGGGTTCACCGGTCGGCAAAAAGAGGCTAAAACAATGCGAATGATCCTGGCGGCCGCTCTGGCAATAATGCCCTTGATGGCCAAAGACAGCGAACCTGCAAAGCGGCTGGACGAAGCCGCAGCGGTGTTTTCGGAAGTGATGGCGACGCCCGACAAAGGCATCCCACAAGACTTGCTGGCAAACGCCCACTGCATCGTTATCGTCCCCAGCGTGAAGACGGCCGCGTTCGTGATTGGCGCGAAGTTCGGAAAAGGCTATGTCTCCTGCCGCAACAAAGGCGGAGCCGGCTGGTCCGCGCCGGGCACGGTCCGCATCGAAGGCGGCAGCGTGGGCTTCCAGATCGGCGGCTCGGAAACGGACTTGATACTGCTCGTGATGAATCAGGGCGGCGCCGACAAGCTGCTTTCCAGCAAGTTCACTTTGGGCGCCGAGGGCTCTGTTGCCGCTGGTCCCGTGGGACGCACGGCGACGGCTCAAACCGACCTCCAAATGCATGCCGAGATCCTTTCGTGGTCGCGGTCCCAGGGGCTGTTTGCCGGCGTTGCGCTGGAAGGCGCCACCCTGCGGCAGGATCTGGACGACAATGCCACCCTCTACGGCAGGAAGCTGGAGAATCGGGAAATCGTGATGACTGGGGTGCGGGCGCCGCAGGAGCGCCATGAGACTGCTCGACCTTCTGAACAAGTACTCTCCTCGCGAGCGTGGCTCCACTGGCTCCAGCCAATAATCTGGCGAGAAAGAACCTAACGTGATTCAAATTAAGCTTACCGGCGCACTCCTGATGGTTTGCGCAGTATTATCGGCCCAGGGGCCGCAGGATCAGCCCGTTTACCGCGTCACCGTAACCTCGCGGACCGCGAAGGCAATCAGTTACCAGCATCGCAGCGGTGCCACGCAGCATCGATTTTCAGGGGACCGACCTCCTTCCAGACCGCCGCGGAGAAGCCAAAGTCGAGAGCAAACAAGGGCCGCATCGAGATCGAAGTGGAATTCGAGGGCCTGCAGCCGGCGACGAAGAACGGCGCCGAATACCTCACCTATGTGTTGTGGGCCATCACGCCCGAGGGCCGCACGGCCAACCTGGGCGAAGTCCTGCTGAATGGCACGAAGAGCAAACTCGATGTCACCACCGAACTGCAGGTGTTCGGGCTGATCGTCACCGCCGAGCCTTACTATGCGGTTTCGCAGCCGAGCGACCTGGTGGTCATGGAAAACGTGGTGCGCGCCGACACGGTAGGCAAGATCGAGCCGATCGACGCCAAGTACGAGCTGCTGCAGCGCGGCCAGTATCAACGTCTGGCCAATCCCCTGGCACTGAAGATGGATCAGAAGCAGCCTCTCGAACTGTATGAAGCGCGCAACGCAGTGCAAATCGCGCGCTCCATCGGCGCAGATAAGTTTGCCCCCGAGACGTTCCAGAAGGCCGAGAAGAGCCTGGCGCAGGCGGAAGCCTACCAGACACGCAATGCGGGCCGCAAGCCGTAGCCATGACCGCCCGTGAAGCCGTGCAGATGGCGGAAGATTCGCGAGTCATCGCTGTAAAACGCCAGGAGGAAGAGGCATTAAACACGGCGCGCCTGCGTTCTTCGGAGCGCGAAGCGAACGCGGAGAACGGACGGGCAGCCGCGCAGTCCGAGACAGATCGCGTCAAGCGCGATGCGGAAGCCGCAGCGGCTCAAGGCACAGGCGGACACCGAACGCCTGACTCGCGAGAACAGATGCGCAGGCATCCGCCTCCCAGGCTGAAGCCGATCGCGTGAAGCGGGAAAATGACGCTCGCATGACCGCTGCCGCCACCGATGCCGATCGCTTGAAGCGGAAAATGACGCTCGCATGGCCGCTGCCGCCAACGATGCGGACCAACTGAAGATACAGAATGACGCTCGTGAAACGGCCGCCGCCACAGAAGCGGACCGCCTTAAACAGCGAGAACGATATGCAACGGGCGGCCAGCCAGGCCGAACTCGATGCCGCAGCCAAACAGACGGGCGCAGTTCGAAGCGGACAAGGTGGAACTGCGCGCGAACCTGCTGGCGCAATTCAACGCCATTCTTCAGACGCGGGATACCGCGCGCGGCCTGGTTGTCAACATGTCGGATGTCCTTTTTGACACCGGCAAGTACTCGCTCCGTCCGCTGGCCCGCGAGAAACTGGCCAAGCTGGCAGGCATCGTCTCGGGACACCCCGGACTGCGCCTTGCGGTGGAAGGCTACACCGACAGCGTCGGCGGCGACGACTACAATCAGCAGCTTTCGGAAAATCGCAGCAACGGAGTCCGCGACTACCTGACTCAACAAGGAATGGCAGGCGGTTCCGTGACGGCGAAGGGCTTCGGCAAGACCGACCCTGTCGCCAGCAACGATACCGCGAAGGGCCGGCAACAGAACCGGCGTGTAGAACTAGTGATCTCGGGCGAAATAATCGGCACCGTGATCGGCACACCGATCGCAATCCGGTAATCGGCGGGTGGGGCCGGACTCGGAGGTCGGCCCCACTCAACAACACCATAAGGAAATCACAATGAATCAACTTGCGGTCATACTTTTCACGTTCGGGGCGCTGTCGGCAGCGACGGCAGAAGACCTTTCCAAATATCGGGACTTCCAGTTCGGCGGAGACCTGGCGACCGTTGCCAAACAGGCGGGCATGAACCCGTCTGAGGCCAGAGTGGTGCACAGCCGTCCCGCCCTCATCCAAGAGCTGACGTGGCGTCCTCAGCCGCTGGGTTCGTCCTCGCGCACGGAGCCGGACCAAGAGGTTGTCTTCAGTTTTTACGACGGCGCACTGTACCGGATCGCGGTCAACTATGACCGGCGCCAAACCGAGGGAATGACCCCGGGCGATCTGATCGAAGCTATTTCCAGCACGTACGGCGTTTCCGCGAAACCCGTGCCTTCAGCCGAGATTGTAAAGCTAGACTACGGCCAACAGGAGAAGGTACTGGCACAATGGCAGGACGAGCAGTACAGCTTCAAGCTGCTCCAGTCTTCGTACGGATCTGACTTTAAGCTGGTCGGCGTATTCAAGCGGTTGGAGGAAGCCGCTCAATCCGCCAACCTCGAAGCCGCACGGCTCGACGATAAAGAGGCGCCTCAACGGGAGGCTGCCCGGCTCGCTAAAGAGAACGATGCGGAGCTAGCCCGGCTGGAACAGGCCAGGCTCGTCAACAAATCCAAGTTTCGACCCTAAGAAAGTATCAGATAACACTATGAACACTCAACCTGAATTCCACGAAGGCGAGGAAGTCGTGTTGGCCGAGGGCAGTTACCAGGGCACTCCCGGTATCTTTCTCCGCTTGAGACAAGACCCCAAATGGGCTGACATCACGGAGCGCGATGGCAGGGTTCGCAGCCATCCCGTGGAGTGGCTCGCCCATGCGGTGCGGGCATCATGAAAGACACGATCGCAGCGGGCAGCGTCTTCGTTGACGAAGGTGCGCAGTTGCCGAATTCCGTGCTGCTTCAGCGGGAACCACACCCCAGCGGGTGGGCCGAGGTCACCAACGTCCGTTCTGAGTTCGGGAAGGAGATTCCTGACGCGGGATGGACGTTTTTCTTTATGGCCGGAGAGATCAAAACCACGGTCTTCGGATTCGATCGGGAGAGGGCGCTGGGCACCGCATTGAGCCGGCTCATCGCCAACGTGAAAGGTCAGAAGTGCAACTGCATTGAGATTACGCAGGTAACCGGAAACTCATTCCTGAAAATACCCTACGTGAGCGTATCCGCCCACCCGCGGCATCTTCAGAAGGGCCAGACGTTCGCAGGCCAACGGTAGATTCGACTTGAACTGGAGATGAAACGCATGATCAACATTCGACCTCTATACGACCGCATCGTGGTGAAGCGGATTGACGAAAAGGAAACCACGCGCAATGGCATTGTCATTCCCGATTCGGCCCAGGAAAAGCCGCAGGAGGGTGAAATTATGGCTGTCGGGAAAGGAAAGCGGCTCGAAGACGGCACCGTCGTTGCTCTCGACGTGAAGGCCGGCGATCGCATTCTTTTCGGCAAATACTCCGGCAACGAGATTAAGCTGGAAGGCATAGAGTACATCATCATGCGCGAGGACGATGTCCTTGGCGTCCTCGATGCGGCTCCCGCGAAGCTCAAGAAAGCCAGCTAGTTCGAAAGGGATTCACAAGGAAACTTTATGTCAAAACAGATTATTTATAGCGACCACTCCCGCCAGGCGATCCTTCGCGGCGTGAACCAGCTTGCCGACGCGGTCAAGGTGACCCTCGGCCCCAAGGGACGCAACGTCGTTCTGGAAAAGAAATACGGCGGACCGACCATTACCAAGGATGGCGTCACGGTTGCCAAAGAGATCGAGTTGAAGGATCCGCTCGAAAATATGGGCGCCCAGATGGTTCGCGAGGTGGCATCCAAGACTTCCGACATCGCCGGCGACGGCACCACCACCGCCACGATTCTGGCCCAGGCGATCTACCGTGAGGGGGTAAAAGCTGTAACGGCCGGCGCCAACCCCATGGCCATCAAGCGCGGCATCGATAAAGCGGTGGCGGTAGTCATTGAGGAAGTGAAGAAGTTCTCCAAGCCCGTGTCCGGCGGCATGATCGCCCAGGTGGGGAGCATCTCCGCGAACAGCGATTCCACCATTGGCAACATCATTGCCGAAGCCATGCAGAAGGTCGGCAAAGACGGCGTGATCACCGTCGAAGAATCCAAGACCATGACCACCGAGTTGCAGACGGTGGATGGGATGCAGTTCGACCGCGGATATTTGTCGCCCTACTTCGTCACTGACGCCGAACGGATGGAGTGCGTGTTCGAGGATCCGTACATTCTCATTCACGATAAAAAGATCAGCCACATGAAAGATCTGCTGCCGATTCTGGAGCAGATTGCGCGCGCCGGCAAGCCGCTACTGGTGATCGCCGAAGATGTGGAAGGCGAGGCCGTGGCCACGCTCGTAGTCAACAAGCTGCGGGGCACGCTCAATGCGTGCGCCGTGAAATCGCCGGGATTCGGCGATCGCCGTAAGGCTATGCTGGAAGACATTTCGATCCTGACCGGCGGCAAGGCCATCATGGAAGAGACCGGCATCAAGCTGGAGAGCATCAAACTGGAAGATCTGGGCCGCGCCAAGCGCGTCACGGTGGATAAGGACATCACCACCATCATCGACGGCGGCGGGGATCAGAAGGCCATCGAAGGCCGCATCAAGCAGCTCCGGACTCAGATCGAAGAGACCACCTCGGACTACGACCGCGAGAAACTGCAGGAGCGGCTGGCGAAGCTGGCCGGCGGCGTGGCCATCATCAAAGTCGGGGCCGCCACCGAAACTGAAATGAAAGAGAAGAAGGCCCGCGTGGAGGACGCGCTACATGCCACGCGCGCGGCGGTCGAGGAAGGGATCGTTCCCGGCGGCGGCGTTGCGCTGCTGCGCGCTTCCGTGGCGCTGGAGAACCTGAAGCTGGAGGGCGACGAGCAGTTCGGAGTAACCATCGTGCGGCGTGCCTGCGAGGAGCCGGTCCGCCAGATCGTCGCTGAACTGCGGGACCGAGGGTGCCGTGGTGGCCGCAAAAATTAAGAACAATTCTGATCCCAACTTCGGTTTCAATGCGTCTACGGAATTGTACGAGGATTTGGTAAGCGCGGGCGTGATCGATCCCACCAAGGTCACTCGCACGGCCCTGCAGAACGCGGCTTCGATCGCTTCTCTTATGCTCACTACCGAGGCCATGATCTGTGCGGTTGTGGAAGAGCCCGGAGAATAGGACAGGAATGAACAAAAGGTTGGAAAAGCGGCACAAACGGCAGGTCTCACGCGCGCGGGGGCGCGTGAGACTGTCGGAGCCGGATGTGAGAACGCCGGAACAAATCACAGCGGCGCGGGAGGCGAGCAGGGCAGTGGGTGTGCTCCGAAACGACCCTCATGCAAACTACGCTACGCCATCTCCCAGTCACGGCGTCACTGCCGGCGCGGAGAAGGAAGATGCCGGAACATGATTCGCTTCCCGCTGGGCCTGTTTTCGACGCAATGCCCGCATTGCAGGTCCATCGATTTCAGGCCGGTCGGGCCGCGAAACTCGATGGAGGGAGCGTTTCACTGGCTCCTTCAGCCTTTCCGATGCTCTCTCTGCGGCCACCACTTTTTCCTCTTCCGATGGCAGACACTCATTAGGGGCGCCGCATAACCGGCCGGCCTTCACGGTCGACCCTTTATGTGCCCGGTGTTGCTGTTTCAGCCTCTTCGCGCATTGCGGCGAGCCGGGTCTGCAGGGTCCGCAAGCTGATCCCCAACAGCTCAGCGGCGAGTTTGCGGTTCCCGTGCACGTGCTCGAGCGTGAGTTTGATGTAAGCCTCCTCAATCCTGATGAGGGGCTGGCCCGGAGCGGGCATCCCGGGCGCCGCGGGGTTTTGGCCCGGCCGGGCGTAAGAGGCTAGCGTTCCGTCGAGTGCGATTGGCGGAAGGGCGGCCACCCGGACGGGACCTTCGCCGGCCAGGATGGCGGCGCGTTCCAACACATTTCGCAATTCCCGCACATTGCCTGGCCAATGGTGCTGGTGGAGTATATCCAAGACGTTCGCTATCGAGCCCCGTAACGCGCGTACCATGCTTTCTGTTGAGATTCTGCAGCATGGCATCCGCGATCAACGGAATATCTTCCTTCCGTTCACGCAGGGGCGGGATGACAATCTGGAAAACGCTCAAGCGATAGAACAGGTCTTCGCGCAGATGTGTTCCCAATTCCTGGCTGGTGGCCGCCAGCACCCGGACATCCACAGCGATTTCGTGTTTGCCGCCCAGCCGGCGAACCTTTAAGTCCTCCAGCACGCGAAGCATCTTGGCTTGCGTCGATTGCGGCATCTCTCCGATTTCGTCGAGAAACAAAGTGCCGCCGTGAGCCTGCTCAAAGCAGCCTGCCGACCGCTCCACCGCTCCTGTAAAGGCACCTCTCTCGTGTCCGAACAGTTCACTTTCGACCAATGTTTCCGGCAGCGCCGCCGCATTGATGGCAATGAAGGGCCCATGGGCGCGAAGACTGCAGTTGTGAATCTCACGGGCCACCAGTTCCTTCCCGGTGCCACTCTCGCCTCCGATCAATACCGGCACTGAGGTTGGCCCCACCTGGCGGATCAGGGCGAAAATCCGCTGCATTGCCGGGGAACCGCCAATCAGGCTACCCAGGACGCCGCGGAGGCTGAGGTCGCGCTTCAGCTCCTCGGTCTTTTGCAGACTTCGGTGGTAGCTGATGGCGCGCTCCAGCAGCGCCCTGAAGGCATGCGGCTCTACCGGCTTCTCCAAAAACCAGAAGGCGTTCAGATCGTGAATGACGGACAGCGCCTTCTCCATGCTGCCGAAACCGGTGAGCGCGATTGCCGGCACGAGGTCTCCGTGATCTTTCAAGTGCCGGAGCAGTTCAAAGCCGTCCATGCGCGGCATGACCAGATCGGCCACAATGACGTCCGCGTTGAACGTAGACAGCCGTTCCAGCGCATCCAGGCCGTCCGTCGCCACCTGGGTCTCATAGTTGCAGTCGGAGAGCATGGCGGACAGCCCAGTACGCTGCCGGTCATCGTCATCGACGATGAGGATCCGGCCCGAAACCACAGGAGATCTGGCCATTGGGTGGCTTTATTTTAACAGCACGGCGCTGGAAGGGCGTTCCATCTAGTTTTTTCGCCGGATCATCCGCTTGAGATCGGGCCAGAACTCGGCGGCAACGTTACTGGCCAGATCGAAGCCAAGTTGCAACGAGCCTTCGGAGAATCCAAGCGTCACTGTATTGAGCCGGCCCGGATACCATTGGTTGGAGAGGTACGCGGCGCCGTAGGCACTGCCGAAACGCCACAGGGAGAGTGTCTCGGTTCCCTTGTCCGTGTGGGTGAGAATGGTGCCGCGCAGCGCGTGCCCCGCGCGTTGCAGAAGTCCCCCGCTGGTGGCGCGATAATACCGGGGATCCTCATGCAGGCTTGCATCCAGGCCAAAAGCGAGGGCGCTGTGGATCCCCGAGCACGCGACCGTCGATCCGAAACGCTTGCCGTAGCCTGATCCGCCTTGGCCCCACTCCGTCGGGGTATCGGCTTCCTGCAGGATCGCGGCGTATGTCGCATCTCCGAGCAGCGCCAGCGGACCAACCGACTGTTTGAGGTGGTAGCTCAGTTTGTCGTTCACTCCCTGGGAAACGAACTGTTGGGAGAGCCCCGGGTGGGGAATCGCAACGCCTATACCGATGGCGAAGATCGAGCGCATCAGCCTGACACGCGACCTAGACAACTCGCCGACCTTGAAACAGTCGGATCAACATCAACACCACGGCAACAACCAACAGGATGTGAATGAGCCCGGAGGCGGTGTAGGCTGTTGCCATTCCCAAGGCCCACAAGATCAAGAGAATTACGCAGATTGTCCAGAGCATTTTTCGATTTCCTTTACAGATGCTAATTGCACACGCAGGCCCAAACGGCCGAAATGAGCCACCTGTGGATCTGCCGACCCTCTCCCAACGGGCAAGCCGGCGGATAGCCGTCACACCAGGTGCGGATTCTGCACTTTGCGCGGCAGTTGCTGCCGATCAAGCCGCGGCGCAGGAAGGCGGAAGGGCGAATGTATCATCTCCGCAACGGCAGCGCGCGTGCTCTACCGCAATCATGAAAACAAACTCGGCCGGAATTGCGGGAGCCGTGTTGACGACTCTCCTGTTGGGGTACTCCGCCTTTGCGCGCGATCACAGCAGTTTGAATGGCACGTGGACGATGGTGCCTGCCAAGAGCGATTTTGCAGGCCAGTCCGTGGTGCAGTCCGGAACCGTGACAATCAGCGAGCGGCAGGGCATCATCATCGTCACTCGCAGTTTCCGGTATGAGGGCGCCACTGAGACCTTCTTCTATCACGACATCACTGACGCGGAGGACAACGCCACGATTAAATCCGGCAAAGACCTCAAGAGCAAATCCCGCTGGGATCACGATGTGCTGAAGGTGACCACCACCCAATCCGGCGCTGTGACGCTCGAAAGTTACGCCCTTGCGCCGGATGGGTCCATGACCGTAACCGTGGTGAGGCCGCGGCAGAAGCCGATCACTCTTGCCTTCCAGCGCCAATAAGAGGAATCGAAATGACGGAACACAAAACGAAGTGCGACGTGTGCAGCGGATCCGGCCAGTGCACGACGTGCAAGGGAACGGGCAACGGAGGGCAGTGCACCAACTGCGGCGGAACCGGCGCCTGTCCCCAGTGCGGCGGCACGGGCCACAAACTGCCCGAACGAACAAAGTAATGAGACATGTGCAGGTTCACCTGACAGGAGCTTAGAAAACCATGGAAACGAAGACGAATTCACCCAGCGAAGTGTTGCATTCAGACAATCACAGCAAGCTCTCAGCCGAAGAGATTGCGAAGGCCCTGGCGCGCCACAATCGGGATCACTCCGGCGCGGCCAAAGACGCTTCGCCAAGGCCGAAAAAGGCCGGCAAGACCAAATAGTCGCGAGCATCATCATTCTCAGAATCCGGACAAATCAGGAGGAATCACTTGACTACCGTACACACATTCAACGAACAGGTATCGGAGCTTGGCCAAGACGCCAAAGAGTCGATCGAAGAAGTTCGCCGGTCCGCCGGCCGGAAACTGGAGGAGGCGCGCGATGAGACTGCGGACGCACTCCACGCGGCTGCTTCCTCTGTTCGCGCAAGCGGGCGACAGGGGTCGGAGGCAATCGACAACATCGCCGGCTGCGCAGCGGATCGATTGGATGCGACGGCATCCTACGTCGAGGACCATGACCTTAGAGATGCATTCACCGGACTGCGGCGGTTTTGCCGCCGGCACCTGAGAGGCTCTCTGCTGGTCGCCGCCGCGGTAGGCTTTGTTGCCGGTTCCGCCTTGAGCCGGGCGGTATACTCCCCGCAGAAGTCCCACACGTAGCTGGGGATCTCCGGGGCCGTTACTCATTTCCTGACGGAGGCGCATAACGAGCAGAAGGAAATGTTTAGCGAGCAGAGGCTACTGGAATCGATTGAAGAGTTCACGCAGGGCACGCCGCAGACCGAAAAGTACCGGTAAGCGGCGAGCCTCTCCATCCGGCATGCTACTTCTTGCTTTCCAGGACGACCGGCTCCACGGCCTGTAAGGCTGGTGGTTCAACGCGTTCCACGACCATCACAGGCGCCCTCTCGGTCGGCTTATCGGTCGTTCCAAAGTCGGCGGCAGACTCCGGACCCGAGGAAATGTGCAGTGCGCCGGTGTTTTTAAGCGTCGTCCTCGCGCGGTCACACCACTCGGGGCTGTCGCAGTGAACGGACATGAGAATGCCTCCACGCCGAATCCTGCCGTCGTAGCGCCTGGCAACATATTCCGGCAATCGCAAGCCGGCCAGCAATCCCACGATCCAGCCGAGAGCGCCGCCGGCGCCCGCCCCAGCCACCGCGGCCAGTAAGGGTCCGGCCGCCACCAACGAAGCTAACAGGGTGATGGTCACCGTTTGCATGGAAATCAACCACGCCAATACAGCGCCGATCAACGCGCCCACAGCCGTTCCGACAGCCGCACCCTCCAGTGCCTTGGTACGATTCTCAAGCGCGAAATCCTTTGAGCCCTGGTTGTCGGACGATAGCACTGAAATGTCCGTGGGCCGATACCCCGCCTTCTGCAAAACGCTGATTGCATCCGAAACGGTTGTGCGATCCGGATAGATTCCCATTACCGATGTATTCCTGGCCATTTGATGTTTCTCCGTTCAAGTCGTCGTCTGTGCACGAGCAGGGCCAATCGCGGCAAGATGCGGAATCTGCATTCGGAGGTGCAGCTTTCGCGTCGGCAATCGGCCCGCGGCGCATCAGCAAGCGGCCTTCAAATCGCTAGTGAAATCAAACGGCAGCAAACGTGCGAGAGCCGAAGGGCGGCGACGGATGATCGCCAGGGAGATTGGCATGAAAACGATCGTAGGATTATCCGTTCTGCTTTGTGTAGCTGCCTTTGCGCAGGATCGGGGGCGCGGCGGCAATCAAAACCAACGCAGCGGCGGCCGGCCCGCGGAGGTTGGGGGAGGACACATCCCCGCACACGGTCCTGCTCCCGCTAAGGCGTCCAAGCCTTCGCCCATGCCGGTGGCAGCGCGCAACCAGCAGCCTGCCGCTCAGCCACAGAACCGCATGGCCGTGGACAAAACGGGCCATCCGGACGTTCCGCATGTGGATGCGAAAAACGATCAATGGGTGGGACATAGCAGCGGCCGGAACGATGCACATTACCAGATCGCTCAACCCTGGGCCCACGGACACTTCTCCGGCGGCTTTGGACCCCAACATGTGTTTGTGCTTGGGGGCGGAAACCGGGAGCGCTTCTGGTTCAACAATTTCTACTGGGACATCGCTCCCTACGATTACTATGTGGTCGCAAACTGGAACTGGACTGGGGATCAGGTCGTCATCTACGAAGATCCAGACCACGATGGCTGGTATCTGGCCTACAACCCCCGCCTGGGCACCTATGCGCACGTAGAATACCTTGGCAATTGAAACCGGCGCCATGCTCAACTGTGAAATGATGGAAGAGGGTGGCCCTCGTTGGCTGCCTGGGGAGCAATCTTGAAACACGCCTCCGACGCCCGCACCGCCCGGATCCTGGTGATCGAAGATAACGGCTCGGACGTTTTTCTTCTCGACCGGGCTCTCCACAAACAGAACCTTCGGTTCGAGTTGGTCCACCTGCTCAGTGGAAGTGTCGCCCTGGAGTTTATCCGGAGGGAAGGCGCCTACCTGGATGCGCCCACTCCTCAACTCATCCTGGTGGACTTGAATCTGTCGAAATATACGGGTGAGGACATCCTGCGCGAGATTCGTAATGCCAGGCACCTCGCCGGCATTCCGGTGTGCGTGTGGAGTTCTTCCCGCTCTCGTCGGGACGAGGCGCTACTCAGGGACCTGGGAGTTGCCCAATTCATTACCAAGCCTTCCGGTCTGGATCAGTTTATGCAGATCGGCAAGACTCTCAAGGACCTGTTGGCGGGTCCCGCGGCAGCCTGAGGCCCTTGGCAGGGCGGCATTGCGCCTCTGGCGCCGCGCGGCCTGCTGGAGATGCGAGGTAACGCGGTCAAAGCCGGTTGCCAGAGAAGAAAGAAAAGTGGTGGTATGTGGTCAAGAAAATCGGCAAGCGTCCGCTAAAAGAGGTCGCGCCATTGCCGCGTCTGCGTGCTTCGGCCCCCGCGGCAGTCGAGGAATGCGCTAAGAACGATCCCCCGTGCATTGTGTGCGTGGGAGCTTCCGCCGGCGGATTGGAAGCCTTCACGGAGTTGCTGAGCCATCTGCCGGACGACACTGGAATGGCGTTTGTGCTGATTCAGCACCTGGATCCCAAGCACGATAGCCATCTGGCGGAGTTGCTTTCCAAGGAAAGCCAGATGCCTATCCTGGAAGTGAAGGGCGAAATCCGCGCCGAAGCCAATCACATTTACGTAATTCCGCCGCATCGCAATCTGGGGATTTCGGCTGGCGTCCTCTATACGCCGCCGCGGGCAGACACCGGCCGCAACATGCCTATCGACTCTTTTCTTCGCGCTCTGGCGGCAGATCGCGGTAGCAAGGCTCTTGGCGTGGTTCTCTCGGGAACCGCAACCGATGGCACTTTGGGCCTCAAAGCGATCAAGGACGCCGGCGGCGTGACCTTGGTGCAGGAGATGAAGACCGCGAAGTACGACAGCATGCCGAAAAGCGCCATCGCCGCCGGCGTCGCGGATTATGTGCTGCCGCCGGCCGGAATCGCGCGCCAATTAGTCGCCATCGCGCGCGATGCTCGGGTTCCCGGCCAGTCGCATGACACAGCCGATTCGCAGGGGGACGGCGAACTGGGTAAGATCCTGCGGTTGGTGCGTACCGCCACCGGAGTGGACTTTACGCACTACAAACACGGCACTCTGGCGCGCCGCATCAAGCGCCGCATGGCCCTCCGCGGATTCGAAAGGCTGGAAGACTATAGCTGCGAGCTGGAGCAGAACCGGGACGAAGCAACGGCTCTGTGCGAGAACTGTTTTATCACCGTCACCTCCTTTTTTCGCGAACCAACGGTCTTCGAGGAACTGAAAAACAGGGTGTTTCCGTCGCTGGTAAAAGATCGATCCGCCGGGGATACCATCCGGATCTGGGTAGCCGGCTGCGCCTCCGGCGAAGAGGCATATTCCATCGCCATCTGCCTTACGGAATTCCTGGAAGAGACGAAAGCCGACTTTCCAATCGAGATATTCGCCACCGATATCAGTGAAACGGCAATCGAAAAGGCCCGCGCCGGCGTGTACGCAGGCGCCGCCATCGCGCATGTCTCTCCGCAGCGGCTGGAACGTTTCTTCACCCGGTCGGACCGCGGATACCAGGTGGCCAAAAGCGTCCGCGACCAATGCGTTTTCGCCCGGCACAACCTGGCACAGGACCCGCCATTTTCCAAACTGGACCTCGTCAGTTGCTGCAACGTGCTCATCTATCTCGGTGACGTTCTGCAACGCAAGGTTTGGTCAACCCTGCATTACGCCCTCAAGCCTGCCGGATTTCTGATACTCGGCCCATCGGAGAGCATTGGCACTCTTTCAGATTCTTTTCATCAGGTCGAGTATGCTCACCAGATCTACCAGATGCGGCCAGCCGCGAGCACGCCGGCGCTGCCACTCAGCGCCAGTCGCCCGCCCGAAGGCCGTGCGGGCCCACGCGAGAGAACCGCGGAGACCCGAACCGGGCCGGAAGTGCTGAGAGAAGCAGACCGTTTGGTGCTGGCTGAGCACGGCCCGCCGGGGGCAATCATCGACTCCGAAATGAACATCGTTCAGGTGCGGGGCCGCACTACACCCTATCTTGAACTCTCGCCAGGAGCGCCCACCCAAAATCTTCTCAAACTCTCGCGTGAAGGCTTGATTGCCGGCTTGGGCAAGGCCATCCGGACTGCCCGGCAAAAAAACGCCGCAGCCACCGAAAAGGGCTTCCGGATCGATGACGGAGGCCGGCTAAAGGACGTGGCCATTGAGGTAATTCCTTTCCGGGGCGCATCAAATGCCGAGGAACGCTATTTCCTGGTTCTGTTCGAGGAATCCGAACCGGCTGTGCACGTAAAAGCAAAACGCAAAACCGCGGTTCGGGAAACCGGCGGAGGCACACGGTTGCGCCGCGAGTTGGTAGCGACCAAGGAGTACCTGCAATCCATCATCGAAGACAATGCGACTACGCTGGAAGAGCTGAGGGCAGCCAACGAAGAAGCGCAGGCGAGTAATGAGGAATTGGAGACCGCGCAGGAGGAACTGGAATCGGCCAATGAAGAACTGAATACGCTGAACGAAGAGCTGAAGATTGGCAACATGGATTTCGGCAAGCTCAATCGCGATCTGACCAACCTTCTGGAAAGCATCAGCATTCCACTAGTCATGGTGGGGCGGGATCTGCGCATCCGTCGCTTTACGCGCGCCATCGAGCCCCTGCTGAACGTAATCCCTTCCGATGTGGGAAGGTCGATCACCGACCTTCAGCCCCAAATGGAACTGCCCGACTTGCGGCGCTTGCTGCTGGATGCCCTGGAGGGCGGCGACCGGAAGCCGCGCGATGTGCGCGATTCGCAGGGCCGCTGGCATTCCCTGCGCATCCTACCCTCCGTGGGGCTGGACGGCAAGATCGATGGCGCCGTGCTGATGTTGATCAATATCGATGCCGCCAAACGAGGTCTCGATTTCGCCGAAGCGATCGTAGAGACGGTGCGGGAACCCCTGGTGATTCTGAATCAGAGCCTGCACGTCGTACAAGCCAACAGGACGTTCTACAGCACCTTCCGGGCCAGGCGCGAAGACACCGAGCATCGTCTCATCTACGACCTGGGGAATGGGCAATGGAACATCCCGAAACTGCGCGAGTTACTCGAGAATATTCTCCCCGCGCACTCCACCTTCCGCGATTTCGAGGTGACGCACGAGTTCGAACATGTCGGACGGAAAGTGATGCTGCTCAACGCCAGCGAGATTTACAACCCGAATGCGCAGGCGCGGACCATCCTTCTGGCGATTGAGGATGTGACGGACCGTAAGCAAGCCGAGGCAGCGCTCCGCACGACCAACGCCGAGTTGCAGCATTTTGCATACGCGCTCACGCACGACCTGCAGGAACCTCTTCGCATGGTGGTCAATTTCACGGAGCTTCTAGCCCAGGAGTACACCGGAAAGCTGGGCAAGGAAGCGGACCAATACATCTCCTATTCGGTGGATGGAGCCCTGAAGATCGAAGCGCTGCTGCAGGCGTTGCTTTCGTATTGGGAGGTCACCGGCCGGGCCGAGGATAGCTCCTCCGTGGTCGAATGCGACGCGATCCTCGCCAACGCGATATCGAACCTGGAAGCGGCCATCGGGGAGAGCGGC
The DNA here is from genome assembly GCA_963853855.1 of uncultured Solibacteraceae bacterium. Taxonomy (GTDB): domain Bacteria; phylum Acidobacteriota; class Terriglobia; order Bryobacterales; family Bryobacteraceae; genus Sulfopaludibacter. Next base: position 177,148 of record CAWKYG010000016.1, on the reverse strand, counting down.
GCCATCGTAACTTCCGATTCGCTGCCGGCACTGGTGGCGGAAGAGGTAATGCTGACGTCCCTTTTCCAGAACCTGATCTCCAATTCCATCAAATACCGGAGCCCGGAGACACCTAGAATCCACATATCGGCGGAACGAGAGGGAGAAGGATGGCTGTTTGCGGTGCGGGACAACGGAATCGGTATCAATCCGCAATATGCCGACCGGGTGTTTGGCATGTTCAAGCGTTTGCATGGAAAAGAAATTCCGGGTACGGGCATAGGCCTGGCGCTTTGCAGGAAGATCATCGAGCGCAAGGGCGGACGAATCTGGGTGGAATCGGAAGAAGGCAAGGGCGCGGCGTTCCGGTTCACAATCCCTGCCCGCCGTCCGGAGTCCATCCCCCAGGTCGTACAGTAAAATGACCACGGACATGGAGACCGACCGTTTGCGAAAGGCGCTCGAAGCGGAAACAGGGCGCTGCCGGGAACTGCAGGTGCAATTGGACCGGGCCCAGGCGGGATTCGAAGAATTCGTCTCCATCGCCGCTCATGATTTGCGCGAGCCTCTTCGAGACGTGTCTGCGTTCAGCCAGTTGCTGGCCGAAGCCAATTCCGCGCGCCTCGATTCCGACGCCGGCGCATACCTCGCGCGAATCCGCGAGGGCACCGCGCGAATGCAGTCGCTGCTTACGGATGTGGTGGATTACTGGTCCATTGGCGAGTATGGCCGGCAGTCCTGCGCGACGAGTATGGAGGCGGTCCTGGACCAGGCGCTCCTCCGTGCAGGCAAGCAGGGCGAAGTTGTTACTCACGCGCCATTGCCGTGCGTGAACGGGGACTTCGACATCTTGGCCAAGGTCCTGCACCATCTGATCCGGAACGCGATCGAATACTGCGGCAGACCCGATCCGCGAGTTCACGTTTCCTCGGAATGCCGCGACCTGGAGTGCGTGATATCGGTGCGGGACAATGGGCCGGGCATCGACCCGGCATTTCATGACCGGATCTTCAGACCGTTTAAGCGGCTGCATGGGAAGGAACTACCCGGCAATGGACTCGGGCTGGCATTCTGCAAGAAGGCGATCGAATGGCAGGGCGGCCGGATGTGGGTGGAGTCGATCCCGGGGGCAGGCGCGACTTTCTACTTCACGCTTCCGATCCAACAGCCAGAGGAGTAGCCACTGGTTGAGGTTGGACGAGTTCCTGTACATACTCGACGGCCGATGCCAGGCTGGTGCACAATCGATCGGGCCGCGTCCGCTCGAAGCGTGCGCCGGCTTTCTCCAAGTCGCCGCTGAATCCCCAGACGCAAACCACCACTCTGAGTTTTGGGAATCGCTCCCGAATCTGCTTGCACAGAGCACGAGCCGGCGCGAATGCATAAGGAGGCAGCGAAGAGATACACACGATGTCGTTTGGTCCGGCTTCGACTGCCGCCAGGATCTCATTGGGCGCCGGCCCGCCGATTGGGAGGGACATGGTGATGAACCCATTCTTCTCCAGAATTTGAGCCAGCATTGTAGCGGTGATCTCATCGGCCCGGTCATGGGCTGGAATACACAGGATCCGGTGGGCCGGACGCGCTTCGCTTACCGGCACTTGATATTCCGAGAACTCCGCGATCATCTCGTTGATGCTGAGGAACAGAAACTCTTCCCTGACTGCGTCGATCGCACCTTTGTGGCGGTCCTGTTCGGCCATGCTCAGCGCCGGAACGAGAACAGAGTCGTACAATTCGACCAGGGGACGGCCTTTTAAGAAATCGCCAACAATGGTATGTGCTTCCAGTTGGTCCATGGCCAATAGCCGCTGATAGAGTTGCGCGTCCGCCGCGAGCACCGGTTCGTCACCCAGCAGGATGTGCAGAAAAGAGAGATGCGGGACATAGCGCCCTAACACCGCCACGCAGACTGTCAGAGGGGTGGAGAGGATCAAGCCGGCAGGGCCCCACAGCGCGGCCCAGAAGACCGCGGCCACCAGCAGTGCCAGCGAAGAGATTCCCACATGGGTTCCGTACAGCCACGGTTCGACGAAGTTGCCGATGGTCAGTTCGAGACTCACAACCACAGCGAGCACCAGCAGGGGCCGCAGCCAGCCATCGAAGACGGCCAACGACAGCGCTAGAGGCATCGTGGCCGCAATCAACGTCCCCACATACGGCACAATCCGAAGAATGCTTGCGAGTGCGCCCCATAGCACCGGATTGGGTACACCTATGCAGTAGAGACCCAGGCCGAACAGGGTGCCGAATCCGGCATTGACCAGGAACTGCATCAACAGGTACCGGCTCACGCGGCCCGAGGCATCGTTGAACGCCTGGGTCATCACATTCAACTGACCGAGCCCTGCCAACCGCAGCAGGCGATTCCTCAGGTCCTCTCGCTTGAGCAGCATGAAGACCATGAAGATGATGACCATTCCCGCGCGCCCTAAAGGCGCAAGAAAAGGAGTGCCCCAGTCGCGCAGTTCGGTCCATCCACTGGTGGGAGCCTCTACCAGTTCAACGGGAGTCGGGATCACGGCGGCCGGCGGACCGTTCGGCTGCTTGCGATTCTGGCGCGGCAGATGCGCCGCCGGGGAGGACGCGCCCGGGCCGCTGAGTTCGCGCACCACTTCCTGCAGACTCTCCGCGGCGTGGCCCAGTTGGCCCGACACAGGAATGTGAAATGCCTGGATCTTGGCGTGAATGTTGTCGCGGTAGAGCGGGAGTTGGTTGGCCACATCAACCAACTGCGCGGCGATGATCCAGCCAATGCCCCCCGCCAGCGCCATCGAGATCACGACCGTCGCGAGAACGGACACGACTCGGCCCACGTGCAACTTCTGGAGGAGCGCCACCACGGGTGTCAAAAGGAATGTCAGCGTCAGGGCAAACGCGAATGGGATGAGGATTTCACGTGCGAAATAGAGTGCCGCGACCGCTCCGATTAGAGCGGTCATTCCCACACCGGCCCGGAGTTTGGGTATCGGCGTCAGTCCTGCGGCGAGCCCGTCGTTTTTCATTGGCCCTTGATCTCATTGCGAAGGATCTTTGCCCCGTGTGGCCTGGACCCCTTTGAGAATCGCCAGACCCAGCATCACGATTGCGCCGACTGCGATCCAGTGCGGCGCAATATGTAGCATCACTGCTCCCCAAACCAGTCCGCCGAGGAGAATCAGGAAGCCGATCAGATAGATTCCGAATGACATGAGACCCCTTAGAAGTTGAGGCCGCCGAGCATGTAGGCGATCAGCAGAACCAGCAGGATGGTGCCGAGGCCCACGCCCGCGCCCCCGCCGTAGCCCCACCGGCTATGGCCGTAGTATCCACCGCCGCAGCCCAAAAGCAGTACCAAAAGCACTATAAGTATCAGCATCGTAATTCTCCTTTTCTATTTCTCGAACACTTTCTCAATTTGGCCCACCTTCTGTTGGATCTTGCCGGCCAGATTCTCGACGTTGCCTTCCGACTCCAGGTCGGGGTTGCCGGTGGCCTGGCCGGCCAACTGCTTGACCTTGCCCTTAACCTCGTGCAGCTTGCCTGTGACTTGATCGTTTGTGCTCGGATTCATCTGCTTATCTCCTTTACAGACGGCCTACTCTGAGGACGTCGCCTTCTGATTCTTCACTTGCAGTTCGTTCACTACCTGCTGAACGTAGGGAATGGATGCCGCGACCTTCTCTGCCTGCCGACGCGTGGCTTGCGAGTCGACCTCGCCGGTCAGAGTCACCACCTGGCTCTTGACGGCGAACTTGACGCGATCGTGCAGCTTGCTCTGAATGAACGCGGCATCCAGGTTTTGCGCGATGCCTTTATCCAGATCCGCATTCACGGTTCGGGCATCGCTTTCAGCGCCCACCGGGAGCACCGCGATCTGGTCCGACACTACCTGTCCGTTCGCGACGGACGCCGCGATGGATTCGGCATGAGCCTTTTCGCTGTCCAACGTGACGTGGCCACCCAGAGTCACAACACCCTTATCGCGATCCTGACTGACCGAGACCTGCTTCAGTCCGGCCTGATCCAGTGCGCTACGCAGGTTCTGGGAAAGGTCTGGTGACTTCGCACTATGGGTACATCCTGCGAGGAATCCGGCGGCAATCACTGCTAACAGCGCAGACCAACCGGTGAGAGTCTTCATGTTTCAACGTCCTATCTTCTATTCGGCTGTTACTAAGCAGATTGGGGGCCGTCGCGCCAGAGTCCCACAGGCGCGGCTTGGCGCTAAATTGCCTGCAACTCTCGCACTTTCAGGTGCAGGTCTTGCATCGAAACGCGGCGTGCTGAGCTGCATACAACGGAAGTTCCGTGGTGGACCCTCTCGTCCATGCAGTGCTGACAATGAAGACGCAACTTCCCGGGAACGTCGAATTCCAGGGCATCCTCGAACGAAAAGAAGCCGAACTGGTTCGGGTATTGAGAACCCGGGATGGCATCGCCATCGAGAAAAGTGCCGCCCTGCCGCGGCAAGTGAAAACCGCATTGCAGCGGGTTCACGACGGTAGTTTTGGAAACTGCATCGACTGCGATAGCCCGATCAGTCCAATTGAGGGTGAAGAGAAGGGGTGAGCAGTGCTGATTCGCGACTCTTCCGGGGTAGGCGGCCGTCAGTAACCGCGCTGATGGAGCGTTGCCACGATCGCCGCGGCGATCAGGCAGTAGATTCCGAAAAGGTACCAACGGCCGCCTTCCAGCCACTGGCTGAGCCACTTCAGTGCCACCAGACCCGCCAGAAATGCGAGGAGCGCGCCCAGGAGGCTCGACGCCGCGGCCGAAAGCAACTCGCCGCTTCCCGCAGTGTGAACCTGCACGAGCCTGAGGAACTCTCTGAAGACCACGGCCGGCGTGAGGACTACCGCCAGCGCGAAGCTGAACGTCTCCGCAGCGGACTTCGGAACACCGGCCAGCATCGCTGTGGAAATGGTGGCGCCGGAACGGGAAAAGCCTCGGAATGGCAGGCAGAGACCTTGGACGGCGCCGATCAAGCCGGCCTGGCGGAAGGTCACCTGGGGACTCTCCGTGTCTGCTCTTCGTCCAGCCAGAACACCGGCTACGAGTATCAGGACACCGGCTAGCGCCAAGGCGGGAGCGATGAGCTCCAGGTGGCTAAAAAGATCCTCAATCTGGCCGCCCCGCACGCCACGGAATGCGGTTCGTTCGATGACCTTGATGATCGCCTCGCCGATAACTCCCGTGAGCGCGGTGGCCAGGATGATGTTTACAGCCACACCCTTGAAAACTGCCATGCTCGGGAAATAGGTGTCGCGCCATCGCTTCCAGAAAAACACCACGACGGCGAACATCGTGCCGGTGTGAAGCATGACCAGCAACAACGTCATGGGCGGAGAGGACGGATCGAGACCCATCAGTTTCTCCGCCACTACAACGTGCGCCGAACTTGACACCGGCAGCAACTCCGCCAACCCCTGCACAATGGCAAGGAGCACAACTTGGGGCAGAGACATAAGCAAGGGACGGGCCGCGCAGGCGCGTAGCGAGGGTCCCGCCTGAACAGAGCGTTCTAGAAGTGGAAGCCGATCGTTGCCGTGAGCGTGCGCGGGGTCACGTAATGCGTACCGCTGAAGGTGGAAAGGAAGTTGTAGAGCGTTACCTTGTTGGCGATGTTGACTGCCGACAGGCGGAGGCTCCACTTGCGCTTTTCCCCGTGGAACAGGTTGTCGTCCCCAACCGCCACGTCGAAGAGATTGCGTGATGCGATACGGGGCGGGTTGTGATCGTCGTCCTCGGTACCGGCCGCGGGAATCTGTACGTACTTGGACCCGTACTGCGATGCGGGACACAGCCCGGTAGGACTGATCGGCATGGTGGGAGTCGCGAACGTGCTACCGCAATAGAGTCCCGCCTGAAACTGCTGATCGGGAGTGATGCCGGAGACATCCACGGTGTCATTGGTTCCGTTGGGTCCGTTGGCGCAATTGCCTCCCGCGCAGGGCACGGGGCCTGCGACCAGGCCGCTGTCGTAGCGCCAGTTGAAGCTGAACCACGGACCGTTCTTCCAGGGCTGGTATTGCAGGTGAGTGGTCTGGTTGAACTTCTCGTCGTGATCGATGCGGAATACCGTGTTGCCCCCGGGCGTGGCGCCGATGCCGCTGACCTGCGGCGTGAAGAAACGCGCCGCCACGCTAGACATGACGACGAACGCAGACAGACCGTGGAAGTTCGGCAAACTTCCCCGGATGGCATACCCTGGGATTTTAGAATTGTTCCACTCAACCGGAAACGTGATCGGCGTGGCGCCGAGCACGCTGAAGTCGTACGCGCGGTGGGTGTACTTCCAGATGTACTCCGCGTCCACAACGAAGAATCGTCCGAAGGCCTGCTCGAAACCGGCGTGGAATTCGTTGCGCCAACCCGGAGCCACGGGCACATTGGTTACGCACGGGGTGCTGCTCGCCATGATGGCATTGATGACCGGATCGTTGCAGCCCAGGCTGGACAGCACCAGGTTTTCGTTGAACGGCGTTTCCAGTGTGCGGGCATAGGAAACTCGCAGTACGGTACTGCTCGGCTTGATGTTGTACGCGATGCCCAGCCGCGGTTCTACCTGATTGGCCGATGTGATGCCGTTGTAAACATCTCCGCGAAGCCCGAGATTAAAGTTCCATGGCCCCTTGGTAATGGAGTCCTGCACGTACAGCGCAAGTTCGCGAATGTTGGCGTGGCCGTAATAATTGTAGAGACCGCTGGTGGAATGCGGACAACCGAACGAGGAGGGCAGTGTCCCCGTGCGGGTCAAGTCGTAGCATTCGAGCAGCGAAACAAAGTTGGGATTCTGCTGGAGCACCCCGGTGCAGCCCGCCGGGTCGGTCAGCGACGGGTCCGTGAAGGGACTGCCGTCGGAATTCAGACACGGAGCGTTGGCCGTTGGATCGACCACCCCGATGGCGTCCTTTTCAGTAAGGATCGTATCCATGTAGTTGGCGCCGATCTTGATGTTATGGATGCCTTTGACGTACGATACGCTCCCGCGGAAACCGAGGTTCGTCAATGTGCGGTTCTGCCCCACCGTCTGGGTCTGGAGATCTGGTGTGAGATCGGAGAACGGGTCGCGGCTCGGATAGTAGTTAAACTGATCCTGCCTGACGTAGCCTCCGAACGTCACGATTGCGTGTGGACCCGCGAGATGCGTCCAGGTCGGCGCAAGGTTGATAGTTCTGATTTTGGAGCGCTGATCCTGAGGGCCGACTACCTCACCCATCGGCCCCAGGCCGCCATTGTCTACCACCAGGCCACTCCAGGCGGTGGCGCCCTGGGCATCGTAGGAATTCGGGGTCTGGAACCAGGAACGCGTGAATCCCGCGTTCACATTGATGGTGTCAGCCTGGGAAGGCTTGAAGTCCACCCGGTCGAAGAAGTTCCCTTCGTTGCCGCGGTCGTGTATGGTGGCAAATTCAGGCCCGTCCAGAAATCGAGCGGTATTCAGGCCGTTGGCGGAGATGAAGTTGCCCCAGGTCTTGCCTCCGGCGAGGAAATCGAACCCGCCGTTGACCGTTCCGAACGAGCCGTAGGAGGCCGTCACATCACCATGCGGCGTGGTCGCTCCCAGCCCGGACCGCGTGGTAGCCACAATCACCACGCTGGTCTTGTCGCCATATTCGGCGGGCGGCGCGCCTTCAATCACCTCCACCGATTGGACCGAGTCGAGCGGAATCTGGTTCGAAAAAACCTTGCTTTGCTGGTCCGTGATGGGCTGGCCGTCGAGAGAAAACGAGTTGGAGGCATGATCGCCCAATCCGTGGAACAGACCGTTGGAGTCGGCCGCAATTCCCGGTGTAGAGAGCGTCACCAGCGAACTGAGGGACGACGACTGACTCTCCAGAGGGAGTTTGTCGAATAACGCACGGTCGATATCGGTGTGCGTCGTGGGCACAGTTTCAATCAGGTCGGCGCCCGCTTCGACGTTAACCGTGGTCGAGGCCGCGCCGAGTTGCAGTTGGGCCTTCACATCGAGAGGCACAGGGGTCCTTACGGCGACATCTTCCACGTGCACCTGAAATCCGGCGGCTGTGACGCTCAGGTGATAGTTATTAAATGGAAGATTATCCAGTTCAAACTTCCCTTGGCCGTCGGTGACCGTTTTTGCGTCATAGTGGGAAACCGGGTTCGTGATATCGACCGCGGCGCCCACCACTGCCGCCCCGGAGGGATCCAGAACGGAACCGCGAATCGTCCCTGAATTGCCACTGGTGGATTGCCCGAAACCCAGCACCGCCGCGAAACAGACGAACACAGAAGCAGTTTTAATCATTCCTCGATTGTGCAGAAAGCAGGGGGTAGCACCAAAGGTTATCCCACAGGCGGCCAATCTTTAGCTTGAGTGATCTACATCCGATCATGAACGGGTAGCACGTGACACGACAAGTTACCACTGTAGGATTTGCCGAATACTGTGCGCCTGCCGCTTGCTGACGATCAGTTGAAGCGAGTTGCTGAGAGTGATGAGCCACCGCTGACTGCTGAGCGCACTCATTTTGCGGACATGATTTACATTGACGATGGCGTTGCGATGCACTCGCTGAAAGTGTTCCTCGCCAAGACGCTCTTGAATCGCCCGCAGGGATTGGGTTGCCAGCAGGCGCTGCCTGGCTGTGACAATCCACACCAATTCCCGCTCGGCCTGGAAAGCCAGGATCTCATCTTCGTCCAGCAGGAAATAGTCCGCTCCATTCCGGCCTACCACTTTGCGCCGATGCGCCGGCTGGGGAGAGTCGCTGGCCGCGGCGATTTTGGCCACCTGGTTGGCAATTTCCAGAGGGCGGCCCTGCAAATTCCTCGCGCGATCCACCGCGGTTCGCAGCCTCGCCTCGTTGACCGGCTTCAGCAGGTAATCCACCGCGCCAGCCTCAAACGCCTGAATGGCATGCTGATCGAACGCGGTAACGATCACCACCGCCGGTGCATGTTTGCCGCTCAGGTTCCGCGCCACCTCGAAGCCGCTCATCACGGGCATCTGCAGGTCAAGAAAGACCACGTCTGGCTGTAACCTCTCAATCTGCAGCAGAGCTTCTTTGCCGTCACCGGCTTCCCCCACCACCTCGACACCTGTCAAGTGCGTCAAATCCTCACTAAGAACCTGCCGGGCGATGGGTTCGTCATCCACAACCAAGGCTCTTAAAACGTGAGGATCCATCTCTGTTAGGTCTACAGCGAACTGCCTCCAGGATGCGACAGGAAATTCACGAACGGCGGAAGATCCTCGCGAGTGGGCTGTTTTCTGGAATCAGCGGGCAGGAGTTTGCGGCCCCGGTACCGGCGTCAGGGTTTCCGCGCGGCTTCCACAGCTTGCCTGGCGATTGCCAGGCTGTAGGTGCAGGTACCGTGATGATTGCGGCAACTGGCCACCGTTCGCAGGCACTCGCAAGGGCAGCGCCGGGCATTCAAATCCTTCAGAAGGGCCGGCAGCTTTGCCGCCGGAACGCCGCTCAGGTCGACACCGGGAAGGGTAGTGTAGAAAGGCTCCCGCTCTTTCGCCACTGGCTGGTTCCATACAGTCGATTGCAGCATGATACAGGTGAAGCCGAAGATGACCGCGGCGCACACTGCTAGTTTGAGGGCCGCCTCGCGGGTGATGCGGTCCCTGCGTTGACTGCGGCTCCTCATGCGGCACAACCAGTATGAGCATATGGAACGTAATACCTTAGGATTTTCTTGCAAGTGGACTTCGCACGGCCGCAGACGGCTGATTTTCGGCGATTGGCGGAGCTAACTCAATACGGCATTCCCGGCAGCCCTGATCTTTCGCGCTTTTCATGTCCTTGACCAGTTGATCCGGCAGAGTGGTCTTCAACTGCGGCCGGCCCGGCTGGTTACCCAGCGTCCACGCAATTGCCGCAACAGTCCTGGACACCACTTGCATCTCTTTGAAGTCGATCTTCCTGACCGTGTTGAGTGGCGTCGGGGGCCTTGTTGTAGAAATGATGGAGAGCCAGTTTCTGGTAGGACGCGTTTACGGTCTCAATGGTCTTTTCCAGGTCGTCGCTACTGATGTTGGGATCCACCACCAGGATCTCCCCCGGATTCACCAGGACGTGTGTCCCCGTTCACCAGTATTTTTTTTTCGCGTTGCGCATAACCACACGGAAACCAGAATCGTCTTCACTTACAACACCCCGTTACGTGTGGGCGCCCTTGATCCCCGCATTTCCCTTGGGGGCGCCCGCCCCCTTACCCGGTCAGGGAGTATGTCACGTGCCCCAATCCCACTCCAGGCGGCTTTTAACTACTAAGCCGGGAAAGCGGCCGGTAAGCTCGAATCCGGCCCAGCCTTGACTTTAAAAATGCCGGTTACCTGCCAATCTCCGCCGGCCGCTTCCACCGGAGCAGCAATGCTGGCTCGAAGTTCCAGCCGTGGGCAGTTCCCGATCCGTGAAGAGCGCGCTCGAAAACTGGATTAAAGACAATCTGCCGGTGTTCAAATTCGCGGTCGAGGATGGGCCGCAGTTCGACCCGGCGCGAGTTCTCCTCATAGCGAGTGTTCTGAAACGAGAACTCCGCCACAAAGCCTAACCGGACGGGGAGTCGCCATGACTCGGGCGCATACAGATGCGGCAGGACACGCCAGCCGGCAATTTGCGGCGAGTAGCCCGGCCTCCCACGCATTCAGAAACATGAAGTCCGCGTTCAGTTGAGCCTCGAGGCTATATTGACCGAGCCACATGGGCTCATATTCGTATATATGGATCTCAAACGGATCTTGCGCCACCAATCTGGAGGCGCAACCAGGCAAAGAGAACAGCACGTACCTTCCGTACATGACACTAACCTCCTCTGCATCGAAAAGTAGTCTGAGTTAGATGGGCTCAGACTCGTGGAGGTCTATCGAAGGGACTGATGGATAAGTGAAGCGGAAGCCGATTCCAGCGAGGCGCCGGGAACCTGTTCGTCACGAGGGTGAGGCGGGGCGCGGCGGAATTCAGAACTCCGGCAAAGTGACAGCAGAAGCAATAGGAACAGCACCCGCCATCGTTTTCCGTTTCGTCCGGGCTGTGGTTAGAACTCTCGACCGTGGACCTGTCCCGGTGCGCCGGGTTTGCCATACACCTCACCGAAGGCGATATGGCCTGCAGGAGGACAGCGATCACGGCGAGCACCACGATCGGCATGGCGTGATCTTGTATGGCGGCGGCAAAAGTACAGAATAGCCCATCCGGCCCGCCTGGCAGGAAGTCCTCCAGCGTACGGATTCAGGCCTTCTGCCGACCAAAACCGGCCGCCTGACCAGAATGTGCTCCAGTGAACCCAGGCCAATTGACACTGGCCGCCAAACGGCACCATATTGGAACCGCAACTACTTTTAAAAACCATCGGCGAGAGGAGAATCATCATGACGGAATCCTGCATAACTCATGAAGGGCATGCCCATGTCCACGGTCCCAATTGTGGTCACACGGCTGTCCAACACGATGGACACACCGATTATCTGCACGACGGCCATTTGCACCACGTTCACGGAAACCATGTGGACGAACACAAATTGGAAGCCGGCAAAACCAACCAGGATCGTTGTACACCCGACCACCACTGCGGAGCGCATCAACCCGACCACGTCCACGGCCCGAACTGTGGGCATGAAGCCGTCCCGCACGGCAACCATGTGGACTATCTGGTGCAGGGCCACTTGCACCATCCACACGGGGCCCATTGTGACGATCACGGCAAACTGATGGTTGCTTGATTCATCGCGACAGAAGGTGGCCGGCAATGGCCACAAGTCCGCATGCCACCGGACCGGGGACGGCCGCGCGAATCGCAAAACCGCCTCCCCGGGACCGCCACTCTTCCTGAATCGCCAGAAGACCAAGCAGCAGAATGCACAGGCGGGCATGGGCGTCGTAGGTCCACGAGTTTCCCGAGTCCGTCGCTATCGGAATACCGTCAATCGGAATTTGGCGATGTGGGCTGTCTTATTGGTTCAGGGGGGCCATGGCCGCGGGCGGAGGTAGCGCCTTCGCGAAGGCGCGTGCGCAGTGGAATACACGGAGTTCTAAGCCACGAACGGCGTTCGTGGTGGAATGAGGTGGGAAACCTCGCAGCCGAAAGGGTACAGGGAATAGTTCGATCCCGCGCGATTACGCGGTGACTATGTGCCAACGGGCTTCAAAGGTGTTGGCATCCGAAGGCGTTCTGTTCGCAGCCACGAGTTCGGACTCACACTTCCGGCGGCCGGCAAGAAGGCGCTCATCGCATTTGTGCCGACTCTATGAACAGGTGCAGCCGGCCAGCGCGCGACACGCGAAGCCGGGTCAAAATCAGTAACAGTATTGCCTGAGATCTTCCATTCCGTGGGGCGGCTGTCCTGCGAACTTTAATTCTGCGCCGGGGGCGCAGCGCCAACCCCTTTATGATCGAGATCGCCTCACTTCATCTTCCAGGAACCGTCGGCGGCCTTCTCCCGGTGGGCGGTGTGACAGCCGCCGCAGGTCGCACTTACTTTCTGCAGCGTGGCCGGGACATCGTCGAACTTTCCCGCCGCCGTCTGCGCAGCAATTTCGCGATATCCGTCGCGCGCGTCCATTGCGAACATCATGGCGTCCTCAACATGTTTCATTTGCCAGAAGTCGTGCACCTGGGCGAAAACTTCCTGTAGTTTCTTGGCGTCGGCTGATGCGGCCTCTCCGTTCTTGGCGGCAAGATTCTTTCGCAAGCTTCCAGATGTCGCGCCAACGGTCTTCATCCATTTCTGATAGTCCGCGTCGCTCTGTGCGAAAACCCCGAAGGCCAATACCGTCAAACAGATGATAAACGGCAGATTACGTTTCATAAACTGCTCCTTTCAATCTTGCTGCGCGTTTCCCCTTGGCGCGGCGTTGCGTTGCGCATGAACTTTGAATTTATGCCGTCAGTTTCGTGAACCGCTCGTTTACAAAATCCCAATTGATCACGTGGTAGAGGGCGGCCACATATTCGGGCCGGCGATTCTGGTACTTCAGGTAGTAGGCATGCTCCCAAACGTCAATGCCGAAAACCGGTTGGCGGCCGGCGGAAAGGGGCGTGTCCTGATTTGCGCTCGCCTCGATAGCCAGTTTGCCGGCATGATCGGTTGTAAGCCATGCCCAGCCGCTCCCAAAGACTCCTGACGCGGCGGTACGCAATGTTTCTTCGAATTTTTCCTGGCCGCCAAGGTTGCGCGTTAGAGCTTCAGCGAGCCTGCCTCCGGGCTTGCCGCTCCGCGAGGCCGGCGCCAAAGTCTGCCAAAAGAGAGAATGGTTCGCGTGACCACCGCCTTGGTTTCTTACCTGGGTGCGGATTGCCGCCGGTACAGTGTCCAGGCGCTCCATGAGTTCCTCCACGCTGAGCTTCGCGAGCGCCGGATACCCAACGAGCGCTTTGTTCAGGTTATCCACATACGCCTTGTGATGCTTGTCGTGATGGATCTGCATCGTCTGCGCGTCAATATAGGGCTCGAGCGCGTCATACGCGTAAGGGAGCTTCGGTAGGGTGTAGGGGGACTCAGCGGCGGGGGGCTCAGCGGCGGAGACCATAGCGGCCGCCGTGCCAAACGCCGTCATCTCTAAAAGTGACCGTCTCGTAATCATTTGGATTCCTTCTTGCCTTTCGCAAGTTCCTCTCGCTTCCGCACCGCCAGACCGTGCGCCCGTGCGATGTCAGCGGCTCTCATTTGTTTGCCGATCCTGTCCCGCGCCTCCGTGCATCCGGGAATTTGAGCGGCTGCAAGGTCGAGCCACGCGTACGCCCAAACGTAGTCACGGCCCACGCCTCGGCCGTCGGCGTACATCAATGCCACATTATTCTGCGCCGCCGCGTAACCTCGGTCGGCGGCGCGGAGAAATAGCTGGAACGCCTGCGCGAAATCGTGCTGTACACCCCGGCCCTGGAGGTACATGGTTCCGAGGTTACTCGCGCCCTCCGGGTCGTTTTGTTGCGCTGCCAGGCGATACCATCGGACGGCCTCAATGTCATTGTGGGGAACGCCTTGTCCAGCCGCGTACAGCGTGCCCAGGTTGTTTTGCGCCTCTGCGTCGCCCTGATCCGCCGCCTTCCGATACCAAGATGCCGCCTGCTGCATATCGCGCTCGACGCCGAGGCCGTTCTCGTAGAGATAGGCGAGATCGTATTGCGCCGGAGCGTACCCGGCGCCGGCTGCCTTGCGGTAGAATCGCGCCGCTGCGGTGTAGTTCTGCACGACGCCATCACCTTCCGCGAATTGAACGCCACGCCGATAGTCTTTCTCTGCCTCGACACGTTGAGGGATCGTCGTGTCCGCGTCCCGTTGATTGCTTGAAGAGACCGGCGGTGCCCAAGGGGGAACCGCCAAGATCGCCTGCACAAAGAAGAGTGCGCAAAACAGGGATCCGCCGGTAAGGTGGGATTTCAAGTTTGCCCCTCCTTAGCGACGCCGGAAAGATTGTCTTCCGGTCTGGCGGTCCTGGTTCTCGCGAACTGGGCAGCGGCGGCCAGCGGGGAACCAAGCCCAGACAGCAAGAGTAATGAGATCGCGCCAAGCATCCAGACAGAGTGCCTTGAAACCATCAAACCTCAATTTGGCAGCTTTGTCGTGCGTCAAATTGTCGCACCTGGCAACGCCGGGACGATTGTGTGGCGGAAACGACCGGCAAGGCGATAATGGCCGAGGTCGAGGGGCGCCACGCCCGAACATCAAAGTTCGGCGACCGCTTGGGTGAGTATCGCCGCGGGCCCAAAATGGTTCCTCGCGTAGCGCGGATACACAGCGTGATCGGGGAAATTAAAACGTGCGAATCATGCCGCCAAGCCTAACCATTGACGCGCTGCCGGTAACCGCCTCAGTAAGAGAAGCTCAATCAGCCACACAGCAACGATCGAGCACCCCAACATCGGGAGATACATTGCCAAAGCGACGACTGCGACGATAAAGCCGGGCGCGAGCCTCTCGCGTGGAACCACGGGAGGCGCTCCGAGAACCCTCTCCGGACGCCTGCGCCACCACATCACTACCGAACTGGCGCTCAGAAGTGTCAACCCGGCGGCTGTAAACACACCGAGCAGTTGGTTTGGCAACCCGAAGAGCTGCCCTTCGTGCGCGGCAACGCCAGTTTCCACAATCCGATCGATCCATTGGGCCTGGGCGAAATCCTCGCGCTTAATGATCGCGGCTGTTGCAGGGTCGAGCGCCAGATTCACGCGCAGCGTGCGATTTTGCGCGTCGGACTTTGCCGTCCAGGGGTCGCCATCCCTTACGGGAGGAGCGATCAACACCGGATAAGCGAGGCGGAGCGGGGCAACGCTCGCTACCATCTTGTCAAGACCGGCGTACAAAGTGACCGGCTCGCCGGAGGTCAGTCCCTTCGCATGTCCAGCGTGCAGACCTGGCGCGCCTGGCGCAGGAATTGGATTCCTGGCCTTCCGTGCAGAGGCTTCCGACGAGGAACCGGTGGTCCAGTCCGGATTGGATGCGGTGTGTGTTAGCGTCCGGATCTTCTCAAGATATTTACCCCAGTTGCTTGCCCATGGTAGGCCGGTGAGCAGAAGAAAGAGGGCCAGGGCGGAGACCCACACACCGGTCACCGCATGCAGGTCCCGCCAGAAGATGCGCTTTCCCTGGCGGAGCCGGGGATGAAGGACTCCTCCAAAACGTGGCGCGCCTCGTGGCCACCAAAGGTAAAGGCCGGTTAGGATCATTATGATCGCCCAGGACGCCGCCAGTTCTACGACCCTGGATCCCCAATCGCCCATCAGGAGTTCACCGTGCATGTGGAATATGACCGTCATGGGGCGCTTATTCTCGTCCACCACGTGCAAAACTCGCAGGGTTTGCGGATGTACGTATACCCGGTATTCGTCTGTGCCCCGTCCCACGATGATTCGAACGGCGGAATGAGAAGATCGGGGCAGCTCGTAAAAGTGCAGGTTGGAACCTGGCACGGCGTTGAGGGCAGCCTCGACCTGCGCTTCACAGCGGGCCGTCGCTCCTGTAACTTCAAGCCGGTCATATCGACGATCGAGCCACGCCTCAATTTGGGGTTTGAATAGATAGATCGTGCCAGTTAGGGACAGCCAGATCACGAACGGTATGCAGACCAGGCCAGCATAGAAATGCCAACGCCATATTGTGCGATAGCCTGGCCAGAATCCCGCTGGTCGTAGAATCTCTGCCGGGGAGTTCATGGTTGCCTTAATCGGCTGGCGCTCAATCCCAAGCCATCCGGATCGACGAGTAGGCCGCAAAAGGGTTTCCCGGCCTCGCAAAACCGCCGTTGCTCTCTTCCCAGTAGTGCCGATCCAGCGCATTCTTGATATTGAGCGAGACTCGCCAACTGATCTTTTCATTGGAGCGATGGATCCGATACCATATCGACGCGTCAACCCGCGCATAGCCGGGAAGCAGATAGCTGTTCGGTAGATCGCCTTCCTTGAACGTCGACGCGTGGAGACCGCCACCTACGCCGAAGCCTCGAAGTACGCCCTTGGAAAAATCGTAAGTCGTTCAAATATTTCCAAGGTGACGGGGGGCTTCGGGAAGGAGGTTCCCGATGGGGAAATAGACACCGCCGGCAACCTGGGCTTGAGTAAAACCGTAAGCCAGCCAGACATTCCAATGATCGCTGACTTTCCCGACCACATCGAGCGTGACGCCCTTACTCCGTTGAGGTCCGGCCTGCACATAAAAGTTCGGATTCGTCGGATCCGTAGTGACCGCGTTGTCGCGGTGGATCCGGTAAACGGCGAGCGTCGTAGCCAGCCTTTGATGAAGGGCCTGGAATTTCAGGCCACCTTCATACTGGTTGGCGTACTCTGGCGCAAATGGCTGTCCGGATTGAGTAACCCACGATGGATCGAAAGGATTGAAGGATTTGATGTAACTGAAATATAGAGATGCGTTCGAGGTAAGTGCGAACACAACCCCTGCGCGCGGAGAGGTCGCGACCTGGCTCGAGAGATAGCTCGTACCGAAACTCAATGTATTCTGGTGGTACGCCTCGAACCGCGCACCAACCAGCAGTTTGATTCTCGCTGAAAGCGTTACGAGGTCTTGCACATAGCCGGCGACGGAATGGGTGGTGGAGGGAATATTGAAGGCGACATAGGCATTCGCCGGACTGAGGGCATCGGTGGCGGCCTGAATCGGAAACTGTCCGAGCACGGGATTGTACAAGCTTACGGAAGGTGCATATCCGAGAGATCCTGTGAACCCCGCAACGGCATGGTCGAACTCCAGTCCGATCAGCACGTCATGCCGGATCTTCCCCGTTTTGAGTTTTCCCACTACCTCCGTCTGCGAGTAAACCCAATGCTCGGGAAAGCCGAAATTGTCGGACGAGCGGTCGACCTGAAGCTGTCCATTGGCCGCTACGGAAACGTCGGTGGGGTAAACCTCATAGTATTGATAGCCGGTCCCGCCCAACGAAAGCCGGTTCTCAACCGACCAATAAGCCGAAAAGTTGTGATGGAGCAGGTAACCGGCTTGAAACGGGTGTGATTTTCCGCTGTTGAATGGCTCCCCATAGAACGACGACATAGGAACGGAGGCGATGCGATCTCCGACCGCGGGAACACCGTAGTTGGAAACTTCGTTCACCTTCACCACTTCACCGGTAAGCAGCAGAGTGGTGTCGGATCCGCTTTTCCAAAGGAGAGCCGGGGCCAGAAAGTAGTGGTCGCCATGAACCGCGTTCACGAAATTAAAGTCGTGTTGATAGTCCGCGTTCAGGCGGTAAGTCAGATTATGAAAGATCGGGCCGGAAAGGTCGATCTCCGGCCTGTAGAAACCGTCGTTGGCGCCGGTGAACTGCACGGAGCCGTAGGTGGTGTCCAGCGGTTTCTTTGAAATGAGGTTCACGACACCTCCAGGCTGGCTTCGCCCGTACAACGCGGCCGCGGGCCCTTCGAGTATCTCCACCTGCTCCACGTCAGCCAGATCCGCAATGCTATACGCCGAGAACTTCAGTCCGTCCCTGAGATAGCTATTTTCCGGGTCGAGTTGAAAGCCGCGGATGGTAAACTCGTCGCCGGTACTGCCCGACGTTTGCGTCTTAGTGCGCGAGACTCCCCCGGCGTCAATGCCCGCGTCAGCCGGTTGAAACGCTGCCTGATCATCCAGAAGCTTACGATTGACGACCTGCACATTCTGCGGTATATCCAGCCACGACTCCTCTATCTTGGTTGCTGTGCTGGACGCCTGGGTCTGGTATTCATCGGCAGTGGCCGTGACGCGGATGGATTCATTCAGAGATGCGGGAAGCAACTTGACTGAGACGGCTTGACGCCCATTTTCGGCCAAAGTCAGATCCTGCGTGAACTCCGCGAATCCCGGCCGTACGACCTCCAGGCGGTAGTTTCCACCATGCAGCCCGCTGAAGGAAAATGTTCCACCCTGGGCCGAACTGGTGGTGCGTACGGCCCCGTCGGGCATCGCCTGAATCCTTATCACAGCCTGAGGAATTACGCCTCCCGTAGCGTCCAGCACTTCGCCATTTATGGTCGCTGTGCCAGGTGCCTGAGCATAGAAAACTGCCGCGACAATCAGCAGACTCGCAAGACGGCGTGCCACGGCGGGAAAACGGAAGGCACGCACGGTGGGCATCCGGTCTCCAGGGCCATTCACTCTTCGTCGCGCAACTCGCTCAAATATGAGCATTGGTGCGCCTCCTGGGCCGTGTCATTGGCCTCCGCGGCCATCGGGCTTCAACGTTTTGTGCGCCGTAGCAATGCCGATCAGAGTGGGATAGAACTGCACGAAGGTATGTTCCACGGCTGCGTTCGCCGGGTGGCATGAGTAGCAGGCTTCCGTCTTGGGGAGCTGGGCTGCGGGATTACGCCCGGCGTCGAACCGGAAGTAGGCCCAGCCGCCGGTTTCGGTGAAGCGCTTGTCCTTCACTTCCACCTCGATGGCTTCGAGATCCTTCTGGAATTGCCCTCCGCGGTTGATGGAGCCTTCCGACGCCGCGTCGCGGATTTCGAGCACGAAGACCGCCCGATCGGGCCAGTGGCCGCTCTTCATGAACTCGCGGTAAGCCGGCGGGTCGACGAATACGTTGTCGAAAAGTGGCGGCCCGTTGGGATTGGCGGCCGGCCCATACGTCATTCCGCGGCCCGCCGAAAGAAATATCCACTCGCGATAGTCCGAGGGAAACTCCAGCCGGTTACCGGCTGTAAATCGCGCGATCGGCAGCGGCGAGGGCGCCGCATCTTGGGAAAGGGCGTACGCCAGGCACGCAGCGGCTGAGGCAGCGACGAGGGCCGCGCCGATGCGGACGGCTTTGGAGATTGTCTTCGTGTGCAGAGTCATCATGAGTAATCTGAACTCCCTTAGTGAGCCGGCTTCTCAGCCAGCAGGCGCACGACCGGCATCACCTTTCGATCAAAGAAATCGCCGGCTTGCTGCCGGACTTCATAGCGCAGGATGCGCAGACCTTCGAACGTCCGAAGCAAACCGTTTATTGAATACCAGGCTTGCGGAGATTCGACCACGACCACGCCGCCGGGACGCAGCGCATCCACCGTGCGAGCGGGCTCATTCACGGGCATCCAACTGAACAGGATCAGGTCCCACTGCGCACGGCCGAAATCGAAATCCTTGTCAAGCGAAACCTGGGCGTGAATCCTGAGGCCTTGTAGGTGTGCGCGCGATTCCGCCAGGGCGACGGCTTTGCCGGCGGGGTCGAATCCGGTCACCTCCCAGCCCTGCCGCGCCAGATAGAGCGTATTGCGGCCTTCGCCCATGCCAACGTCCAAGGCGCGGCCCGCCTTGCGCCCTTCCAGCACCGAGACAAGCCACGCATTGGGAGCTGTGTTGAACGCCGGGGCATCGACGGTGAAGAAACGATCCCAGAAGTCGCTTTCGAGTTCCTGTCGCCGGTTGCGAATCAGGCCGGCTCGGCGCGCGATCTCATCGGCGCCGACGCCTTCCCCGCGGAGGCGAGCCTGGTAATGCTCGATTACCGCTTCCATCGGTCCCCGTTGCCCGTCCGGCAAAGCGAACCACCATTTGCGGAACTCTGGATAGAAGTCGAATGCGGGCGTCTGCGCGGCAACGAGTCCACGGGTCAGCAGTGTCACGAAAAGAACCAGCCGTGCCGCGCGAAACAAACGCATCGAGGTTTCATCATAACCCTGCCCTCCGCGCGCGCACATGCGGCAAAAGGTCGCAGACTAAACCTTCGAGAGCCCGTTCCCGCCGGGGTATACTGAGGTGTTCTAATTGCCGGTGGGGCAGGCGCTCGTGAGCCGGCGCCCTGCAACGCGGGGGAGACTCCAGAAAGGGTCGCAAGCATGAACTTTGTTTCGTTCCGCACCATCCGTGCAAAAAGCCTGGCCTACCTTCTGTTCGCCGCTGCGGTGGCCGTCACAGTTCCCGTGAGCTTCGCGCATACCGAACTGGTTAGCGCGACGCCCGCGGCGAATTCCACGGTTAGCGCTCCGAAACAAGTCACCATCAAGTTCAGCGGCGCGCTCGAAGCGAAGTTCAGCAAAATCACCGTTACGGACGCATCGGGCAAGCCCGTGAACAAAGAGGCGTCCGTGGTCGGGACGGATAGCAAAGTAATGACAGTAGGGCTGCCGGTCCTGACGCCTGGCCTTTATACGGTCCATTGGGTGGCCGTTTCCATCGACTCGCACCGCTCCCAGGGTGACTATAAGTTTACGGTCAAGTAGTGGGCGATCCTGTCCCCGCGCTTAACATCCTGGTCACGATCCTGACGGACGAGAGTTTCGCGCTGATTGCCGGGGCGCTGTTGGCCGAGTGGTGGCTGAGTCACGATCCGGCCGCGGCAACCATCCGGCTGAGCCACTTATCCGCCGGTTGCCTGGCTGTTCTGGGCTTCTGTCACCTCGTGCGACCGTGGTTCCTGGCGGCCAGCATGGGCGGATCGACGCAGTTCGGCGAAGCCATGGGCTTGATTCCTACCGTTCTTTCGTCGACGCGGCAAGGGTGGCTCTGGTATGCCGGCTGCGCGGGGCTGGCGTGTTTGCTGGCCGGGCGTTTCCTGCGCGAGACGCGTTCCACATGGATCAGCGCAGGCGCTCTGTTGGTGCTGGCGGCGATAAAGGCGGCATCGGGCCACGCTTCGCAAGCGGGCGACTTCAGCCTGCCCGAGATCGCGCAGTTTCTGCATATCGCGGCAACGTCCATTTGGGCGGGGGCCATACTCATTTCCGGCTTCTTTGTTGTCCCTCGTCTTAACCGGCTCAGCGGCGCGGCGGCGCTGTGGAGTTACGGAAGACGGCTGTCCCAGAGCGTTACATACGCTTTGATCGTGTTAGTAGTCAGTGGACTCTATATCTCCTGGTTCGACATGCACGGCGCCGTAGCGCGCGTCGCAACCACATCTTGGGGCAAAACGCTGTTGGTAAAGGTCACGCTTGCCGGGCTCGCCGCACTGCTGGGCAGCCTGGCGCGATTTCGGTGTGTCACGCGGCAAGCAAGCGCGGATCGGGCGACGCTGATGGTGAAACTGCTGCGCGCCGAAGCGGTGGCGATGGTTGCCATCCTCTGCGCTTCCGCACTGCTTGCGAGTTTGGATCCGGCTGCGTAGTTGCTACTCCCCCGCCGCCGATTGAAGAGCCTCCGCCGCCGATCATGCTTTCCCCCCAGTAATGAACCTCTCACTGGAGCGAGCCGTCACAATCGGGACGGCCTTGAGTTTTGTGCGAGTTCCTCCCGCTTGCGCATCGCGAGGGTTCGGGCACGTGCCAGATTGGCGGCCGTCATCTCTTTCCCGATTCGATCCCGAAGGTCTGCGCTCGCCGGAATCTCTGCGGCCGCGAGGTCAAGCCACGCATACGCGCAGACGTAGTCCCGAGGCACGGCCTCGCCCCTGGCGAACATCAGCCCGAGATTGTGCTGCGCCACCGCGTAGCCTTGTTCGGCGGCCTTGGTAAATAACTGGAACGCCCGCACGAAGTCGCGTTTGACTCCCCGACCTTCGCGGTGCATCATAGCGAGGTTGGTGAGGCCCTCCGAATCGTTCTGTTCCGCCGCCAGACGGTACCACCGAACGGCTTCAATGTCATTGTGTGGAACGCCCTGTCCAGCCGCGTACAGCGTGCCCAGATTGTTCTGCGCCTGCGCAACGCCCTGGTCTGCCGCCTTGCGATACAACGCGGCTGCCTGTTTCGAGTCGCGTTCGAGGCAAACCCCATTTTCGTAAAGGTAGGCGAGATCGTACTGCGCCCGGGCGTATCCAACCTCCGCTGCCTTTCGATAGCAGCGCACGGCGGCGGAACAATCCTTTGGGACACCGTCACCTTCCAGGTATTGGACCCCGCGCCAATAGTTCTTCTCAGACTCATCGAGCTGATTCGCCTTTTTGGCCTTGTCCGCCACTCCGGACGACGACGCCGGTGGGGATGATGACTTGACTTGTCCGTAGAACACGCGGCTGGAATCCCACAGATTACCGGCGCAAAGAAGAGCCCGAACAACAAACCATGCGTAAATATTGGCGCTTCCGGCTATTTAGTGGCTGCCGGGTCGAGGTCCAGTCCCCCGCAGTGGAAGTAGATCGCATTAATGAAGTTCTGTTTGTTGCGGAAGCCCCGGGCCGTGTATTTCACCCATTGAATCTTGGCATTGATGGATTCGCTGGTCGCGTTGGTAATGCGGTGCTTGAGGTAGGTGATGATGTTGGCGAAGCGGCGCTTGAGCATGGCAGCTACCTCCTTCATCGGCGTCAGACGGCTGCGCACCGCCCAGCCGTACCACCACTGGAAGTGCTTCCGCGCCGGGCCTTGGTAGATGTAGGTATACAGGTTCATGGCGGTCTCTTTCAAGGCCCAGGCGCGCGCGGTCTTCAGTTCGCCGTTGCGTAAGGCGTCGAAGGCCCGCCGGTCATCGGGGTCCATACTCGCCGGGTTGCGCAGCCAGTCGTAGCGCGTGCCCTTCAGTCGATCGTCACCGGCGGCGCGCAGAGCTTTGTTTTCTTTGCGGCGCACCTCGTCCACGGCTTGGCTGAGATGTTGCGCCACGTGGAACTTGTCGAAGACAATCTTGTTGTCGGCATCCGCCACATGCTCGCGGACCGACTTCACATACGGGTCCCACATATCCATCGCCACAGCCTGGATTGCTTCTCGTTGCGTCTCAGTCAACGTCCCCCAAAAGCCGTCGAGACTCTCTTGTTTGCGGTCTTCGGCCACGTAGAGAACCCGCCCGCGTTCCAGGTCGTTGACCACCGTCATGTATTTGTGCCCTTTGCGGTAGGCCTTCTCATCCACTCCCAGATGGCGAATCGGTTCGGCTTGCCGGCGCTGCAGTCCGCGCTTGACGGCCCGCTCCATGATGCCGTGGATCTCGTCCCAACTCAGCCCTAACTGGTCGGCCACCGCCTTTTGGCTGGCGGCTTTGAGCCAGGCGATAGCAAGACTTTCAAAGAGCGCGGTAAAACGGCTGGAGGGTTCCGCCCAAGGCAGCTTGACGACGCGCACGCCGTGGGTAGGGCACTGGCTACGCGGCGGGTCGGCGTGTAGGATGGTGCGATATTGGCAGGTGTCGAGATGGCGCCACTGCCGCTCGGGTTGATGGTCATACAACTGGCTGGGAGTGCCGCACTCGGCGCAGGGCCAAGTGGGGAGGTCTTCATGGGTCAGATAGACATGGACTTCCTTGGGCGCCAACTGCAGGTCTACAGAGGCCACGCGCCAAGGATGTTCGATGCCGAGAATGCGCCGGTAAAGCTCACGATCTTCCACGATCATTGGATGGCCATACACGTCTTTGGGGTGCATAGCGTGCGGCCAACCGGGGGGATGCACAAGGGGGGTTTCAGCGGAGCGCTTTGAAACCCCCTTTGTGGGGGGAGCCGCCTGCCTTTGGCGGCGTGGGGGGAACCCGCCCGCCCCGGCTTTCCCCCGGAGGGGGAAACGGGAAAGGGGGAGATCAAACTTCCTTGCTGCCGCAGGCAATTACCCGGGGGATTCGCCAGCGGGGGCGGCCCGCTGGGCAAGCCCCCGCAAGCCCTTATAGCCACTCAAAAGCCCGAATTCCCTAAATATTAGACTCAACTGCATCCCCCTCCTGGCCTTTTCACTAGTGTCCGGTTAGAAGTCGAATAGAATCAGTTGGTTGCCTGGATCAGGCAGTTCGTCTTGGGAGTCCGATGCTTGGAGGGCCTGTAAAATGGGCGTTTTCTCGAAAAGCGTGACGCTCAAAATCTGTAGAATTTGGTAAAGACTCGCGTCCAAGGCGAGTCTCTTTCGAACGATGGCCACCAGCACGTAAACAGAGACCGCGACCCAGATTTGGGTCTTTACTGCGTTCTCGTTGGTGCCGTAAAAGGCCTTGATTCGTAGGTGCTGCTTGATCCACTTGAAGAACAATTCCACTTGCCAACGTGACTTGTATATCTGAGCAATAGTGAGTGCCGGCAGTATGAAGTTGTTGGTCAGGAATTTGAATCGCTTCCTCGTTTTCACGTCAAGATAACTCACTCGGCGCAACTGATCTGGGTAGGCTTTGACCGAGTTGATGGCGGTCAGAATGACGGTGTGATCGGAGCGAACGCCGGTGGTCTTGTCCACCGGATTCGAATATCGGCGCTGGATCAGGACATTGGACTTGGTGCGCACAACGAAGAAGGCCGCGCTAAGCGTGAAAACGTAAAGACGCTCGAAATCCACATAGCCGCGATCCATGACGTAGAACGCTCCGGCCTCCGGCGCAATCTCGTCAAGGATGTTGACGTCATGCACTTTGCCGTTGGTAATGCTGATAAACGTGGGGATATTGCCATGCAGGTCGAGCAGCGTGTGCATCTTCACTGCGCCTTTGTGGCGGCGAAACTTCGCCCAGGGAAACAGCGACAGGCAGAGATCGATGGTAGTGGAATCCAGCGCGTACACGCTGTGGTCGAGATCTACGCCGATGGGATCGGCGGCGTAGAGGGGTCGGGCGATGCGGATCAAGACCTGCGCGAAGTCGGCAAAGATACGCCAGTCACGAGACGCGTTGGCGTCGGCCAGAGTGGTCCGCGCTACCTTGCTGCGTATGCCGAGATGATAGAGTTTGCCAGTCACTGAACGCAGGCATGCTTCGATGTCGCGTAGGCTTTCCCGGTAGGTCAGCTGAGCAAAGGCCATCGTCAAGTACTGATCCCAATGAGAGAAAGTTCTGGACTGCGACTCATCGTCGTAGCGCGCCACACACTTCTGGAACTCCTTGTGGGGGAGGTGGGAGATTAATTCCGAGAAAATGAACCGGCCATTATGCATCCCCCATTGTTGCGGAGTGGCGCAAGGGCGAAGAAAGCCCTGAATTCGGCTATTCGCAATTCAAATCGTTCCCGGTCCAAAATCCAGCTAGGTAATTGTAGGACGGGCATTTATCGGTTTTTGCAAAGCACTTTACCGGACACCAGTGTGGCCTTTTGTACCTGACATGACACTCACCACCTGTGGGGGCTGCCCCCAACTCCCAAGCAGGCTAAAACTTACCCGTGTCGACCTTTTCGATGATCTGCGGCGTGACTTGGCCGTAACTCAGAATGCTTTGGCCTTTGTGGTCCTTCAGGAAGTCCTCGGCATCGTCCTTGGTGGCGAGCGGAATC
The DNA here is from genome assembly GCA_963853855.1 of uncultured Solibacteraceae bacterium. Lineage (GTDB taxonomy): Bacteria > Acidobacteriota > Terriglobia > Bryobacterales > Bryobacteraceae > Sulfopaludibacter. The sequence goes on along the minus strand of CAWKYG010000016.1, from coordinate 151,685 downwards.
AACTCATATCCCATCGGCCCCATGACATCCGATCCAATCACGTAAAGGGACTTTACGGCCTCGATCTTCTGGAGATTGTAAAAGTCAGTGACAACGATAAACCTGATGTCCTCGCGTTTGCGGCCCGGAGCATATTTTGGCAAGGCCTCCAGGAACTTGAACATGTCCTTTGCGCCGTCGAAATGCTGGGCATGACCTTCCTTCCAGACCAACGTAGCGATCCAGTTCGGTTCCTTTGAGACAATCATCCCGCAGACAGGGCACAGGTCCATTGGCCCGGGTTTGGGCACCGGGAAAGAAACCGCGTCAGCGCACAAACTCCCCGGCGGCACCGCCCAGAATGCCAGGAGCAGCGCGGCGCTATCCCGTCGCGTCATAGAAGCTGCTTCTGCTGCTGCATCCTTTTGAGACGCTCATCGCGGGTCTTGAGGTTCATCGAAACAGACTCCGAAATATCGGTATAGGCAGCCAGCAGGGCCTTATCGAAATCGACCACTTCGCCGCCGTTGTCTTTTTGAGACGCTTCGGCCGCTTCCCTGGAACTGTAGGCCACTTTGCTGCGCCGAGTCATCACGCCTTTGATCTGGCTGCCGATCAGGAACGCGGCCTTTTCGGCGTTGGTCAGCGGCTTGATATCGGCATCGGACGCATTGTCTCCGACCCAGATCGCTTTCGGTCCGCGGCCCAGCTTGATCGTCAGGCTGCTGGCGGCGCAACGCAAGGAGCAAACGGGGTCCGCCGCGTCCTGCATGTAGTCGATCAGCATCCGGGAATGATGAAACTTCATGCGATCCATGCCGCAGTAGTTGCAACTCGGGTACTTTTCGATGTCATTTACTTGCGGTTCCGTATCGGTGCGCTTCTGAGCACCGGGTTGGGCCTGCATGCCGCCTGTCGTACCACCCTGCTGTGCCTGAAGTCCGGTTGATGCCAATTCGGCGGCAGCGGCTGCGGCGATCGAGAACTTGAGCATCTGGCGACGTTCCATAAGTCTGTCCCTTCCAACGAACTGAAAGACCATGGTAACCGGGGTGAAACACGCGATCCATGCGACATGATGTCGCACCCTGATGCCTATTTTCCGATCAGAATAAGATTGGATTTGAGAATCATCACGCAAGCAACGGCGGTGAACAGGACGAAACCAGTGAACGCCACACCCGCCAGGCGGCTCACCAATCGCGGAAAGATATTCCGGAGGCTCTTCACACGCGCAAACGGCTGCACTGCGCCCGCGCCCAGGCCGGCGGCCGTTGCGAGGAACAGGGGTACGTAGAGCAAGTAGCCCTGGTAGTGATACTCCGGGTTGAGAACGCAGAAAGGGCAGTGGTGGTGGGGATGCTCGTAGATGTAGAGAGACAAGAAGGAGAGGATCCCAACAATGGAGGCAACGAAGGCGGCCAAGCTGGCCGCTGCCATGGCGTACCCGCCTCGCCGTCTGACCATGGCGTAAACCGCAACTCCGATGGCCACCACCAGCGCTCCGAAAAAAACGATCATGGCCGGCATGGGCGGCACGGCTGCGAGGTCGCTCGATAGGCCCTTGGCCTCGCCGGAGTAAAGCCTCGAGCAACAGGAAGTGACCACGTCGGCCTTGAGACCTAGGAAATACCGCAACTGCAGCACAAAAGTGGCCACCAGCGCGGGCGCCATGCCTAAGAGGAGGCTGTACTTCACCCGAACCAGGGGATAGTCGGGTGCCTGAACATCGATGTGATTTATGGCGAGCCACATGGCGGCGAGGAAGAACACGGCTATCTGGGCGATCAGCGCCGGGAATCCATAGGCGTTGACGTTCAAAGTGCCTACCGCACACATGGCACCGACAAACAGGGTTGCCATCTTGCCAGCGTTGAAAACGAACAGCAGCAAGGCCAATAGCTGAGTGGCCAGGACTAAGACGAGTAACGCGGACATCAGGTAGGTGCGGCGTTCGAGCGTCAACTGCCGCTCGCTGCCGCTGGCGATATCCCAGTGACGGATGACGTCGACGGCGAATGGTGCGATTCCGAGGAGCATGACAACGTTTACAGCAGAAGCCAGGAGGAGAGCGATGATGGCGGGCTGGAAGATCATTTCAGCGGTCCCCCACAATGCGGCCATCGCGCAGGGTGACTACTCGTCGCACCACCGCAGATTCCACCACCATCGGATCGTGGCTCGTGAGCAGGACTGTGCGCCCCTGCCCTGCCAGCGTTTCGAGGATTTCGAGAAACTGCTTCGAGAGCGCCGTGTCGAGGTTGGCAGTCGGCTCGTCTGCAATCACCACTTTCGGGTCGTTGATGAGCGCGCGGGCGATGGCGACGCGCTGCTGCTCACCGCCGGACAGCCATTCTACGCGGGCTGCACGGCGGTGTCCGAGCCGCAGCGAGTCCAGCAGGGATTCGGCGCGGTGATGTAGCGCGCGCCACTCGCCGCCGAGCGGATACGCCGGCAGCATGATGTTATCGATTGCCGACAGTCCCCTTATCAAATTGAACTGCTGGAAGATGAAACCGAAAGTGCGGCGTCGGATCCCGGTCAGGAAACGCTCCGGGAGACCGGAAATATCCTGATCCTGAAGCCGCACCCGGCCTGTGGTTGGCCGTGCCAGACAACCCACCACCGTCAGCAGAGTGGTCTTGCCGGAACCGCTTGGGCCGAAAAACGCAGTCACCTGCTGCGACGGGATGGTCAGATCGATGCCGTTGAGCGCCCAGAACTCGTTATGGCGCCCCTGGTTGAAAGCTTTGCGAATACCGGAAAGTTCGATCATAATCAGCCGCGCATCACGGAATCGGGATCGGTTACGGCGGCGCGCCAAATCGGAACGATAGTCGCTATCGCGTAAGGGAAAACGGTAAAGAAGAACAACGTCGCCAACTGAAAGCCGTCCACCTCCGGCACGAGTTCAAAGCGGGGGTACAGGGTGGACCAGCCCTTCAGCACGGATTCAAACAGCGCGGACGAAAAGCGGAACACGTGGAGGTAAGCGCCGACGTACCCAAGGAGAAACGCTGTGAGCGAGATCAGAGTGCCTTCCCAGAACTTCATCTTGATCACGTCGCCGGTTTCCCATCCGATCGCTTTGAGAATGCCGATTTCGCGCTTCTCATCGGCGGAAAGACCAGCGGCCTTTTCCAGGGCGAAAATGGCGAAGGCGAAAATAGCGCCGGAAAGCAACACCAGTACGGTGCCCTCGCGCCAGTTGAAGATGGATTCGTAAGTGCGCAGGATTTCCTCGCGGAGAATCGCTCGCGAGTCGGGCAGCCTGCTGGCCAATTTAGCGGCGATGTTGCGCAGTTCCTGCGGATTGGCTACAGAGAGCGCGATATCGGTATATTGTCCAGCCGGATAGTCGAAAAAGGCGCGAAAATCTGCCTCGCTCATCAGAACCAGGTCCGCGGCGACCAGTTCCGACTCGGCCGGGAAGATGCTGGCCACCTGGAACGAGAACAACTTCCCGGAGTAGGCACGGAACCAAACGCGGTCATGGACCGTGAGTCCGAGAGTTCGGCCTAGCGCCGCGCCCACCGCAATCCTCCCGGGTACGACGTCGGCAGCGGTGCCTGTAGGCGGCACCATAACCGTGTAGTTCGCCTTGAACGCGGGATCGTAATAATAGCCCCACAGCCGGCCTTCCTTTTTCTGCACGCCACGCATGTTTCCGATTTTGTCGAGGTAACTGGCCGGGATCAGGTCGTGGCGGCCTGCCACCATCCGCTGAACAATCACTTCGGGAGAGTGCGCCAGCACCAGCGCCGCTTCCCGTCGAAGTGCATGCGTAAACAACATGACCGAGGCCAGCAGGAACACGATCAGGGTGTAGATGAGCAACAGGCCGAGATTCTTCACCTTGCGCCGCGCCAGCGAGGAGATGGTGAAGTCAATCAGGTACTTCTGTTTTTCGATCCAGGTTCGCATGGTCGGTGAGTGCTCGTGGCGGCCCTAAAAGGGAGCCGCTGGGAAAGTGCTCGAAGGCTGCGGGATGGTCCTGAAACGCGCTGTGCAGATCGGCCTGCGACGGGTGGCGGGTGTAACGCGCCTCGGTGAACAGACAGAGATCGGTCAATTTGAACCGTCCCACCAGCGTGGCTTCCAGGAACAACCCCGGAGCACGGCGGGTCCGCAGCCAGGCGGCATCCGCAAAAGTCAGCAGAAAAAGCACGGCCAGCAAGGCGAGGAAGGCCAGCACACGATTGGATTTTCTCGCAAAACGCGTGTGGGCAGACTCCGATCCAATCGCTGAAGGGGTGCTGACTGATGCGGGTCCGCTTGCGCAGTTCTGGAATTCCGGTGGATTCATTTATTGATGGCAAATAATCTGACTATCCTAGGAGTTTAGCTCTGGTTGGAGGCTTACGGTTGCGGCTGCGGCAAATTGTCGCAGCTATCTTTCGCGACTATCTTTTGTGGCGGTGTAGAATTAATAACGTGCTTGCAGCGCGCGAGGCTCTGGGATGACTAATAGCCCAAAAATGTTGCTGGCGGGCTATATGGCGCTCGTTACGTTCTTCTGCGGTTGCAGCGGAACGCCGCGGACGATATCTGTGCGCAAGATGAAATCGCCTGCTCCCGACGGAAGCCTGGTCCCTCAGGTTACCCGGCTCTCGGACGGGAGGGTTGTGCTAAGTTGGCAGGAACGATTGCAGGGTGGCGGATACACGTTCGCGATGGCCATCCGCAGCCGCGACGAGTGGTCCAAGGTACGCACGATCGCAGCCGGCCCAAATTTGAGCATGTTCTCCGCCGACCTGCCCGGTATCGCCGAGCTGCCCGGCGGCGCATTGCTGGCTTACTGGGAACTCAAGGACTCGCGTGATGGGGATCCTTACGCCACGGCGATACAGACCTCGGTCTCCAGGGACGAGGGCAGGACGTGGCTGCCGCCGGTGCAACCTTACGGCGATGCCCTCGCTGGCCAGCACAGTTTTCTCTCGTGGTTTCCGTCTTCCAACGGGCTTGGACTCGTTTGGCTCGACGCTCAACAGCGTTCCCTCGTCCGGCAAGCGGCGATGGGGCGCGACGATGCCGTAAAGAGCGAGATGGGAGCAATCGGTCTCAGGTACGCCCATCTGAACCTTCAGGGCGACCTGACCCACGATACCTTCATCACTCCGATTACTTGCGAGTGCTGTCCCACCAGTGCCGCCGTTTCCGCGCGGGGTCCGGTGGTGGTGTACAGGGGACGGCAGGACCCGCCCGGCACCAAACCGTCCGAAGTCCACGATGATCGTGCTACTGTGCGCGACATTTACTTTACGCGCCTCGCTGACGGCAAGTGGACGAAGCCTCACGTGGTTCATGCGGACAATTGGGTAATCAACGCTTGTCCCGATAACGGGCCCGCCGTGGACGCTGCCGGAAACTCAGTGGCTGTGGCTTGGTGGACGCGCGCCGCCAATGTCCCCAAGGTGCAGATCGCTTTCTCGCCAGACGCGGGGGATACGTTCGGACACGCAATCCGCGTGGACGCCGGGAAAGCGGAGGGCCAGGTAACAGTTGCTCTGCTTCCCGGATCGCAGGCGGCGGTTGTCGGCTGGCTCGAGGAAGGCCAAGTGTGGGCGCGGTATGTGGCTTCGAGTGGTGTCAGCGGTCCAGCCGTCGCTCTGGGATATTCGCCGCGACACTCCCGGCTGCCCAGATGGCTCGCCGCGGGCAAAAGCGTGATTGCTGTGTGGACATCCAAAGCCGGGGATATGACACACGTGGAGTTTTCACAGTTAGACCTGTGAATCTACCCCACGCCGCCGGTGGCTCAAGTGCAAGAGAGTGGGGGAACAATGCGCGGCATCGGCGCGAAGGCTTCGAGGAGGGCGGCCACCGGATAGCCGAGCGGATCACCGGTAATGCCTTTGCGATTCAGATCGGCGTGATAGTTTTCCACTACAAGGTGTCCGCCGGGGCGAAGAACCGCGGCGATGCGCTTGGCGTGGCCCGTGATGAGGCCGCCCATATAGGAGGTCCTTTCTTGCGAGCATCCGGACGAGTAGGACGCGCACGCCCTGGCTCGACCAATCGGGAAATCGACGAACCTCTTCATTGTGCACAATTCGCGGCAACGGCACATAGGCGTCGAGAAGCTGATTCACCCGAGACCTGAACAGTGAAATCAATTGGTCGAACCCAACTTACTAATCGGACCGAAAGTATAATGTAATCCGAATCGCACCTGAAACGGTTCGACGGGGTGGAAGACATCTGTGAATGCCGGCGTGGCTGTTGGCGTTATTCGCGAGGTATAGGCGTAGTCAATGTCGTGATCGCGGCTGTCAAGCAAATTCAAGAATTCGGCAGAAACGCGCCATGTCTTGTTGATTTGATAGCCGGCCTCCGCGTTGAGCAACACCGTTGCCTCCGAGCGATAAATTCCGTCCGAGGTCAAATCGCGCGGACCAAAGTAGCGCAGGCGCAGGCTCGCCGAAAAGCCCTTGCAATCGTGCAGCGTGATGCCGGACGAAATCACCACCCCGACCGCTTCGGGCACGCGCGTGCCGCCCGGACCTGTCCGGCGCCGGCTGATCGGCGCGGCATCGTCGCATCGCGAGTAAAACGGGCGGTGGACTCCGCAAGGTCAAAATCAAAAGCCAGATGTTCCACTGGCGTGTAGTAGTTCGCCCATTCGACGCCGTAGCGGTTGCTCGGCTGTTTTGAAGCAACCGTGCCGCCGGTGTCGCCATCCTGCTGCAGTTCGGAATCGCTGTGGAGATACCAGAGCGAAAGGGTGCTTTGCAGATGCGGGACGGCCAGAGTGCGCACGCCGATTTCCGCGCCTTTGGTTTGGATCAGGCCGGGAATTCTCGAGACGGGCGTATTGGGGTAGGGATTGTCCGCCGAAACCGGTTCCACCGTTTGCGTTGCGCCGCGCCCGTCGTTGCTGTGAAAACTGAATCCGCCCTGCACATAGAACTCCGTCTTGGACCACGGGCCGAAAATCAAACTCAATTTCGGGCTGGGCAGCAGCTTGGTGGCCGTGCCGGAATTGGCCGGGGTGACCAGGCTGGTGACGTCAAAGTAGTCCAGGTCGCCGCGCAGGGCCGCGACCGAGCGGAATTTTTCCGCCCACTGGATTTTGTTTTCCGCATAAAAACCGACTTGCGTGTCCGTAAAGCGATCCGCTTCCGTGGTCGCGGGCAGAGTGGTGCCGGTGGCGGAATCCGTTTTGTCCACGCGCACGCGATCTTCCGTCTGGTAAAGGCCGTTGTTGATCCAATCGTTGCGGACCTGCAGGCCGAACGTATTTTCCACCTTGCGGCCAAACCACTGGCTGAAAATCGTGTGGCGCGCGTCCAATCCGGCCACCCAGCGCCTGTCCTGTCTGCTCGAACTGGTCGCCGCGATTGGGGTCCGTCAGGTAGTAAGTGAAATCGGAAAACAAATCGAGATCGTAATAAAATCCGTAGGCCATGATTTTCGTCTCGGAATTTGCGTCGCTGGCGATGCCATTCGGCCTGCAAGCTGTAACGCTCCGAATTGCCGCCGTCAGTCGGGTTCAGCGTGCCGAAGAAACCAACCAGGGGCACGGCGTTTTCGGCGATTTGATCGCTCGAATTCCATTTGCCGTGATAAGCCGCGGGCCGTGATGCTGAAACCATTGGCGTCGTCGCCCTGGCTGTAGGTCAGAAGGCCGTTGAATTTGGAATAGTCATCCGGATGCACCCATGGGCCGTCGTCGTGATACGCTTCGCCGCCGTACAGCAAATTGCCCGAACCGAGCTTTTGCGATACGCCGAACACGCCGCGCCCATAGCCATACATGCCGCCTTCCACCGTGAAGAAGTTCTGGGGCAGCGTCTTGAAAAACTCCAGATGGGCCGATCCGGCCGAGCCATAGTTGCCGACATCCGCGTAATAAGGACCCTTCTCGTAATCCACCCGCTCCACAAACTCCGGGATGACGGTGTTCATGTCCGAGTAACCCTCGCCATGCGCGTGCGACGGCAGGTTGAGCGGCATACCGTCGAGGAAAATGGCGAAATCCGTGCCGTGGTCGAGATTGAAGCCGCGCAAGAAAATATTGGTTGGCCTTGCCGCCGCCGGCGTGCTGGGTGATGATGACGCCGGGAACCGTCTCCAAGACTTCTCCCGAACGAAGAATCGGACGATCTTGGATTTCCGGTGCGCCCACCGTTCCCTGGGTGGCGGATTCGGCAATTCCGATAAGGCTCATCCTCCCGGCCCTGCACGTTTATGGTGGTGCTCACGGCGCCCACAGCCAGAGAGATGCGCAGCGGGGCTGGCGCCTCGGTGGTCCCTATGGTGACGGGGATTTCTTTGGTTTCAAAACCGGGATTAGATACCACGAGTCGATAATCGCCTGCCGGGAGTCCAGAAATAGCGAAGGAGCCGTTCGTGTCCGACTGGGTCGTTATTTGTACAGTACCGTTCGCGCTTCGAACCTGCACGGTAGCCCCGGCAATCAGCCGCGCCAGACGTGTCAACGACAGTTCCTGATAGCTGAGGCGGCTTCGTAGTGGGGTTCTGAACCTGCAACCGCAACCCCTGCGACGGTGCGCTTGCGGCCAGCGTCTGCTGGAAGTTGGCAATTGACGGCCCGGACACCGTCAGAGTCATCGCCTCTGCCGGCATGCGCAGCAAAAAGTTGCCCTGGTTGTCCGTGGTCGCCGTGCGTTGTGCATGCAGCAACTGAGCGGAAACGGTCGCGGCAACGACAACCTCGGACTTTTCATTCACAACGGTGCCGCTGACTACTCGAGTGTCATCCTCCTGAGCGCTGAGCGCCGGCACCGAACAAACGGACATGAAGAAAAGCGCGAAATAGAACAGCGGGAATCTTGTAGTCTGACAGGAACTGCCCTGTGCCATCTCGGTCTCCTTTCCATCGGAGCGATTCGTGCGACTTCGAAGCGTAGCACGATTTGTACAATCGTAGCAACAGTCAGATTTGTCCAATGCGAGACCGGTGCGACAATTTGCCGCAACACAGGGCCATGAAATTACTGTTTTGATAGTGAGAGGTGTTCGATCGGGATGAGCCGCGCACTTGCATTTCTGCCTCAGTGGCCATGCCGCGATCAGCCAGACAGGCACTCATTTTTCCGGAGGCTGGACGCCTGGATGTCGCGCTCTGGCCGGGATTATTGGGAGTGAAAATCCATCATGTCGCATATCTACGCCCGATTTGCCGTTTGCTGGTTTCTTATATTGAATTCCGTTGCGGCCGTGGCAATGCTGGCGAACGCCACACCTACGGATGACCAACAGGCTAGAATCGAGCGGCTTCAAGGCGCGGTTCTGGCCCCGTGCTGCTATACCGAACCGGTATCCAGACATCAAAGTGAAATCGCACTCAAAATGCGGATGGAGATCGCCCGGTGGGTGGCGGCCGGCCGGACCGACCGGGAGATCCTGGATACCTACGTCGGCTTGTACGGCAGCAAAGTGCTGGTCGATCCCAGGACTGTCCCGCGGGGATGGACGCCATTTTTCCCGTGGCTTGTCTTGTTCTTTGGAGTATTCCTGGTGGTTTGGTTGCTGAAACGTTGGCGCGCGAAACCAGGTCCGAATGATGCGTCAAGCCATCCCGCTTTTGCCGTACTGCCAGATCTCGACGAGGAAGACTAGAATGGGGAAGCAATGAAACGATCTGCAATTGGTGTGGCGACGGCGCTTTTCATCATCACCGCGGGATGCCAGCCCAACACAAAGCAGTACAGGCTCCAGGGTCGTGTGTTGGCCAAGAACGAGGCGGCCGATGAGCTTACCGTGAAGCACGAAGACATTCCTGGTTTCATGCCGGCCATGACGATGCCTTACAAGGTCAAAGACCCGGGCGCGGTGCAGGACGTGCAGCCGGGGGACGTGATATCGGCGAACCTGATCACTGCGAACCAGGGAAAGGAATATTGGTTAGAGGGCATTCGCATCCTCGACCAGAGCGGCCGGAAGACGGCCAAGCCCGCGGCTGCCCTGCACCTTCTCAAGATCGGAGAACCAGTGCCCGATATTGAGTTGACCAACCAGGACGGAAGGCCCATCCACTTTAAGGACTTCAAGGGCAAGGCTGTACTGGTTACTTTCATCTATACCCGGTGCCCGATGCCGGCATTCTGTCCTCGTCTCAGCAGCCAATTTGCGAAGATTCACGAGGCCCTCGCCAAGACTCCCGACGATTACGATCGAACCCACTTACTGACGATCAGTTTTGATCCGAAATACGACAAGCCGCCGGTACTTCGCAGGTACGGTCTCGCGTATCTCGATAACCATGCAGAGGGGTTCGCCCATTGGGATTTTGCTTCTGCCGATCCGATCGACATGCGCGCCATTGCGAACGCATTCGGTCTGCAATATTTCGAGGAAGACAACCAGATATCGCACAGTATGGACATCGTGCTGATTGCGCCGGACGGGACGGTTGCCAGGTACTGGGCTACCGAATGGACGACGGCGGAGTTGGAGGTGGCGCTTCGCCGGGCAGCGCAGTCGGCCCCTGTGCATTCTTCTCAAGGCAAGCACGGTGTGAAAGGATGAGCGGCTGTTCGCGGCGCGCTGCCATGGTTTGCGTGATGGGAGCGTGGTGGATAATCTCCGGCTGCGGTTCCGCGCAGCACGGGGAGGAACTCTTCGAACTGCACTGTTCCGAATGCCACGAGCAGGCTAACCCCGACCTCAAGAAGCAGCCCCCCAAACTGGAAGGGCTGTTCCGTTCCAAAACATTACCCAGTGGCGCGCCGGCAACTGATGAACAAGTCCGTAAGACCATTGTGGAGGGCCTTGGGACAATGCCCGCCTTCGACCAGCGTCTCTCCGAGAATGATGTGAATGATCTGATTCAGTACCTGCATACGTTGAAATGAACCAGTAGTTCTTGACTGCGAAGTTTGGGCGGCGATCACCATGCGTCGTGATCGAATCCGAAGATTCTGTTGACTCCGGTGGACTGCCAACGCGATCCCTGTAGCGCCGGCGTTATCGGCGGTGGACTCGGGCGCACGCGATCGAGGCTGGTGGCGTAGACCCGCCGTTGTTTTTTCGCGGCGATTTCCTTCCTGACGAGGTCTTTGGGGAAGCTCCGCAATTCTCGGGTTACCTGGGCCATCCCCTGTGACCGTACACGCCCTTCGGGCTGATGTTCGTACCACACTCGCTTGGAGAGCAATTCCCTAATTCTCGCGACCATAACTTGCGATTTGACCGGTCCATGGCGGCGGTGGACGGACTAATCCCGCAGGGACGTTCCAGCAGCGCAGGACTGCTGGTCAACCACTAGGATAAAAGCGAATTGGGGCGACAATCAATGCGGCGAATTGTCGCACGGCGCTTCGCCGGAGATTGAACTCGGAGTAGGGGTTACGACAATTCGTCGCATGTTCAAGAACGTTTCTCTCCTGTATACGAGGCGCGGCGGAAACGATTCGCCTGGAAACTGAACGCCAGGCCGACATAGAACGACCGTCCCATGCCAGGGACGGGAACGCCCCAGGGAATCGCCGATCCCGACATGGTCGGACCTTGGCCGGCATAGGCCCCGCCCAATGGCGAGGCATAGAACTGGTTCAGTACATTTTCCAGTCCGACATCGGAACGACCCTTCTACAATTCAAAGCTGGTGCGCAGATTCAACTAACCGTAGCCGCGTCTGTTCATGCAACCTCCTTGTATCCTTCCCGCCGCCTTGTCGTGCCATGCGCCGGCGATGACCGGCTGGAATCCGGCATTTAAGGATATCGTCATCTAAAACTTGGAAACTATGTAATTCGTGCCAGGAGTCGCATGCGTGAGTGCAGCGACGTCAGTCGCGAGGTGGAAATTTGGAGAGCTTTCGTTGCAACGAGCGGCGATGCATGCCCAGCAGTTTGGCGCACTGCGAAACGTTGCCGCCGCAATCTGCCAATACCCGTTGAATGTGTTCCCATTCAACGCGGGCAAGGGTGGGGACCGTCATAGGAGGCTGCTCGCCAGCGCGCTCGCGATCACGGAGAGACTGAAAGGCCGCAAGGATCTGCTCGACGTCCACCGGCTTGCTGAGGTAATGATCGGCGCCGCGCTTGACTGCTTCAATCGCAGTCGCGATACTCCCATAGCCGGTCAACATGATGATCGAGACGGTAGCATCCAGGCCCCTCAGGTTGCGGACGATATCAAGCCCGGATTCGCCTTCCATTTTCAAGTCCACGAGGGCGAGGTCGGGCGCCACATCGACGGCGAGCGCCCGCGCCGCGACGCCGTCGCCGGCGCCAACCGCTTCCCAACCGCGCAGCTCGAATGATCGGCACAACCTCGCGCGGAACCGTTCGTCGTCATCGATGACCAGCACCGCCGGCCTATTTTGATCGCTCATCGCTTGTGAATGTGGGCAATTCCAGTATCGCTTTTGTTCCGACGCCTGCCTCGGACTCGAATTCCAAGCTCCCATTGAGCGACTCCGCGTACGCGCGGACCAGAAATGTGCCAAGGCCCATTCCGCGGCCCGGGGGCTTTGTCGTGAAGAACGGTTCCGCCACGCGGTCGAGAGTTTCGCGGGACATTCCGCAACCAGAGTCTTGAACGGTGAACCGCAGCTTTCCGGCGGCGCACTCCGCGCTCAGCAGAACCGCGTGACTGCCATCGCTTGCATCAAGGGCATTCCGCACCAGCGCCGTTAGCGCCTGGAAGGTGGCGTCAGGCGGCAACACGACTTTCCGCGGATCGCCCGCGATCTCTGTCCGCACCAGGTCTCTTTCGGGCGGCGGGAAGGCATCCTTGACGCTATCCAATGCCTTTCCTAATCCCAGCGGAACCGGTGTCTCGCCAAGGGGCTGCGCCCCCCGCGCGCTCATCTGTTGCAGAATCTGCCGGCAACGGTCCACTTCCGAGCGAATCAGGCGCGCTTCCTCGGCCACGTCCCGATCCCGCAAAACGTTGGTTGCATACAACTCGAGATCCTTGGAAGCAACCGCGATGGTTCCGAGCGGTGTCCCGAGTTCGTGGGCGGCTCCTGCTGCCAAGGTCACGATCGAAGACAGCCGTTCGTCTCTCGCCGCCTGATCCCGCAGAGACAGGGTTTCCTGCTCGCGTTTCCGAAGACCCTCGGAGACTTTGCCAATGAACACCGTGATCACAAGGGATGCAGCGGCAAAAGCAATCCACATCCCGGCAAGGTGAACGGAAAAGCCCTGTGATGTGTGATGCCCTTCAAACACCGGAACAACCGTATGCACCGGGAACAGGAAGCCAAAACAAGCGACCGACAGCCCGCCGAGCGCCCACGTCCACTCTTTACTGAGTATGACCGCGGAGAGCGTGATCTGCACGAGATACAGCAGCGTGAACGGATTGGCCGGGCCACCGGTGAGCGAGAGGACGGCCGTGAGGCAGAGCGTGTCCAGAGTGAGGAGGATGCCGAGAATCCTCCTGTCACTAAATGCACCTGTAAAGCGCTTGAGCACCAGGTTGCTGACTGCCGCGACGGCCAGCGGGAGAGCCAGCCACAGAATCGGAATCGGCACGCCAAAGGCAAATCGCCCAGTCAGAATCAAGGCGCTTTGGCCGGCCAAAAGTCCATACCGCAACCTCGCTACCCAGGGCAAAGCAAGACTCGGCGCAGCCTCTCCAGCGGAGCGCAGGTCGCGAACCGATGGGGCGTGGCGTCGTGCTGTCACGGAGACTCGCATGGGCGAATGCTGGGGTGAGTCCAATGCTCATCGCCAGTCAACCTTTGCCGAGTATCACACAGCCCCCAAGCTTCGTAAAGAGCGTAAGGCTACCGGCCGGTGCGACGAATTGCCGCACGGTACCTGCTAATTGTTGGGCGCCCCCCGAAGAGCGCGTCGCCGCCAGCACGGAGTGGTATAGTATTTTCACCAAGGGATGCCGATTCGGGAAAACAGCATTCGCGTGTGGCGCGGGAGTGTCGCGGTGTGCCTGGCCATATTGTTATCGTTCGCTTCCCTGACACCGCTTGCCGCGGACGCATTCAGCTCATCCTCCTTGTCCTGTTGCCGGAGCCGCGCGAAATGCCGCTGCCAAAGAGCACACGGCAAACAGCCGGTTGCACCGGCATTTTCCAGCCGCTCCTGCAGCGGCGATTGCGGTCAATTGACACTCGGCAGCATCAGCCTGGGTGGATTCGTCAAACCCTCCGCCCGGTCCTTAGCCCCACCTGTAACGCTACTCGCCAGCGTGTGCGCGTTAGAGTCCGGGGCGGCAGCGCACTTTTCTGACGGCGCCCGCCGGCAACGTCCCCCGCCCATGCCTCCCCTCGCGTAGATTCACTCCTTTGTCCAATCCGCGGTAGGCCCTCGGTGTTTTTGACCTTTGGAGTTGAGTAGCTTTGGTCCCCATTCTCGACAATTCGTTGAAGTCTCTGTCATTCCACGCTCTCAGCCGTGGAGTCCGTTCGGTGGGAGCTGGGATTCTTGCGCTCGCTCTACTTGCGCCATTCCTGCAAGGGCTTGCCCTGGTGCTTCAAACCAACGGCTCCTCGTGTGGGATGAGTTGCTGCAAAACAGCCAGGACCTGCCACCATCACCCAGGCCACCACAACCCGGAAGGTTCCCAGTGGACCTCGGGCGCCCCATGCCCGAAAGGTTGCGGCCAATCCGCGGGGCTGCCCGGGACACCTTTCTTTAGCTTGACGGCGGACAGGTATTTCGCCGGTCCTGTTCTCTCCGAATCCGCACTCGCTTGCCAATCCCGTCCGGCTCCCAGCCGCGCCGGCATTGAGTTCGCTCACTTCCAAAGACCTCCTCCTTTCCTCGTCTAGCCCAATCCAAGTTTCAATCCGGCTGTCCCGACGAAAAGAGGAGAAATACGTGAGCTTGAAGTTCCTGATTAACGTTACGTTCCTATCGCTATGCGCGTTTACTGCCCCCGCGCAGGAGTCGATTCAATACGGAAGCATTAGTGGGCGCGTAGAAGACACGACAGGCGCGGTGATTCAGGACGCCAAAATCAGTTCCCGTCAAAAGGACACCAACATCGGAACCGCGCTGCTGACCGACAAGGAAGGCAGATTCCGCTTTCCTTACCTCAGTGTGGGGGAGTACGAAATTCGGATTCAGCACCAGGGATTTGCGGAGGTGGTGCGTACCGTTACCGTCGGCATGGGATCCGCTTATGAACTTCCTATCGTGCTGGGTGTGGCGGCGTCGGCAACCGATGTGACAGTCACCGGCCAGGTGGACCTGCTGGAAACAGCGCGTACACAGATCGCCGGAACGGTCTCGCAAACCGAGGTGCGGAGCCTGCCGCTGAATGGCCGCAACCTGCTTGACCTGGCACTGCTGATCCCTGGAGTGTCTCCCACCAACACCGCGGCCAACCAGCTCTTCGCCGAGACGTCGGCTGTTCCGGGTCAGGGGATTTCGGTGAGCAGCCAGCGGAACTTTTCCAACAGCTTTATCGTGGACAGCCTTTCCAATAATGACGATGCCGCGGGACTCACCGGGGCATTCTATGGCCTCGATGTGGTGAACGAGTTTCAGGTAGTCACCTCGGGGGGCCAAGCTGAATTCGGGCGGGCCCTGGGCGGGTACATCAACGTGGTCACCAAGAGCGGTACCAATGTGCTGCATGGCGATCTATATGGCTATCTAAAGAATCAGCGCTTCAATGCCGCGAATGCAATCGCTCAGATTGCGTTGCCAGTCACTCAGGCGCAATATGGAGCGAGCCTCGGCGGTCCCATCGTTCACGACCGCACGTTTTACTTCGCGAATTTCGAACAACGGGAATTGAACCAGTCGGGCCTGACCACTATCTCGCCGGCCAACGTTGCTGCAATCAATGCGAGGCTTGCCGCCGCCGGTTACCCGGGTCCTCAGATTTCCACCGGGATCTATTCCAATCCGGTTCACAACAGCAACTTGTTCGCCAAGGCCGATCACCAGTTCAGCGATACCGACCAATTCAGTATCCGCTACAGCCTCTATCACGTGACCGCTGTCAACTCACGCGGCGCCGGCGGGCTGAGCGCGCCCACGGCGTCCGCCAATCTGGACGACACCGACCAGACCGTGGCCCTCAGCAATATTGCCACGCTTTCGCCGCATCTGGTGAACGAAACCCGCGGCCAGTTTTCGAACAGCAATCTAAAAGCGCCTCCGTCGGACCCAATCGGCCCCGCGGTCAGCATCTCCGGTGTAGGATCGTTCGGCACGCTTTCCGGATCACCCACAGCGCGCCTGAACAAGCTTGGGGAAGTGGTGGACAACCTTTCGTACCAGTCAGGCGGGCATGCCATCCGCGTGGGCGTGGACTTCCTTTATAACGACGACACCATCACGTTTCCGCGAACGAATCGAGGTAGCTATGCTTTTTCATCACTGGCAAACTTCCTGACAGGAACATACAACACCTCCGGCTTCACACAGACCTTTGCCAACAGCGTTGTCTCCCAGACCAATCCCAATGTCGGGTTTTATGCGCAGGACGAATGGAAGACGAGTCCGCGCCTGACGTTCAACCTGGGTCTCCGCTACGATCTCCAGTTTCTGCAGACCATCGCCACGGAAACTAATAACATTTCGCCGCGCGGCGGTTTTGCGTGGACGCCATTCGCTTCGCGGAAGACCGTAATTCGCGGCAGCTATGGACTTTTTTATGACCGCATCGCTCTGCGCGCATTGGCCAACGCCTTGCTATCGGCGAACAACACGACCAATGTCAGCCAACTGAGCCAGGTCAGCATCAGCCTGTCACCGGGACAGGCGGGTGCGCCGGTGTTTCCGAATATCCTCGCCAGCCTGACTCTGCCGGCGGGTGTTCTGTTCAATTTCAGCACCATGGATCCCCACATGCGCCACGCGTACTCCCAGCAGGGGAGTTTTGAGATTGAGCAGCAACTCGGGGCGCATAGCACTCTAAGCGTGGGATATCAACATGTGCGTGGGCTGCATCTCATCGTTTCCGTCAACCAGAATGTGCCCGGTTGCACGGCCGCCGGAACCAATAACGGATGCCGTCCGAATCCGGCCTTCGGCAACGACAGCCAGTATTCCTCGCTGGCCGACTCACACTACGACGGGCTGCACGTTTCTTTTGTGCAACGTCCCGCGCAATGGGGCAGCTATCGCGTTTCCTACACTTATTCGAAAGCGCTGGACAACGTCGGCGAGTTTTTCTTCAGCGCTCCCATCAACAATTTTAATATCTGGCAGGACTATGGCCGTTCCGACGACGACCAGCGGAACCGCCTGGTGTTCGACGGTACTATTCACTCGCCGGCCGGAGCGGGAAAATCGGCGTGGGAACACTTGAGCCATGGCTTTCAGCTTTCTACCACGCTTCAGTATTATTCGGCCCTCCCGTTCAACGTCACGACCGGTGCGAACACGATCCAGGGCACCGCGGCGCGTCCCACCATCAGTGGAGCGTTCATCAGCCGCAATGCCGGGTCGGGGTTCGATTTTCTCAACCTCGGTGGGCGCTTGAGCCGCACCTTCCTGATTTCGGAGCGGGTTCGGCTGGAGGCACTGGCGGAAGGGTTCAACCTTACCAATCACATGAACGGAGTGACCTTGAACGGCGTCTTCGGCACAGGCGCATACCCCGCGAGCCCCTCTTCCACCTTCAGACAGATCACCGCTGTCAACGATTCCCGTACTCTGCAACTGGCTCTGCGGTTGCGCTTTTAGAGGAGCACTTCATGATTCCGATGATTCTGTTTGCGGTATCGACTTTTCACCTCGGCCCCATGGGTCCGGATGCTCCGGCGCGGGAGCCGCAGATTGCGGCCAACGCGGCCCACGTAGTGATGGCATTCGGCGCCGGCAGGGCGATCTACTTCACTTCGTCGAGCGACAGTGGGAAGACCTTCGCGGCACCCGCCAAGGTGGCGGAAGCGGGGATCGTTCCGCTCAGCCGGCATCGCGGCCCGCGCATCGCGCTTTCCGGAAGCGCCATTGTGATTACCGCCGTGGCAGGCAACAAATCGGAGGAAGGCGCGCACGCTCACGGCCTTCCGTCCGACGGCGACCTGCTGGTGTGGCGCTCCGCAAGACGGTGGCAAGTCGTGGTCCCGCGCGAAGGCCATTAACGACGTCCCCGGCTCCGCGACCGAAGGGTTGCACGCGCTTACCAGCAACGGAAAAGGGACGCTCTTCGCCGCATGGCTCGACAAGCGCGGCGCGAAGGGCACCAAGCTTTACGCCTCCCACTCCAACGATGACGGCGCCACCTGGTCCGCCAATGTGCCGGTCTATCAATCGCCCGGCGGCTCCATCTGCGAATGCTGCCACCCTTCGGTGGCAATCGACTCCGCCGGCAACCTGTTGGTGATGTGGCGCAATTCTTTGGATGGCGCGCGGGATATGTACCTGGCGACATCGCGAGACGGTGTGACTTTCACGAGCCCGCAGAAACTCGGCAAGGGCACGTGGCCGCTGAACGCCTGTCCGATGGATGGAGGGGGCCTTGCCGTGTCGTCCAGCAAGGTGCTTACCGCGTGGCGGCGCGAGGGGAACGTCTTCCTGGCCGAACCGGGACAACGGGAAATGCAAGTGGGCACGGGCAAGGATGTGGCGCTGGCGCTGAGCGGCAACCGGACGTACGTGGCCTGGGTCAACGGAACCAAGGTAGAAGCATGGATCGACGGCAGGGTGGAATTGCTTTCCAGCGACGGCGCGTTCCCCTCGCTCTCCAGCCTGCCTGGCCACGGGGTGCTCGCCGCCTGGGAGGAGAAAGGAATGATTCAGATTCGCAACCTGCAATAACGAACTGCTTTGTTGTGAACAACAATACGAGGTCGCAAAAGGGAGATCGAAATGAAAAGTATCTGCCAGAAGCTTCTTGTTTTTCTGCTGATGGCGCCTGTTCTTTCTTGCGCTCAAGCCACCTTCGTGGCATCGTCCACGACCCGCAACACCGTCTTCCGGGGCGCACAAATCGTAGTTCGTGAATCCCAAGAACGTGGAAGAGTTGGAGGTGGAGCGCGGCGGCTATTCGAGCGAGTACGGCGACCGGACGTACGGATTATTCAACGTAGTGCGGCATCTGCTGGATACCGGCAATACCTTTGGCCGCACTCACTACATCAATCCCCGGCAGATCTACGGTGAGGTACAGCTCTGGTTTCACAATTAGGCCAGAAGGAGTTTTCATGAAGTTACTTGCGTATTTACTACCCGCTCTCCTGTTCTGTGGGAGCGGCGCATGGGCGGCCGACCAAAAGGTGGCTGTCCGCTTTCAAGCTATGGTCGGCAGCGAGAGGTTTGCTTGCGGCCGTTCCTATCCGGGAATCGGCACCACGGCTTCGACTCTCTCGCCGCGCGATTTCCGACTTTATGTTCACAACGTTGCGCTCATCGATGACGGCGGCAAGTCCATCCCCGTGCAACTTGACCAGGATGGCAAGTGGCAGTTAGACGACGTGGCGCTCCTCGATTTTGAGGACGCTACCGGCGGCTGCGTGAACGGAACCCCTGACACCAACGACCGGGTTATCGGGACAGTTCCCGAAGGCCATTACACCGGTTTGCGCTTCACGCTTGGCGTTCCCTTCAACAAGAACCACACCGACCTGACGACGCAGCCTTCGCCGCTGAACCTGACCGCCCTCGCCTGGGTCTGGAACGCGGGACGCAAATTCGCCCGCCTGGACTTTTCCAGCACCGGCATGCCCCGCGGGTACGCGATCCACCTCGGCAGCACCGGATGCACGCCGAACCAGACCAGGACCGCTCCCCCGGCACAGTGTAGCGAACCGAATCGGGTCGATGTCGAACTAGCCGGCTTCGACGCGCAAGCCGACTTCGTGATTGCCGATCTGGCGGCGCTGCTCAAAGACTCCAACATCGACATCAACCAGGAGAAGACCGCTGCCGGATGCATGTCCAGTCCGGATGACAGTGATTGTGCACCGCTGTTCGCCAATTTGGGACTGCCGTTCGCCGGAAGACAGGCCGGCAAGCAATCGTTTTTCCGGAAAGGCGCTTCACCGGCGCCCAAGCCCCCTTCTGGAGTTGGAAACTGAATCGGCTATGCGCACGCTGTTCCTCTTGCTTTGCGTCGCGCTACCGGTGTGCTACGCCCACGATGCGCATGGACACTCCACCGCGCCACCCGAAGCGCGGCCGCTGAAATCGCCGATCCCGGTGACTGACGCGCAGGCTGCCGCCGGGCAGTCCACGTACGACCGTCTCTGCGCCGGATGCCACGGCACCGACGGCAAAGCGCGAACTCCTATCGCCGGCAAACTTCCGGTGCGTCCGACGAACCTTGCGGAATACCTCATGGAGTCTATGCGCGACGGCGAAATCTTCTGGGTGATCGGCAACGGCATCGGGCAGAACATGCCCGGGTTCGGCGCCCAACTCGACGAGACGCAGCGCTGGCAACTGGTCCAGTATGTCCGCCTGCTCCGGCTGCATCAAAGAAATGCGGAGAGGGAAAAACTCGGGCCTTATGAGTGGAACCTCCCGCCCGGCTTTCCGCTTCCCAACGTGCCGCCCGATAATCCCATGACCAAAGAGAAGGTGGCACTGGGCCGCTACCTCTTCTACGATAAGCGGCTGTCCCTCAACCAGACTCAAGCTTGCGCCACATGCCACCGCCAGGAACGGGCATTTACCGATGGGCGCCCGCGCGGCGTTGGCTCGACTGGCCAGGTTCACCCTCGCGGACCCATGAGCCTGGTGAATGTGGCGTACGCCCCCGTGCTCACCTGGGCCAATCCGTTGGTGCGTACGCTCGAAGCGCAGGCGCTGGTGCCGCTGTTCGGTGAGAACCCCATCGAGCTCGGCATGACGGGCAAAGAGGAACTGCTAATCCAGCGCCTCAGGAGCGACGCGCGTTACCGCAAGTTGTTCGCCGCAGCGTTTCCCGCGGAGGCAGACCCGTTCACTATCCGAGCCGTCACGCAAGCCATCGCCAGCTTCGAGCGCATAATTCTTTCCGGTGACTCACCGTATGACCGGTACCGCAACGGCGACGACCCCAACGCTATTCCTGAGTCCGCCAAACGGGGCGAGGCGCTCTTCTTCAGCGAACGCCTGGAGTGCTTTCATTGTCACGGCGGTTTCAACTTCACCGGCACGGTAGACTATCTCGACAAGGGCTTTGCCGAAGTGGAATTCCACAATACCGGCCTCTACAACCTGAAGGGGAAGTACTCCTACCCTCAGCCGAACCTGGGGCTCTACGAATTCACCCACAACGAGGAAGACATCGGAAAATTCAAAGCGCCCACGCTGCGCAATATCGCCGTCACCGCGCCTTATATGCACGATGGCAGCATCAAGACGCTGGAGGAAGCGGTGGACCATTACAGTGCCGGCGGCCGGACTATCAAGACTGGCCCCAACGCCGGAGTGGGCTCGGAGAATCCGAATAGGAGCGAATTCGTCAAACCGTTCGATCTCAGCCCGCAGGAGAGGGACGACGTGCTGGCCTTTCTGCGATCGCTGACGGATCGCACGATCCTGGCGGACTCCGGCCTTTCCGATCCTTTTGTCGCCGTTTCGGCACGGGCCACGTCTCAGCCGCCTCATTATGTGCTGCACGGCAAGGTGGTCCACGTTTACCTCGATGCCGGTGCGGTTACCCTCTACCACGATGAAGTGCCGGGGTTGATCCGCGCCATGAGGGCGCCAAATGCCATGGAGTTTCTAGTGCCCGACACAGAGAGCCTGAAGAAGCTGAATGCCGGACAAACGATTACAGCATCCGTTCGGCGGCAGGGCGCCGATTACATTCTGGACGATTTACGAGCCGGACCGATCACCGGTTCGACAGGGAAGGAGGAACGATGACACGAATTCACGCGAAGAAGATGCCGCCTTTTTTCCGATCTGCTGTAAGCCCTCGGTGTGACTGGCGCGCGCGGCGCGCTGGAATATCTCGAAACCACAAGGCCGTGAACGCCAAAGGGGGTTGGCCTGGTGGGCCACTCACTCTGGGGCAAAGCCATGATCCTGGCGATGGCGTACGATCAGCGTTTCGCCATCGCTTTCGTCAGCTCCTCCGGAGAAAGCGGTCACCGCGGGGGCCGGGGTTGCAGTATGCCGCTCTGCCCGTTGATCTGTGCCAGGCGCCGTGACAACGTCTGAGGAATGATCTTCATACCGGCCAGAATCCCTCTCGCCACATGGTCCCGGCCGCGGAGCACATTGGGAACCGCCGGGCCCCTGCCGCCGCCATCGGAATGCAGCACAATATCGCCGGAGAGCAGCGCCAGCAAGCCGTCGATGTATCCTGCTCCGATGGCCTGCAGGAAGCGCCGGAACAGTTCATCGCGCAGCCCGGCGGAAACCTGGAAGCGCGGGCGCACCTCGGCGACATGCAGCCGCGCGCGGTGCAGCACCTGCCTGCAATTGACTTCGCTCCGGCCCAGCACCCCGGCGATTTCGGGGTAATCGTAGTCGAATACTTCCCGCAGCAGAAACACGGCGCGCTCGAGCGGCTTCAGCCGTTCCAGCAGCACCAGGAACGCCATGGACAACGATTCATCGATTCGATATGCCGCAAAGGGATCGCTGCCGGGTCCGGTGACCACCGGCTCGGGCAGCCACTGCCCCACATACTCTTCGCGTGGCACGCGCGCGGACTGCAGATGATTGATGCACAGCCGGCCGGCGATAGTGACCAGGAGCGCCCGGGCCGGTTTGTGACAAGCAGCGGTTTCAGGGGAAAATTGTAATTTCATGAACACCACTTCACTTGCCAAAAGCAAAATCAAAATCGTGCTGCTGGAAGGCATCCACGCGAGCGCCCGTGAAGCCTTGGATCGCGACGGATACACCAACGTTGTGACGCATCCGAAATCGTTGGCCTCCGATGCGTTGGCCGCGGCCCTGCAGGGAGCGTACTTTGTGGGAATCCGGTCGGCAACGCAACTCACGGCCGAGGTGCTGGATCGCGCGCCGAAACTGATCGGCATCGGCTGCTTCTGCATTGGAACCAACCAGGTGGATCTGGAATGCGCCCGCAGCCGCGGCATTCCGGTCTTCAACGCGCCGTTTTCCAATACGCGGAGCGTAGCTGAACTGGTGCTGGCGGAGATCATCTTCCTTATGCGCGGCATTCCCGAACGGAATGCGGCGGCCCATCGTGGGGAGTGGCTCAAGACGGCAACCGGGGCGCGCGAGGTGCGCGGCAAGAAACTCGGCATCGTGGGCTACGGGCACATCGGAACGCAGATTGGTTTGCTGGCGGAGGGCGTCGGCATGCAGGTGTCCTATTTCGACATCGAAACCAAGCTGGCGCTGGGCAACGCGCGAGCCGCGCCATCGCTCGAAAAGCTGCTCGCGGAATCCGACGTGGTGACCCTGCACGTGCCGGAAACTCCGGAAACCGAAGGCATGATTGGCGCGGCTCAACTGGCGCAAATGAAACCGGGCGCGAAGGTGATCAACGCTTCGCGCGGGAAGGTGGTGGATATCGATGCCCTGGCCGCGGCACTTGCCTCGCGGCACATCGGAGGCGCGGCGCTGGATGTTTTTCCCAAAGAACCGAAGGGCGCGGGCGACCCCTTCGTTTCGCCCATGCGTGACTTCCATAACGTGATCCTGACCCCGCATGTAGGGGGCAGCACCGAAGAGGCTCAGGAAAACATCGGAATTGAAGTGGCCGAAAAGCTGATCAAGTACAGCAACAACGGGTCCACCATCACGGCGGTGAATTTTCCCCAGGTTTCCCTGCCGGAGCATCCCGGCAAACATCGCCTGCTGCACATTCATCGCAATCAGCCGGGCGTACTGTCGCGCATCAACGCGGTGTTTTCGCGTCACGACGTGAACATCGCGGGTCAGTATCTGCAGACCGACTCGAGTATCGGCTACGTGGTGATCGACGTGGAAACGCAGAAGGTGTCGGCGACCAAACGGCTGAAAGGGGAACTCGACGAGGTCGCCGGGACCATCCGCTCCCGCGTGTTATATTAGCGGCTCATTCCTTGGCACCCAGACTTTTCAAGGCCTCCCGGGCCGGTTCGTTACCGGCGGCGGCGGACTGGCGATACCATTCGATGGCCTTGTTGCGATCGGCCGGGATGCCGAGTCCTCCCTCGTACAGCACGCCCACGTTGTACATCGCAGTGGCGTTGCCCACGCCGGCCGCTTTTTGATACCAGCTCATGGCCTCGTCATAATTCACCGGAACGCCCAGGCCCTTCTGGTACAACACGCCGATGGCGTTTGCAGCGGTATCGTCGCCCTCACCGGCCGCTTTCTTGAACCACTTCATCGCCTCAACGAAATTGATCCGCACTCCCAGTCCGTCGCGGTAGAGAACGCCGATGTTGAACATGGCTTCGGTATTGCCGCCGGTCGCGGCCCTGCGGAACCAGCCCATGGCATCGGGATAGCTGACGGGCCTTCCTAGTCCGCGAAAGTACAGCAGGCCGATATTGCACATGGCCTGGTTATTGCCGGCGCTGGCGGCCTTCTGAAACCACGCCATGGCGGCATTGTAGTCCTGCTCCGCGCCGCGGCCGGATCCGTAGTTCACCCCGAGGTACATCATGGCGTCCACATCGCCAATGGCGGCGGCGCGCCGGAAGATGTCCATCGCCTCGTTAGTATGCCCGGCGTCCATCGCCTTGACGCCGCGATCCACCAGCGCCTTGGCGCTCGCCACGGTCTCCGGCGGGCCTTTGGGAACGCTGGTTTGCGCCGCGGCCAGCGAAGCGCCAAGAAGCGCCACGATGATGACAGCACTGCCCATGTAGCTATTATGACGTCCTGGCCACCTTTTATTCTGGCCCGGCTGGCGGAGATCACCGGCGGCCGAAGCCTGCGCACCAATCCATGGGCAACGGCGCCGGCAGACCGCTCGACCGGCTCCAGAAGGCGGGGAATTCGTTGGTGCGACAGTGTCCTGGGATGATCGAGCAGAGCTTTGGCGCCGGCGCAGACTACCGCGACGCGCGTGCGGGCAAGCTCTTCGAGGTCGGCGGAAATGTCCAGGGTGGTCTCGGCGCCGTGATGCACACCCACGATGCCGCCCGTGGCGAAAACGCGGATGCCGGCCAGGTCCGCGCATATCATGGTGGCGGCGACCGTGGTGGCGCCCGGCTGTCCTGTGGCCAGGGCGTACGCCAAGTCGTTCCGGCTGAGTTTCAGCACGCCCTTCGTCGTAGCCAGGGACTCGAGTTCGCCATCCTGGAGGCCCACGCGGATGGTGGCCGGCACGGCGCCGGCGGCGCGGATCTCCGCTTCCAGGCATCGCACCGTCGCCACATTTTCGGGATACGGCATGCCATGGGTGACGATGGTGGTTTTCAGCGCCACCACCGGCCGGCGCGCCTCCAGGGCGTCGCGCACTTCCTCGGCGATTCTAAGCGCGGGCATACAAGGCCTCGGGCGCCTCTCCCGAACCTGCAAACGCAGATCCGGCGAGCGCTCTGGCTTGCGCCAGATTGCAGAACAGGTAGACGATACCCGGCAGGAGCGTTAGAAGCCGCCGCGATTTGGCCATCGAAATGGCGTCGACCCACGGGAACGCAAGCGGACTTCAGTCCGCATGATACACGACGGTTCCACCGCCTTCTGGAAATCAGACAAATGAATCCGTTTTCGTTATAATTGGGGCCTACGGAGGGCCTGATGACTCGTCTTCGGTTCCTGCGCGTAGTCGCGATTGCGGCTCTTGCCGCGGGCGGGCTGACGTGGATGAATTCCGTCGCGCCGCTGCAGTGGCACAGCGTCCTGGCGTATTCGGGGATTGTCGTTTTCCTGCTCGGCGTCCTTTTGGTTCTGGTGCCACCGGCATGGTCGGGATTTTCCCGGCGCTCTTATGCCCTGCTGGCGGGAGTTGTCGCGGGCGCAGCGCTGTTCGCGGCCGGCTGGTATTGGCCGGTGCACACACGGACCGTCGCTCAGCCGTCCAGCCGGTTGGATGCATTCATGCCCACCTACGATTTCGCGGAGCGGCATGAACTCACCATAGACGCTCCCGCCGGACGGGTGCGCGCGACGGTAAACCAGGTATCGTTTTCGGACATCCCTTTGATGCAGACGCTGGGCCGGATTCGCTCCGTTGCGATGGGCCACCTCCGCGCGCCATCCGGCGCCCAGGGCATCGCCCCTACCGTTCCGATTGTCGCGATGATCCAGGATCCGCGATCCGGTCTCTTCCCGCTCGAAGACACGCCGCTGGAGTTTGTCTTCGGCCTCGCCGGCCAGCCTTGGAACAATGCCGGAGTGCGTCTGACGCCGGAACAATTTCTCACCTGGGCACCGCCGGAGACAGTGAAGATCGCCGCTAATTTCCTGATCGAAGATGCGGGCAGCGGGCACTCCCGGGTGATCACCGAGAGCCGCATCCTCGCCAGCGACGCCACCGCGCGGCGCAAAATGGCGAAGTACTGGGCGCTCATTTATCCGGGCAGCGGATTGATCCGGCGCGGCCTGCTGGACGCAATTCGCAATCGCGCCGCACAGACCCCTCCCCTACTGAATCCCTGATCCTTCCTTGATGGTTACCAGGCGATCGGCCGGCACGTTGGCAATAGTTTCGTGCCTGCCGTTAGGCCACCGGATTTCGAGTGATGCCCTGGTCTCCGGACCCAGCCCGAAGTGCAGACGCCGGTCATTGACCGAAAGGTATGACGACTGCGCCAGCACGGCCTGTGCCTGCCGGCGATCCCCGTATGCGGCAATCACCGTCGCGCCGATCGCCGAGCGGTTGGATTCCACACCGATCAGTTTCACCTTGAGCCAGTGGTTGGAGCCGGTCATATCGTTGCGCAACAGCGAGGGCGGCTCGTTCATATTCATGATGAGGATGTCGATATCGCCATCGTTGTCGAAATCGCCGAAGGCCGCGCCGCGGCTGGAATGCGCTTCCAGGACGCCAGGGCCGGCTTCCGTAGTCAATTCTTCGAACTTGCCGGCGCCCAGGTTGCGATAGATCACGTCGGGCGTTTTGTAGGGAACCTCGGAGAGTTTGCGCTCCACTTCGGGGTAGACCATGCCGGTAGTGAAAAACAGATCGGGCAGGCCGTCGTTATCCAGGTCGACTATGCCGGCGCCCCATCCCACGTAACGGGTCTCGACGCCGAGTCCCGCGCGATAGGTGACGTCGCGGAAGCTGCCCTTGCCATTGTTGCGATAGAGCGCGGGCGTATCGTCGCGAAAGTGCGTCTTGAGAATGCTCAGGCCGCCGCTGGTATCGAAATCGCCGATGCCCAGTCCCATGCCGGCCTGCGCCTGGCCGTCTTCGCTGAGCGATACGCCGGCTTCCAGGCCCTGTTCGGTGAAGGTGCCGTCGCGATTGTTGCGGAGGAGCAGGCTGGGCGAGGTATCGCAAGCCACGTATAGGTCGGGCCAGCCATCGCCGTCGAAATCGGCCGCGACGGCGGTCAGCGGATAGCCCGGTGCGACCGCCAGTATGCCGGATTTTTCGCTGACATCGGTGAAGGTGCCGTTGCCGTTGTTGTGGTAGAGGCGGCAGCGCTCCTGGGGCAACCCGTCGGGGCGGCAGTAGACGGGCACGCCGCGATAGACGCAAGTGGCATCCTTGCCGCGGATGGGCAGGGCCTCGCGGCTGAACACCATGTAGTGGGCCACGAAAAGATCCAGGCGCCCGTCGCGGTCATAGTCGAACCAGGTGCAGCCGGAACCGAAGCGCACGCCGGGATGCGTCAGGCCGGCCTTTTCGGTAACGTCGGTGAAGGTGCCGTTGCCGTTGTTGTGAAAGAGAATGTTCTGGCCCCAGCACGTGATGAAGATGTCGTCGTAGCCGTCGTTGTCGTAGTCGGCAATGGTGACGCCGCTGGCCCAGACGCTGCGTGCCAGCCCGGATTTTTCGCTAATGTCGGTGAAAGTGCCGTCCCGGTTGTTGTGGTAAAGGCGGATGATGGCGCCCGCGGGAGTGGCGTTCCAGCGGCGCCCGGTGAGCAGGAGGATGTCCTGCCAGCCGTCGTTGTCATAGTCGAGGAAAGCGACGCCGCAGCCCATGGAATCGAGAATGTAATCGTTCGTGGCGATGTCGCCGTAGACGATAGGGGATCGCAGACCGGCCGCATGGGCAATGTTGGTGAAGTGCGCGTCAAACGGCAGGCCGGAGGGCTTGCCGCGAGGCAGCGCCTTGACATTGCGCGAGCCCATGCCGCGATTCAGACTCTGGGCGCGGCCACCGAAGGCGGCCAGAGGCAGCGACAAGGCTTGCCGGCGGGTCATAATGGTTAGGATACCTGACCTGAAAGAACGGGAGTCACACCACACTTACTCAATCCCATCAGCGACTTACGCAAATCCCCGTAGGATAGGCCCCCAGGCCTGTCCAGGCGAGCCAGGCTCGCCAGAGACCAGCTTATATCTTATGTCAACCAGAAAAACCGGCACTCGAAAACAAACCGCGCGACAAACGCGCCTTCAATGCCTATCGCCATGGCCTGACAGGCCATGTCCTGGTCATCGCGCCGTCCGATGAGCAGCCTTACAAAGACCACTGCCAGAGCCTTCACCAGCACTGGGCCCCGTTGGCGCATGCCGCCCTCGCGCAGGGCTCAGCCTCTAAGAAAACCGCATCCAGCTCCAGCAGAACCAACAAATCGTGAAAGAGGCCGCTATCTTAGGCGAAATATACGACTTTCCCCTCAAATCCACCAGAAACGCCTCGAAGCCGTCCGCAAACCCACCCGGGTGCCGCTTAAGACTAATTAAACTAAGGGAGAACCCGCCCTTTCCACCGGGAGCAGCCAGTCCCATGGTGCGAGCCTGGTCGAGAAAATCGACTTCGAGCATCTGGAGTTGGAGCGGAATGCGAAGCCCGGCATCCGCGGGCCGCGGCCGGAACCGCACAACCGCTTCACCGCTCTCGGCCATGGTGCGGACGGTCAACGTCTGCATGCCGTAGAAATCGAGACGCTGCGGCGTGTCGCATGCTTCGGCAAAGAACGGTCATTTGGCGTCGATGGTCTTGTCGATTAGCCATGTTGCCGGTCTTGGTCTTTGGAACGATGCCGGTGCCGGCCACATTGCCGGCGAGTTCTTCGACTGCGCGTGCCGCATAGGGATTGTTGCGGATGAGATCGCGGCTACGGTTGCGGAGCCAGATCAGCGAGCCCATCTCAGCCGGGCGAGTGATTTAGAACCAACCGCTGCGATACGCAAACCACCAGCAGAAGATAAAGATGGGAATGGTTGCGCCCAGGGCCCACCAGAGCGGAAGAACCATATCAGCCATCAGACCCAGTAGCGTGAAAGTGCTCCAGAAGATCTTCCGTTCCATGTATCCAGTCTACAGCGGTAGTCACTTGTGGACGGTGATCAACGTGCCGGACTGCGTGGATTGTCCACCGTAGGTTGCGGTGATGGTCTGGTCTCCATTGGCCAGGGATGCCGGAATCACCACGTTGAACTGATACTCGCCCGGGTAAACCAGTCCCGCGAACTGCACCGTTGCCGGGACTCCGCCGATGGTGACAACCGGGAGGGGCGACAACATGCCGGTCTGCGCGATAGATCCGCTTTGCAGGGCCACGTTGGTCGGTCCGAAGCCGTTGGCATACAGCATGACGATCTCGTTCGGCTTGGCGGGTGTGGTGACGCCGGGATAAAGCGTCGGGGGTCCAATGTAGCTGCCATCGGCGTGCGTTGCGGCGACATAGGGTCCACCGTTGAAGACGAACCATGAGGGCGAGAGCGGCTGTCCCTGGGCGGTGAACGCCGCTCCGGTGGCTCCGTTGTTCGTGACTACCACCTGCACCGGTCCGTTCATCGCGTCGGGCGGTGTGAGGACGTCGATCTGCGTGGGACTGATGTAGTACACATAGGCGTTCTTGCCGTTGACTGTCGCGCTAACCTTATCGAGCGACGTCGGCATTTGATTGTTCACAAAGTCCGAGGACTGCCAGCAATACCCCGGAACGCAGTCGGGGCTCGAAAATCCCACCGGCGCAAGGTTGGCGCCTTTGATTTCGATCCAGGTGTTCGGTGCGATGGTGGGGCTCTCGCCTTCGGCGTTGGCTACCAGGCTGATTGACGGCGCCGGCGCGCTCATGGTGCAGGTCGGCGGCGGAAGGGATGACGGCTGATTAGCCATGGCGAACAGGTCGCGGCTCGCGCGCGCAAGTAAATCCTGCAGGGACATATAGCCGAGAATCGGACTTGGCGCCGCGGGACAGGGATTGGCAAGCGCGTACTGAAGATCGGGTAGGGGGACGTCGAGGTACTGGATGGGCGCGGGGCCCACCGTTCCGCCGTAGAATGAGGCCGCGGGAGTACCGCTGAAAAACACGGTCAGCGTGTTGTACGCGCCCTCCTCGACGGTAAGTCCGGTGCAACCGCCATTCGGATTGGGACATCCTTGCTGCTGCAGAGTGGATGGGGTCGAGACCGCCTTATCGAATTCGGCCCCGCCAACAAATGGTACGGGCGGCGGAGGGGACAGCGCCGTGAGCAACTTCACGCCGGGAATGCCGATATCGCCGGTGGTTACCGAACTGGAGGCGGTCATCCCGCCGACTTGGGTGCCCTTTCCATAGGCGCCGGTTACGGTCACAAAGTAAGACAGGATTTCGGTCTTGGCCTCGCAGGACATGATCTGATTCTTAGGGCTTGACGAGCAATCCTGCGCGAACAGCGTGTTATCGGGATGAGGTGTCACAGACTGGGCGAAGGTGGGTAAGTCATTGCCCGAATCCGGGCCGAGGAACAGCGTAACTCCAGTGAAGATTTTCCCGGAAGCGTCGATCGCCTGTTCCCACGCATCGATAAAGGCCTGGTCCGTATTCTGATAAGC
The DNA here is from genome assembly GCA_963853855.1 of uncultured Solibacteraceae bacterium. Classification (GTDB taxonomy): domain Bacteria; phylum Acidobacteriota; class Terriglobia; order Bryobacterales; family Bryobacteraceae; genus Sulfopaludibacter. Next base: position 121,079 of record CAWKYG010000016.1, on the reverse strand, counting down.
GCTGTTGGAAGGAAAGGAATGTTGAATCAGCGCGGCCCAGGTGTCGTCTACAGACAAGCCGGAAGGCTGGGGGGCAGTATCGTTTTCGTTGGTGGGGAGGATCATTTCATCTGACGCGCCCATCGGACCCGCGAGGGCTACGGCGACCAGAGCGGGGTTGGAACCGTACCTGGCGTTGAGGCTGGTGAGGAACGCGCTCCAGGCGGATTGGTAGACGCTGTTCCAGGGGAGCGGAAACACGTTTCCGTCCGCGCGCTGGGTTTCCGGGAATCCCACAAAGGTTACTTTTCCGCAATTGGAGGGAGCGCTGCCGGTAGCAAAGAGCGGGTCGCAGGAGGGGAGTTGGTCCAATAGCCAGGACGGCGAATTGACGCCGGGAGTGATAATAAGTTGAACGGTCTTCTGAGCCGCGGCCGCCGCAGCGAATACGTCGTCGAGGTAACTCCAATTGTAACTGCTGGGATCGCTGCCGCTGGAGGGCTGAGTCTGGTCCCAGTGGGCGCCCAAAGTGATTCCGGAGATTGCCGGATCGGCTAACAGACTGGCGTAGAGACTGCGAAGGTAGGTGTGCAATTGCGCCTGCGTGGGCGTACCGGAGCCCGGATACGAGCCGATGGCGTCTGCGACGTCGATGTGGGCGTAGACGCCCAGCGGCTTTCGTATGTCGGCAGCGAAGCCCGGCCAGGGCAGACTTACACACAATAGGGCGAATGCCCACGAGGCGATAGGAAACCGATCGATATCCAGACAAGATTGACCTCCGAGGCACGGGGGCGCCTTACTTTTGGAAAATTCTATCACAAGAACCGACTTATGTCCGGGTAACGATCAGCGGCCTCGCAACACGTCGAGCCCGAACTTTGGTGCGGACTTTGTGCCGCTGATGCGCACGGGAATTTCGGCGCCGGAGCCTTTCCCGAAGAACGGCCGGGCCGCCCGGAGCAGGAACGAGAGCCAGGGAGAGTCAACCATCTTAGACAGCGGCACCGCGGTAACGACCTTGCCGTGAAAGTCGAACTGCTCGCCATCCAGAGAGTAGACACCGTCCAGATTTACGTGTGCGCCGGGCAGGACATACGCAAGGTTACTGAAGTGAATCACGCCTTCCTGGAGGGAGAAGGTTCCGCTCATGTGCGAAGTTACATCCTGGGCTCCAGGCCGGGCTTTCCTTGGCTGGCCCTGCGCGCGCAGGCTCATCATATCGACCTTATCCTGGACCGCGGGGTTGGTGAAGTGAATACTTTGCAGGGTGAAGCTGCCGCCAACGCTCAGCTTCTGCGCGACTCTTTCCTTGCCGGGCCGAATGCGGAGTTTCGCCTTGGTGGCGATGATACCGGTCATGACGGCGGGCCGGCTGCTTACGGCGAGGTCGAGGAAGTCTTGAATCCGGCCCTGGGGCACATCGACATCCAGTTGGATGGTGTGGCCGGCACCTTTGGTGTCGATGACCGAGCCGCTGGTGGTGAAGCTGGAGTCACCCAGTTGAGCCGATACCGGCTGAAGATAAGTATCGCCGGTGATGCCGTCCACGATGGCGTGAAAGCGGGTGTGCAGGGGCACAGGGCGATTGGCCGTGTCCAGGGAGAAGTCCGGGGTCTCGGTGGTTCCGTCCACCACGATGCGGTTCAGTTGACCTTGAAACTTGCCGGTGGAAGAGAGCGTGCCGCCGATGCCTTTGATGGTGTTCAGGTCGGCATGGTCGAAGGTGTAGTGTCCGGTGACCAGGGAGTCGCCCGGGCTCTCTGTTTGCCACGGTCCCAATGCGCCGGCGGCATGGATCTCGCCGCGCGGGATGGCGTTGGTGAGGCGCGCGTCGTAGCGCCAGGGAGCGCCGGGCCCTACATCGTGCAATTCAATATGTTTGAGTTCGAAGTCCTTGGGGCTTTTATCGGGTTTGGAGGTATCGATGACCAGGCGGGAATTGTCGCAGACGATTTCGTCCACCACAATTTTCATTTTGCCCGCGTGTTTGGCGGAGGGTTCCGGCGAACCGCGCCGCATTTCCCGCGGCGGAATGTGGATCTGGAGCCCCTCCACCTTCACCGCGCCGACGTGCATGGGTTCGACGAAGAGCCCGGCCAGGCTGGCATGAAATGAGAATCGCGCGATGGCGATGAGCGGCTGATTTTCGCCGGCGGCGACTAGGTCTTGGGGCGGATCGATGCGCAGACCGCTGCCGGAAACTTCCAAACCGTGGAGAAGGGAGACGTCCAGACGATCTAATGTCACGCGGCTGTGGAACCGGGAACTGAGCGTTTCAACGATGCGCGCCTTAAGAATTGGGGCAGCGCGACGCAGTACGATATTACCGGCGACCAGAAGAAGCGCCAGGACGATGAGTAAGGCGACGGCGACCCGGGTCCACAGGCGCCTGCGCCGGGAGGGAACAGCGACGTGGTTTCCCTCCGGAATAGTTCACCCCCCTTCACCAGCTTAGCCTTGGTACACCGTTTCAGCAGCGCACCGATGTATCGAAAACACCGCTTGCTGATGCGCGCGGCTCCGTTCGGGAAGATTCAGCGCGGCGCCGCATCCTGCACGCGGCCCTTCCACACGCCACCGGAACCGCGCCACCACGCCAGCGCGGAATGGATTGTCGCGCCCATGTAAAAGAGAGCGACCAGAGGGAGGAATGGCGCCCACAAGGGCGAGCGGCGGTAGAAGCGCAGGGCCGGGAGATACGCGCAGCACATCAGCAGCCACGCGAGCGAGCCGAGGCCGGCGGCGCGGGTGGAACCGGCGATGGAGAGCACCGGCGGCACGAGGTAAGTGATGGTGAGCGCGAGCACAGTCCCGAGCAGTAGCCATGGGGAGTGCCGCAGTTGCGTGAACGCGGTGCGGGAGATCATGCGGCCCACCTCGCCGAACGACCGGTAGGGGCGGATGCTGCGGGTTGCGGTGTTGAGGGAGAGCCACACGCGAGAGCCTTGCCGCCGGACGGCTTGCGCCAGCGCGCAATCGTCGATGAGGGCGCCGCGAATAGACTGGATGCCGCCGATGCTTTCAAGCACGCTCCGGCGGATCAACATGCAGCCACCGGCGGCGCCGGTGGTACGGTGAAGGTCTCCGCGGACCCAGGCCGGCGGGTACAGCATGAAGAAGAAAAAGACGAAGGCCGGCACGAGTGCGTGCTCCGCGGGCGTGCGGCATTCGAGCGTGGCCATGTAGGAGACCAGGGCGTAGCCCGCTTCGGCGCGCGCGGCGAGGGCGGAGAGCGCATCGGGAGGGTGGACGATATCGGCATCGGTGAGCAGGAACAGGTCGGGGGAATGTGCGGCGGCGCACTGTACGCCTTGGGCCACGGCCCACAACTTGCCGCTCCAGCCGGCGGGCAGGGGCGGCGCTTTCACAACGGTCAGCAGGCCGGCGGGGGCCGCGGCGAGGGCGGCTTCGGCGGTGCCATCGTCGCTGCCATCGTCCACCAGAACGATGTGGAACGGACCGGCGTAATCCTGCCGACACAGCGAGCCGATGGCGAGCCCCACCGAGGGGGCTTCATTACGCGCCGGAATGACGGCGACGATGGAGGGCGCGCGGGTGGGCGGCGAAGGGGCCGGCGGCGTGCGAAGGAACTCGAGCCAGAAGCCGCCGCGCGCGGCCAGGAGATACACCCACACGGCCAGAGCCGCGGCTCCGGCGAGTTCGGCGATCATGCCGTGAGCGTTCCGAAAACCTTCATCATGTCGCGATGCGCCAGCACAGCGACCGGGTCGCGCTGCATCAGCTCGTAGTACTTGCCTCCAAAACCATTGGAGCCTTCGGCGGGCGAAAGCAGAGTGCGCGCCTGGGCAATGAGGCGGTCGGCATCCAGGGGCGTGGGCGTCTCATCGAGGTCCAACATTTCGTCGATCATCACAATGAATTGCGATAGCTCGCGGAGCCAGGCGAACCACGGATCGTCCATCACCAGCCCCAGGTATTGGCCGGTGCTGGTAATGCGCTGGACATCCCGTTCGTAGAGGGCGCGCTCGGAATCCATCAGCGATTTGTGCAGTTTCAGGAGGCCGTTGCGCAGTCCGGTGAGGCGGTCGCGCGTTGGATCGGTCATGCGCCCATCGTATCGTGAACTTGCGGCAAACTGGAAGGGCATGAGTTTCCTAGACAATCTCGAAAACAACTTAAAGAGCCTCGAAACGCAGGAAGAGGGGAAAGAGTCCGCGGAGCGCCAGCAGAGGGACCGGGAGATTCAACGGGCGAACGCAAAGGCGGCGGCGCCATTCGCCGAACAGTTGAAAGACGGGCCGTACACCGCCGAGTTGCTGCGGCAGACCACGCGCGTGGGGCATTCGTTGCGCACCATGATTCGCGCCACCTGGCTGGGCACGACGCTGCGGCTGGAGGCACGCGATCGCAAACTGGAACTGCGGCCCACGGCGAGCGGCATCGCGGCTGTGTACCTGGAGAGCAATCAGGAATTGCGCCGCGAGATGCTGGATTTGAACGGCAGCCCGGAGCAGCTTTTGCGCGGATGGCTGGAGGCGGTGTGAAATGCAGAAAGTAAGGTTCGATCCGGGCCTGACGCAGCAGTTCTTTTCGCCGTTCCGGCGGGTAATCAACCAGGACGGCAGCTTCAACGTGCACCGCCAGGGAACAACCTGGCGCGACATTCATCCTTACCTGTACCTGATCAACATGGGTTGGATGAAGTTCTTCGCCGTGGTGGTCCTGGGATATTTCGTGGCCAACCTGGTCTTCGCCGGGATTTATTTCGTGATAGGTCCGGACCAGCTCGCCGGGGCCGAAGCGCCCACCGCAGTGGGGAGGCTGTTGAACGACTTTTTCTTCAGCTCGCACACGCTGAGTACGGTGGGGTACGGGAACATCTCGCCCAAGGGGCTCGCGGGCAATACGGTGGCGGCGTTCGAAGCGCTGGTGGGTGTTCTGGCCTTCGCGGTGGCGACGGGGCTGCTGTTCGGTCGCGTATCGCGGCCCTCGGCGCGCATCGGATTCAGCGACCATATTCTGATGACGCCGTATCAGGAGGGCAGCAGCCTGCAGTTCCGTGTGGTCAACCGCCGCACCAACGACCTGATGGATCTGGAGGTACGCATGATGCTGATGTCCGTGGAGACCAAGAACGGCAAGCCCTCGCGCGAGTACAACCAGCTCAAGCTGGAACGGGACCAACTGGTGTTCATTCCGCTCACCTGGACCGTTGTGCATCCCATCGATAGTGAAAGCCCGCTGTTCGGACTGACCGAAGCCGACCTCAAGCAGAAGCAGGCCGAACTGCTGATCGTGATCAAAGCGTATGACGACACGTTCAGCCAGATGGTGGTGGCGCGCCACTCCTACCGCTACGACGAAATCGTTTGGGGTCGCCGTTTCTCTCCCGCGTTCTATGTGGATGAGCAGGGCGACATGGTGCTGGAGCTGCCGAAACTGGGCGAACTGGCGTGATGTGTAGAATGGTTTGATGATCCGCCTGCCATCCTGCCTCATCATGGCTGCCGCGCTGGCCTCCGCCCAGAGCGCGGCACCTTTCGAAGTGGAAGAAGCCACCATTGCGCAGGTGCACGAGGCCATGAAAGCGGGGCGCCTGACCTGCCGCGCGCTGGTGGGCCAATACCTGAAGCGGATCGAGGCGTACGACAAGAACGGCCCGGCCATCAATTCGCTGGTGGTGCTGAATCCGGATGCGGAGAAGCAGGCCGGGGAACTGGATCGCCGGTTCGCCGCGGAGGGCCTGACCGGACCGCTGCACTGCGTGCCGATCATCGTGAAAGACAATTTCCAGACGCAGGGTTTGCAAACCACCGACGGCGCGCTGGCCCTGGCGGGCTTTCTGCCGGACAAAGACGCGTTCGAAGTGAAGCGCGTCAAGGAGGCGGGCGCCATTGTGCTGGCGAAGAGCAACATGGCGGAGTGGGCTTTCAGTCCGTACGAAACGGTGAACTCCATTCTGCCGGGCTACACGCGGAATCCGTACGCGCTGGACCGGGTGACGGCGGGATCGAGCGGCGGCACGGCGGCATCGGTGGCCGCGAGCCTGGGGCTGGTGGGGTTTGGGAGCGATACGGGCAATTCGATTCGCGGCCCCTCGTCGCACCAGGCGCTGGTGGGGATCCGGTCGACCATGGGACTCACCAGCCGCGCCGGAGTGATGCCGCTGAGTCTGCTGGCGGATATCGCCGGGCCGATGGCGCGGACTGTGGAAGACGCGGCGCGGGTGTTCCAGGTGATTGTGGGCTCCGATCCGGACGACCCGGTGACGGCGGCGGCGAACGCGCATTTGCCGCAGGACTATCTGGCCGCGCTGGATCGCGAACGGCTTGCACGGCGCGACGATCGGGGTGCTGCGCCAGGCGTACGAGCGGCCGACCGCCGATGCGGAAGTGATAGGCATCTTCAAGGCCGCGGTGGAGGATCTGCGGCGGGCGGGCGCGACCATTGTGGATCCGGCGACGGTGGAAGGGCTCGACGGTATCCGCCGGGAGCGCGGCGCGGGTCCGTGCATGGGGTTCAAGTACGACTTGAACCGGTACCTTGCGGCGCAGGGCGATCGCGTGCCGGTGAAGAGCCTGGCGGAGATCATCCGCTCGGGGCGATATTATCCGCCGAACCAGGGGCGGCTGGAAAATGCCGAGAAAGGGCCGGAGAATGGTCCCGAGTCGGCAGCTTGCCAGGCGGATACCGCGTATCGCGAGAAGGTGCGCGCGGCGGTGCTGCAGACGATGGACAAATTGAAGCTGGACGCGTTCGTGTATCCGACGTGGAGCAATCCGCCGCGGCTGATCGGCGATTTGAATACGCCGCACGGGGACAACAGCCAGTTTTATTCGCCCACCACGGGGTTTCCGGCGATCAATGTACCGATGGGTTACTCGCGCGGCGGCACGCTGCCGGCGGGTATGACGATTTACGGGCGCGCCTGGAGCGAGGCGAAGCTGATCAAATACGCGTACGCTTACGAACAGGCGACGCATCACCGGCGCGCCCCGGCGAGCACGCCGCCGCTGCGGTGACGCGGGATGGAGGAGGCCGGTGGCACCGGATCGGTGAGTCGGGGGCTTCCCGGCAGAATGGCGAGCGAATAGAGGTTTTGCCGACTAGTCCGGTCCCTTCCCTGCGAGAGGCGGCTGCAAGTCCGCCGTCCAAGGTTGGCGAGTGGTATTGCCGCTCTGAGCGCCAGTTCCAGGTACGAGGCATTGTAGACAGACAGACGATGGGTCCGCGCTAGTCTGAGGACGGCGCCTTCCTCCGGCTCGCGATTGATTCGGATCCGCAGCCCTGCAAGATCGCGCAGGAAAACGCCCGTGTCCGACTCGGTAATCCTCTTGCGACGCTCGTTCACCACGAGGATGTTGCGGATCTCAAACACGAGAGACTGGGGACGACCGCTTCTTCGGTCTTGATTCGGGCATAAGCGGCATCGGCCCTGGCGCCCTGGCGTCTTGCTCATCCTGAAATACCCAGCAAGCTGGTATCGATGCGTCGAGCACGAACGGCATCAGTATTTCCGTCCTTCCTCGCGTGCGGATTGTATTTCCTCAAGGGTGACCTTGCCGGTTCGCTTGCGAAGTTCGCGAATACTCGCCAGCGCTCTGTCGACTTCTTCTTGCCGCCGATTCACCTCGGGCACAATCCAGGCGATGGCGCGGCCATGACGGGTAATAATAAGGCCTCCTCGGGGGAATTTGTGGGTGACAGCGAGCCTCAGCGAGCCGTCTTGTTAAGGAATTGTTGGAACTTGCGGCACGTGGAATCGAAGGATCTCTGCTGATCTTCGCCGCCGTGATAGAGGAGGGGCCCGCCGTACTCGATCATCTGCCGAAGAACCAACTCCACTGGCTTCTTTCTCAGAGAAGAATCGCTGTGGAGATCGCGGATGAACTCCCCGCCCAGTGCCCACATGTTATCGACATGTTTCTGGATCGTCTTCGGCGACAGATCTGACCTTGTCAGGTGTTCGAGGAAAGGCCGGAACAGGGCCAGCAACTGTTCGCCGGGCGGCACGTCCTTTTCCAGCCCCATCCACGAGCGTGGCCAGCCGTTCAGATCCCGGCAATAGTGTTCAAGGTCGTGACGCGCCGCGGTGGTCGTCCGGGTTATTTTGGTAGTTCTCGCTTTCACGATCTTCCACTTCATGCTTCAGCTCATCACGATTCTAAACCGCTGTCACCGCTTTCCGGGATTCGTTTACCAGCAGGCCGGTTTCAGCTCCGATCATAAGAGTATTGAGATTGCGGTGCGTCCGCGCAAAGGTTCGGCGGCGGTTTGTTCGCGCTGCCATCAGTCGGCCCCCGGATACGATCAGCTCCCCGAACGCCGTTTCGAGTTCATTCCCTTTTGGGGCTTTCTGGTTTTTCTGCTTTATTCCATGCGGCGCGTCGATTGCCGACGTTGTGAGGCAGTCGTCGTCGAGGAAGTGCCCTGGGGCGATGGCAAGCGTACCTTGACCAATGCCTATATGCTGTTTCTGGCCCGCTGGGCGCGCCGCCTTTCGTGGAAGGAAACGGCCGAAGCATTCCATACTTCATGGGAAAAGGTTTTTGACGCCGTCGAACATGTAGTCACCTTTGGACTGGCGCATCGCACTCTCGGCCAGATCGACGCCATCGGAGTCGATGAAATCCAATACGCCAAAGGCCACAAGTACCTGACGCTGGTTTACCAGATCGACCTCGACGTTACGCGCCTGCTCTGGGTCGGAAAAGAAAGAACGATCGAATCCTTTCAGGGATTCTTCACCATGATCGGTGACGAAGTGGCCTCGAAGATCGTCTTCGTCTGTTCCGATATGTGGGAGCCCTATTTGAAGGTCATCCGCGAGAAGTGCTCCGAGGCTCTCCATATCCTCGATCGTTTCCATATCGTGGCGAAGATGAACAAGGCTCTCGATGAGGTCCGCGCCGGAGAATCGCGCCGCATGGCCATGGAAGGCCGGACACCCGTCCTGAAGAAGTCACGCTGGCTACTGCTCAAACGCGAAGAGAATCTGAAGACGGAACAGCGCTTCCGGCTACGCGACCTCCTCCGCTACAACCTGAGGACTGTCCGCGCCTATCTTCTTAAGGAAGCCTTTCAGCAACTCTGGGACTACAACTCCGCCACCTGGGCTGGAAAGTTCCTCGACGAATGGTGCCGTCAGGTGATGCGCTCCCGCATCGAGCCGATGAAGAAAATCGCCCGCTCACTGCGCGAGCACCGCGAACTGATCCTCAACTATTTCCGCGCTCAGAAGCTGCTTTCCAGCGGCGTCGTCGAGGGTCTGAACAACAAAGCCAAAGTCACTATGAGAAAATCCTACGGGTTTCGCACGTTCCGTTGCCTCGAACTCGCGCTCTATCACTCACTTGGCAAATTGCCCGAGCCCGAATCAACCCACGAGTTTTTCTGACGAACCATAATAAGTGTTTCGCCTCGCGTCGAGGTATGCCTAAGCCTCTTTGCGACTTGGCGACTTTGCGTGATCATCGTCTTCCAGCCAGTTGACGATTCGCGTGATGCCATCCTTGATCAACGCTACGTGGAAGTTGATCAGCAAGCCAAGCCGCTTGTCGGCAAGACGGAGGTACGTCAGAAGCTGCTTTTTGTGGACCGGAGCGAGCAGTTCGGCCGATTTGATTTCTACGATGACCTTGTCTTCCACCACCAGATCGGCCCGAAACCCATATCGATGCGGATACTGTCGTAAACCACCGGGGATTCGCTTGCTGGCTCACCGCGTGGAGACCAGCGGGATCCGTTCCGACGGTCACCGTGAAGGGCACTTCGATGCTCTCCGTTCCCAGGTAGCAACCTGGACATAGACTGGATTCCGAGAACAGCTCGTACTCCACGCGAATATTCCCGGAGTCGGTATCGCCCAGCATGGCAGCGGGGTCAATCTGGTAAGCGCCGGTGCTACACTCCAGTCCTATGCGATTGCCCCTCACCCTGCTCGCTCTCGCGGTCAGCGCCGCCGCTCAGCCGCCCGAGACCATCGCGCTTACCCACGCCAACATAATCGATGGAACCGGTGCGCCGCCCCAGCGTGACCAAACCGTCCTTATCCAGGCAGGGAAGATCAATGCCGTCTTCCCTTCCGCCGGTCGGAACCTGCCTAATGGCACGAAGGTAGAAGACCTGGCGGGCAAGTGGGTCATCCCTGGGATGATCGACGCTCACGTCCACATCACCGACCAGAGCGGCGAAATCGGCCCGCTCCGCGACCTCCTCTCCAAGTTGCTGCTCCACGGCGTCACTGGCGTCCGCGACATGGCCGGTGACGCGCGCGTTCTCGCCTACCTCGCGCGCGAAGCGCGTCTTGACGCGCCCGGTTGGGCAGACGTCTATTACAGCGCCCTCATGGCCGGACCCACCTTTTTCTTCGAGGACGCGCGCGTGGCGGGTGCATCTCGCGGGGTGCTCGTTGGCAGCGCGCCTTGGCTGCGCGCGGTGGATGAGACCACCGACATCCGCCTCGCCGTCGCCGAAGCGAAGGGGACCGGGGCCACCGGCATCAAGCTCTACGCCAACCTGCCCGTGTCGATGGTTAAGGCCATCGCCTCCGAGGCCCACCGCCAGAGTATGCTGGTCTGGGCCCACGCGGCTGTCTTTCCGGCCAAACCGGCTGACGTCATCGACGCCGGCACCGACGTGGTCTCGCACACCGCCTATCTGGTGTGGCAAGCCCAAGCCCATGTGCCGCCCGATTATCGCCAGAGGGCGCAGGCAGACTTCTCAGCGGTGCCCCCGGACGATCCCAGAATCGCGGCGCTCATCGCGGATATGAAAGAGCGCGGCACAATTCTAGACGCCACGCTCCGCGTCTTCCAGCAGCAGGCCGCGCGTTCCGCCGATGCCGTGGCCAAAGGGCTGCTGCCTTGGATCTATGCGGTCACGAGGGCTGCCCATCAGGCGGGCGTGCGCGTCGACGCCGGCACCGATAGCCGGGGTGTGACCTCAGGCCGGGCGGACGCTGGAGCCGCGGTGGCCGAAGAGATGGCTCTGCTTGTCAAGGAATGCGGGTTCACGCCGGTAGAGGCTATCCAGTCTGCCACGCAGGTGAGCGCGATGGCCGTAGGCCGCGCGTCCGAACGGGGAACAATCGCCCGCAATATGGCCGCCGACCTCGTTATTCTCAGTGACGACCCCACGGCCGACATTACCAACGTGAAAAAAGTTGTCTCCGTGATCAAAGACGGCAAGGAGTTTCACCCCGCAGAGACGAAGTAGGCGCTCGGCTCGCGGCGCTTCCGTCTTCCAACACAAGTCGACGATCTCACCGGCCGGTCAAGCCGAAGGCCGTCCCGGGTTTCACGCTGGGTGGTTTTTCGATCCTGTCCCACCTCAATTCTCGGTGGGCGATTTTTCGAGGTGGTCGACCACCAGGAGGTCCACGGGCTGCTTGTGGGGAGTGAGTTTGAGACCGATGCGGTCGAGGGAGACGGCAAGGGTGACAGCGTCGGGATCGGGTTCCGGGGTTTGGAGGGGAGGGCCGATCGCTCCGCCGTCGGCGCGGGCGAGGGCGACGAGTTCCTCGCGGGACAGGTCGAGCACGAAATCGTAGCGGCCTTTCAGGTCAATTTGGTTGGCGACGGGGCTGAGGGTGAGGCGGGCGAGATACTCGCCAAGGGCCGGCAGGGTCATGCCCTTGATGTCGAGGTGCATGCCTTTGGGGCCGGTGGTCTGCTTGATGACGCCGTTGGGTCCGGTGGTGGTGACGCCGCCCTTATTATCGAGCGCGGAATTGGACTGAATTGCGCTGGACTCGGGAGTGGAGGGGTCGAAGGCAGATTCCTTCAGCCTCGCTCCGCCTTTGGCAGCCACTAACTCGTAGCCCGGCACCTCTTTGGTGGAATGGTGGAACTTCAACTGAAAGCGCTGCTCCAGGAGGGTCTGGAGCATTTCGGGAATTTCGCCGCGTTTGCCACCCTCGGGCAGTTTGGCCACGACGTCGAACCGGAGCGTGTTCATCCACTCGGGGCCGGAGAGCTGGTAGGCCTTCACACGGTAAGCGGTGCGGATCAGGTCGGAGAGAGAGAGGCTGCGGAGATCGACGCGTGCGGCGTCGATGGTGGCGCCGATACGCTGCTGGCCGGAGAGTAGTTTGGCCGGGTCGAGTTCGGCGGGCTTGACGGAGGCCACTTCGAAGGAGGGACGGCCGGTTTGAGAAAAGGCGCAGACGGCCAGCGCCAGAAAGGCTGGAATCTTCATTTGGGACTTCCGAGTCTTAATCAGTATACTGCCAGGGGTGGACCGGCGAAAGCCCCCTGCCTTAACGCGGCGAGGAGTCTTATCGTAGAGTGGACTCAAGCGGGGTCGCCCAAAAATGCCTAACGATATTGGCGGATATCGAGGCGGGATGTCACGGCCCTGTTGGATTATGTCAGGTGGCCGACGATACGGTAGTCCCGTGCAGGATAGACGAACTCGAACAGGGTCAGTCGTCCATCAGCCCCTCAACAATTTCGAGAAACTTCCGCCCGTGAATCCAGTTTCTGAGGTCTTTGAAACCCCTGCCGCCTTCGGCTTGGTCCCACTTAAAGGCTGGCTGCTTGTTGAGGTCATCCAGTGTCGCAGCGCGCAGTTTTCTGGTTCCACCCTCGAAGCCCACGACAATCGTGTTCCCGTTTTCCTCACACAATCTCACCAACTCTTCAAACCCACAGATATCCCCGTAGTTCCTACTGCGACCGCCGCCCTCCTGCGTGCTGTTCCTGGAATGCCGCGTGATGCTGTCCAATTGCACCAGATGCCTACGAATGATCCGCCACTCGACGGCGAGTTCGCCGCTGACCTCTTCCGGCAGATCCTGAAACGTCAGCCACTCGACGTCGCTCTGGGGGGGCTGGCGTCGGGCTCTCATGACCGCGGGTGCAAGATAAACGAGCTTCGCTTTCCGGCAGTTCGCGTAGCACGGGTTCTGAACACATTTTAAGACTTCTTCATATTTCTTTCGTTCCAGCGAAGCGCACATGATCTCCTTGATATTGTTGACGAGAGACGACGCGTCGTGCTCGCCGATATCCCTGATCAAACGACGATAGATATCCTCCTGCAGCGGGTCGAAACTTGTATCCGCCGTCTTGAGTTCAAGGAACACCAGCTGGTCATCACTGGCGTCATAAAGCAGCCAGTCGATGTTCGTGGACTGATAGGTCTGGATGCCGTTCACCGGCGCTTTCCGAAGAGGAAACTCCTCGCATATCATCACCACCCGTTTGCTCCACTTCGTTGAGAGTAGCTCAGCGATGAACAAGCCGAGTATCGGCGCAACGGCACGCTCAACCTGGACTTTTGGAATCATCGTAAGGTGCACGATGTGGGCCATCAGTTTTTCTATAAAGACTTCTCGAGGCTCGGACATGACGATTCTTCTCTCATGACATATAACACCATAGCGATAACTATTTGTCGGGTCGTTCCTGGATCTCGCCCCAACCGGAAGTTGGCTTTTCGGCGGCAGGCGACGGCCTCGGGCGCTGCGAAATAGCTATCGATAATAACGAATATCGTTGTGCGTGCCTATTGCTTTGCCCCTGTATTTCTCACGTTGCGAGATCCGTAGGGCCGGTCGGCCCCGCCGCGCCCTCACTGCCCCACCATCACAAAAGCACCCCGGTAGTACGGGAGGTCTTTCCCGTACCGCTGGCGCACTACGGCGCGCTCTTCCAGTTGCGCGTGCGGCACGCAGCGCCATCAGTTCCTGCGTCTCGCGGTCTGGGACGCTCCAACTGCTCATCACCACTGCTTGCGCGCCCGCTTCTTCCATCACGCGCCGCAAACCGAAGACGCCTTCGCCATCCGCAGGGTCACCGCGCCCGGTCTCGCACGCGCTCAGCACCACTAATTCCGAGCCTGCCGAATTAAGCTGCGTATCCAGAATCGTATCGGCGCAGGCTTTGCCTTCTTGGCTGGTTAGGGCATAAAGCTGCAGGCCGAAACGGTGAGCTTGGTGGGGGCAACCTTCATCTCCTGCAGGTTGTTTTTGACCAGCATCGCATTGAAGTCGGTGATCTGTTTCCGGGCGTCCTCCCAGGCAGTCGTGGTACGGTTCAGGTCGGTGCAGTCTTTCTGCCAGGTGGCGATCTGGGTGGGGGTGGGCGCCATGTCGAGGCCGACCTGCATCATGCTGACCATGGTGTTGAATGCGTTGTTCAGTTCGAAGAACGATTGCAGCGCCTTGGGATCGGCAGCCGACGCCGGCCACCCCCGCCGCCTCCGCCTCTGCCGCCGGCCGGCATGGCGCCGCCAATTTTGGTCAGACTGGCCTCAAGTGTTTTGGCCTGCGCGGCCACATCGGCGGGCAGGTTGCCCTTCATCAGGGTTGCAAGCTGGTCCTTCACCGCATTCACTTCCTCATGGCCTTCGAAGCTATGCTCCATCCCTTGCACGGAAAGAAGAGTGAGCTTGTTCTGGGTGCGCAGGGCGGCCATGAGCGCGGGACTCTGGCCGACGCGCGGATCGTTCATGACGGTGACGTCGCGCGTATAGACCTTGCCGTCTACGGTCAGCTTGAGCGTATAAACGCCGGGAATCACCTGCGGCCCATGCGGACCGGGGGTGGTGGAGCCCTCCACCATGTTCATCTGATTCTCGAGGTCGTGCCGCAGGGCGGGCGGGTCGTCATACTGCAGGTTCCAGTTGACGCGGTTGAGACCAACATGCGTCGAGAGGACGCGAGTCTCGGGAGAGGCCAGCCAGTAGTGGGGATACGCCGCGCCCTCGATGGGCGGCGGCGGGGTGCTGGACATGGTGCGGACCAGATTGCCCTTCGAATCGAAGACCTGGAGTTGGATGGGCCCGCTCGGCTCGTGGCTGAGGTAGTAATCCACGATCGCGCCGTAAGGCACATTGGGCGCATGGGGCACTTCGATGGAGAAGGGCTGATCCCAGTTGCTGTTGATGCGTGCGCGAATGGCCTCCTCGGGCTTGAAGAGATAGACGGACGATGCGCTGATGGCCTGGGCGTTGGCCGCGATCTGGCGCAGTGGCGTGATGTCGTCGAGAACCCAGAAGCCGCGGCCGTAGGTGCCGATCACCAGGTCGTTCTCGTGGTGATCGGTGTGGACTTCGAGGTCGCGGATGGAGGTGCTGGGCAGGTTCTGGCGCAGCGACTGCCAGTGATCGCCATTATCGAAGCTGACATACACCGTGGTCTCGGATCCGGCGAAGAGCAAGCCCGGCTGCTCGGGATCGACCCGCAGACTGTTGATCCAGCTTCCGGTGCGCTCGTCGCGGGGCAGGCCGTTGACGATGCTGGTCCAGGTCTTGCCCGCGTCGGTGGTGCGCCAGATGAGCGGCACGTCGGGGTTCTCGTCGGGGGGCAAAGTTTGGCCGCGCTCGGCGCCAATGCGAGCGGCGACGAAGGCGGTATTGACGTCGTCGCCTGCCTCGATGGTGTTGAAGTTGGTGTGGGGCGGAACGTTGGCGATGTTGGTGACGTTCGTCCAGGTTTTGCCCTGATCCATGGTGTTGTAGATCTGTCCGTTGCTGCTGACCGTCCAGATGACGCCGCGTTTGACCCTGGATATGGAGAATTCGCTGATCGAGGGTGCGGCCGGTCCGGCGCCCGCGCCTCCGGTGCTTGCGCCTCCGGTTGTGCCTGCGCTCCCGGCGGCGTGGGGTTCGGCTGCGGAGGCTGTGGGGGCGGTGGTGGCTCCGGCGGCGCAGTGCCGCAGGCCACCTGGGGCTTGCCCTTGGGCGTGGTCAGATCGGGGCTCGCGGCGGTAAAGGAATGGGCGCCGTCGCGCGAGACCAGAAGGCACTGGTAGGCAACGTAGAGAGCGCCGGGATCGAACGCGAGGTCGAATTTTTTCTCGAAATCGCGGCCGGCGTGGTATTTGTCCGCATCGGCTCCGAAGTTGGGCGCGACGTTCTCCCACTGGCCGGTGGTCATATCGATCTTGATGAGGCCGCTGCCGCCGCCGCCCGGACCATATCCAACGCCATAGATGATGTTTGGATTTTTAGGATCGGGTCGTATCGATGCCGAATTCAGACGACGGCACCGGGCTCCAGTCAGTGAAGTTCACCTGTCCCCAGTTGCCGCGGCTCGAGATCATTACGGCGCCGGTGTCCTGCTGCGCACCCATGATGTGGTAGGGATATGCGCTGTCGGTGGCTACGTGGTAGATCTGCGAAATGACCTCGGTGTACCAGAGGCTCCAGGTGCGGCCGTCGTCCAGGGTGACGCTGGCGCCCTGGTCGGAGCCGACCAGCATGCGGTGGCCGTTGGTGGGGTCAATCCAGAGCTTGTGGTAGTCCTCACCGCCGGGCGCGCCCTTGAAAGGCTCAAAGGTGACGCCGCCATCGGTCGAGCGGTACATCGCGGTGCTCATGGTGTACACAATGTCCGGATTCTGCGAGTCCACGAACACGCCGCTGCTATAAGTTGCCCTGGCCGTTGCTGATCCGCTGGCGATCCGCAGGTCTTCCCGGCCATGTGCTGCCAGGTGGCGCCACCATCGTCGGAGCGGTAAAGTCCCGAGCCATGTTCAATGGCTATTGCCGACGATGTACATGCGCTGGCCCTTGGTGTGCATGGCGACGGCGACCGCAACGCGGCCCGGGAAGGGCGGAATCTTGATCTCGGTCCAGGTCTTGCCCTCGTCCGTGGACTTGAACACCAGGGGCGGCTTGCTTCTCGCCCCGCGACCGCCGCCGCCGCCACCGCCACCGGCGCCGCCGGTTCCCTGCGTGGCGGCCAGCATCACACTGGGGTCGTCGTATGCGTACTGGAGATCGCGCGCGCCGTCGTAGTCGGCGGGCTTGAGGACGTTGGTCCAGGTCTGCCCGCCATCGGTGGAGCGGTAGACACCGCCGCCGTGGCGGGTGGTATCGCCGAGCGCGGAGACAAGCACCAGGTTAGGATCGGCGGGATCGACAACGATGCTGGTGATCTTCACCGTGTCTTCGAGGCCAATGTGCTGCCAGGTCTTGCCGGCATCGGTGGACTTCCACATGCCGTTGCCGAGGCTGCCCTGAATGGGGTCGCCGGCGCCTGCATACACGATATCGGGATTGGAGGGAGCCACCTGGATGGCTCCGACGCTATCGACGCTCTTCTCCTGGTCGAAGATGGGGAACCAGGTGACGCCGGCGCTGGTGGTTTTCCAGATGCCGCCCAGCGGCGTGCCGGCATAGAACACGCCCGGTTGGCCTATGGCGCCGGTGACGGAGGAGATTCGTCCGCCATGGAAAGGCCCCACGTTTCGCCAGTTGAGGCCCGCATAGAGATCGGGATTGATCTGCGCCGTTGCAGTGAAAGCTGATGCCAGTATGCTCGAAACAACAAGCACCCAATATGCCGTCCGCGACACTCGCGTCATGATGTAGGAACCGCTCGTGAGAATCCTCACCGTCATTGGTGCAGTATACAACGGCGTGGAAAGGGTACGCTCTTTGGGGCGCTCCTCCGCTGCTCCTCCGTTCCACGCGAGTGGGCGGCCGCTATACGATTTCGCGGGCGCCCCGGATCCTGGAGCGGACCGAAGACTCCGGCGCCTGGCCCAGCGACTATTCAAATTCCAGGAAACGTGAGGCTCCCGCAGCGAACGCTATCCGAAGATCGACTGGCGCTGTTCGCGTCGGCTTGGCAGGCGCGGCAGGCGGAGAAAGCGGAAGAGCCCAAGGATTCCGACGACGACGATACGGTCGGAAGTGCGCCGCTGCGGAACGGAACGCCGCGCAATCCGCGGTTGCCCCCGCGAAAATCCAAACTGACGGCCAGAGAGATACCGCTGCATTTCAGTCGATGCCGAAAACTGCCGAAGGCCCCACACGCCCAGCCGCAAGGCAGTCGCCGCCCCGGCGGCCCCCCGCGATTACCCCGAAGCTGATGGCGCATCGCGCTTGCGGCAACAGATGAGGAAGCGAGGTCGACTGCCGCTGGACGGTTGGGGCAGCTCGCGAAATGCGCCCTCTTGTCCCGCAGACTCGCCTCGATTCGTATGCGTCGTGCACACTCGCGGCATTTTCCTGAGCGACACCGGTCGCAGTACGAGGGATCGTTCTGTTTTCGTGCGCCCGTCCGAGACAAAAGCCTGGCAACAAGCAGGCCGATTGACCGGGCAGAGCCGACTGGCGCCTCACTCGCCGGAGTGGTTGGCATTCTGTGACGGCCAGGTTTACGACCACATGACTGATCGGGAGTACGTACCTCTTACAGTCGAGGCCCTCCGTGCTTTTATGCGTTATTCAGACGATCCGGCCTCGCTGGTGGGCAGGATAGCGGGAAGCGAGTAGGCAGCCACCATGACCGGCAAGTACCTCGCGCGGCGCCTGAAATCCCTGGAGGATCAGCTTCTGCTGGAGCAGCCAAGCGAGCCGATTGTCATCCAGATCGTGTACTTCTCGCCGGACGGGAGTACCGAGGAAGGCGAGCGCTTCATCATCGCGAACCCCGGCCCGCGGGTTCCGTACGGGAAGCGGCGGCGATAAATAGTGTCCGATAATCACTCGTGTCCAAAACAGCTTTGCTGTGAGCGGCCGTACCCGTTAGTCCTGAGTTAGGTTGCCGCGATAGGCAGCCGTGTCGTGCACGGTGCCATGCCTCTTTTGCCGCATTGCGGTTGGGTATGCCCTCCTGTCAACGTAGTGAGTGAATCGCCACACTATGTCGGTTCCATCACTCGCCTCAAGGAGGGCACTATCATGCTACAGGCTGCCAGTCTATTCAATCAACTTCTGCAACATTTCCCCCGAACGGAGTTTGGCTCCCTGGTCAAGAAGCACCAGGCCGAACGCGCCGCCAAGGGCTTCACCTGCTGGACTCAGTTCGTGTCCATGACATTCTGCCAGTTGGCGCACGCCGATTCGCTGCGCGAGATCTGCAACGGGTTGGCTTGCAGTGAAGGTAAACTCGTGCATCTCGGCATTGCCAACGCACCCAACAAATCCACCTTGTCCTACGCCAACGAACACCGCCCGGCGGCGCTCTTCGAAGACCTGTTCTACACCGCACTGAACCGCTTCCGAAGCCAAGAGGGCATGGGAGCCCGCAAGGCCAAGTTCCGTTTCAAAAATAAACTCATGTCGATGGACTCCACCACAATCTCGCTGTGCCTGGACCTGTTCCCCTGGGCCAAGTTCCGCCGGGCCAAAGGTGGTGTGAAGGCGCATGTGCTTTTGGACCACGACGACTACCTTCCTTCCTACGTGCTGATCACCGAAGCCAAGAAGAGCGATGTCCGCATCGCGCAGTCCCTAGAACTCAACGCTGGTTCCATCGTGGCCATCGATAGGGGCTATTGCGACTACGCGCTATTCGGCAAGTGGGACGGTCGCGGGGTGTTCTTCGTGACCCGCCTGAAGGACAATGCCGCCTATGAGGTGGTGGACTCCGCCATCGGACCGTTGCCGCGCAACATCTTGGCCGATGAACTGATCCGCTTTACCGGCGCCAAAGCCGTCAAGAACTATCCCCATCCCGTACGGCGCGTGGTGGTTTGGGATCCCATCAACGAGCGGGAGATCGTCCTGTTGACCAATCTCCTGCAATTCGGGCCCACCACTATCGCCGCCATCTACAAGGACCGCTGGGAGATTGAGCTGTTTTTCAAGGCGCTCAAACAGAATTTGAAGGTGAAGAGTTTTGTGGGTACCAGCCGGAATGCACTGCTGATTCAGATTTGGACGGCGCTGATCGCCATGCTGTTGTTGAAATGGATGCACCATCTCTCCAAGGCGAAGTGGTCGTTCTCCAACCTAGCTTCCATGCTGCGTTTGAATCTGTTCACCTACCGGGATCTCCGCCGCTGGCTGGAGAATCCCTTCGGCACGCCCCCGCTTGTCCCACTGACAGAACAGCTTAGCCTGGAGCTGAGTTGATTGGGACAGGCGGTTCAAGGCTTGTTGAGAACAAGTTCGCGCGCTTGAATTGCCGCCGGCCCGCAACACAATGACACCAGAATCAACTCAGTCCTTACTCGGACCGTAGCGCTCTTGGACAGGAGGCTGATAACTCGAAGCGGCAGACCTCGATCTCAGAATTCCAGTTCCGGGCACGCAAAGCGCCCGTTTGCAACACGGGTCGCTAGATTTCTGTCTGTCTTGGACAGCAGTGTCCGATAATAGGAAATATCAAGGCGAGATGCATTGTGGACCCGGAGCATCGCGGCCCGCGCACATCATTCATAGCGCAGGCAGACAATGGGATCGAGATTCGCGGCGCGGTTGGCCGGATAATATCCGAAGAACAGCCCCACGCTGACGGAAATCGCAACGCCCAGCACGATCCACAACGGCGAAACGAAGGCCGGAATCGGCCGGCAGTGCGGTGCGCACGGCGAGCGCGATCAGCGCGCCCACCAGAATTCCGATCACCCCGCCGATGCCCGAGAGCGTAATCGCTTCCAGCAGAAACTGCACCCGGATGTCCGCCTTGCGCGCGCCCATGGCCTTGCGAATCCCGATCTCGGTGGTCCGCTCCGTCACCGAGATCAGCATGATGTTCATCACCCCGATGCCGCCCACCAGCAATCCCACGCCGCTGATGATGCCGGTCAGCAGGACCATCGCGCCGGTGAGCTGATTCCACAACGAACTTAGGAAGTCCGGCGAGGTGATCTCGAAATCGTTTTCCGCATTGTACGGCACGTGGCGTTTGCGGCGCAGCGATTCTTCCACCTGGTCTCTCACGCTACTGAGCGGGAATCCGTCCTTGCCGGCCACGGCCATGAAGCGCTCTTTGATCTCGGGAAAGCTCTTGCGGAAGTTGCTCATCGGAATGCAGGCGAACTGATCCACGCCGAAGCTGGAGAAGAGTCCCTGGTCGGGCTCGAAGACGCCGATCACTTCGTACAAGCGGCCGTCCAGCCGCACCGATTTGCCGATCGGGTCCACTGAGGGAAAAAGCGAATCCGCGATGGCATCGTCCGATATCGACAACGTCGCGCGCATGATCCTCGTCGTACGGCGAAATGAAGCGCCCCTCGGCGATGGAGAACAACGGGAAAGCGTCGATGTAATGCGGCTGCACGCCGCGCAGGAAGAAGCGCTCCACGTGCGCGTCGCCGTATCGGATTTCATCCACCTGGTCATTGAAGTTGATCCGATTGGCGAATACCGTGGCGTACGCCACCGCGGGGGCCGTCTCTTCGATGAAATGCG
Source organism: uncultured Solibacteraceae bacterium (assembly GCA_963853855.1). GTDB lineage: Bacteria > Acidobacteriota > Terriglobia > Bryobacterales > Bryobacteraceae > Sulfopaludibacter. The sequence continues at coordinate 100,040 of CAWKYG010000016.1, read as the reverse complement.
CGTCGTCTTCTTGCAGATATTTCCGGACGCGGATCTTCGGCGGCAGCCGGGCGGTGTTCTGCATCGCCGGAAACCGCGTGATGAAGAGCGTGTTCGACCCCAGTCGCTCCACCCGATCCTTGATTTCGCCATTCAGGCCGTCAATGATGGAGGCCACGGCGATCACCGTAGTCACGCCGATCACGATTCCCAGGATGGTCAGGGCGGAACGCACCTTGCGCGCGCGCAGGGTGTCGAACGCCACCGTGAGATTTTCGAGCACCTCGTGGCGGGTCATCCGGTCTCCGTTCGCAGCGCGTTCACGGGATCGAGATTAGCCGCTTTTCGCGCCGGGTAGATTCCGAAGAAGAGCCCGATGGTCGAGCTGAGCACCACGCCCAGCATCGCCACCCAGGTCTTCACCGACGCCGGAAAAGACGTCAGGTTGCGCAGCGCCAGCGCGCATCCGAACCCGATAGCGATGCCGATCGCCCCGCCAATCAGGCATTGCAGCAGGCTTTCGGCCAGGAACTGGCGCAGAATATCGCCCTTGGTGGCGCCCACCGCGCGGCGCACGCCGATCTCGCGGGTCCGCTGCGTGACGCTCACCAGCATCACGTTCATGATGACGATTCCGCCCACCACCGCGGAGATGGAACTCACCATCACGAACACCGCGAAGAACGACCCGCTGATGCTCTGCCAGAGCGCGATGTAACTTTGCGACGTGCCGATGAAGAAAGTGTCGTCTTTGCCGGGCCGATCGTGACGGCGCGATCGCAGGATGACGCGCGCTTCGTCCTGCGCCGCTGCGAAATTCTGGTCGCCGCCCGCGGCCTTGATTTCGAGCGTCAGGCTGGACCGCGATCCGCGCACCTTCAGGAAGGTATTGAGCGGGATGACGATGAAGTTATCCTGATCCTGGCCGAGCACCGAACCGAGCTTCTGAAACGTTCCGATGACCGTGAATTCCAGACTGCCGGTGCGGATTTTGTGGCCGATCGGATTGTCATGCGGAAAAAACTGATCCACCAGGGAGGAACCGATGATGCACACGTAGGCCGCATGGTGATCTTCGGCAGGCGTGAAGTAGCGGCCGAGGTCCAGCGTGCGCGTGTCGATGTCCACCATGTTGGGCGTGTAGCCGATGATGGTGGTGTCGTCGGTCTGCTTATTCTGATACTGCACCGAAAGCGTGCCGTTGGCGGACGCACCCACCTCCTGGCAGGCCCGGCACAGCTCTGCCACCGCGCGGTGGTCGGAAATGTCGATGTTCTTGTTCTTCAGCGCCTTCACCGCGACGGTGAAATCCACCACCGCGAACGGGGTCTTGGCGACGCGAAAGACGTTGGTGCCCAGGTTGGCGATCTTCTGCTCCACATACAGATTTGCGCCCTGCACCAGCGTCATCACGGTCATCAGGGTAGCCACGCCCATGGTCAGGCCGAGCACCGTCAGCACCGCCCGAAGCTTGTGCGCACTGAGGGCGTCGACCGCGATCCACAGATCATCTCGCAGGTTCAACATGGGAGTCGCTCAGCTTGAAAACGTATTGTTTCGGCCACCAGATAATCCGGCCCGACATCAATCTGGCAGATCTGGTAATAATTCAACGCAGCGATGGCTTCGCGCTCGAATCTCTCGCTGAACTCGGTCTTGGAAGTCTTGACGGCGACTCTGCGGTCGAGGCGCGGGTCGTTGGCCTTGTACAACTCGCCCCTGCCGCCGGCACCAAGCCGCGCAAGGATTTCATATGGGCCGAGTTTGTCGCCTGGAGAGCGCGGCATATGAGTGAACCAATTCAGTTTACTCGATCGGGAAGCCCAACTCCTGAATCACGGTGCATCCGGAAGTTGGCGGGCTTCAGCACCGGTCTTCCGGCAGGGCCGTAGTATTCAGGTTACCTCCGGCCACTTGACGGCAAGTGGGCATCACGAAGAATGGGCACCGTTAGCGGTCAGGCCGGTTTCGAGTTCCTCCAACCGTCGTGGAAAGTGGCCGACAGCACCGGAGAGCGAACTATCAAAGCTAGCGGCACCCACCTAAACATAATTAGCGTCGAAAATGCGCACCGAGAGGTCCAGGACAAAATTGGGTTAGCGTTCGTGCTGTACGACTTCAGACACAACTTCGCAAGTCGATTCGCCGAGGTAACCGGAGGCGGCGGCGGCGCTCTGCAAGCGATTCTCGGGCACGCAAACCTCCGCACGGTCGATGCGCTATGTCTACATCAGCCAGGCACATCAGAACGCCGCCATGGATAAATACCCGGCCCGACCTTGAAGGGAAGAATGTTCAGCCGCCGGGAGTCAGGGAGAGACGTGCAATGATTCAGTCCGGATCCAGTCCGAGTGCGACAACGATTTTCGTTGTTCCCTCGCCAAACCTCCGCATCTTTCCGCAAACATCAATCTCATTGGCTTCTGTCAGATACGAGGGTTTCTGGAGGCGCGGGTCGGAATTGAACCGACGAATAAAGGTTTTGCAGACCTTTGCCTTACCACTTGGCTACCGCGCCGGATGGAACCTATAGTTGCAAAATACCCTGTATGGGGGCCCCAAGTCAAATATAGTGGGATTGTGAGCACTCCCCTCGACCGCATTCTGGACTCTGCCGACCCCTCCCTTTTCGATGTTGCCTCCAAGGCCCGCGGCCCCGCCGGATCTCTTCCCATTACGCCCGAAATGCTGCTGAAACGCCCCTCCGGCGACACTTTCGGCTGGGCCCAGAACGCCGGCATGGGTTGGGACCCGGCCACGCTGGGCGGCAAAGAGTTTCTGATCCTCAGCACCCACGGCGGAATCCGCGCCGCCGATGGCACCCCTGTCGCGCTCGGCTACCATACCGGACATTGGGAGGTCGGCCTGCTGATGGACGCGGCCGCCAAGGAACTCAAATCGCTGGGCGCCATCCCCTTCGCCGCGTACTGCACCGACCCCTGCGACGGCCGCAGCCAGGGCACCACCGGGATGTTCGATTCCCTGCCCTACCGCAACGACGCCGCCTCCGTATTCCGCCGCCTGATCCGCTCCCTGCCGACGCGCAGCGGCGCCCTCGGGGTCGCCACCTGCGACAAAGGACTCCCCGCCATGATGATGGCCCTGGCCGCCATGCACGAATTGCCCTGCGTGCTGGTTCCCGGCGGCGTCACCCTGCTCCCCGAAGAGGGCGAAGACGCCGGCAAGGTGCAATCCTCCGGAGCCCGTTTCGCGCACGGGGAGATCACGCTCGAATCCGCCGCGCGCGACCTTTGCCGCACCTGCGCCACGCCCGGCGGAGGCTGCCAGTTTCTGGGAACCGCCGCCACCTCGCAGGTAGTCGGCGAAGCGCTCGGCATGTCGCTCCCGCATTCCGCCCTGGCGCCCTCGGGCCACCCCATCTGGCTCGATATGGCGCGCCGCTCGGCGCGCGCGGCACTGGCCCTGGAAGAGCGCGGCATCACCATGCGCCAGATTCTCACCGATGCCTCGGTGCACAACGCCATGGTGCTGCACGCGGCGTTCGGCGGTTCTACCAACCTCATTCTGCACTTGCCCGCCATCGCCTGGTCAGCCGGCCTCCGGCGCCCGTCGGTGGAAGATTGGACGCGCATCAATCGGCAGACCCCGCGGCTGGTAGACGTCCTGCCCAACGGCCCGAAGTCGCATCCGACCGTCCAGGTGTTCCTGGCCGGCGGCGTCCCCGAGGTGATGCTGCACCTGCGCCGCGCAGGCTTGCTGGAGACCGGCGCCCTCACCGTCTCCGGCGAAAAGCTGGACGCTGCTGTTGGACTGGTGGGAGCAGAGCGAACGCCGCGCCGCCCTCCGCCGCACCTTGAAGGAGCGCGACGGCGTCGATCCCGGCGACGTAATCATGGATCCGGAAAGCGCCCGCCGCCGCGGCCTCACCTCCACAGTCACTTTCCCGGCGGGCAACCTGGCGCCCGGCGGCTCGGTCATCAAGAGCACCGCCATCGACCCGGCCGTGGTCGACGAAGACGGCGTGTACCGCAAGACCGGACCCGCACGCGTCTTCCTCACCGAAAAGACGGCCGTAGCAGCTCTCAAGAGCTCCGGCCCCGACCGCATTCAGGCCGGCGACGTGCTGGTGCTGATGTGCCGCGGCCCCATGGGCTCCGGCATGGAAGAGATCTTCGAGATCACCAGCGCCCTGCGCTACCTGGAATTCGGCAAGCACGTGGCCGTGATCACCGACGCGCGCTTCAGCGGCGTATCCACCGGCGCCTGCATCGGGCACGTCACGCCGGAGGCGCTGGCGGGGGGTCCGTTGGGCAAGATCCGCGAGGGCGATCTGATCGAAATCACCGTCGACCGTGTGCGCCTCCACGGCTCCGTGGACCTGGTGGGATCCGGCGGCGTCACATTCGGCCCTGAGGAAGGCGCCCGCATCCTGGCGGCGCGCCCGCCGCGGCCCGACCTGGCCGCGGACCCCGCGCTGCCCCAGGACACGCGCCTCTGGGCCATGCTTCAAGACGTAAGCGGCGGCACCTGGGGAGGATGCGTGTTCGACCCCGACGCCATCGCCCGGGCGATTTCCTCCGGGCGATGAGCTTCTTGCGCCTGGCAATTTTCATACAATAGAATCTGATAGTGATTTAGATCTTTTGCCATCCGCGGATCGTTATAGCAGCGGAAATGGATGGGACACTCGCAGTCGCGCCGGACCGGCCGCTGAGCCGTCCGGCGGCTTTCGCCGAAGCGGGCGAGCCATGGCCGCAGACCGTGGCGCAATTCGAAACCCTGGTAGATGCGGTACAGGATGAACTGGTGCACTTCGCCGTGTGCCGCCTGCGCAACCTGCCGGATGCGGAAGACGCGGTCCAGGAGGTGCTGGTGCATGCCTACCTGGAGCGCGCGCGGCACAGTGCCGTCACCCGCGTCCGCCCCTACCTCTACCGCATGGTCGCCAACCGCTGCACGGACCTCCTTCGCCAGCGCAAACGGCGCGGCGACGCGATGGACGTGGCGGCCCCGGAACCGCAGGCCGACACGCTGACCGAAATCGAAGGGCTGCTTGCGCGTTTGCCGCGGCGCCAGGCCGAAGCCATCCGCCTGCGGGTCTTCGCGGGGCTGCCTTTCCAGGCCATCGCGGAGGCGGCCGGCGTTTCCCTGCCCACCATCAAGTCGCGCTTTCGCTACGGAGTCGAAAAGCTGCGCGGCATTCTCTGCCAGGAGGCCAAAAGATGACATGCCGATCTGCCCGCCGCCAGTTGGTGGACCTGTTCGATACCGGCGATCACGCGGAACTGCACGAACACCTCGCCGCCTGCGGCACCTGCGCCGCCGAGTTCGAAGAGACGCTGAATGCCCTTTCGCAGATTGAGCCCAAGCACCGCGCCTCCGCCTCGCCTGGTTTCACGCAGCGCACCATGGGCCGGCTCGCGGCGGAACTGCGCCGCAAACCGCAACAGCGGCCTTTTCCGCGACTCCTGGTGCCGGCGGCCGCTCTGCTCGCTCTTCTCTTTGTGCTGCCGTACCTGGGCAGCCTGGGAACGAACCACGCCGCCGCCAATCTTCTGGCGCAATCCGTGCAGGCGCTGAACGGAATTCACTCGGTACACATTGTGGCGCGCATGCGCACCGCCCCCGGCGACAACTTCGAGCTCATCGGCACGCAGTACGACTTCCAGCCGGTGGAGATGTGGAAGGAATTCGGCGCCGAGCCGCGCTGGCGGGTGGAGAACCCGGGCCGTGTATTGGTGATGGATGGCCGGCAGTCCACGCTGTTCATCAAGCCGGATCGGGTGGTACGCGCCGGGCGGAATAACGGGTTCGTGGAATGGCTGCGGCCCTTGCTGGACCCCCAGGAGGTGCTCTCCGCCGAACTGCGGGCGGCGCAGAAGGGCGAATCGCGCGCCGCTGTGCGCCGGGATGGGCCACGCATTACGCTCACGGCCGCGCGCAAGGCGCAAGGCGAGTCTGCCAGCGATTGGACCCGCAACACTTCCGTCGCCGAATCCGACCATACCCGGGTTTATGAGTTCGACGTCGCAACCGGCCGACTCACCGGCCTGCAGGTGATGGTGCACGATGGCGGCAAAGATACGGTGGTTTTCGAGATCACCGAAATCCGCTACAACGAATCGATTGCGCCGGAACTGTTCACGGTGGCGCTGCCCGATAAGGTGATCTCCGATGTGCCGCCTGACCGGATGCCGGTGAACCGGGCTCTGCCAGCGACCGCCCGCGATGCGGCCGTGACTTTCCTGGAGGGGATGGCGCAGCGCGATTGGGACCGCGTGCTCACGGTGTATCCTGCGACCGAGGTACCCGAAAGCTATCAGCGCTACGGGGGCGGACTGCGGATTATTTCAATCGGCGAACCATTCCAGTCGGGCCCGTATCCCGGCTGGTTCGTGCCCTACGAGGTGCAACTCACCGATGGAACACGCAAGAAATGGAACCTGGCCGTACGCAACGATAACCCGGGGCGGCGGTGGATTCAGGATGGAGGCTTCTGACATGCTGCGGACGCTGACTCTGGCCGCGCTGCTTGCGGGCACAGCTTGCGGCCAGACTTTCGAGGTGGCCTCGGTCAAGAAGAACACCAGCGGCGAGCGGCCCGCGGCCGATGGCAAAGGCGACCGCCTGAACATCTACAACATGCCGCTGAAATTCATCGTCGCGATGGCGTGGCAGGTGTCGAACGACCGCGTGGACGGGCCGGCATGGACCGAAAACGACGGCTTCGATATCATCGCCAAGCCCGCCCCCGGCGTGACCCGCGACGAGATGTTTGCAATGCTGCAGAACCTGCTGACGGAGCGATTCAAGCTGACCCTCCACCACGAGCAAAAACCCGTACCCGTCTACGCGCTGGTGGTAGCCAGGAACGGGCCCAAGCTGAATCCGGCGGCGCCCGACAGCATCCGCCGGACGCCCTGCACCCGCGACGGCATGCAACTCACCTGTCAGAGCCAGAAATCGAGCATGGCGGACCTGGCGCAGAATCTGCCGCGGTGGGTCTCCATGAACTGGTTCGGGATGCCCATTGTGGACCGCACCGGACTCTCCGGCGCTTACGACTTCAGCCTCACCTGGACCATGACCCGGAAGGTGGACGACACGGTTGATCCGCCGGGCCTCTCACTCCTGGACGCGCTGCAGGAACAACTGGGGCTCAAGCTGGAGCCGCAGAAAGCGGCGGTGGACCGCATTGTCATCGACCGCGCCGAACGCACACCCGTGGAGAACTGAATGTCGCACGTTCTGCGAGATCTTCGCTTCGCGGCTCGCATGCTGGCGAAGGCGCCGGGCTTCACCGCGGTGGCGGTGTTGTGCCTGGCTCTCGGTATTGGCGTCAACTCGACGGTGTTCAGCCTGGTGGATGGGTATTGGACGCGCCCTCTGCCCGTGCCCCATGCGCAACAGCTTGTGTACCTCTTCACCGCCAGCCCGCGCGACCCACAGGATGCCGTCTCCTTCCCGGAATTTCTGGAGTACCAGGCGCGCGCCAGGAGCTTTAGCGGCCTGCTGGCCACGGAGCGCCGCGGCGGCATTCTGACGGGACCGGGATTCGCCGACGCGGTGCAATCCAACGTGGTGAGCAGCAGTTATTTCCAGGTGCTGGGCATCGCCGCGCAAGCCGGCCGCGTCTTCAACACGGGCGATGCCGTCGGTTCCCGCGTGCTGGTGATGAGCCACAACCTGTGGCAGCGCCGTTTCGGCGGCGACCCTTCCATCGTGGGCCGCACGATTCGGATCAACGGCCTGTACACCGTGATCGGCATTGCACCGGCTGGATTCCGCGGCGTGGAAATGTGGCGCGACTCCGACGTCTGGATTCCACAGAGCTCATGGGACCCGAGCGGGGCCGAAGCCGCCGAGCGCTCTTACCGCAGTTCCACCGTGATGGGACGCCTGCGCCCCGGCGTGACGCTGGAAACCGCGCGCAGCGAACTCACCGCCATCTCCGCGCAGATGGAGCAGGCCTGGCCGAAATTCAACAAGGGCTGCCGCGCGCTGCTACTCACGGACTCCGAACGGCTGCACCGGTACAAACTGCCTTACCTGCTGATGGGCATCGTGGCACTGGTGCTGTTGATCGCATGCGCGAATGTGGCTGGACTGCTGCTGGCGCGCGCCGGCAGCCGCACCTATGAGATGGGCGTCCGGGTGGCGTTGGGCGCGTCGCGGAGGCGCCTGGTCTCCCAGTTGATGGCCGAAAGCGGCCTCATCGGCGCCATGGGCGCGGGCGCCGGACTGCTGCTGGCCCGCGTGCTCATTTCTCTGCTGCCCGCGGTCATCATTCCGCCCGCGGCGAGTTACCTGCGTTTTCAGTTCCGGCTGGACACGCGTGTGCTCGCGTTTACGCTGGCGGCATCGCTGATCACTATCTTCGTTTTCGGGCTGGCTCCGGCGATGCGGACGGCGGCGACGGTTCCGCGTACGGCGCGCCGCGCGTATTCCCGCCGCGTGCTGGTGGTAGCCCAGATGGTCCTCTCGATCGTGCTGCTGTCCGGCGCGGGCCTGCTGGTACGGACATTCACCTACTGCATGAATCTGGACCCGGGGTTCACGCGGAGCAACGTGCTGGTGGCCGAAATCTCTCCGCCGTATAACCCGGCGGGCTCGCGCGCGTTCTACGGCAAGCTGATGGCACGCGCGCCGGGCATTCCCGGCGTGGTGGATGCCACCCTGGCGCTGCGCGCGCCGCTTAGCGGATCGGGCGGCGGCATGGCGCAGAATATCACCATCGCGGCCAACCCGCCGCAGCGCGTGAAGTACACCGCGGTGGACCTGCACTACTTCCGCACGCTGGGCATTGCCCTGGTGCGCGGCCGGGACTTCGACAACCACGATCAGCCCGGCGCGGCCCGCGTCATGATCGTCAACCGGACCATGGCACGGCGCTTCTGGCCCAACGAAGATGCGCTCGGCAAGACCGTACGGCTGTCCGGCGATCCGCCCGATACGGAGCGCACCATCGTGGGCGTGGCGGCCGACACGCGCATCAACAGCCTGGAAGAGCCCACCGAGCTGTACTTCTACCTGCCCTACGCGCAGACGCGCTTTTCGACGATGCACCTGATTGCGCGCACGAGCCTGGACCCCGTCGGACTGGCGCGGCAGGTGCGGGCTGAGATCGCCGCCATCGATCCCGGCGTTCCGGTGACCGAAATCACCAGCATGAACCTGCTGGTGCGCTCGACGGTTTTCGAGCAGCAGGTGAGCGCCACCATTGTGGGCGCGCTGGGATTGATGGGCCTGCTGCTGGCGGCCATCGGGCTGTACGGGCTGATCGCGTATACGGTGGCGGAGCGCACGCGGGAGCTCGGCATCCGCATGGCGCTGGGCGCGCAGCGGGGCCATGCGCTACGGCTGATTCTGCGGCAGGGGCTGGCCCTCTCGGCAATCGGCATAGCGGTGGGACTGGGCTGCGCACTGTTCGCCACGGGGTTGTTGCAGGGAATGCTGTACGGAGTAAGTGCCCGCGATCCGCTGACCTTCGCGGTGGTCATGGCACTCATGCTTGCCGTGGCTTTACTCGCCAGCTATGTGCCCGCGCGGCGCGCCACGAAGATCGATCCGATGGTGGCTTTGCGGTATGAGTAGGTTGGTTTCCGCGATCTGATCGAAGTTTTGGCGCACCCTTATTTCACGCCACCCGTTTGGCGCCTTTTCGGGGCATGGCTTTGTGAGTGGTCTTTCTGACCTTCTCGCGTCTCGCCGGCGCGTCCCGCTTAAGGCGGCGGGTTTCAACCCCGCCCAGACTTTCGTACCTGCCGGCTGCTTCGGCCGCCGCCTCCACCACGAACAGATTCAGGCTTATGCCTTCCTGTTTCGCGCGGGCGGCAATCTGTGCGTGCATGGTTTTCGACATGCGCACCCGGAATGTGCCACTGTAGGCCCGGCCAGAACTGGGCCTCGGCAGTGGTTTCCCGTCCTGCAAATAGCACATCAGGCTGCCTTTCAGGGCATCCCGGCCGTTTGCAATCGCCTCTTCAATGGTTTCGCCATCCGACTGGCACAGCGGTACATCCGGGAATTCCACCAGGTAGCCGCCCCCCTCTTCGGCCGCCAGTTTCCGCACCGTGAATGGGTAGCCGTCCAGATCCAGTTCCCCTTGTTTTTTCATCCTTCCGTGTCCTTTCGGCCCGCCACTTGGCTCCACAGTTCGACAATTGCTCACGTACACCGGCTTTATGGGCCGGTGTGCGGGCACTGGCAGGTACCCTGGGTCGAACGTGAAAAACACATGGCTTGTGCCGTTCTGCCGGTAGGCAATACCGTAGTGCTTGGCGAGCATTTGAAGATCCTCAATGCGCCAGTTCTTAGCGCTCTTTCGCATGCTTGCGAGGATCTTCTTCGCGCTTGCCATCTATGACGATGGTACCGAATATGGGGCCACCGGGCAACGGGAATCGGCAGCGCATGACATAGCCTCCTTTCTTTGTGGCTCTCCCTGGATCGGTCAAACCTCTTCAAGTCTCCCTGGTCGAACCGGTGGCTCCCCGATCTCAGTTACTGAGACTGAATTCAGTGTCACTATTAGGAAATGAGATTCCTGGGCATCCTGCTCGTGTGCTCCTGCTGCCTGGCCCAACAGGAGACGGCAAGCTACTACAGCGTACCGCCGGTGGACGCGCCGGAACTGGCGGCGCGCGGGCCTTGGGCGGTGGGAGTCCGCACGGTGGAACTTGTTAATCCGCACCAACCCGATATTCTCCACTTCGACAAGAGTACCGGCAAAGCGCCCTTCTACGATCGACCTCTCACCATTGAGATCTGGTATCCGGCCACCATTCCGGCGGGGAAGGAAGAGCGCGTCGTCTATGAGAGTGCGATGCCAGGGACACCACGGGCGGGCGTTCCGAACACGTTTTCGCATTGCGGGAAAGGCACTGCGCGATGCGCCACCGGTGAGCGGCAAGGCATTCCCGCTGGTGGTGGTTTCCCATGGATATCCGGGCTCCCGCACATTCATGACCTGGCTCACCGAGAATCTGGCGTCCAAGGGTTACGTGGTTGCGGCGATCGATCATACGGATTCGGTTTTCGGCCAGCAGCGCGCGTTTACCAGCACTTTGCTCAATCGGGCGGCGGATCAGACCTTCACTATTGACGCGCTGGCGGATCGATCGCGCGATCCCGGAGATTTTCTTCACGACGTCATGGATCCTTCCCGCGTGGCCGTGGTGGGTTACTCGATGGGGGGCTATGGCGCGCTCGCCACGGCAGGAGCCGGGTACAGCCGGCAAGGCGGCTCCGCACGGGCAATCCCTGGCGGCTACTTCGATCGCTGGCTCGCCGATAACCCGGAGTACCAGTCTCGCCGCCGGGAACAGATCAAGGCGCTCGTGGCAATCGCACCATGGGGCAATCAACCGCCGCAGAATAACTGGGATGCTCAGGGACTTGCCGGCATTCGCATCCCATCGTTATTCATTGCGGGAGACCAGGACGACGTTTCGGGTTTCGAGCAGGGAACGCGCAAAGCCTTTGACGGCGCGGTGAATTCGGAGCGGTATCTGTTGGTGTTCGAAAATGCGCGCCACAACGTGGGAGGCAATCCGCCGCCGCCGGAAGCTCTCGGCAATTTCACAACGCGGGCGTTCTTCGATGAGCCGGTTTGGCGGAAGGACCGGATCGCCGCGATCAATCAGCATTTCATCACGGCGTTTCTGGATCTCTACCTCAAAGGGGACGCATCCCGCCGCGAGTACCTGGCACTTCCCGTGAAATCGCCGGCGGGCAATCAGACATGGAAAGGCTTTCAACCGCGATGGGCGCCGGGCGTGGAGTGGTATCATTTGGCCGCCGGCCAGGAAGCCAGTCCCCAATGATCCGCCGTTATCGCCCCGCGGGCAGAAGGCTGTAGACGTCCACTTCGCCCTTGGCGTCCACATACACCCGGCCGCCTATCACGGTGGGGATGGTGAAGCGGAGGGTCTTGCCGGCGCGGTCGCGGGCGCTATTCATTTCGGAGTTGTAGAGCTCGCGTTCCACGTCCGCCGCGTCGTAGGCGTGCAGCACGGCGGGGCGGTCGGCGCCGTTCCATGTTTTCGTCTCGATGAGCCAAACGATTCCGTTGCGCGTTACGTTGGAAGAGACGGCCGGCGTCGCACCGGGATTTCCAAATCGTTTCGCGCCCAGTCTGGGTTTGCCGAGTTGGCCGCCCGCAAGCGGAAAATCGCTGAGATAGTCGCCCGTCGCCAGGTAGAACACGTGACCGTTCCAATACGCCGGGGCGGAATAGATGCCGCCGCGGAAGCGAATGCGCTGCACGGCATGGGAATCGTCGCCGGCTTGATATCCGCCCATGCGGTCGCGATCGATCACGTACATTGCGCCATCCTTGCCACCGATCAGCACCAGGCGCGGATGAGCGCCCGGTTGCTTGGGCAGCACCAACGGTCCGCCCGACCCCAGGTCTTCGTCATCGGCATTCAGTTCATGCTCGTTGAAGGGCGTGAAGAAGTCGCGTACCTGTAGGGCGGCGTCCAGTTTCAGCAGGCTGTCGCCGTAATCGCGTCCGCCCTGTGCCGCGGTGAAGCGGCCATTGCCGGTGGCGACATAGATATTGCCGTCCTCATCGGCCGCCGGAGCCATGTCGGCCTGCCAGATGCCGCTCTCGCCCGCCTGGGGCGACGTGTTGAGCACCGCCTTGCGCGCCAGGGTCTGCGCGTCGTACGACATCACCCAGCCATGGTACGGACCCGCGTCGCACGACGAGCCCCAGGCGATCACCACACTGCGATTCACCAGCAGCAGGCCGGCACGGGGCAATTCGCGGAGCGGGTCGAAGCCGCCGGAGGCCGGAATCTCGACCGGCCCGCCAAACTTCTCGACGCCGGTGGTAATCGCCAGCGCATGCAGCCTCTGCACGAACCGGCCGCCTTCCCGAGTGCGCGCCAGAACGTAGAGGGTGCCGGTGGCGATATCGATTGCCGGCGTGGGCGTGATGCCGATTTCCGGCGCGATGAAGCGGCAGCCGGTGTAAGTGGCCGGCACGGTACCGCCGGGAAAATTCACGCGCCAGAGAGGGGCGGCGGGCTGCGCCGCGACATCGAAGGCGTACACGCTGTTGTGTTCGGTGGCGATGAAGATGACGTCGTGCGTGCCTTTGCCGGGCACGGGCACCAGCGGCACGTACAAAGGCTGGGCATACACGTCCCCATCGACTGGAACGAGAAGATTTTGCCGAACTGGCCGGCATTCACATTGGCGGGAGTGAGGATGGTCTCGTGGAGCGTGGAGCCGGTGCGCGCATTGTCATACTGCGAGGTGAGCACCTGCCCGGCGGCGAGCGAGGCAAGCCACCCGAACGCGCACAAGCGTCTAAACGCCACGCACGGCCACCACCGTCACATCGTCGCCGCGCGCGCCGGGGCTGAACTGCGCCACGTCTTCCTGAATGGCCTTTACCATGCGCCCGGCCGGCTCCCACTGATGTTCGCGCATCTTGGCGATGAGCCGCTCTTCGCCGTATTCATGGCCGCCTTCGATGCCCGCCTCGGTCACGCCGTCGGAGTACATCACCAGGGTGTCGCCGGGGAGCAGGTCCGCCGACCCTTCGCTGCATCCCCATTCGCGAAAGGCGCCCAGCATGGTGGCGGTAGGTCCCAACCGCTCGAGCTGCCCGGACATCCGCAGCAGCAGCGGCGCGAGATGCCCGCAATTCACATAGCGCAGCCCGCGCGTGCGGTCATCATAGATGGCAGAAGAACAGGGTGGCGAAGCGCTCCGCCGCGGTGGAGTCGAAGAAGTGGCGGTTCACGGTCTTCAGCACGTTGGCCGGGTGCAGCAGCGACGCCGGGAGCCTGGCTGCGAAAGCAGGCCTGCAGATTGGCCATCAGCAGCGCCGCCGGCACACCCTTGCCGATCACGTCGCCCAGCACGAAGCCCATGGTGTGATCGTCGATGTCCAGGAAGTCGTAGTAATCGCCGCCCACTTCGCGCGCGGCGATGGCACTCGCCCGCGTAATCGATCGATCCGCAAGCTGCGCTGCGGTCTTGCGGAAAGAGCTTCTGCTGCACGTTGGCGGCGATCTCCAGTTTCGCTTTTCCGCTTGCGCTCGGTTTCCGCCTGCTTGCGGATGACGGAAATCACGCGCGCATTGTCCCAGGGCTTCTGTATGAAATCGCACGCGCCGCGGCGCATCGCCTCCACGGCCAGATCCACGCTGCCCCAGGCGGTCATCACCACCACGGGCGTGGCATTGCCCTGAGCGTCCAGGCTGGCCAGCAGGTCCAAACCCTCGGCGCCGCTGGTGGTGTCACGGGTATAGTTGAAGTCGGCCAGGATCGAGGTCGAATGAGCTCCGTGCGGGTGGCTTGCAGCAGGGCTCGCGGCGAATCCACGGTGACGGACTGGAAGCCCTGCCCCTTCAACAACAGGCGCATGGCCTCCAGCACGTCGGGCTGATCGTCGCAAACCAGCACCCGAAACGGCTTCGGCTGCGCCGGAACAACAGGAGTATCCATCACACACATCACTATAATTGACGTCAGAGATGCACGTTTGTTGCCTGCGATGGAAACCCGTATCGGCTGTCGCAGCACTCAGGGAAACGCCGCCACGTGTCCGATTTTGGGACGCGATGTTCCCCAGCGGTACGAAGCGGGCGTCTATGGAATGCTATCGGCAACCCTGAGGGCCACCTGCCGGCTTTTGGCCATGATCGCCAGGATTCGCTCGCTGGTGCTGCGGATGACCGTCACCTTTTCGACCTTGCCTCGATCGTCGAAATCCTCGATCAGCAAAGCCGGACCGGTTCGCAACGCCACCTCCTGGATGTTCACGGGCTCATCCGGCGGAATGTCGAGGAGCCAGGCGGGATTGGCGACGAACTTCCGCGCCAGGGCGCGGGCCTCCCACACCGAGACGCCCAGGCTCCGGAAGGCGACCTCGGCGAAACGCTCCAAGGGAAATCCCGTAGGAATGGAGAGTTCTATGGGTTTGGCCTGAAGGATCTGGACATCGTCCCCGTAGTCCGCCGCGACCAGCGGGCCGATTCCGGCGCGCAACTGCACACCCTCCCATTCAGGAGGCACCTGTACATCGTTGGCCCCCACCTTGCGGAGCGCCGCGGCCAGGTCGGCGACGTGGATGGTCTGCTCCGCCGACATCAGCGGGGTCATCGAAAGGGTCGGGCTCACCGGCAGCACCCCGGCTTCCGGCAGAGAGGGACGGAATCCGGCTTTCCGTTCGGCATCATCGAGACCGCTGAGCGGCTGTGTCATGCCGCTCATGGTCAGTTTTGCGCGCACGGGCATGTCCGAGAGGTCCAGCCTGACCACATCGACGCGATGCAGTACCATTCGCTGCCAGAGTTCCTGCGCGAAAGCCCGGGTTTGGGGTAGAGCCAGCGCGGCAAGGCACAGGGCAATCGCAGCGGCAGCAGCCATCAACGGCCACGTGCGCGCGGGTTTGGCGAGCCCGGCGTGCAACAACTGGCGCCCGCGGGCGAAATCGGGTTTCCACTGGGGTTCCAGCGCGGCAAGCCGCTCGTTCACCCAGCCGTCTTCATGATTGATTTCCATATCGTTTTCGATATTCCTTTCGGAACGCTTCCTGAGCACGGCTGACCAGGCTACCCACGTAGTTCGGATGCAATTCGAGCGCGGCGGCGATCTCCTGGTAACTGAAGTCCTGGCTGCGCAAGAGCAGAATCTCCGCCTGCCGGTGCTGCAAGGCGCCAAGTACGGTGCGGACGCGCCGCTGTTCGGCGTTCGCGGCGTACAACTGTTCCGGCGTGGGAGGCGATTTGCGATTGGCGCCGAGAAGGCGTTCGAGGCGGCTGCGGCGTATCTGGCTGCGCAGTTCGTCCAGGGCTTTCCGCACGGCGGTGCGGTAGAGCCAGCCGTCCGGCTGGTCACGCCACTTCAGAAAGACCTCGACGGCCAGTTCCTCCGCGCGGGCCTGGTCATGGATGACCCTGCCGATGACGCGGGTAATGCGCTCGTAATGGGCGCGAAAGATGGCGTCCAGCGCCTCGCTGTTGCCGGCCCGGATTGGGGTGGGTACGGCCATGCTGCTTGCGTTCACACACCAAGAACGCGCGGGGGGCGGCTTTTGTGGCGCTGGCGGCCCCTGCTGGCATCTATGCTATTCAATTAAGATACTGGGAACGTCCAGTGTCCTCCGGGCGGCATCAATTTCCGACTCGGGGAACCGCTCGAATCGGCCGTCAGGTGATGGAGGCGTGATATCGGTCCTGATCTGTCGAGAGCGCCGGAGCCATCCGTAGATCAGGGGTACGGGCATTTTGCGTCAAGCTGTTTCTAACTACTTCGGCTCGCGTCATCAGCGCCGGCAGTGGTTGCTGATTTCGCGATCAAGTAATTGACGAATGCGGAGCACGAAACCAGAAAGAACTTGGCTTCGTCCGCACCGACATTCGGCTCCTGTGATAAAGCGTGTCTGATGCCTTGTGCATCGCTGGTGTACCCGTAGATCGCGCCGAAACCCTTCTCAAGTGCGGGATGGATGTCGAGGGTTTTCAGGGCCTTCCCGAGACTGATGCCCGTGTCGTTGGTGATAATCTGACATGTAGCCTCAACTGCACTGATAGACTCCTTTATCGAATTGCGGTAATCCGGGTTAGCGCGGTCAGCCAGGCGTTTGAGTGCCGTCTCGATGTGGAGGGAGACCGGGCCGAACGCGCCACCACGACTTGCCGCATCCTCAACCGCCGCGATCTCCTCGTCCGAAGTGATCGACCCGACCGTTCTACCCACAAAGCGGTAGGCGGAAACGTGTTTTTTCAGGGCTCTGTTGCAGTCTGCAATGAACGGACCCGCTTCGACGACTCCACAAGTAGCGATGAACTCGATGAAGTCATACACCGATGCCCACTCGCTCGGGACAAAGAGGCGCTTAATTGCTCGTAATGCGGCGGAGAAGAACTCGGAAACTCATCCGCTCTCTGGCCGAAATGCTCCGTCCAGAGAGCAAACAACAGCTGTCCTTCCTTAATATAAGTAGCATGCTGTTGTTTATCGGCGTAATAGTTCCAGTACCGACCGTAGGCCGCATTCCAAAGCGCATTTCTTAGGCCCTCATCCATCGAGTCCTTCTGGATCACGCGACGTGCCGCACCGATCCGATCTGAGAAGTTCATGATCGCCTTAGTAATAATCCTACTGCACGGACGCTGTCGATTCCAGATGGCCGCGTAGTCGCCTTATGGTGAGACTGGCTGGACCACGGCGTTACGGGAGGTGTCTCTGCTTATTCGCCGGCTTGTGACTAATGACCGAGGTCTCTGCATCAGGACACCTGTTGCAGGGCAACTAGGCCGGCTCGGGGGCGCGACTTTGTGGCCAATCGGCCACGATTCCAAGAATCGCAGCCGGTGCGAGCGCCACGGCACCATTCGATCGCACCGAGAACACTTCCACTGAGAACAGATTGGGGCCGCCAGCCTTCCGCGTCGCGGCTTGCCGCCCCTGCTACCATGGTATTAACCCCGAAAATGGATCCGCACAACGTAGATTTGAAGCAGACGATCAATCTGCCGAAAACCGCTTTCTCCATGAAGGCCAACCTGCCGCACGACCGAGCCCAAAATGCTCGCGCGGTGGGAGAAGGAGAACGTGTACGCGGCCATTCGTGCGTCGCGCGCCGGCCGTCCCACCTACATCCTGCACGACGGGCCGCCCTACGCCAACGGCCGCATTCACCTGGGCACGGCGTTCAACAAGATCCTGAAGGACTTCATCGTCAAGTCGAAGACCATGGCGGGCTTCGATTCGCCCGTACGTGCCCGGCTGGGACTGCCACGGCCTGCCCATCGAGATCAAGGTCGATAACGACCTGGGCGCGAAGAAGGCGCAGATGTCCGCCGTCGAGATCCGCCGCGCCTGCCGCAAGTACGCCGAGAAGTATATCGACCTGCAGCGCACGGATTTCAAGCGCCTGGGCGTGTTCGGCCAGTGGGACGATCCGTACCTCACGATGAGCGCGCAATACCAGTCGGTGATCGCCGGCGCGTTCGTCGAGTTCCTGGACCGCGGCTACGTCTACAAGGGCCTCAAGCCGGTCCACTGGTGCATCCAGGACCGCACCGCGCTGGCCGAAGCCGAAGTGGAATACAAGAACCACACCAGCCCGTCCATCTGGGTGCGTTTCGCGCTGACCATCGCGACCCGGCGCGCATCCACCCGGCGCTGGCCGGCCGCAAAGTGTACGGCCTCATCTGGACCACCACGCCGTGGACCATGCCGGCGAACATGGCCATCGCCTACAACCCGAAGTTCGACTACGCCGCGGTGGATGTGGCGGGCGATGTCTACATCGTCGCGGCGGATCTGCTGAAAGTGACCGCCGAAAAATGCGGCTGGAGCGATCACGCAGGTGGTGGCCACATTCCACGGGCGCGACGCTGGAAGGCTCGATCTTCCGGCATCCGTTCCTGGAGCGCGATTCGCTCGGCATTCTGGCCGATCACGTGACGCTGGAACAGGGCACCGGCGCGGTCCACACGGCTCCCGGGCACGGCCAGGAGGATTACGTCAGCGGGCGGCAATACGGCCTCGAAGTGTATTGCCCGGTGGACGCCGCCGGCCGCTTCTTCCACGCCGAAGGCGCCGCCGGCCGCCTGCCCGACGAACTGATCGGCAAGACGGTGTGGGAAGCCAACCCGCATCGTGATCGAGATTCTGAAGGCGCACGGCGCGCTGCTGGGCCTGGAAAAGATGGGCCACTCCTACCCGCACTGCTGGCGCTGCCACCATCCGGTGATCTTCCGCGCCACCGAGCAGTGGTTCATCGGCATGGAGCGCAACAATTTCCGGCAGGACGCGCTGGATGCCATCACAGCGCGTGCAGTGGATGCCCACGTGGGGCGAAGAGCGCATCTCCAACATGATCGCCACGCGCCCGGACTGGTGCATCTCGCGCCAGCGCGTGTGGGGCGTGCCGATCATCGTGTTCTATTGCGACAAGTGCCGCGAGCCGCTGACCGACCGCAAGATTCTGGACGGCATCGTGGCACTCTTCCGCGAGCACACGCGCGGACGTCTGGTACGAACGCACGGCGGCCGAACTGCTGCCCGCCGGCATCGCCTGCGCCAAGTGCGGCGGCGCGGAATTCAGCAAGGAGAGCGACATTCTGGACGTGTGGTTCGATTCCGGCTCCAGCCACCTGGCGGTGCTCAACGAGCGCTTCGGCCTCACCTGGCCGGCCGATATGTACATCGAAGGCGGCGACCAGTATCGCGGCTGGTTCCACAGCTCGCTGCTGGTGGGCACGGGGCTGAAAGGCGGGTCGCCCTACCGCGCCTGCGCACTGAGCGGCTGGGTGCTGGATGGCGAGGGCAAGGCGATGCACAAGTCGCTGGGCAACTCCATCGAGCCCGAAGAGGTGATCAAGCATCACGGCGCGGAGATCCTGCGGCTGTGGTCCGCGTCGGTGGATTTCAGCGAAGACGTGCGCTTGTGCGAGACCATTCAGACGCGGCTTACCGACGCCTATCGCAAGCTGCGCAACACGTTCCGCTACATGCTGGGCAACCTTACGGACTTCGATCCGGCGACCGACCTGGTGCCCGCCGAAGAACTGCCGGAGCTCGACCAGTGGATCCTGCTGCGCGCCGAAGACCTGGTGGCCAAGTGCCGCGCCTGGTATCGCACGTTTCGAGTTCCACAAGGTGTATCACGCCGTCTACGCTTTCGCTACGGTGGACTTGAGCGCGGTCTATTTCGACGTGGTGAAGGACCGGCTCTACACCTCCGCCACCAACAGCAAAGCCCGGCGCAGCGCGCAGACGGCGCTGTATCGCCTGCTGGATGCGCTGGTGCGGCTGCTGGCGCCGATCATGAGCTTCACCGCCGAAGAAGTGTGGGGCCACATGGGGCACGAAGGCAGCGTGCACGCCGCGTTCTTCCCGGAACCGGAGGAGCTGTCCGCGGGCATCGCCGAACCGGCCAGGAAACGCCTGGCCAATTGGGACCGTCTCATGGAAGTGAGGGGCGATGTTCTGAAGAGCCTGGAGACGGCCCGCAACGAAAAGCTGATCGGCGCGCCGCTGGAAGCGCGCGTCCGTCTTTCGGCCAATGGCGATCTGTACCCGCTGCTCGAGCAGCACGCCGGGGAACTGCCCGGGCTGTTCATTGTTTCGCAGGTGGATCTGGAGCCCGGACAGGGGGACGCGTTGTCCATCCAGGTGGAACGCGCCGAAGGCACCAAATGCGAGCGCTGCTGGAAGTACACTACCGACGTCGGTTCCGACCCGCGCTTCCCCACCATTTGCGGAAGCTGCGCCGGCGCGGTGGACGAGACATTGAATGGCTGATCTGCGGATGAAAGCGTACGGCGCAGCCGCGGCGGTGTTCGCGCTGGACCGCCTCACGAAGTGGCTGATCGAATCGCACGTCTCCGATACGGACGTGCACCGCGTGATTCCGGGCTTGTTCGAAATCGTCCGTTCGGAAAACCGCGGTGTGGCGTTCGGCATCTTCAACGATTCCACCTTCGAGTGGCGCACGGCGCTGCTGGTGCTGGTTTCGGCAATCGCGGTGGTAGCGGTGAGCATCATCCTGTGGAATCCGCAGCGGCTGGACCGGCCTTCGCTGTGGGCCCTCACGCTGGTATTGGGCGGCGCGGCGGGCAATGTGTTCGACCGCATGGTTTACGGCCGGGTGACCGATTTCCTGCAGGTTTACCTGGGCTCCTATCCGTGGCCCACGTTTAATGTTGCGGATTCGGCCATCGTAATCGGCAGTATCGTGCTGCTCGTGGCGCAAATGAAGCCCCGTAGGCAGGCGGCAAATGTACCCTGAAATTTTTCATCTTTCTTATTTCCCCACCTATGGCGCGCTGGTGGCGATCGCCTTCCTGGTGGCCCTGTGGATGGCCGGACGGCTGGCCACACGCGCGGGTCTGAACAGCGATGCGGTCACCAACCTGGGGATCTATTGCGCCCTGGCCGCCATCGCCGGCGCCAAGGTGATGATGATCCTGGTGGACCTGCCGTATTACATGCAGCACTCCGGCGAGATTTTTTCGTTGTCTACGCTGCAGGCCGGCGGCGTGTTCTATGGCGGACTCATCGCCGCGCTGGCGGTCTCCTGGTGGTACATGCGCCGCACGCGCCTGCCGCTGTGGAAGACGGCCGACGTGTTCGCGCCCGCTATCGCCCTGGGCCACGGCATCGGCCGCCTGGGCTGTTTCTCCGCGGGATGCTGCTGGGGCGTCCGCACCAGCGTGCCGTGGGCGGTCACGTTCACCAATCCCGTGGCGAAGGACCTGGTGGGCGTGCCGCTGAATGTGCCGCTCCACCCGACGCAACTCTACGAATCCTTCGCCGAGTTCTGCATCTTCGGCATTCTGTACTGGCGCATTCACAAAGCCCACCGGCCGGGCGCCATCATCAGCCTGTATTTGATTCTCTACTCGACGGCCCGCTTCATCGTGGAGTTCTTCCGGTATCACGAGCAGGGAAACCTCTGGGGCGGCCCCCTGGACACTTCCCAGTGGATTTCGATTCTGCTGGTGCTGGCTGGCGCGGCCTATTTCGTGCGGTCGCGCCGCCTTCCGCGGGAAAAGGCCGCGTGAGCCGGCCGGCGCGCGGCCGGGCTCAGTACTCGTCTTCGTCCAGGTAATCGTTGTCCTTGAGATATCTCTTCACGGTTTTCTGGTCCGTGGCGGACGGTTTAAAGTCATTGCAATACTGCTTGATCTGCTGATTCATCCAGCGCGACAGGGTGCCGATCAGGGTGTACTGGTGGATGGCGCTGGGCTGCCGGGTCGGCCGGCAGTCCAGGTATACCGCCGTGGAAGAACCGCCGTGCTTATTGCGGAGCGAATAACGGATCACGTCTCCCAGGTGCTTAGCGTTCCCGTTATTCATCACCGCCGCCTGCACACAGACCTCGAACAGATCTTCCGCCCGGTACTGCGACAGCGCATTTTCGATGGCAAGCTGTTCGGTATTGTTATAGTTCCGACCCGCTACCACATTCAACGCATTGTCCTGACCGCCCATGGCATGCGCGATGAGGTGGCACCATTCGTACGCGCCGTCGGTGTAACCCAGCCAGTTCGCATAGGCGGTTGCCCCATTTCCGGGACATCCCAAAAGGTTCATGGCCGGAGCCATTCCCTGGTTGGCCGTCCGCCGCGATTTCTTCCGTTGCGCCGGAAGCGGGTACCACAAAGCCGCTCCCACCTTGGTCTTGTTGGAGAACACCTGCGCCAGCACGTCCTGGGAGCGGGCCCCTCCCGCAAACCTCTGTTGACGGTCGAGATTGAATACCACCCGCCCGTACCACGGCATGCCTCCATAAAACTGAATCGTCCCCACGTCTCCATTGCGCAGGATCACGGCGGCGCGGTGTCCGAATTTGTCGCGCACCATCAGCGCTCCCGTGGCGTGGCGGCGGTAAATGACATCGACACCTTTGATGACCTTGCGTGGCTTCCTTGGCATTCCTCTCCTCCTGGGAGCGACGTTATCATTCCCTCAGCGGCCCTCGCAATCGGGAGAACCTCCCTCATACGTCCTAATGTGAACGTCCGCGGGCGCTGCCTTCGCTACCATAGCGGAATGCGTCCACTCGCCTGGCTTTGGCTCGCCGCTCTGGCGGGTACCGGCTGTTCTCGCGTCAAGCCCATCCCCGTGAAGGTGGTGGTGGTCACCATGTTCGAGCGCGGCGCCGATACCGGCGATGAGCCCGGCGAATTTCAGTTCTGGGTGGAGCGAAACAAGCTGGACCGCGTGCTTCCCTTCCCCGCGGGCGATCACAACCTGAGGATGAATCAGGATGGCGTGCTCGGCATGGTCACCGGTGTGGGCAACACCAAGGCCGCCGCCAGTATTATGGCCCTGGGGCTGGACCCGCGCTTCGACTTCCGCCGGGCCTACTGGCTGGTGGCGGGAATTGCCGGAGTCGATCCCGCCGACGCGTCGCTCGGATCGGTGGCGTGGGCCGAGTGGGTGGTGGATGGCGACCTGGCCCACGAAATCGACGCCCGCGAGATTCCGCCCGGCTGGAAGACCGGTTACGTGCCCTTGCGCCGCTCGGTGCCGTACGAACAGCCCCTGGGGCCGATCACCGATGGGCAGGTTTATCATCTCAATGCGGCGCTGGTGAACTGGGCTTTCGGCCTGACCCGCACCGTGCCGCTGATGGATACCGAAGCCATGCGGCAGGAGCGCAAACTGTATCCCGAGCCGAACGCGCAGCGGCCGCCCTTCGTGCTGAAAGGCGACCAACTGGCGGCTTCGACCTTCTGGCACGGCAAACTGCTGAACCAGTGGGCCAACGACTGGGTCAGCTACCACACCGCCGGACGGGGCAACTACGTGACCACGGCCATGGAAGACACCGGCACGCTGCAATCGCTGACCCTCCTGGCGCATGCCGGGCGCGTGGACCTGAACCGCGTCCTGGTGCTGCGCGCCGCCGCCGATTACGATCAGCCCCGTCCGGGGAGGACCGCCGCGGAAAGCCTGGCACAAAACAAAATCGGAAAGTATACTGGATACCTGCCCGCGCTGGAAGCAGCCTGGCGCGTTGGCAACAAGGTGGTCACCAACATCGTGGCTAGCTGGCAGCAGTACCGCGATCGCATCCCGGGAAAATAAGGAGGTCCTCCATGAGTCCTGCAACCGCGCAAGACATTCAGGCCGCCAACCGCCTGTTCGAACAGGAGGTGGTGGCCAAACGCAATTACGACGCGCTGGACAACGTGTACACCGCGGACGCCCGCATCCTGCCGCCCGGCGGCGAGATGATGAGCGGCCGCGAAAACATCAAAGGCTTCTGGAAACGAGTCGTAGAAGAGGTTTGGGCCAATGTGACTTCGGTGACGCTGGAGACGGTGGACTTCGAACCGCAGGGCGATACCGGGTGGGAGATTGGGCGCGCCACTTTGCGCTTTGCCGGCGATGCTC
This sequence comes from uncultured Solibacteraceae bacterium, assembly GCA_963853855.1. Classification (GTDB taxonomy): domain Bacteria; phylum Acidobacteriota; class Terriglobia; order Bryobacterales; family Bryobacteraceae; genus Sulfopaludibacter. Next base: position 76,217 of record CAWKYG010000016.1, on the reverse strand, counting down.
CGGCGGCGACCGCCAAGTATGTTGTGGTTTGGAAGAAAGAAGACGGCCGGTGGAAGTGGCACGTGGATATCTGGAACATGAACCCGTAAGGGGCAGTTGACAACGGGCAGCCTGAGCATATATAAGTAGTCCATGCCTAGGCTTCCTATGCCTCCAGGAGCGCTCGCCATGCTGGTGTTGCGCGTGCTCCGTTCGGGCCCCCTCCACGGTTACGCCATCGCGCAACGAATCCGCGCGCTCTCCGATTCGGTGCTGGAAGCCGAAGAAGGCTCGCTGTACCCCACGCTGCAGCGCATGCTGCTGGAAGGCTGGGTGAAAGCCGAAGAGGGCGTTTCGGAGACCGGGCGCAAAGTCCGCTTCTACACGTTGACGCGCGACGGCCTCAAACAGCTCAAAAAGGAGATGGAGGATTACGAGCGCGCCACCATCGCCATCCAGACTATCTTGAGGACTGCCTGACATGCGCAAACTCTTTCGGCGCGTTTCGGCGCTGCTGCATCGCCGGAGAATCGAGCGGGAACTGGCCGACGAAATGGCGGCGCACCAGGAGATGATGCCCGCGGAGCGCCGCCGCCATTTCGGCAGCACGCTGCGCTTGCAGGAAGAGGCCGCGGACCAGTGGGGCTTCGCGTGGCTCGACCAACTCCGTCAGGATTTGCGCTACGGCGCCCGTGCCCTGCTCCGCTCCCCCGGCTTCACCCTGACGGCGATCGCCGTCCTTTCGCTGGGCATCGGCGTAAACCTCGCCGAGGTGCATGTGTTCAACGCATTTCTGCACCGGCTGAATGTGCGCGACGTCGATTCGCTGTGCCGGTTCTTCCGCGTCACGCATGATCGCAAGGAACCCGCGTTCTCTTTCCCCGAGATCGACTTCTACCGGCGCCACAATACCGTGCTCTCCGCGGTGATCGCCGAGATGGGGCTGCCGGGAATCTATTATTCCGGGGACCCGGTAGACCTGCGCTGCGTGCTGGTGAGCGGCAACTTTTTCGAGGACCTGGGCACCGCGCCCCTCTACGGACGTCTGCTGAGCGAACGCGACGATCAGCCCGGCGCCGCTCCCGTGGCCGTGCTCGGCTACGACTACTGGCGGAATCGTTTCGGCGCCGATCCGCGCATCGTGAACCAGATCATCCGGCTGAACGACAAGCCCGTGCAGGTTGTAGGCGTCGTGCCGGCGGATTTCGGCGGCCTGATCTCGCAGAACACATACATGTGGCTGCCCACGGCGCAATATTCGTACCTTACGGGCGATAGAAGCCTGCCATCCGACTTGGAAGCGCGCCGCGCCACCATGACCGGCAGGCTCAAACCGGGCGTATCGATGCATTCGGCCGAAGAGCAGTTTCGTGCGCTGACGGCCGAATTACACCGCGAGCAGCCGCAGGCCATCGAGGACGGCGAATGGATGAAAGCAGAGCCTCCCGAGGCGCCGCCCAACTCCACACCGGCCGGGTTGCTGCTGCTGGGCACTTGCGTTCTGCTGGTGCTGATGGTTCTGTTTTCCGCCTGTGCGAATCTGGGCAACATGCTGCTCGCGCGCGGTATGGCGCGGCGCCGGGAGATCGAGATTCGCCTGGCGATCGGCGCCGGCCGGTGGCGCCTGGTCCGCCAGTTGATGACCGAAAACCTGCTGCTCGCGGCGATCGGCTCGGTAAGCGCTCTCTTCGTAGGACGAATGGCCGCGCGGCTCCTGCTCAAGTTGACCGGCGCTCCGTCGCACCTGCGGATCATCACCGACTGGCGAATTGTGCTGGCATCCGCCGGGCTGGGAGTTGGAGCGACGCTGGCCTTCGGCCTGGCGCCGGCGCTGCAGATTGTAAAGCAAGGGCACAGTGCCACCATCGCCCGCAAGATCCTGGTGTCCGTCCAGGTGGCCGCAAGCTGCGTTCTGCTCATTCTCAGCAGTTTTCTGACGCGGTCGGTCGCGCACAGTTTCCGGAGCGACGCCGTGTTCGATTTTTCGAAGCTGGCTCTGGTGGACCCGTCTTTGTACCTCAATCACGACAAGCCGTCGCAGAACGCCGATTGGGCTCGCGAGATGGCCGCCCGGCTGCGCCAGATTCCGGCCGTGGAGGGCGTCTCGATTGTCGGGCATCCGCCGTTGCGCCGCCCGTGGGTACAGCGGGTGAGCGGCCAATCGCTCTACATCAGCGATGTGGACGCGGCATATTTCGCAACGATGCGGATCGAGGTGCTGCAGGGCCGGATATTCGGCGCCGCCGAGCCGGACGCCGTCGTGCTTAGCGAATCGGCCGCGCGACGCCTGTGGCCCGGGGAGCAGGCTTTGGGAAAGACCCTCGCCCTGGGACCGCATGAGCGGACCGTCACGGGAGTGGTCAAAGACAGCGGTGTGAACGCGCTCCAGTTTCCAGAATCCGCCGAAGTTTACGTGCCGTTCGCCGATCGCGCAGGCTTCATGGCGACGTTTCTGGTGCGTACCGCCGGCGCGCCGGCGGCGCTGGCGAGCACGCTTCGATCGGCGGTCAGCCGCCCGGCACTCTCGCCGCAGGTGTTCACCATGCAGAGCCTGGTGGATCAGCGGCTGGATTCCATGGAAAAGATGGTGCGGGTCGTGGGCTCGCTCGCCGCCATCGCGAGCCTGATGGCGATGCTCGGCATTTTCGGTTTGTTGGCCTTCACGGTGGCGCAGCGCACGCGCGAAATCGGCGTGCGGATGGCGCTCGGCGCGCGGCGCGCCGACGTGCTGGCGTGTGTCATCGGCCAGTTCCTGATGCCGTTCGGAATGGGCGTCGCGGGCGGCACTGTCCTGGCGTTCGGGGTAGCCAAGATCATCCGCAATCTCCTGTACGGGTTCCTCCCGTTCGACTTCGCAGGATTCGGCACCGGCCTGCTGATTTTTGCCGCGGTCGCGCTGATCGCCTCCATCGCTCCGGCGCGCAGGGCCCTGCGCATCGACCCCGCTTCCGCCCTCCGCTACGAATGAAAAATCGCTACTGGATCCTGGCGACGCCGGGGCTGGGGTTGGGGAAACGGGTCATGACCGCGGGATCGTGGCCGGGGATGATCCACTCGGGCCTGGCGGCCAGTTGCCTCATGCGGTCCTGCGCCTTCAGATTGCTTTCGGCGTCGAGCGTCGCGGCGATGGGCACGTGCTTGTCCAGGTTCTCGTACAGGTACATATTGTCGCTGGCCAGCACTACGGTGCCGGCCGCGGTGTGGACCGTGACGAACTGCGAAGCATAGGTATGCTTGCCACCGAGGTAACAGGAAATGCCGGGCAGGATCTCCTGCGCATCGCCGTGAACCAGTCCCACGCGTCCCTGCATGTTCAGTTTCACCGCAGCCAGCACGTCGTCGGGATCGATGCCGCCGTGCGTGCGGCGGGATTGCCAGGCTTCGCCGGCGTAGTATTCCAGTTCGTCCTTCTGCACCCAGATCTTCGCCTTGGGAAACAAGTCGAGGCCATCGGCATGGTCCCAGTGCATATGGCTGATGATGACGTCGGTGATGTCTTCCGGCTTCAACCCCAGACGCGCGATGGCTTCCGACGGCTTGACGAAATCGGTGACATGCCACTGTTTGAAGAACTGGTCGCGATAGAAGCCGGAATCCACCAGGATGTTGCGGCCCGGCGCGCGCACCAGCCACACCATCATGGCGATATCGAGTTTGCGTGAGGGGTCTGCCCCGGCCACCAGTTGGGAAACCTGGAAGCCGGGAATGGTGGCGTAGCGGATGGCGTAAATTTCGTAATTCGGCTGGGCCGCCAGAGGCACAGCCAGAGCCGCCAGCAGAAGCCAGCGCATCAGCCGCGCGGAGCTTCGCGCTGGGCCATTACTTTTTGCACCTGCTGCACCAGGGCTTGCGCCTTGGGAAGGCTTTCGATGCCTTTCTTGATCTCCGGATCGTCCATCCACATGGCCCGATCGGCGGTCTGCTTATCGAAGGCCCGGAAGTACAGCTCATAGCGCAGTTCGCCGCGGATGAATTCCTTATTCGCCTGGAACTCGGCATCGGTAAAGGGAACGCTCGGCTGCGTCTTCAGCCACGTTTCGAACTTCGCCAGATCGGCATCGGTGGGCTGCCAGCCGGTGGGTAGCGCCGGTTTCTGGCCGGAGAAGAACACGTTGCCATAGTGGTACATGACCAGCGTGTAGACGTGCGACAGACGCCGCTGGAGCAGGGTCAGGCGCGGGGCTGCGTACTTTTCATCGGGTGTGATGCCTCCGCCGCCGTAGACTTTGCGGCCGGCGTCGGTGGCTTTGATTTCGGCGCCCGGATCGGGCGTATCGTTGTGCTTGGCGTAGTAGTAATCGAAGAACGACTGGTTGCTGTAATCGCGCTGGATCAAGCGGCCGCTGGGCGTGTAGTAGTGGGCGATGGTCAGCAGCAGGGCGCCTTCCTGCAAGGGAAATTGCGCCTGCACCAGGCCCTTTCCGAAAGTGGTCGAACCCATGATCCACGCGCGGTCGTGATCCTGCAGCGCGCCGGAGACAATCTCGGAAGCCGACGCCGATCCGCCATCCACCAGCACCACCATGGGATACTTCTGGGCGGCCGCCACCGCGTGTGCGCGGAAGACCTGTTCCTGTTCGGCGCGGCCGTGGTGAGAGACCACAATCTGGCCATCGCGCAGGAAGCGGCCCGCCACGGCTACGGCTTCATTTACCAGGCCGCCGGGATTGCCGCGGAGATCCAGAATCAAACCGTTGACATTCTGCTCGCCGAGTTTGCGCATGTCGGCTTCAACATCGTGAGCCACGTTCTGCGCTTCGAAGCTATCCAGGCGCAGGAAGGCGATATTGGGCTTCACCCAGAATTCGTCTACGATGCTGGTCTCGATTTCGCCGCGCGTGACTTCCGCCGAAATATAATCCGGGGCGCCTTCGCGCTTCACCGTGACGCGCACCTGGGTGCCGCGCGGACCGCGCAACAGGTCCGCCACGTCGGGCGACTTCATGGAGGTGGTGTCCTTACCGTCCACCGCCACAATCCAATCGCCGCGGCGCAGGTCCGCCTTCCAGGCGGGCGAACCGGGGAACGGCCGCATCACCATCACGTGGTCGCTATTGCTGACATCCTGGACAATCTCCATGCCCACGCCGAAGTAGGCGGCGCGCTGCTTGCGCTGCATCTCTTTATAGTCGGCGGGGTCGACGAAGTTGGAGTGCGGATCCAGCGTGTGCAACATGCCGGGAATGGCACCCTGGTAGAACGCCTTCTCCGAATCGACGTGATCGGCAAAATTCTTTTCAATGAGGGCGTAGGCGGAGGCCACCGTTTTCATGCCGCCTTCCAGTTCATCGGGACCAGTGGACGCCGCCCGTGCCCGGATTACGGGTCCGTACCAGGGAGCCAGGAAAGTCATGGCCGCGGCGAAAACGACGACGAGTAGTGTTCTTTTTTTCATGGAGTTACCAGGAGCGTGAAAAACGCAAACGGGTGGCGAAGGCCCACGAAGCAGCTCGGATGCGGACCAGATCCGTCATTATAGATAGTGACGGAGGCGGAAATGGTTCGGTTCCCTTCCCTAGCGAATATCATAGCACCGGCAGGCCGTGGCATGGGTGTGCCCCTTCCCCGCCCAGCAGCCAAGAACGTCCGGATCTGTTCCAGACGCAGCCGCTCTGGCGTGCGGCTTCTGCCCCCCCGCATTTGTTCGTTTACACAACGCTTGGGAACCTCAGCTTCACCGGGAACATATCGCCAACGGCCAAAGGGAACTTTTGCCGCCACCGCAGCCGTGCCCGAGCCGGCATCGCTGCTACTGACCGCCATAGGGATGTGCGCCGTTGCTGCGACTCGAGGACGCCGCACCCAGTTCTGAACCGCACTATCCGCCCGCGACGTGCTCATGGTCGCATCGCGCATTACCACGAGTAAGCAGGGCCAATCGCCTTCCTGAAAGCGACCCATCGCGTGCATCACCGAGTAGTGGATCTTCCGACGGTTAGGCTGGCGCAAACGCACGACGAGAATACCGTGGTGCCCGGCCACTCCGCGGTATTCGGTGAAGCCCTTGTCGGTGGTGATCAGCAGCCGCCCCTCGCTCATGGCGAGAGCCCACAGGTTGGAATCCGCCAACCCCTGGTCCGCTGTCCCGCGGATGTCCTTCACATCGTGGCCCAACTCGCGCAGGTAGTCCACTGTCGTATGCGGGATATTCTCGTCCACCAGGACCTTCATCGGTCAGCGGCCGGCGGCTTCGATGGGAGTGACCTGCTCTTCCGCCAGTTCAGCCGCGTAGTCGAGGCAGGCCATGATGTCTTCGCGGGACAAGGATACATATTCGGCCAGCAGGTCTTTTGGCGTGTCGCCGTTCGCCAGCATCCGGATGATCTGGTGGACCGGTATTCGCGTGCCTTTCACGCACGCTTGGCCATGACAGATTTTCGGGTCGATTGAAATTCGCTCGAACGGCACGCTCGTGACCTCCACCACCAAGTTTACCAGTCAGTCGCCGTAACGTCCGTGGCTATGTGCGCACAGCCGGCCGATCGGTTTGTTATACCTTACATTGCATGGCCAACATCCTGGAGATCTGTAACCTTTCTTATGCCATCGAAGGCCGCCCGATTCTGCGCGATATAACCCTGGAGGTAGCGGAGGGGGAAACGGTGGCCCTGCTGGGACGGAGCGGCTCGGGTAAGACGACCCTGTTGAAAATGGTCAATCGCCTGCTCCACCCGGGCGGCGGCGAGATCCGCTTCGAGGGGAAAAGCTCCGGGGATTGGGACCCCATACGCCTGCGCCGCCGCATGGGGTACGTGATTCAGGATGCCGGATTGTTCCCCCACTGGACCGTGGAAGCCAACGTCGGGCTGGTGCCCAAGCTGGAAAACTGGCCGGCGCCGGACGCCCGCCGGCGCGTGGAGATGCTGCTGGAGATGGTCGGCCTGCCCCCAGGCGAGTTCGCCGGGCGCTATCCGCGGCAGCTCTCGGGCGGCCAGAAACAGCGCGTGGGCATCGCGCGGGCGCTGGCGGGCGATCCGCCGTTGCTGCTCATGGACGAGCCTTTTGCCGCGCTCGACCCCATCACCCGTTTTGACATGCAGCGGCAATTCGTGGAGCTGAGGCGCTCATTTCGCAAGGCCGCGCTGTTTGTGACACACGATGTGCGCGAAGCGCTGGCGGTAGGGTCGCGCATCGCGCTGTTCCGGAACGGCGGGCTCGACCTGGTGCTGCCTCCCGCCGAGTTTCTGCGGGCCGGGACAGAGGAAGCGCGCGCGTTCCTGGCCAGCCTGGAGCCGGCTGGAGGTCCGGCGTGAACAGCCGCCTCGCGTCGGAGATTTTCTGGCTCTCCCTGGAACATCTGGAACTGGTGGGGATTACGATCGCGGTGGCGGTGGCCGTTGGCCTGCCGGCGGGAGTGGCGCTGGCGCGGCGACCCTCCATCCGGCGCTGGGCGATGGGCATCGCCAACCTGGCGCAGACCATTCCCAGCCTGGCGCTGTTCGGCTTTCTGCTGCCGCTGCCTTTTCTGGGTGGGATCGGCAAACGCACGGCCATTATCGCGCTCTGCCTTTATGCGCTGCTGCCTATCCTGCGGAACACGTTGACGGGAATTCTGGGCGTGGACGCGGCGGTTCGCGAATCGGCCGTGGCGATGGGGATGACCGAAAGACAGGTGCTGTGGCAGGTGGAGCTGCCGTTGGCCGTGCCTTCAATTGTGGCCGGGCTGCGAATCGCCACCGTGACTACCATTGGAACTGCTACCATTGCGGCTGCCATCGGCGGCGGCGGGTTGGGCGTCTTCATCTTTCGCGGCATCGCCATGGTGGACACGCCGACGATCCTGGCCGGCGCGGTGCCGGCCGCGGTGATGGCGCTGGTGGCGGACGAGGGGTTGGAATGGATCGAGCGAAAATTATCGCCGGGCTGAGTCTTCTGCTGTGCGCCGGATGCAGCCGCCCGCCGCACGTTACGGTGGCCTCCAAGAATTTCACCGAACAGGTGCTGCTGGGCGAGATTCTGTCGCAGCAGATTGAGCGGCGCCTGCACGTGCCGGTGGAGCGGAAATTGAATCTGGGCGGCACCCTGCTCACGCACGAAGCGCTGCTGCGAGGCGACATCGATCTGTACCCGGAGTACACCGGCACGGCGCTCACGGCGATTCTGAAGCGTCCGCCGGCGTACGACCCGGCCGCCGTGCTGGCGGAAGTATCCGACGCGTACCGCCGGCAGTGGCACGTGGACTGGCTGCCACCGCTGGGCTTCGTCGATACCTTTGCGATGATCATCCGCGGCGACGATGCGAGGCGAATGGGCGTCCATACACTCTCCGAAGCGGCCAAAGCGCAGGCATGGCATTTGGGCGCCGGACCCGAGTTCGCGTCCCGTGCCGATGGCCTGGACGGGTTGCTGAAAACTTACCATCTGCGCACGGAGGGAACGCCAGTGACTATGGATCTAGGACTGCTTTACCAGGCGCTGGACGGCCGCAAGGTGGACATGATTGCTGCAAATTCCACCGATGGCCTGGCGGCGGTGCGCGATGTGACTATCCTCCAGGACGACCGGCACTATTTTCCACCCTACGACTGTGCGGTAGTGGTCCGGCAGGACGCGGAAGCCCGCTTTCCAGGGCTGCGTGCAGCGCTGGAGGAGCTATCGGGCAAATTCAGCGATGCCACCATGCGTCAACTCAACCACAGTGTGGATGGCGAACACCGGTCGGTGGTCCAGGTGGCGGAGGAATTTCTGCGACACCTTAATCCGGATAGCAGGTAAATCCCTGAGGCTTTGGCTTTTTCATAGGGCGATCATAGAAATATTAAAGCTATGATTCGTCTGGCAAGCATTGGTGGAATGACGGGCGGCTTTCTGATGATTTCGCCCGGTCTGCGGGGCAACGTGATCAAGGGCTACTCCATGATAATGGATATCCTCAACGATGCCAGCCCCTGGTCATACCTGGGAATCGGTATCCTGATTTTCGTTCTGCTGACGATGGAGTTGTACCGTCACGCCATCCCCAAGCACAAGAAAGTCACGAAATATTAGACGCACGGGACAGACCGGGAGGTCTGTCTTACACGGCGCGGGCTTTGCGCAACGGAGCGGCCGTTTCGCTGCGGGCCGGCTTGCGATCGGCCGCCGCGGTGAGACGCTTTACCTGGTCGGTGACGCAGACCAGGAACATGGGTTGGCGGGCGTTCTTCAGAAGATCGATGATTCTTTCGGATTCTTCTTCCAGGTAGATGGTTTTTCCATCCGTCAGCAGGTGGACGTCGGAAGAAGCCGCCAACGCTTCACTCAGCCGCCTGCCCATATCTTTCTGCAGGAAGCGGAGAACGCGGCGGATTTTCTGCAGCGAGAATCCCTTGCGCCGCAACTCGGCGATCACCGAAATTTCTACCACCTCTTCGCGCATGTAGACGCGCTTGTGTCCATCCTGCCGGGGAGAAACAACGTTCCTCTCATCCCACCACTGCAGTTGCCGCAGGCTCACGCCGCAAATGCGCGCAACGTCGCTGCTATTGAATCCCTGCGACTCCGGGGACGACACTAGACGGGCTTTCCTCGCTTTAAGCATCTGCGCCACTTCCATCTTTTAAATTAGGACCAACTTGGATTGTACATGCGCCATCGCCTGTGTCAATAGGGAGGGAGCATTCGTGATAATAGCACCCGGTGAGGACAAAATCCCGTACTCGGGCACACCTGTTCCGCACGGCGATTCGGTGAGACGGGAAGACCCACGTCTACACTATTAAGTATGGAGAACGTGATGGACTCGGAATCGAATGGGTTCGATAACAGGTCGGCGAAAATCTGGATCGGCATCGCGGTAGGGACTGCACTGGGTGTGGGCATCGCTCTCTCGCGGAGAAAGCGTACGCGTTGGGATTCGGCCAAGCAGTTGACCAAGAAAATGGCGGCCCGATCGGAAGATCTGGCCGAAGTGACGCGCGACATCATCGATCGCGTGAAGACGATCTACCAGGAGAGCCGCAAGGTCGTGGAAGAAGCCGAGGACCTCTGGTCGCGAGGCCGCAAACTCGCCGGCGTCTGACAGTCTCCTCACAACACCACCCGCGCCGGTCCGAAAGGCCTGGCCCGGTACCACTACCGCTGTTACTATCCCCTGAGATAGGCAGGACTTAGGAGGGGCAAACGGGCCTCCAGTTTCTTGTGGACCACGGAGCGGGATAGTAAAATTCGGGAGGATGCGCGACAGAACGGTGTTGTGACAGTGGGCGCAAGCGGATTGGATTTCGTTAGCAACGAACCAGTTCACGGAGAGTTGCTGACGGATCGCCTGACTGGCGGTCCGCTCCCGCCAGAGGAAGCGCGGCGCATCGCGCTCGGAATCGGCCATGCGCTGGCGGGCGCTCACGCCGTGAATAAGGTGCATGGTTGCTTGTGCCCGGCGACCATTGTGCTGAGCGGCGACCGGGTTCATCTTCTGCTGCCGCAGGCGGCGGACCGGCAAGCAGCGCTGCCTTATCGGGCGCCCGAACAGGTCCGTGGCGGGCAGGCCGACTGGCGGAGCGATATATTCGCTTTCGGCGCGATTCTCTATGAGCTGGCGGCCGGCCGGCGCGCATTTCCGGGCGCCGGAGCCGAGTTGAACGAAGCCATCCTGACCCGGCCTCCCGAGGCGCTGACGGCCAAGACTTCGATTGCCGCGGGGATGGAGGGAGTGATCGCCGGCTGCCTGGAAAAAGACCCCGCCCGGCGCCGGCAGCGCATGCAGAATGCGGTCATCGAATTGAAGCTGGCGGGCCGCGGCATCCGGCGTCGGGAGGCAGTTCGAAATGCGCGGGCCGCGCCTGCGGGAACTCCCGCCCCAACCCCCGCCGGAGCGGAGCCGGAGAATGCCGCAGCGTTCCAGGCTTCGGGCCGAACGCCCGCAGCGGCGGCACGCTCCGAGTATTGGGTTGCCCAGAGCACCGGAACCGGCCGTCTGCGGCGCAGACTGGCGGTGATCTGCCTGGCAGCGGTGGCGCTGACCGCCACGGGAATCGCCGCCGCGCTTTATCTGCACAGGCAGGCGGCACCGGTTCTGAAGTTTTCTGTGGCCCCGCCGGAGCATACCAGTTATCCAGGCACGCCCGCGGTCTCGCCCGACGGTCTGTACCTTGCGTTTTCGGCCGTAGGACCGGAAGGCCAGCGCATGTTGTGGCTGCGGGCTTTCGATGAGATGCACGCCAAGGTGATACCCGGCACGGAGGGTGCGTTCGCTCCCTTCTGGTCGCCGGACAGCCATTACGTTGCGTTCTTCGCTCACAAATCGCTGTTGAAGATTCGAATCGTCAATGCCTCGGGCGACGTGAAGCCCGAAGTGCTGGCGGCGACGGATGCGGAACCCGGCGGAGGAACGTGGAACCAGGACGGCGTGATTCTCTTCAGTCCGAGTCTGACCGGCGGCTTGTTCCGGATTCCGAGCGGCGGAGGCCAGGCGTCGCCGGTTCTGAAGCCGGATGCCGGCAATGGGGATCTCGGTTATTTCTGGCCGCAGTTTCTGCCCGACGACAAACACTTCCTCTACTTCGGCCAGAGCACCAAGGCGGAAACGGCAACCGGGGTTTATGTAGCGTCACTGGATGAGCCAGCGAAGTCGCGCCTGCTGCTTCTCTCCGCCACCAACGCGGTGTATTCGCCCATCGCGGGCGAATCTGCGAGCAAGGGCTATCTTCTGTATGTGAAGGACCGCGACCTGGTGGGGCAAGCTTTCAATGCGTCGAAGCTGGAAATCACCGGCGACCCGATTGTGCTGGCCGGTGAGATCGGCGCTATCGAAACGCTTTCGCTGGCTCCCATCTCGGTATCGCGCAATGGCGTGCTGGTGTATCAAAGCGTCGGCAAAGCCACGCGGCAACTGGTGTGGATGGATCGCGCCGGGCAGAATATCGGCACGCTCGGCGAAGGCGGGGATTGGGGACCTCCGAGAATCGCTCCGGACGGAGTTCGTGTGGCGGCGGGAAAACTGGGCAACGACGGCAAGACCGGCGAGATCTGGATTTTCGGCAAAGACGGGCAGGCGGCTCTGCTGGGAGTTGCCCCCGGCGCCAGCATGGGTTCGCCGGTCTGGTCTCCCGATGGCACCAGGATGGCCATGTGGGAGGCGCGGAATGGCGGCGTGTACGACCTTGCCGTGAAGCCGTTGAGCGCCGGCGGCAGGGACGAGGTCATCTACAAGAGCGCCTATAACAAATACCCGACGGATTGGTCGCACGACGGCAGGACGTTGATTTTCGGCGAATACACACCCAATTCGAAAGGCGACATCTGGAGTCTGAATCTGTCCGACAACCGCGCGAACTCCATCCTGAGTACGATCCGGTCCGAGGACTACGCTTCACTGTCTCCGGACGAGCGATGGCTGGCATACCAGAGCGACTCCAGCGGGCGCTACGAAGTTTACGTGCAACCTTGGGACGGCGGCTCGCCGGGCATCAAGCGGGTTTGGAAAATCTCAACGGCCGGCGGCGCTCTTCCGCGATGGCGGGCCGATGGCCGGGAACTTTTTTATTTGACATCCACTGGAGTCATGTCGGTAGCGGCGCGCGCGCCCGCTGACGAGTTTCAGTTCGATGCGCCGCAACTGCTTTTTGAGTGCAGGCAGGCGCCCCGAAACTGGAATCTGTTCGACGTGTCGCCCGACGGGCAACGGTTCCTGGTCAACCTGCCGCTCGAGTGGTCCAACTCCTCGCTAATCACGGTGATGACCAACTGGACACGTAAACTCGCTCGGTGAGGAAATATAACATCTTTATATTCAATAGGTTAGCTGTAACCTGATCGATGCAGGAGGAATGGTACAATGAAGTTGTACCCATCCGGCCTGTAAAAGCAGGAATCAGTTTATGACCACAAATAAGTTTTGGCCTCTGGATTACGACCCTGAAGGAGCAATCTACGAAAATCCATCTTGGGATCTGCCAGGCTTCCGCCGGAAGCGGCAGACCGCCACTATGTGTAGAAAGCAACCGGCTCGCAAGAAAGTCTGACACCTTCTACGGGATCCAAAGAAACAATTGCCAGCCCGATCCGTAACCAAAATTACATTCAGGTAAACCTTACACCGTAAGTTGACCTTGCTGTGCTCAGATTTTGTTTGCTTGCAATCCAAGTCATAGGAACAACGTGGTCTGACAACAACGGTGCATGGATTGCTCCAGTGGAGTCGAGGTTTTTGAAACTATGAAAGCTTTCCTGACCACGTGCATCGTATCGGGCGCTCTGCTCGCCGGAGGCTGCGCAACTAAGAAGTATGTCCGCAATACCACTGCTCCAATTCAAGCGAAGGTAGATCAGGTGGGCGAGCAGACGGCTCAAAACGGACAAGAGATCCAGAAGACAAACACTGACTTGAAGGGCGTCGACGAGAAGGCGCAGAACGGCATCAGTGCGGCGACTGAAAAGGCCAACGGCGCCGATCAGCATGCCGCCACAGCAGACCAGCATGCCACTGCGGCGGACCAGCACGCCAGCGATGCCATGAACAAGGCGAACCAGGCTGATTCGAAGGCGGACCGTGCCATGAGTGACCTGCGTAATGTCGTTGCCAATCTGGACGACTACAAACTGCAGACATCCGCAACAGTGCCATTCAAATTCAATCAATACGCCCTTACCCAGTCAGCCAAGGACGACCTGGACAAACTGGCGAACGACGTTCAATCGGACAAGCGCTTCTTCATTGCCGTCGAGGGCTACACGGACAAGACCGGCAGCAGAGAATACAATGAAGCGCTCAGCCGCAAGCGAGCCGACTCCGTCGTGGAGTATCTGGTTGCCAAGCACGACGTACCGATCTACCGGATCCATATGATCGGCTTGGGCGAAGAGAAGCCGGTGGATGAAGCTCACAACCGCGAAGCGCGCGCCAAGAACCGCCGAGTGGAAATCAAAGTATTCAGCGCCGACGGACTGGCAGCATCACTGGACAGTAGCGATTCCGCCAACCGCGCACAGGACAAGCATTAAAGGGTCCGATTACGCCAGTTCGCAGTAACGTCACCAGGGAGTCGCGCTAGTACCGCGGCTCCCTTCTTTTTGTGGGATGGCGGATTTGACTGCGGCAGGCGATGCAGCCGTGACAGGAGCCTTGTCGCGGAGAGCCCGCCACCAGATGAAGAGGCACAACAAGTCCACGAAGGTGCCCATAATACCGCCACCAAGGGAGAGGGGAACGGACCGGTGCCTGATGGCGAGTTGACGCAGTGAACTGCCGATGGCTTCGCCGGTAAAGCGAATCCCAAGTCCTCCGCTGATCAGCAATAAGCGGGAATCTTTCTGGCGGGAAGAAATCAATAACGTCCACAGCCCCAGGTCCAGAACCGCCGAGCAGAAATTCAAATCGCGAGACCAGGGGACCACCCATGCGCCAGGTACCACGGAGCTCGACCGGTGGATGGCGAAAGACGCTCCGGCTAACAAAACCGCACCGGTCACCACCCCCAGGGCCACCACCCGTCGTGATTTCAGACGTTTCGCGGCTTGGTAGATGAGGCTGATGACTACCGCATAGATTAAGGCCTGCAGCACCACCTCGTCCAGAACGAATAGCCCACCCTGCTGTTTCTTGGCTTGACTGACACCGCGGTAGACCGCCCAGTAGGCCGGGATTTCGGCCGCTACGGCCAGAAACTCCGCGACCAAAAAGGCCAGGATGAAGGGAAATCGCCGGTATTGCCCCCGCAGCAATGCCGCAATCACCATCAACTCCATAGGGAGCCAGATGATCGTTGTGACGACTTCTATGACGAGACGCACCTATACAATTCTAACTGTGAGTCAGGTTAATTCCACAGAAATAATTACACAACCCTAAGACCGCCCATATCCCACGGATCGGGAGGCAGCAGCGGACCGTGCGCGACCTTGAGTCCACCCATGTCCCACGGATCGGGGGGCAGCAGCGGACCGTGCGCAACCTTTACTCCGCCCATATCCCACGGATCGGGAGGCAGCAGCGGGCCGTGCGCAACCTTCACTCCACCCATATCCCACGGATCGGGAGGCAGCAGCGGGCCGTGCGCAACCTTCACTCCGCCCATGTCCCACGGATCGGGAGGCAGCAGCGGGCCGTGCGCAACCTTCACTCCGCCCATATCCCACGGATCGGGAGGCAGCAGCGGACCGTGCGCAACCTTCACTCCACCCATATCCCGCGGATCAGGAGGCAGCAGCGGGCCGTGCGCGACCTTCACTCCGCCCATATCCCACGGATCGGGGGGCAGCAGCGGACCGTGCGCCACCTTGAGTCCACCCATGTCCCACGGATCGGGAGGCAGCAGCGGACCGTGCGCGACCTTCACTCCGCCCATATCCCACGGATCGGGAGGCAGCAGCGGACCGTGCGCAACCTTCACTCCGCCCATATCCCACGGATCGGGAGGCAGCAGCGGACCGTGCGCGACCTTGAGTCCACCCATATCCCACGGGTCGGGAGGCAGCAGCGGACCGTGCGCCACCTTGAGTCCACCCATGTCCCACGGATCGGGAGGCAGCAGCGGACCGTGCGCGACCTTCACTCCGCCCATATCCCACGGATCGGGAGGCAGCAGCGGACCGTGCGCAACCTTCACTCCGCCCATATCCCACGGATCGGGAGGCAGCAGCGGACCGTGCGCGACCTTGAGTCCACCCATATCCCACGGGTCGGGAGGCAGCAGCGGACCGTGCGCCACCTTGAGTCCACCCATGTCCCACGGATCGGGAGGCAGCAGCGGACCGTGCGCGACCTTGAGTCCACCCATATCCCACGGATCGGGAGGCAGCAACGGACCATGCGCAACGGTAACAACATCTTGCGGGAGCATGACAGGGCCCGCAACGGTAGCCGCTCCGCTCATTACATTCCAGGCAGAAGCGAGCAGGAACAGAGACAGAATCGCGGCGACCGCGAGTTTGTTTTCGAAGAATCTTCGCATTTGGATTTGTAAACTCCTTCTTTTTTCCGGTCTTCACGGGATTTAGACAAGGGGGGACCCAACGCCTCATCGGCCTGAGGCAACTGAAACCTTGGTCCTAGCTTCTCTAATCCCGAAGTTTATCCTATTGACGCGTGTAAAAATAGGTAAACGTCAGGGAACAACTAGTACTATTGGGTGATGAATCGTCCGTTTGGCGATAGAGGTAAAAACCCTAGACAGATGCCATGAGAGTGGTTATGGAACTCTGGTACGTCGAAAACTACGCTCGGCAAATCCGTCATCCACTGGAAATGCAGGCTCTTGCGAGTAATTGAGGCGCATGTCGGCAGTCACTTCATCAAGCATCTGGAGGCTGGCGGTCTTCGTCTCCATGGCAAAAGAGGTCAGCAGGAGGTTATCGCAGATTGCATTGATCAATCGAGGGATTCCCTGGGAACGATGGTGAATCTCCTTGATCAGGGGTAGAGGAAGGATGGTCTGCTCCTGGACACCGGCGCGTGCCATGCGTGAGTTAATGTACGCGGCAGTCTCGGTGAAATCGAAACCGCGAAGCGTGCACCGGAGCGCAATGCGCTGTTTCAGTTGCCGGAATTCGGGAGCTTCCATCTTGCGATCCAGTTCCTGCTGGCCGGCAAGTATGATCTGGAGCAGTTTGCCGCGCCGGTTTTCCATGTTGCCGAGCAGACGGATTTCTTCCAGGACGTCCCATTCCAGGTTGTGGGCCTCGTCGACGATCAAGACTGTTGTGCGGCCCACTGAGGCGCGTTCCAGCAACATGCCATTCAGGGAAAGGAGCACCTCGGTTTTGGAATGACGATTACACCGCAGGTCCAGGTCGTACGAGAGCATTTCAAAGAACTGATCCACGGTGAGGCGGGAATTAAACAAAGATGCGAAGGCAATTTGCTGCGAACTCAGGAAATCCCGGAGGCACTCCAGCATGGTAGTTTTGCCGGTGCCCACCTCCCCGGTCAGGAGGATAAAACCCTTGCGGCTCTGCACCCCATAGATCAGGTTGGCCAACGCCTCTTCGTGCTGCACGCTCCGGTAGAAAAATGCCGGATCAGGGCTCATGTTAAACGGGTTTTGGGTAAAGCCGAAGAAAGCGTTATACATATTCAGCGGCAACGGGCAGGACTTCTCGCATGGTATCATGCGCCGCGTACACGGAGCTATGGCACGGTTTCCGGTACTGTATGGGAAGTCCCACAGCTTTACGACGCAGAGTGAGGCGGCGCCGGCGGGGCCTTTTCGCCGGCAGCGGGCTTGCCGACGGCCTTCACGGGGCTGATCAGAATGTGGGCGTTGCGGCCCTCGAGCCGGGGCTGACTCTCCACGCTGCCATACGTGGTCAGATCGGCGGCGAAGCGCATGAGAAGCTTCTTGCCGAGGTCGGCGTGCGCGATTTCGCGGCCGCGGAACTGCACTACGGCCTTGACGCGGTTGCCTTCCTGGAGGAAACGGATGGCATGAGCCTTCTTGAAGTCGTAGTCGTGATCGTCGGTATTGGGTCGGAACTTCAGTTCCTTTACCTGGACCACGTGCTGCTTCTTCTTGGCATCATGCTGTTTCTTCTTCATCTCGTAGGTGTAGTGGCCGAAATCGACGGCTTTGGCCACCGGGGGCACTGCCGTGGGCGCCACCAGGACGAGATCCAGCCCTAGTTCCTGCGCGCGGCGCAAGGCGGCGGCAGTGGGCATTACTTCCGTAGTTCCGTCGGGAAACACCGCGCGCACTTCCCGCGCACGAATGCTCTCGTTCACGTTCTCTCGGCGATTCTGCCTGCGAGGAGGAAAGTTTCTACCTGGATACATTTTTGATTTTGCGTTGAGAAGAAAAATTGCGTGGGTGGACAAGCCAAGACGGGATGGCCGCGAAAGATTTCGCGCCGGAAGCCGGGATGAAGATTAGAGACAATCGCAATATACGTCAACTCCAGTGTACAACATAACTACACGGGTTTGGCAAACGCAAAATGGGGTAGTCCATGGGATGGGGAATACTTTACTCCTGTGACGCCAGGGAATACTCCTTGAGGGCCGGTTTCCACGTCATGGACAGGCCGGGGCGGCTGGCCTACAATGTGGAATCCATGGTGCGTTGTCCTACGTGTTCGCGGGAATCGGGCCAGGGCGGCCGGTTCTGTCCGTGGTGCGCAGCGGCGCTGGACGCCACCTCCGCCGAGACGGTGGCGATTGCGGCGGCCGCACCGGCGACGGCTCCCCGCCTGAGTTCATCCAGCGCCGTGGATGAGGGCCGCTTCCTTCCGGGGACGGTGATTGCCGGGAGATACCGCGTCGCCGGACTGCTGGGGCGCGGAGGCATGGGCGAAGTCTATCGCGCCACCGATTTGACCTTGGGCCAGGCGGTGGCTCTGAAATTTCTCCCCGAAACCGCCGCCCGCGACGACCGCGCGCTGGCCCGTTTCTATAACGAAGTGCGCATGGCCCGGCAAGTCACGCATCCCAACGTGTGCCGCGTGTACGACATCGGCCAGATCGACGGGCTGCACTACATTTCCATGGAGTACGTGGACGGAGAGGACCTCTCTTCCCTGCTTCGCCGCATCGGGCGGCTGCCGGCGGACAAAGCGGTCGAGATTGCACGCAAGTTGTGCGCGGGCCTGGCGGCGGCGCACGAAAAGAACGTGCTGCATCGCGACCTGAAACCGGCCAACGTGATGGTGGACAGCCGCGGCCAGGTAATCATCATGGATTTCGGGCTGGCCGGACTGAGCGAACAGTTGCAGGGCGACGCACGCAGCGGCACTCCGGCGTACATGTCTCCGGAGCAACTGGCAGGCATCGGGGTGACGGCGCAGAGCGATCTTTACGCCCTGGGACTGGTGTTGTACGAACTATTCACCGGCAGGCGCGCGTTCGAAGCTGCCTCGCTGGTGGAACTGATGGAAATGCAGGAGCGCGCCGCTCCGGCCAGCATCACCTCGGTAGCGAAGGACCTGGACCCTGCCGTGGAACGTATCGTCCTGCGCTGCCTGCAGCCCGATCCACGAATGCGGCCGGCTTCCGCGATAGCGATTGCCGCCGCACTGCCGGGTGGGGATCCTCTAGCCGCCGCCCTGGCCGCGGGCGAAACGCCGTCCCCGGAGTTGGTAGCCGCCGCCGGTGAGACCGAAGGCATGAAGCCGCGGCACGCCATCGCGATGCTGGCGGCGGCGCTCGCCGGTACCGCGCTGATCGCGATTTTCGGAGTGCGATTTTTCCTTACCGAGAAAGTGCCGATGGACGTTCCCCCGGACGCCCTTGCGGTTAGCGCGCGCCATCTGCTGCGCGGCCTGGGCTACACCGCCAAGCCCCGTGACGCGGCCTGGGGACTGGAATACAACGGCGAATACTTCCAGTATTTGAATCGCCACCGGGACTTGGCCGCCGCGCGCTGGAAGAACCCGGTGCCGGGCCATCCGCCGCCGATCGTGTTCTGGTACCGGGAGGGCCGGCAGCCCCTGCTGGCGGTTTACCGCACGAATACGGCAGTGAACGAATGGGATCCGCCGCTCACGGGGTCCGGTATGCTGCGAATCTTCACGGATCCCCAAGGGAGGCTGGAGAAACTGGAGGCGGTGCCGCGCCAGTTGGACACAGACTCGGCGCCGCCGCCGCATTTCGATTGGGCCGGATTGTTTCAGGCGGCGGGATTGGACATGGCGCGGTTTCAGGCCGCGACGCCGCAGTGGAGTCCGCTGGCGCCCTTCGACGCGCGCGGCGCCTGGACCGGCAACGACCCGCAAAACGGGACTCCGCTGCGCGTGGAAGCGGCCGCCTGGAGGGGCCTGCCGGTGTTCTTCCAGGTGGTAGGACCCTGGAGCGCGCCGGTGCGGGACAATTCCTCGCAGGGGGGCGGGCAACTGCCGCTTGTCTTCCTGAAATTCGCGGTGCTGGCGGTCGCGGGGGTGTTTGCCTGGCACAACGTGAAGACCGCCAGGGCTGACGCGCGCGGCGCCTCGAAACTCGGACTGGTATACCTGGCATGCATGGCCGGCGCGGCCTTTTTGCAGGCGAATCACTCGGCCACGGCAAGCGAGTTCGACGTGGTATGGAACATCATGGCGAATTCGGTGCTGAACGCTTTGGCCCTCGCGGCCTTCTACCTGGCGCTGGAGCCGTGGGTGCGCAAGCGATGGCCGCAAACCATGATCTCGTGGAGCCGCTTCACCACGCGCGGCATCCGCGACCCGCTGGTGGGCCAGGCGATTCTGCTGGGAGTGATTTTCGCCTGTGTACTGGCCGCCCTCAAATTTCTGCAACTCGCGCTCCACGGACCCAGCGGCGAGCCCGTGCTGGCATTCCTCTATCCGCTGCTGGGGCTTCGCGAGGCCTTGGCCGGCGTACTGAATTCATTCACCAATTCGCTGTTCGACCCCATCTTCGGCCTGCTGCTTCTCTTTCTGATTCGCATAGCGGTACGCAATCAGTGGCTGGCCGTGGCGCTCTTCATCCTCCTGGTAGCGGCAGTGAACAGCAACGGCAGCGCCTATCCGTGGACCGACGTCCCGATCTACCTGGGAATCGCCGCGATCAATGCATTCCTGCTGATGCGCTACGGACTGCTTGCCGCCATTATCTCCGACATGCTTTACGACTTCGTCATCGGCATTCCGCGCACGCTGGATTTCAGCCTGTGGTACGCCGGCACCGGAATGCTGCCGCTGATGCTCACCGGGCTGATCGCGATCTACGGATTCCGCGTGGCGCTGGGCGGGCGCAAGCTGCTCACGATTGCGGCTCCGTAGGGTACCAGACCGGTTTCTCGCCTTTGCGGATGAGGGCGGCGGATTCCAGCAACTGGGCGCGATCCACCGATGAAGTTTTGGCGAACTGCTCCAGGAACTGAATGACGGAGGCGCGTTCGCCATCTTTCAGAAGCCAGGAAAGCACGGGGTACGTGATGGGCTGATCAAAGTAGGCCAGGTCCTCGGTAATGGGCGCGCCGGCGGCATCCCGCAAATATTTCAGCGCGGCTTTGCGATCGTGATCGCGCATGGCGAGCAGTCCGAGCAACATATCGGCCTGGTAGAGGGCGGTGCCGGCGTCGGGATCCTTGTCCATGCCCGGCGCCTTGTGGGTGACGTCCAGGGCGCTCTTGCGGGCCGCGTCGAAACCCGCCTGATCGCCCTGAGCGTAAGAGACGATGGCCTGCTGGGCGAGCGCTTCGAGAGAGCCATCGGCGGGTTTGTGATGGTGGACGTTAGCCAGCACCTCCGGGTCTATGGCGGCCGCCACCGCCTGGCGAACGTGGCCGGCATAGGCCGCGTCGGTACCCGTCAGGGCGCTGGCATAGAGCGCACCCAGACGGGCGCCCCAGGGACCTTGCGGATCGCGCGCCCGCGCCTGCTGGAGGAATTTTTCGGCCAGAGGCTTATCGTCGGCGGTCAGAAATGCGGCGGCGTTGCCGAGCACGGGGAGAGGCGCGTCGGGCTTCGCGGCCAGCGCCAGCCATTCCTTTTTGATCTGGGCGTACCCCTGCGGATCGGCCAGTTGATCGAGGGGCGGATCGATGAGGCCGGGCCGCTGGCCGAGGAGCGGCAACTCCGGATGATGTTCGATCAGCCAGAGGATGTGCTTGCGGCGGGCGGCGATCACGATGGCGGGGTCATAGAAGCGCGTGCCGTTCTCGGCATAAAACAGGAGCAGCTTCTGGCGGCTGGCGACATCGTCGGGAACCTCGGCAAGGTGGCGCTCCACATCTTCGGCCTGCGCGCGGCTGAGCGCCTTACCGGAGGCTTCGAACTGTTGGGCCTTTTGCGCCGCGAGCCACTGCGGGCTATCGGTGAGAGGGGCTACCGGCTTCTGGCCGCAAGAGACCAGCAGGAGCACGGCGGCGGATGGAATCCAGGACCATCGAATCACGCTTCAAGTGTAGCGTCATCGCGGGCGGAACCGGCTAAGGGCTAGAAATCGTATCGGAACTTTTGAAAGTGATCCTCCGCCGGCTGCAGGGGAGCCAATTCCAAAGCTGATAACTGCTTGTGACAGCAGATATCCGCCTGCATGGAGGTCATTTCAACCGGGCCAAGATTTTTCAGGCCGGAGGGTATCGTAAACAGCTTCGGGTCGGGTTCTCCCGCTTGCACGCTGATGGCGACCGACTCTGAGGTCCCGATAACCTGTCCCGTCGCGGTATCGATCCTTTCGCCCAAGGAATGGAGTTCGGCGCAACCAAGGGAAGGAGCGCGCCAAATCCTGTTCCTGTACCGGCCCAGATCGGCAGCGATTTGGTACGTGGTGTAGCCCAAGATGATGTCACTCAGCGATGCGGTATAAGTGGGCGACTGACCTCCGCCTCCGACAAAGGCCAGGCAGGATTTCGACGGATCGAGCCGATGCGACGGGGAAAGGTCGCCATCTTCGGCGGGATTTCTCGTAGCTGTCATGATGCCGAGCGACTCGTCGGTTCTGATACGAATTCCGCCGGGAAGGGCCAACACTCGCTGGAGACGATTTTTAGCACCGTCAAGACGATAAAGGGTTGTAAGCTCGACGGTGGCGCCGTCAGAGCGCACGGCCCTGATTGCGTCGGACACGAGAACAGGTGGGGAGCCGGGTTTACCAGCGTAGCTCTTATAGGCGATTTGGTAAGGAATCCAGGAACCGCCAGAGGTTTGTGCGGACGATCGCGGATGCACCAGAAGAACAGTAACTGCGAGGGAAGCGGCTACTGTTCCGGCGACCAACGCGGGAAGGCTTTTCCGGTTCATTCGGTAAGTCATATTACCGCTCCTCCCGGTATGACGCGGCACCAGCCGTGAGCGTGTACTCCATCGCGCCCCCCTGCGGTGTGAGTACGTAATTTCGCTGCTTCACGGTTGTACGTTCCAAGGCCGCCAGCACGCTGCGTGCTTTAGTCGCCGGCCAGTTGCTCACTCAGCACCTGAAACGAGAGGTTGAGGGCCGAGGGAGGCAGTTCGGCGTGTTTGATCCGGTCAGCGATCACTTCGATGGCCAGTCTTTCGGTGTTGCTGATGCCTTCCTCGCGTGTCTGCCCGTAGGTCATCACGCCAGGGAGTTCCAGAGCCTCGGCAATCCAGCGATCGTCATCTTCCCTATCGATCTCTATGGAAAGGTGCACCACCCATTGTAAGCCCCTGCGGGCTCACCAGTTCCTGGCAATTCACCAGCGTTTGCTGAACACCGTCCGGTACACTTCGGGGATGATAGAATGCGAGTGCAAAAATACCGGGTCGGCTAAGAAACAATAGGGCCACGGCCGCAGGGGGAGGACCCATGAAGCGCACGTGGACGATCATAGGGGTTGGCGAAGTAACGCGCAGTTTCCAGTGGTACCAGGCGCTGTTCGGTCAGCCGGCTACCGTTCCTGCCCATGACTATTTTGGGCAAATCCTCGATTCGGATGGGACTGTCTTACTTTGCCTCCACAAATGGGGCGCTCACGAGCATCCCTCATTGATGAGCCCCGATCGCGGGACACCCGGCAACGGCTTGCTATTGTTCTTCCGCGTCGATGATTTCGACGTGGCTCTTCAAAGGGCACGCTCACTCGTCACCCGGCTGGAAGAGGAGCCGCACGTGAATCCGAACACTCGAACGAAGGAGTTCTCGCTCCGGGACCCGGACGGATATTACGTTACGATCAGTGCACTCTCCGCGGGCTAAAGCCAACCTGAATTTGAGAGGCTTTTGGACGCCCTTATACTACAAGACATGGCATCTGCCGCACGGTATCGGTACGTGCTTTCGCTTCCGGAGCGGGTATTGCGGTCGCTGGGGGCGCTCTCTGGCGGGCTGTTGCGCGAGATCGGAAATGTGGCGCTGCCGGGATCGGTGCGCCGGACCACGCTGTACCGCACCATGGTGGATGTGACGCTGCGCTTTCTGATCCAGGAGGTGGGACAGGTGGAGGGGGTGTATCCCTCGGAAGGGCGGCTGGCGGAAAGGTTTCTGCTCCAGCGGACGGCCAGCCACGGCATTGAACTGTTGGGGATCCTGGCGTTCCACGCCTCACCCATCTGGGTGCTGGCGGCCCTGGCGGACGCCACCGGGGGCGGGCGCAAACTGATTCGCGAAGTGTCGCTGGCGCTTCAGGAAGAGGGACTGCTGGAGGGCGGGTCGTCTTTCGAGACCATGGAGCAGGTGCTGGACGGGCTGGAAAAGACCAGCGGACACCTGGCCGTGACGCTCAATCTGCCGCCGGTGAATATCGGCAGCCTGCGGCAGGAGTGGGTTCAACTCAAAGGGGAAATGGCGGCGATTCCACCGCGGAACATTCCGCCGCTGGCCCGCGTGGAAGCCGTTTGGAGAGAGTTGCAGGAGGCATCGGAAAAGCAGGGGCGCCCGGTATTCGTGGTGTCGTCGCTGATGGCCATTTCGACCGTCTCGCACTTGCCGGGGAACGTGTTCTGGCTTTCGAAGGCGGCGCGGTCGGCCGCGCGGCGGACTGGAAAAGTGCTGGGCGAGGCGGTTCTGGACCATTACACCGAGACCCTTTCGGAGATCGCCAGGACGGGCTTTCCGGCTTACTGGGCGCGGGAATTCCGGCCGTACCTGCGCGGCGCGGCGGAACAGTTCGCGCCCGGGCACGAATCGCTCACCGAACGATTGCTTCAGCGCGGCAGAGGCCCTCGAAATCGGCTTCCGCCTGCGTGACCAGAATTTCCAGTTCCGGGCAGGGCCGTGCGGGGGCTTCCGTTTCGATGCGCTGGCAGAGAGAGGCGAGCGAATCGGCGCCTACCTGAATGGCGCTGCCCTTAATGGCGTGCGCCTGCTGACCGACCCGTGCCGGGTCCATCTGGGCCAGCGCCTCCCGCATCAGCAACAGGCGGCGGGCAGTATCGCTCTTGAACATGTCGATGATTTCGTTAACCAGATCGGCATCGCCGCTGGCCGCCAGGAGTTGAAGGGTCTCGGGCAATTCCCAATTGGATTGTACAGTCATCCCGTATGGAAGTCTTACGGAAAATCCCTGAAGGCGACAAGTTGTCTTTCGTTAGCAACGTGGGGTATCCGGGTACTTAGTCCGGTCAGCAGGAACATATTAACCAAAGAGGCTCTTGTACGGGTTTCAGCGCTTTGTGACACTCGTTTAGAAATACTAACCGGGTCGGGATGGCCGGTTTTCGCCTGTTTCGAACCGCCCGGATGAGATGAGGGTTTTGGCCAGATTCTCGAGAGTTTACCGGATATCATGCCGGTACCTCGTTCTGCACCGGAGCGCAATAGCGTGGGGGTGCGCGCTGGTGCTGCCGGCTCTGGCGGGTGTCTATTGGCTGTTCCTCAATGCGCCCATTACCCGGACGCTGACGATCGGCTTTCAGAATTCTCCCCCTTATCACTATCCGGATGCACAGGGGAACCCTACCGGCGCGGCGGTGGATGTGATCAAAATGGCCGCGGAGCGCAGCCACATCCGGCTCAAGTGGGTTTGGGCGCCCGGCAATCTGGAACAGACGCTCAAGAGCGGCAAAGTAGACCTGTGGCCGGTGGTGGTGAATCTGCCGGAGCGGCGCGGCCTGCTGCATGTGACGGCGCCGTGGGGGAGGCTGTGGTACAGCATGCTGCTGCCGGAGACATCGGGGATCGCGACTCCGGACGACGCAAAAGGAAGAACCCTGGCGGTGACGGCGAACATCGGCAGCGACGCGCGTATCGCCCGCAAATATTTTCCGGGCGCCACGGTATTGAGCCGGCCGAGCCCGCGCGAGGTGGTGGCGGCGGTGTGTTCCGGGCAGGCGGAGGTCGGGCTGATCCAATCCAACGCGTTGAGCAGCCCGAAACAGGCCGATTGCGCCAGCCGGCAAATGAAGCTCATTCCGATCGACGGGGCGACATTCTGGTGGGGCGTAGGCGCCACGCTGGCGCGGCGCGACGCACGCAGGGCCGCTGACCGACTGCTGGCGGCGATCGGCGAGATGTCGAACGACGGGACGCTGAGTTCCATCGACTTTCGCTGGAACACCCGAATCAGTTCGGAAGCCAGCACGGTGTTTGCCTACCGTAGCGCGGAAACGCTGGAGGAGATTCTTCTGGTGGCGCTGGGCGTGCTGATGCCCACCCTGCTGATCACAGCCTGGCTGGCGCGCCGGTTGCGGTCCGCGCAGCGGCAGGCCGAAGCCGCCAGCCGTGCGAAGAGTGAATTCGTGGCCAACATGAGCCACGAGATCCGCACGCCGATGAACGGTGTGATCGGCATGACCGGACTCTTGCTGGATACGGACCTCTCCGACGATCAGCGCGACTACGCCGAAACGGTGCGCAAGTCCGGCGAAGTCTCTGCTTACGGTCATCAACGACATTCTGGATTTCTCCAAGATCGAAGCCGGCGGGCTGGCTCATCGAGTGCAATAACTTCGATCTGCGCCTGGTGATCGAAGAAGTGGCCGAGATGCTGGAGACCAAAGCCGAGACCAACGGCATCGAACTGATCGTGCAATATGGGCCTAACATGCCGCGGTATTTTTCGGGCGATGCCGGGCGCATTCGACAGGTGATCACGAACCTGGTGGCAAACGGGGTCAAATTCACGCATCAGGGGCACGTTCTGGTTTCGGTGCAATGCGAGGATGCCAATCTGAACCACGCCATGATGCAAATCACGGTGGCGGATACCGGTATCGGCATCGCGCCGGACAAGCTGGGGATCCTGTTCGACAAATTCACCCAGGCCGACACTTCGACCACGCGCCGGTACGGCGGGACCGGGCTGGGGCTGACCATCTCCAAGCAACTTATCGAGCTGATGGGCGGAAGCATCCAGGTGGAAAGCATCCTGGGCAAAGGCTCGCAGTTTCTCTGCAGGCTGCCGCTGGAGGTGGATTTCGCTCCTCCGGAGCAACCCTTGCCGCCGGCCGATCTGAACGGACTGCGCGTCCTGATTGTGGACGATAACGAAGTGAACCGCCGCGTGGTGCACGAGCAGATTGTCAGTTGGGGAATGCGCAACGGCAGTTTTGAGACGGCGCTGCACGCCCTGCATGCGCTGCGCGCGGCAAAAGCTGAAGGCGACCCGTACCACTTTGTGATCGCCGATTTCCAGATGCCGGGGATGGACGGCGCGAGCCTGGCCGCGGAGATCAAAAAAGACCTGCGATTGCGGACACGGTAGTGGTGATGCTCACTTCCATTGGCGACTGGCGGCAGGTGAAAGGGCTGGAAGGCAATGCGTAGACGGGTGCCTGGTGAAGCCGGTGCGCCATTCGCAACTGTTCAATATGCTGGCAACCGCGTGGGCGCGCCGGCTGCAGGCGGCCAAGGCCCATCCGCACACGCTGTTCGATGCCAAAATGGCCGCCAGGCCGGCCTTATTCGACCAGTTCCAGGGAAATCATCTGCGCGTGCTGGTGGCGGAAGACAACGTGGTGAATCAGAAGGTGGCCACGCGGATGCTGGAGCGGATGGGGATGCGCGCGGACGTAGCGGGCAACGGGCGCGAGGCAGTGGAAATGACCCGCATGATTCCGTACGACCTGATTTTCATGGATTGCCAGATGCCGGAGATGAACGGCTACGAGGCGGCCGCGGAGATCCGCCGCCGCGAGGGCGCGGACCGGCGGGCAGTGATCATCGCGATGACCGCCGAAGCGTTGGAAGGAAGCCGGGAGCAGTGCCTGGCAAGCGGCATGGATGATTTTGTGCCCAAGCCGGTGAAGCTGGACAGCCTGGTAGAGGCTCTCAAGCGATGGGCGCCGCTGGCGTCCAAGACAGCGTGATACAGCCGGTAAAAGCATAGCAAGGAAGATGTAGACTCATGGCGGGCGAACCGATTCTGGTGGTAGATGATGCGCCGGTGAATTTAAAGCTGGCGGATATTTTGTTGCGTAAAGAGGGATACCAGGTGCATGCAGTGGCGGATGCCGAAGAGGCGCTCCGCGTGTTGCGCAACTTCCTTCCCAAAATCATGCTGGTGGATATTCAATTGCCAGGCATTGACGGCCTGGAATTGACGCGGCGCGTCAAGCAGGACCCGCGCACACAGGACGTGACGGTAATCGCGCTGACCGCATGCGCCATGAAGGGCGACGAGGAGCGCGCGCTGGCAGCCGGATGCGACGGATACATCACCAAGCCGATCGACACGCAAACGCTGGGCCGCCGCATTCGCGAATATGCGGACCGGCAGAGCCATCCTGCGCCCGCCGCCCCGCCCCCGCCGCAGATTCCGGCGCCTTCGCTGCCGGGGGGCCTGGCGTTGAACGACCTGGAACTGGAGAGCATCCGCCGGCGCTTCCTGGAAGAAGGCACGCTGCAGAGCCGGCAACTGCTGATGGACATCGGTGCGAATCTGGATGCGGTCAAAGCGTCCCGGCTGGCGCACCGGTGGATCGGCGCGGCCGGAGCTTTGGGCTACGTGGACATCGCGGCGCATTCGCGCATCGTCGAGGATCTGCTGGCGGCGCAGAAGCCGGACGAAAGGAGCCTGCGGGAATCGGTTTCGGAACTGGTGCTGGCTTTCGCCGACCCGCGGGAAGGGGCACTGGACGCACTGCCTGACGCGGTGATCGCCCAATTGCTGGAGAAGCGCATCGCCATGGTCGGGTTTGCGGCGGAGGAAGCCGAGAGGCTGTGCACGGTGTTCGAACTGCTCGGCGCGCGGCCCCGCCTCTTCGAGCCCGAAGAACCCACCGATTCCGATTCCATTCGCCTGTGCGAGGCGGTGATGGTACACGTCCGCGAGGAAACCAGGCACGCCGGATGGCTCGACCCCATGTGCACTGGCGTTGCCGGCGGCGCCCTGGTGTTCGTCGGCAGCCGGGAGCGGATTATGGCGCTCCATCCGATGGTGCAGCACCGCGCGCAGGAATTCCTGATCGATGGCTGGCAGCCGGAAGAAGCGCTGATGCGCCTGGCGTTCGCGCTGTCGCGTACGCCCGTGGCGACGCCCGCCGCGATGCTGGAACGTCCACGCATCCTGTTAGTGGATGACGATGAGACGGTGCGCGCGGTACTCGAAAAGACGCTGCGGGAACACGACCTGGATTGCCGCACGGCCCGCAACGGAGACGAGGCGTTGCAGATGGTGCGGGAGTACCGGCCTCATGCCGCCGTTCTGGATGTAAACATGCCGGGCATGAGCGGATTCGACGTGCTGGAGGCGGTGCGGCGGCACGATCGGGCAGTGCGCGTGGTGATGCTTACCGCGCGGCGCCAGGAACAGGACATTATCCGGGGCTTCCATCTGGGCGCGGATGATTACATCGTGAAGCCGTTCAGCCCCATGGAACTGATTGTCCGGCTGAAGAGGCTGGTGTCATAAGGCCGGCGGTCACTTCGCCAGCGCCACCTGCTGCACCTTAAACCCGCGTTTTTCCAGCAGGCTGACCACACCTTCCTTGCCCACCAGGTGGGCTGCGCCGACTACCAGGAAGGCCTGATCCTTCCCCTTGAGATACTGTTCGGCCACATCCGCCATGTGGGGATTGCGATCGTAGAGCAAAACCTTTTCCACCTCCGGCGGGCCGGCGTCTTCGTGCAGGGCAGCTTCCACTTTGGCGGCATCGCCGCGCAACCAGAGGTCCTGAACCTTCTTGCTTTGATCGAGGGATTTGCCGGCCTGCTTGAGGGACGATGCCAGCAATGCGGCCTGCACGTCATCGGAAAATCCGGACAGCAGATTCATCTGCATGTCGGCGGATTCGATCTCGACCACGTTCTTGCTGCTTCCGTCGGCCTCGGCCTTGTCGATAAAGTATTTGTCGATGCCCAGATTGGGGTCCATGCCGGCCTTGATCATGGGAAGGGTGGCCACCGTGATGGAGACCAGCCAGGGTTTCATCATGGCGAGCATCCCGGCCGGCATCTGGTACTGATCGCAGAATGCCTCGAGCTGTTTGCGCACGTCGGAATCGACATGGTTCCAGAGAGTATCGCCGGCTCCGTACATGCCGCGCGCGAGCACCATGGCCTGCATCTTCTGCATGTCCACCTTGCCCATGTCCACTTCCACGATCAGGGTTTTGGAGGCGGCGAACGCGTCTTCGAACTCCTTGGGCAGCGGGTACATATCCTTGGAGCCGATATGGATCGAGCCGAGCAGGTAGAGGGTGTTGGCGCCGGATGTGGCTTTCCAGAATAGGCCTTTTTTGACCGTGGCCGGCGAGTCCTGTGCCGGCAGGCGCGGCACGGTCACAAGCCCGGCGAACAGACACGCGGTCAGAAGTCGGTGCAGTTTGCCCATACTTTTTTATGGTGGCAGATCCCGGCTCCGGCGGCAGCAAGAATCGGAGATTCGTCACAAATTAGAGTTGCCAATCGTTAACGTGTTAATGCGAATCGCGGTCTTATTTTTGCTGGCGGGTTGGACGGCAGGGGCACAGGCTCCGGCGTTCGACGCGGCTTCGGTGAAAGTGAGCAGTGCAGCCCGGGCGAACGATAAAGCGGCCTTGGAAGAACGCATCGCCGTAGAACCCAATGCCCTTACCATGACCAGCGTCAGGCTGCTGAACTGCATCGCGTGGGCGTACGGCGTCGATGAGTACCAGGTTTCCGGGCCGGGATGGCTGGAGTCCGAGCGGTACGACATCGTAGCGCGGGCGGCGCGCCGCGGTGCCCGGGGAAGAACTGCGCCAGATGCTGCAGACGCTGTTGCAGGAGCGATTCAAGCTGGCAGTCCACCGCGAACAAAAGGAGCTGCCGGTGTATGCCCTGATGCCCGGCAAGGGCGGCGCCAGGCTTGAGACGGCGACGGGCGACGGAAGGCCGGCGCTCTCAATCGATGGAGGGAGCCTGGTATTTCACAATTATTCCCTGGCGGATTGGGCCAAATGGGCGTCGGTGGGGCGCGCTTTCGGACTGGATCGCCCGGTGGTCGATAACACCGGACTCGACGGAAGATACAACTTCAGCATGAAGCTGGCCGAGAGCGCCATGGAACTGAAGATGAATCTACGCAAAGAGCAGCAGGACCCTGCCATGTATAACGAACCGCTGCGGGCTTTGGGACTGAAGCTGGAGCCGCAAAAGGGTCCGCGGCAAGTGGTGGTGGTGGATCGCGCCGAGAGGGTTCCGTCCGGAAATTAGATTAGGATACGGACTGACGGGACCCAAAGCATTTTTGACCTTGACTTTGGAAGTCGCTAGTACTAATTAACTAGTATGCGTTTCATTAAAACATATCCATTTGTTCTTGTTTCATGCTACGCTGGGGCATGGCACGAGTATCCACCCGTCCCAAACTCGTCCTCACCGACGAGGAGAGAAGGAGCGTCAATCAACTTCGCCAATCCAAAACCGCTTCTTTCCGCGACGTCCAACGGGCACAGATTCTGTGGCTCTATTCGGTCGGCGAGACCGTAAGCCAGATCGCGCGCACCTTGAATATGACACGCAAGAGCGTGCTGAAATGGATCGATAAGGCCCTTCAGATCGGCGCTGACGTCGGCATAGAGGACACTCCACACAAGCCCCGGGAGGCGGTCATTACCGATGATGCCAAGGCCTGGGTTGTGCATCTGGCGTCAGCAAACCCAAGGAGTTCGGCTACGCGGCCGAGTTATGGACGAGATCGGCACTGGCTCAACATGTGCGCCAACATGCGGTCCAAGCGGGCTATCCGGCCTTGGCCAAAGCTGCCAAGGCGACCGTGCAGCGCATCCTGGACGGGCAGACCCTTCAACCGCACAAGGTCAAGTATTACATGGAGCGTCGCGACCCCGACTTTCTGGCGAAAATGAGAAATGTGCTGCTGGTGTATCAAGAGGTCGAGCTAAAAAATGAGGCGGCCCGCAACGGGCTTCCGCGGCCCCTCATCATTACGGTATCGGTAGATGAAAAACCCGGCGTGCAGGCCATTGCTAACACGACCCCGGACCTGCCGCCGCGGGCCGGCGCCTATCCTACGGTAGCTCGCGATCCGCATTACACCCGCTTGGGAACCTGGTCGATTCTGGCGAGTCTGGATCTTCACGACGGGCATGTTACTGCGCGCGTCGAGGAACAGCACAGGAGCGTGGAGTTCATCGCGTTACTGAAGGATCTGGATGTCTATTACCCGGCGGAGTGCACGATTCGGGTGATTCTGGACAACCATTCGTCCCACCTGTCCAAAGAGACACGCGCCTATCTGGCAACCCGCCCCAACCGGTTCAAGTACGTGCTCACGCCCACGCACGGTTCCTGGCTGAACATCGTGGAGACCCTGTTTGGCAAGATGACCCGGACGTTCCTGAAGCAGATTCGCGTGCAATCGAAGAATGAGCTGAAAGAACGGATTCTCCTGGGAATCGCCGAAATCAACGCAATGCCTGTCGTCCATCGCTGGAAGGCATTCGAGGCGTTGGAAGCCGCCGAGGAAACGGCATAATTAAATGGATATGTTTTAATGAAACGCTATACTAGTATGGTGCGATTGATCTTTTCCTCTTTTCTGGCCGCAGCGGTCGTTGCGGTTGGGCAATCGCCTCCGCCCGCGCCTCGCCTGGAATTCGACGTGGCCTCGCTGAAACCGAGCACGGGGCCTCCTCCCGGCATTCAAGACCTCGGGGAGATGGGACGCCAGGCCGCAAGATACAGCATGCGGCACGCCACGTTGAACGTTCTTTTCTACTACGCTTTCAACGTGCCGTTCTGGCAGATCGTGGGCCCGAAGTGGATGGACTCCGATCGATATGACCTCTTCGCGACCATGCCCGCCGAGACCACGAACGAGCAGGTAGCGAAGATGCTGCAAAACCTCTTGATGGAACGATTCAAGATTCAGCTTCATCGCGAGACGAGAGAAGCCCCGGCGTATGTTCTATCGATCGGCAAGAAGGGAACCAGCTTGAAACCGGTGGACTGCGTGGCCGTTCCGACCGTTCGACTCGGGCCCACAGGAATGATGGCGAAGAGCAAAACAATGCCGGATCTAGCCGGGATCCTGATGCGGTGGGAGGACCGGCCCGTGGTCGATCAGACTGGCCTCGCCGGCTGCTACGATTTCCAGCTCAATTTCGGAGACTATCCTGCCGATGGCGGTTCGGTTGCAGCTTCAGTCGAACAGATCGGCCTCAAGCTGGAACCGCGCAAAGCGTCCATCGAGTACCTGATCATCGATCACGCGGAAAGGTCTCCGATCGAGAACTGAACTGCAATATTTTTTTTGGAATCGCTCGATTAGGTACCCTGTGGTTTGTGCGTCTTTCCAATCGAACCACCCGGACCTATCTTTGGCTCGTCCTTTTTCTCGCCCTGCGGGCCTTCGGCAATCTGTGCCTGGCGTGGGGCACCAAACATCTGCCGGAAAAGCTGGCGGGCGACCCGCTGGTCTATTTGCGGTCGATGCTGGACCCCTTCGTGGCGGCCGGCGTCGTGATGCTGATTGTGGCCTTGCTGGCGCGACTGGCGCTGCTGAGCGTGGCCGACCTCAGCTTCATTCTGCCCATGACGGCGGTGGGATACGTTCTGGCGGCGTTGTTGGGGCGGGTATTCCTGCATGAAGTCGTCAGCCCGCAGCGATGGCTTGCGGTGACCCTGATCTTCGGCGGCGCCGCGCTGGTGAGTTCCACGCCCCAGAACACCACGGAGAAAGCCAAATGACGTGGGTGCTGCTGACGGTGATGGTGGTGGCGACGGCGCTGAGCGACATTCTGCAGAGCTACGAGATGAAGCGGGCCGGCGTGCAGTCGGTGGGGGCGCGCGGAATGGGGCGGCTGCTGCGGATGATTGTGGAACGCCGGTACCTGCTGCTTTCCATCGCTTGCCTGGCGTTCTCGTTTTTCGCTTTCATGGCGCTGATACAATCGGCGCCGCTGAGTTGGGCGGTGCCGGCATCGGCGGCCAGTTTCATTCTGGAAACAGCGCTGGCGAAGCTGCTGCTGAAGGAAAGCATTGGAGCGCGGCGAGGCGCGGGAACGCTGCTGGTTCTGTGCGGCGTGGTGCTGCTGGGGCGATAAGACACATCCTGGGTGTGAGAAAGCCAAAAATATTGCACCGGGACGCTTGCGCAATATACGATTGATCATCGCGCCGTACTCAGTATACGTGAGGGGATGTCATGACGAATCAGAAGCTGGTTGCCGTGTGTTTCGCTGTGATGATGCCGCTGGCATATGCCGATCAGGGCGGATTCCTCAACTCCGGCGGTTCCCTCGGAGGAGGCAGTCCGGTGGCAAACCCTCCGGGCACTCTGACCATCTCCGGCAACACCTTGACGTTCCTGACGACCGACGGCAGCACGGCGGTCAATGCGACGTTCACCACCAGTTCGACGGTGGAAAACTGCTCCGGCGGCGGCAAGGGCGGTCACGTGACCTGCAGTTACACGTTTACGGGAACGTTTAGCGGCACGTTGACGGTGAACGGATCCACGCAGGCGATCAACG
Organism: uncultured Solibacteraceae bacterium; assembly: GCA_963853855.1. GTDB lineage: Bacteria > Acidobacteriota > Terriglobia > Bryobacterales > Bryobacteraceae > Sulfopaludibacter. The sequence continues at coordinate 42,098 of CAWKYG010000016.1, read as the reverse complement.
GCACCACGTATCAGGTGTATGGAACCAACGGCGTCGTGGCCGGCGGAAATACGGGCTACAACTCCGCGTACACGCCGTTTTACTTCACCGATGGCAACGCCCGGATTCTGCGCTCCGACGATCTGAGCGGCACCAACGCGATCGCGTACGGAACACAAGGCTCGGGCGTTGGCCAATTTTACGGCCCGTCAGGGAATTGCGCTGGATTCGGCCGGGCGGATCTACATTGCGGACATCTACAATGACCGGATCGTTCGGATCGACGATATGAACGGGACCAATTGGACGAGTTACGGCACCTACGGCACCGGCGCAGGACAGTTCGTGACTGCCGCAGAGCATCAGCATCGATCCAGCGGGGCACATCTGGGTGTTGGACGGCAACGGCCGCCTGATCCGCATGGACGACATGAACGGAACCAATTGGACCACGGTGGGCAGCGCGGGCTCCGGCGTGGGACAATTCGCAGCGCTGTCCTCGGCCCCCGGGTTTGACGCGCTGGGCCGGATTTATGTCGCGGACGCAGGGAACGGCTGGATTGTCCGCTTTGACGATCTGAACTTCACCAACTGGACCACCTTGAGCCAGTCCCAGCCCGTCGGTCCCTACATTTATCAATTTGGCGCACTCACCGGCGTAGTCGATCGATCCGGCCGGCAAGATCTATGTCGGCCGCCGACACCAACGTCATTCGCGTAGACGATATGACCGGCGCCAACTGGACTTCGATCAGCGTGGGCACGTTCGCGCCGCACACCATCGCCATCGATTCGAGCGGCATGGTTCTGTTGGGCAACGGATACAACGCGCAGATCGTCGACAGCGAGGCCACGGTTCTGACCTCCAATATCAACGGTCTGGTGCAGGGGGTCTATGTGAGCGTTTACGGAGCGGTGCCTACTACCGTTGCCCAGCCCGCGTCCTTCGGCGATCAGCTTCACGCCTCCGGCGCTGACGTATTTCGCAGAACGTGGGCTCGACCAGCGCGGCGCAGACCATCACCATGACCAACTTCGGCGGCAGTCCGCATCAACGGCGCTGACGCGTTGCGGCGAGCGGGCCCGTTCGCGCAAACCAACAACTGCCCGGCGATGCTGGCTGCGGCGAGCAAGTTGCACCGTGTCGGTGACGTTCACGCCGGCCGCGGCAGGCGACCACCTCGGGCACGATCAACGTGACGCGACAATTCCGATAACGTGGGCCCGTCGCAGACGCTCCCGCTGAGCGGGACGGGCACGACTGCCGGCGGCGACCATCACGCCGACGTCGCTCTCTTTCTCTTCGCAGATCATCGGGACCTCCAGCACGGCGCGCAACGTCACCGTGCAAAGCACCGGCACGGGCCCGCTGCAGGTGACCAATGTCGCGGTTACCGGGCCGTTCAGCCAGACGAACACTTGCAGCGGCGAGCATCGCGCCGGCTGCTTCGTGCACCATCTCCGTGGTGTTCTCGCCAACGGTGGTGGGCTCGGCTTCGGGAGTCCTGACGATTACCGATAACGCCGGCACGCAGACGGTCAGCCGTGTCCGGCAGCGGCAGCTGCCCCGGTGACGTTTTCCGCCGACCAGTCTGAGCTTCGGCTCGCTGGCGGTGGGCAACACCAGCGCCGCGAAAACCGTAACGGTGACCAACCGGCTGAGCACCGCGCTTACGTTTACCGGCATCTCCGTCCCGGCCGGCGGGCCGTTCGCCATCTCGAGCAATACGTGCGGAACGGGCATCGCCGCAGGCGCAACTTGCACCGTGGGCGTGACCTTCACGCCGGCGGCGACTGGGCGCGGCCACCGGAACACTGACCTTCGCCGATAGCGCGATCAACAGCCCGCAAACGGTGAGCCTCAGGGAACCGGCACCGCTCCCGTGACGCTGTCGACCACTTCGCTGAGCTTCAGCACGACGGCGGTGGGGACGCACGAGCTCGGCCAAGTCCGTGACGCTGACGAATCACTTGAGCGTGGCGCTGACCTTTACCCGCATCACGGTCAGCGGCCGGATTCGGCATCGCCAGCAACACCTGCGGCGCGAGTGTCGCCGCCGGAGGCCAGCTTGCACGGTGGGTGTGACGTTCACGCCCACGGCGACCGGCGCCGCCACTGGCACGCTGACCTTCACCGACAGCGCCGCGAACAGTCCGCAGACGGTCAGCCTCAGCGGGACCGGCGGAGCTACCAGTTCGCCGGTAACTCTTTCCGCCAGCACACTGAATTTCGGTACGGTGACGGTCGGCACCACCAGCGCGGCGACGACCGTTACGCTGACCAACCACCAAAGCGTATCCCTTACCTTTACCAGTATCGGAATCACGGGAGCTTTCGCGATCTCCAGCAACACGTGCGGGACGGGCATCGGCGCCGGAGCCAGTTGCTCGGTCGGCGTGACGTTCAGCCCCACGGCAACCGGGGCGGCCTCGCGGCACGCTTACGTTCACCGATAACGCCACGAACAGTCCGCAGAAAGTGAGTCTCAGCGGGACCGGCAGCGCACCGGTCTCGCTTTCCACCACCGCCTTGAATTTTGGCGTGGTGGCGGTCGGATCCGCCAGCGCCAGTCAAACAGTTACGGTCACCAACGCCAGCGCGGCCGCGGTCGCGGTGAACAGCATCGCGATCACCGGGGATTTTGCGGACACCACCACCTGCGGGTCTTCCATTGCCGCGCGGGCAGTAATTGCACTGTCTACGGTGACGTTCACTCCTGCCGCTGGCGGGCACCAGAACGGGAACGCTCACGATCAATCTTTCGACCGGCGCGCTGGCCGTCTCGCTTACCGGAACCGGCTCCAGCTGTCCGCGACGGGGGTGCTCAGCTTGTCGCCGTCAACTGTTACCTTCAACAATGGCTATACGATCGGCGATAACCCCAGCCAGACCGTCACGGTCACCAACACCAGCGCCGCTGCCGCGGGAATTGCGGCGATTGCCCTGAGCGGAGATGCATCCCTTACTCAAAGGAACAAGTGCCGGAACCAGCCTTGCGGCGGGCGCGACGTGTACCATCACGGTGACGTTCCAACCGGTGGCCTATGGCACCTTCACCAGGCACCCTGACGCTTACGGAAAGCAACGGCGCGCTGGACACGGTGTCGGTGACGGGCATCAGCACCGTGAACAATTAAGAGGGGGAGCTTAAATCGTCGGGCCAGGCGCGCGCCATTCGACCGAATCCACCGGGACCAGGGCGCCGCCGCGAATGTAGTAATCGCTGCCGCGCCAGCGGATACTGCGACGCAGGAAGCTGGCCGCCCAGATCAGGAATGCCACCGCATCCCATAGGGGAATGAGCGCCATTTTGTGCCAATACGCGCGCTGCTTGAGCCCCCAGATTCCGATCATGGCGGTGATGGCACATCGCATGGCAAAGTAACCGCCCAGATACACCGCCACGGTGAGAAGCGACGGGGTAGACCGCCACCGCCGCCACCGACCACGGCAGGCCCAGGGTGAACAACAGCCCGAAATGGCCCCACGGGCGCATGTGCCGCATCACCACGATCCAGCGCAGCCGCTTGTGCATCAACTCCCGCAGGGACTGGTAATCGGCCACGGTATCGATGACGTAGCGCGACAGTTCCACCTCATAGCCCTGGTCGGCGATGAGCCGGCCCACCAGCAAATCGTCCGCCGGGCGGTTCTCGATGGATCGATATCCGCCGAACGCCTCCAGGCGCTCGCGCGTGGTGGCGATGGTCGGCCCCAGTGCGAACTTCACGCCGTCCAGTTGCCACGCCACTACGATGCCGGCGTAAAAATCGGACACCATGCCCACCGACTGCAGCCGGTCCACCAGGCCTCGCTCATCGATCGAGCGGTAAAAGCAGGTGACCGCGCCGATTTTGGGATCGGCCAGCGGCGCTACCACCGTTCTCAAATAGTCGGGCCGCGCGCGCACATCGCTATCGCTGATGACCACATGCTCGTAGGCCGCCTCGCTCACCAGGCGGGCCAGTTTGGCGACTTTGTCGTTGGTGGCGTCGCGCCCGGAGCCGAACAGGACGCGAATGCGCCGCTCCGGAAATTCGCGCTGAAGGCGGTCGATCAGGGGAAGCGCGGGGTCTTCGCGATCGCCCACGCAAAACACCAGTTCGTACTCCGGATAGTCCTGCCGGCAGAAGCTGGCAAAATTTTCGTAGGCGTCCGGATCGAGTCCGCGAAGGGGCTTGAGTATACTTACCGGCGGTGTGAATCCCGCATCCCGGCTGGCCGGGCGCCGGAAGAAACGCCAACAACTGAACAGGGCGATTCCGTAGTAGATGAACGGGGTAGCCGCCAACCCCAGGAATATATAAGTGGCTAAGCGTGCGGACATGGCGCAACTAGTAGACGCTTTCGCCTTCCACCGGGGGTACAGGCGGCGGAGTAGCCCTTATTAACTAGCCAATCGGCGGAGAAGCCTTCTGTTACAGTGAAACTTCCTATATCCGCCCAGCCATTGCGCACCGTATTATTGCAGTTTCCGAGGTATTGAGTCTTGTGTGGAATCGCCGGCTTTACGCATCATAACTCCCACCCCGACCCGCGCCGAATCCGGGACGCGGCAGCCGCCATTCTGCATCGCGGTCCCGACCAGCAAGGCGTATTTGAATCGGCGGGCGTGTCCCTGGCAGCTACCCGGCTCAAGATCATCGACCTGGATTCCGGCAATCAGCCCATCATCAGCGAAGACGGCGACACGCGTAATCGTGTTTAACGGCGAGATCTATAATCACCCCGAACTGCGGCGGGAACTGGAGCAACGGGGCCACCGTTTCCGCTCGCGGAGCGACACGGAAGTGGTCCTGGCGGCGTTCCTCGAGTGGGATACCGGCTGCTTCGCCCGTTTGCGCGGCATGTTCGCGGTGGCGCTGTGGACCGAATCGCGCGGACGCCTGGTGCTGGCGCGCGACCGCTTGGGCATCAAGCCGCTCTACCTGGCGCGGCGCGGCGCGACCTCTATTTCGGTTCGGAGCTGAAGACCATTTTCGTGCATCCGGAGATCGAGCGGAATCTGAATCCGGCCGCGCTGGATTGCTACCTCTCGCTGAATTATGTGCCGGCGCCGCACACCATGGTCGAGGGCATCGAGAAGCTGAGGCCCGGACACTGGCTGGAATGGCAGCGGCGGCCAGACGCGCTCGGAGCCGTTCTGGAGCATTCCCCGCGAAGTGGATCCGCACTGGAATATCGACTCGGCCAAGGCGGTGCTCGATTCGCTGCTCAAGCAGTCCGTCCGCGAGCACCTGCTGAGCGATGTGCCGCTGGGGATCTGGCTCAGCGGCGGGCTGGATTCCTCCACCCTGCTGCACTACGCCGCGGCCGCGTCGAGCACGCGCCTGAAGACGTTGTCGATTTCTTTTGCCGGCCGGAGCTTCGACGAATCGGCGCAGATCCGGCGCACCGCGGAGCGCTACGGCACCGAGCACGAAGAGTTCGACGTCAATCCGGACACCGGGCTGGCCGGCGCCATCGAGCAGTTCGCATACTACTTCGACGAGCCAAACGCCGATGGCGGCGCGCTGCCGGTGTGGTTCCTTTCGCGGATGACCGGCAGCCGCGTCACGGTGGCGCTGAGCGGCGAAGGCGCCGACGAGCTGTTCGGCGGATATCTCACTTATCGCGCGGATCTGCTGGCGCAGCGGGCGCGCCGGCTTCCCGCATGGCTCTTACGCGCCGCTCACGGAGTGGCAACACGCTGGCCCGTTTCCGACGAAAAGATCGGCTTCGAGTACATGGCCAAGCGCTTCCTGGAGGGCTGCCTGATGCCCGCGGGACGCGCCCACGTCTACTGGAACGGCACGTTTTCCGATTCCGAAAAAGCCGCGCTGGTGCCCACGCCGCTGCCGGAGGCTCTGACGGGACATGTTGCGCGAACTTTCTCCCGACGGGCGACAGCCTGAACGCGTACCTGCGGTTCGACCAGCAATATTATCTGCCCGACGACATCCTGGCCAAGGTGGACCGCATGAGCATGGCGCACTCGATCGAAGTGCGGCCGCCGTTTCTGGATCATCGCATCGTGGAATTCGCCGCCTCGCTGCCGGACCACCTGAAGATCCGCGGCAAGCGCCAGAAGATCGTGTTGCGCGAGCTGATGCGGCGCCGCCTGCCCGTATCCACGCTGCGCCGCAAGAAGATAGGCTTCGATTTCCCGGCGCATGAATGGCTGCGCGGCCCCTTGCGCGGCCTGCTGCTGGATACGGTCTCCGGTGAGTCCGCGGACGGGCTGTTCCGGCGTGAGCGCTGCGGCATTTCGTGCAGCAGCACATGAACCGGCGCGCGAATCTCGGCTATCATCTGTGGGGGTTGATGCTGCTGTTACTGTGGATGAAGCGATGGCGAATCCAGACGACACATTTCGAGAGAGCCCTGCCGGTGCCGGCAAGCAGCGTTACCTCTACTTAGCCGTCGTCCTGATCGCCGCGGCCATCTACCTGGGCTGCATTCTTTCTCCCCCTTCCCTGATGGACGATGTGGACGCCGTGCAGGCGCAGATCGCGCGCAACATGCTGACATCGGGCGATTGGGTGACGGCGCGCATCGACGGCATCATCTACCTGGAAAAATCGCCGCTGATCTACTGGCTGATCGCCATCTCTTACAAAATCTTCGGCGCGTTCGATTGGGCGGCGCGCATTCCCGGTGGCGCTCTCGTGCGTGTCGCTGGCGTGGCTCACGGCGGCTTTCGGCACGTGGGCGTTCGGCCGGCGCGCGGGCTTCTACGCCGGGCTGTGCATGGCCACCTGCATCGGGCTGTTCCTGTTTACGCGGATTCTGATTCCCGACGTGATGCTGACCGCGACCATCGCGCTCTCCATGTGGGCCTTCCTGCGCGTGCTGGACGAAGAGGAGCCGCATCCGCGCTTCTGGGCCTTCGTGCTGGCCGCGAGCCTGGGCGTGGGGCTGCTGCTGAAGAGCGCGGTGGCGCTGCTGTTCCCCGGCGCGGCGGCGCGATCTATCTGCTGTTCACCCGGCAGTTGTTTTCGCGGAAAGTGTGGAAGCGGCTGCGCCCGTGGAGCGGGCTCGCCATCATCCTGCTGATCGCCGCGCCGTGGCACGTGCTGGCGACGCTGCGCAATCCGCCGTATTTCGACTTCACCATGCGCAGCGTGCCCGGCGAATATCACGGCTTTCTGTGGTTCTACTTCATCAACGAGCAGGTGCTGCGCTTCCTGAACCTGCGCTATCCGCGCGATTACAACACGGTCCCGCGAGTCTATTTCTGGCTGTTCCACCTGCTCTGGCTGTTTCCCTGGAGCGTCTACTTTCCGGCGGTGGCGCGAGCTGTCCTTCAAGCCGCTGGACCGCGCCGGGCGGACGCGCCTGCTGGCGCTCTGCTGGACCGGCTTTCTGCTGGTGTTCTTCACTTTCTCCACCACGCAGGAGTATTATTCGATGCCGTGCTATCCGGCGCTGGCGCTGCTGCTGGGTTCGGCGATGGCGGCGGGCGGCGATTGGGTGCGGCGCGGCACGCGCGTGCTGGCGGCGGTTACGGCTTGCGCGGCCTGGCCTGCCTGGCGATCCTGGTGGCGGTGCGCAACGTGCCCACGCCCGGCGATATCTCGCAGGCGCTTTCGCGGCATCCCGGCGCCTATACGCTGTCGCTGGGCCACATGGAGGACCTGACGCTGGAATCGTTCGCCTACCTGCGGCTGCCCCTGGCGATTGCGGCGGTGGCGTTTCGGAATCGGCGCGGCGGGCAGCCTGCGGGCCGTGGGGCAGCGCGCTTTCCTGGCGGCGGCGCTTGATGATGGTGCTGTTCTTCCACGCCGCGCGGCTGGCCATGGTGACGTTCGATCCCTACCTTTCGTCGCGGCCGCTGGCGGAGGCGCTGCTGCGTTCGCCGCGGGGAGAACTGGTGGTGGACCATCACTACTACACGTTCTCCTCGATTTTCTTCTACACCAATCGCACCGCGTGGCTGCTGAACGGGCGGTTCAACAATCTGGTGTACGGATCGTACGCGCCGGGCGCGCCGGACGTGTTTCTGACCGATGACGCAGTGGAAGGAGCTGTGGCTCGGCCGCGAGCGCTATTACCTGGTCGCCAAAGACGAACAGCAGCCGCGCTTCGAGAAGCTGGTAGGGAAAAGCGCGCTCTTCGTGGTGGCGCGAGAGCGGCGGCAAGATGCTGCTCACCAATCGGCCGCTGTAAAGGACAAAGGCGACAGGCCAGGAGGCCTGTCTTACTCCGGAAGGACCGCTGGTCGCCAAGACGAGCAGGCCTAGAAGCGCGGCATCAGGGAACTGGGCAGCAGCGGAAACGCGGGCTCATCCGGGTCTCCGGCGAGGAAGGCTTCAAAGAGTCTGGCGAGCAGGCCGCTGTGCCGGGCGAAGCGCCGGCGCCGGTCATTGAGATACGCAAACCGGAAGGGCGAAAGCGATTCGATGCCCGCCACATAATCGGCGCTGTACAGTTCGCCGGCCTCTCCGGCGGAACGGACCAGGAACGAGAGGCAGCTTCGCGCAATCAACTGCCGCAGCGGCAGCGCCCCCACGCCCGGCAGATCGTGCATCTGCATCATGACCCTGCCGCCGAATTGCATCAGGCGATTGGTGAGGGCATCCAGTGGTTCGCGCCCCGCGGCCAGCGCGAAGACGGTCCGCACGCCGTGCTGCAGGTCCTCTTGCACGTCCTGCAAATCGTCGGCCAGTTGCAGGAAGACGCCCCAGTCGTAGCCGAACCGCGCCTGCGCGGCGGTCATGGTTCCGGCGGCCAGGTACCCATCGGCCAGAACGCTGGCCCCGCCTTTTTCGAAACTGAGCGATAACACGTCGTCCCACGCCGTGGACTGCCGCAAGAGCCGCAGACTGTTCTCCTGGGCAGCCTGAATCCCCAGCAGGCTCTCATACACTTGCGGATACGGTTCGCGCGCATATTGCGACTCGATCCGTCTCCACCAGGCGCCATATCATGGCCTCGTGCTTCCCCGCCGGAGCCACGGCATCTCCCCGCAGGCGGCGGCTGAACCGCTGGTTGAAGCCGCGCTTGGTCTCCGCCGGCGTCTCCGGATCGTCCAGGTAATTGTCCGTGTACGGGTAAAGCATGCTGTACCCGAACACAGAGGGTGAAAGGCACATGCTGCCGCCGAACAGCACCTGCAGGCCGCAGGCGGTCCAGGCATTGCGGGTGGCCTGGAAGATATCGGCCACGCTCACGTCCGGGTCGAAGCACCGCGCCTGGCGCGCCATGGAGTTGCCGATACCCGAGAATCCGCCCGCCAGCAGAATCTGCAGATGCGAATCCTGAAGGTTGAGCGCGGTGCGTCCGAACCCGGCAAAGGCGGCCGTGAGGCGTTCGTGCATCGCCTGCCGCTCACTGCGGGTGGCCGGCGGACGGCGCAGCTCACCCTCCAGCGAGTGCAGAAAGACGTCCATGCGCGCTTCCCGCTCCGCCTGCTCCGGCGCCGTGAACCGGCGATCGAAAGCGGGCAGGCTGTCCGGACACTCGCGCCACAAGGCGAGAGAGGATGCAAGCATTTCAGTCGCACCAATCGTCACATTCCGGAGTACGAACAACGCGCGAGATTTGTTCCGCAGTCACCGGCGCGGAAGCAGGGCGCGCATCATCTTACCCCAGAGCGCCTGGCTCAACTCCTCGGCATCGTCCGGATCCACCGGAACCACCGTAAGATGCAGCCCGGCCATTTCGTCGTTCGAGCTGGGGCCATAGCGCACGCGCTGGGGCGGCTGATGGGGATTGCGCGGATTGCCGGCGGAATTGTCATAGGTGAATTCCATTCTGACGTCGGTATCGGCGGGCAGCCGCAAAGGCGTGGGATACAGATATTGCTGCTGCCAGTTGAAGTCCCAGTGCGGAATGTGGATCAGCGTGATGCGCTTGCCGTCGGGAAGCACCGCGTATCCGTACATATCGGTGCACACGTAATGGGCGTGAGGATTGATCCCGATCAAGTCCACATCTACGGGAATGGTGAAGTGGTCGGTGACTTTGTAGGCGCGGTCGCCCGCGGGGATGTCGATATCGGTGGACCCCAGCGGAATATCCTGCGCGTGGCGCTTGGGCACCTCGTCGGTGTAATACAATCCGATGCGCGTGCGGTCCTGTTCCGGCTTACCGGTGGGATGGTAATGTACCTGGAGCACCAGGTCGGCATTGCCATGCAGCAGTCCCGCCATGCCGGGCGGGGTCTGAAAGGGCAGCCCGCCGGGCGTCCAGCCGCTGAGTCCATGGGCGGGCAGGAAGCCGGGCGTGCCGAAGCACGGATAGCCGCCGCCGGTGTCTCGCTTGCGCGCCGTGCCGGTGATGTCCTGAAACAGCAGCGCGTGGTGGACCACCTTGGGATTGCCCGGCTGGATGTCCACGGCGCGCAGATAGCGGGCGCGCGGGCTGGGGTCGGGGATATCGAAACACTGGTACACGTCGAGCCCTTCGGCCGGCACATGGAAGGGCGCGCGCATTTCCGCCTCGGCATCGGGCTTGCCAAGCTGCCAGCCTTCCGGGAAGACGGGCGGCTTGGGGGTCTCGGCGGGGTTGCCTTGGGGCGCGCCGGCGGCCGCCCACGCGGCCAGAGTGGCGATCTCCGCATCGGAGAGTTTACGTTCCCCCTTAAAATGCGGCGCGGAGGGGAGCCACGGCGGCATGAAGCGCTTCCTGGTGACGGTGGCGATGAGAGCGGCGTGCCTGGCGGCGTCCTGATAACTTACCAGCGGGAACGGCGAGACCCCGCCGGGCCGGTGACACGAGACACACTGGCGGTAGAGTAGGGGCGCCACATCGTGGGAAAAAGTGGCTGCGGCCAGCAGCACGGTCAGAATCACACTTCCATTGTGGCCTGAATCGCGCGGCCCCGGAGGACCCGCCTATTTGCTGCGGAACATGGCGATGGCTTCGATTTCGATCAGCAGTTCCGGCCGGCACAGGATTGCCTGAACGCCCGTGGAAGCGGGCAGCGGGTCGAGGCCCTGTTCCGCGTAGAAGGCGGTGCGTTCCTCGTTGAACGCCTCGTAGTCGCGTTCGATATCGCGCAGGTAGCACGTGGTGCGCACAATGTCCTTCCAGGTGGCGCCTTCGGATTCCAATAAGGCGGCGATGTTCTGGAAGGTGCGGCGGAGTTGCCCGCGAAAATCGCCGATATGAATGCTGAGGCCGTGCTCGTCGATACTGGCGGTGCCGGAAATCAGCAGTATCGTCACGCCGTTCAGATCGATGCGCATGCCGCGCGAAAACGAACTGGGCCTGGCGTAAGCGTACGCTTCGTTCAGCACATTCAGGTTCGTCATGGCGCGCTTTTCAATAGACGCCCCCGCAATGTCTTTCAAGAGTTCAGCATCCAGAACCATGATTATAATACCCGGATGTCTGAACAAGGTGGCGCTATTCGTCGGTGACGCAGCCCAGGGAGGCGTTCTTGACCAGCCGGATGTACTTGGCCAGCGTTCCGCGGTCGGCCTTGTAGGGAGGCATCTTCCACTCCTGTCGCCGGGCGGCCAACTCCTCGTCCGGTGAGATCGACACTCAGCGTGTTCTTCGAGGCATCGATGGTGATGCGGTCGCCGTCATGGACCAGCGCCGATCGGGCCGCCCTCCTGCGCCTCGGGCGTGACGTGGCCGACGATGAAGCCGTGCGAGCCGCCGGAGAACCGGCCATCGGTGATCAGGGCGACGTCTTTGCCCAATCCCGCGCCCATGATGGCCGAGGTGGGCGTGAGCATCTCGGGCATGCCCGGGCCGCCCTTGGGCCCTTCGTAGCGGATCACGATCACGTCGCCCTTTTGAATCTCCTTGCGCTCCAGGGCGGCCAGCATCAGCTCTTCGGAATCGTAGACGCTCGCCGGCCCGCTGAATCGCAGTCCTTCTTTGCCGGTGATTTTGGCCACGGCCCCTTCCGGCGCCAGGTTGCCGCGCAGAATCTGAATGTGGCCCGCCGGCTTGATGGGGTTCGCAGACCGGGTGCACGATTTGCTGGCCCGGCGGCGAGGCCGGGCAGGTCCTTCGAGGTTCTCGGCCAGCGTTTTGCCGGTCACCGTCAGGCAGTCGCCGCGTAGCAGGCCCTCCTCCAGCAGCATCTTCATCACCGCCGGAAGTCCGCCGACGGCGTGCAGATCTTCCATCACGTACTTGCCGCTGGGCTTGAAATCGGCCAGCAGCGGCACGCGATTGCTGACGCTCTGGAAATCGTCGAGCGAGAGCGGCACGTTCACGCAGCGGGCCATGGCGATCAGGTGCAGCACGGCGTTGGTCGAGCCGCCCAGCACGGAAACCAGCACCATGGCGTTTTCGAAAGCTTCGCGGGTCATGATGTCGCGCGGCTTGAGGTCCAGTTCCAGCAGGTGTCTTGATGGCGCCGCCGGCGGCCAGCGCACTCGTCCAGCTTCAGCGGATCTTCGGCGGGCGTCGAGGAACTGTAGGGCAGCGACATGCCCAGCGCTTCGATGGCCGAGGCCATGGTGTTGGCCGTGTACATGCCGCCGCACGCGCCGGCGCCGGGGCAGGCGTGCCGCACGATCTCCTGCCGCGCGGCATCGTCGATGTTGCCGGCCAGATATTCGCCGTAGCTCTGAAAGGCCGAGACGATGTCGAGCTTCTGCCCGCTGGCGCTGCAGCCGGCCCGGATGGTCCCGCCGTAGACCATCAGCGACGGGCGGTTCAGCCGGCCCATGGCGATGATGCAGCCGGGCATGTTCTTGTCGCAGCCGGGCAGTCGAGATGTTGGCGTCGTACCACTGGGCGGCCATCACGGTCTCGATCGAGTCGGCGATCAGGTCGCGCGACTGCAGCGAAAAGCTCATGCCGTCGGTGCCCATCGAAATGCCGTCGCTGACGCCGATGGTGTTGAAGCGCATGCCGACCAGCCCGGCGGCGGTGAGCCCTTCTTTGACCTTTTCGGCCAGCTGGAGAAGGTGCATGTTGCACGGATTGCCTTCGTACCAGACGCTGGCGATGCCCACCTGCGGCTTGTCCATGTCGTGCTCGGTCAGGCCGGTGGCGTAGAGCATGGCCTGCGAGGCGCCTTGCGATTTGGGCTGGGTGACGCGGGAACTGAACTTGTTTAAAGGAGCGGGCATAAAGATTTAGTATGTGGGATACGCCTCCCGGCGTGTCAAGGCGAGGGCGCGCCGTCTGCCGGGGGATTTTCGATTCGAATGCAGTCCACCTCCGAGGTGGCGATCATGCCGGTATCCATCATCGCCTGCACCTCCGGAACCAGGCGCGCCAGGTTTTCCGCCGTATCGACAATCGTGACCACAATCGGCTGGTCCTTCTTCGTCAGCCTCCGGCGGTGCATTTCCGCCGTCTCGCCGAATCCTTCCAGGCCGCGAAACACGGTTGCGCCGGCAATTCCCAGTTCTTTGGCGCGCTGCACAATCGCCTCATACAGAGGCTTTCCGCGGTACTCATCGCTTTCGGCAAAGTGAAGCCGCAGCAGTTGGGCTTTCTTAGCGGTCCGCATGAGAAGACTCCGGCTCCGGTCGGCTGCGCACCAGCCGGATCATGTCCACGTCGGAGAGCACGATAATACCGTCCTGAATCATGGACTCGATTTCGGTGATGGCCTTGGCCAGCTTCTCTTCGGAATCGACTACCGAAATCATGATCGGCAGATCGCGCGAAAAGGGAAGGCGCCCGCTCTTGTGCGTGTGCCCCTTCACTCCGTAGCCCAGGATGCCGCGGTAAACGGTTGCGCCCGCGATCTCCAGCACGCGCAGACGATTCACAATCGCCTCGTAGAGGGGCTCGCCCTGCCAACGGTCCGATTCGCCCATGTAGATACGCATCAATCGCCCGGAACCCCGCATTTCAAAATGCGGCTCCACCGGCGGCGAGGGGCGGTCCCGGTTGGCAACTTTGACGACGTTGGTGTCCTGCACTTCTATGACGCCATCGGTGACCATATCGTGCAAAGCGGGCATGAGCGCATCTACCTTCGCGACGGAGTCGATGAACTCGATGCGGACCGGCAGGTGTTCCGCAAGCACTTCGATTTTGGTGGTGTGCATCACCTGGTGCGCGCCGAAACCGGCCATGGCGCGCGTAGCCGTGGCGCCCGCCACGCCTTTGCGAAGCAGAAATGTCAGGATCGCGTCGCACAAGGAGCCGAAGTGGTGCTGGGTGTCCTCATTAATGAAGATGGTGACCTTCCGTGCCGTGCCCGTCTGCAGCATAAACACAGCATAACGCTCCGGCCGCACTGTTAAGCCCGCGATAAACCTCGATTAAGAAAGTTAAGATCGCCGCGGCCGGGTAACGTTGGCGTTTTCGTCTCCGTACGCAGGACAAGGTGAAGCCTGCTTCGCCAAACCAACACAGAGGTGAATATGTCCTTTCGACGATTCGTATTAGCTCTATCCGCGGCCGGAGCGCTTAGCGCGATCTGCGCCGCGGCCCAGACCACCACTACCAGTTCGACCGCAACCGTGGAATCCAGTTCCGCGCCGATCGGGCTGGCCAGTTCCGAAACATTGCAACTGAATGTGGTGAACACCGCGACCGCCAGTTCCAGCGGCACCGCGGCCTCGTGCACCGGCACCATTCAATTTGTGAACTCCAGCGGAACCGTTATCGGCTCTGCTACGTCTTTCACCGTGACCAGCGGGCAGATTTTCTCCGCGACGCTTCCTTTTTCGAAAGTGGGTGCGTCCGGAACCCGCAGTGAAGTCAGAGGTGTTGTCACCTTAACTGTAAGTACAGGCTCCGGGGCTGCGCCATGCCATCTCACCTCTTCGCTCGAATCGTATGACACCTCTACCGGTGTCACGCACGTTTATCTCGCCAATGCTGTTGAGGGCGGCATGGGCGGCGGTCCGGGATTCGGACACTAGGCAGTGCCTGCGGCGGCGCGCCGGGGCGCGTGCCGCCGCTCGCATGAGGACCCAATGAACGCTCGCATTCTGTTGATCGAAGACGAACCCGGCGTGATAGTGACGGTATCCGACCTGCTTGGCGCCGAAGGCTACCTGGTGGAGTTCGCCATGGATGGGCCGTCCGGTCTCGCCCGGGCGTCCACGGGCCAGTTCGAGCTGATCGTGCTGAGCGCCGTGCTACCCGGCAAGAGCGGCTTCGACGTTTGCCGTGAACTGCGGCAGTCCGGGTTCGATGGCGGGATCCTCATGTTGACCGGGAAGAGCGAGGTGGCCGACCGCGTGATCGCCCTCAAGCTTGGCGTCGACGATTACATGACCAAGCCGTTCGAGCCCACCGAGCTGGCGGCGCGCGTAGAGGCGTTGTTGCGCCGCGTGGGCCGCCAGGGGCGCATTCACGTGACCGCCTACCGTTTCGGCGACGTCGAAGTGGATTTCGAGCGCGCTGAAGCCTACAAGCGCGGCCAGCGGATCAACATCACCGCCAAGGAACTGGAACTTCTGCGGTACCTGGTAGACAATCGCGACCGCGTAGTCACGCGCGAAGAAATTCTGCGCAACGTGTGGCAATACACCGCCGACATCTCTTCGCGCACCGTGGACGTTCACGTGGCGTGGCTCCGCCAGAAACTGGAGCGGAACACGCACCAGCCGCAATTCATCCAAACGGTGCGCACCAAAGGCTACCGGTTTTCCCCGGCGTAGGAAAGCGCCGGGGACGGAATTACCGGCTTTCCGGCAGCGTGTCGTACAACGGCTGCGCCGGCTTCACTTCGGGATTCTCCTCTGCCACCGACACCGCCAGCACGCGAATTTTGTCGTTGTCGGGCAGCGTCAGGGTGCGGGCGTTCGGCCGGCAAATCGATGCGCGTAAGCGAACAGGTACGAATACTGGTACGGTTCGTTGAGGCCATCCGGCGTGTGGTGGTGCGAGGCGTACCAGGCCACGTCGGCGCGCTTGATGAAGCCGGGGGACAGCCGAGGAAGTCCTCGGGATAGCGCGGCGACCAGTCCGGCGAACCGCGGTCTGCGAGATCCCAGGTGGCGTGATTGGCGGAGACGGCCCAGTCCTGGCGCAGGCGGCGTGGTCGTGCCTGCCACGGCCGGTGATCTCTTTGGGACGCGGCTTCCACAGGCGCGTGTCCCACTGGCCGATGAAGCCGCCCCAGTCCTCGACTGGTCAGCTCGTCAGTCTTCGTCGCCGGCGCGGAACGCGGCCTTCTGGTCGCCATCCGCGGATGCGGCCAGCACGTACACGCGGTTGTATTGTCCCGGCGGGCAGTTCGATCGTCTGGCCCTTGGCCACCACCGCGTCCGGCTTTGCCGGTGCCGGCCGGCGCCAGTTGGAACATCGACGCCGTTGAAGGCCAGAACCTCGCGGGCAGCATCTCGGCAGGCAGTGCGTTGCCCTTGGCGTCGAAGCCGCCCACGGTCTTGGTGTCGTCATTGCTGGCGGCCGCCAGATCGTAGTGCAGCGTGACGGGCCTGGAACGCATCGGCCGTCAGCTTGGCCGGCGCCGCGCCCAGCTTCAGCGCGAACGTGCGCGGCTGATAGGCGGTGAAGCTGGTCACCAGCGCGCCGCCCTGCACCGTGGCCGGGCCGACCGGCAGTTCCTGCGCCGTTCACTTCGCGCGCGGAAGCGATGGGAGCGGCGAACTTCACGTGCACGTTGGTTGCGGGCTTGCCGTCCATCTCCACCATGCGCAGCATCACCTCGTCGCTCATCTCCGCCTTCTTCAGCGCCAGCACGCGGATGCGCGGATTGTCGACCTTCAGCAGCGAGAACTCTTTGCCCAGCGCGCCGGCGTGCTTCGGCGTTTCGAACGCGATCAGCGGATCGTTCAGGCGCTGGCCCTGCCAATCGGTCTGGGCGGCGCGCCAGTCGCCGGCGTGGCCGGCGATGCCGAAGACGATTTCGTGATGGCCCCAGTCCTGGTTGAACTGGTCGGTATAGCTGGTGCCCGCCGGGCGTGCGGATCAGGGTCAGACGGATGGTGTGGTCGTCGGGTTTGTCGGAGCCGTTCTTGACATCGGTCAGGATGGTGGCGCCGTACGCGCCGCTCTGGTCGGTCAGGTCGATCCACTGGTGCGAGGCCACTTCGAACTGGCGCTCATCTTCGCGTGGGCCGCTGGATCGTGCCGATGTCCCAGTTGTAAGTGGCATTGGGATTGGACGCGGTGAGCGGGAACGTGGCCTTCACGTTGGACGCCAGCTGCTTCCAGTCGATGGCGTTGGCGAACTCCACGCGATTGCCGGCATCGCCCGCGGACAGGCGCACGGTGGTGACGAACCTCGAGCCTTCGGCTTCGCGGGTCACTTCGCACCGCCACGCGCGCCGGACCGTTCTCCACCACGCGAATCTGCGCGGGCCCGCCGACGTAGGCGCGCGGCGCGGCGTGTACCTGGTCCCAATCCATGTTCCAGGCCGGCCACTGCCTGCGGCGCGTCGTGGCTGATCGCCAGGCGCACCGGCGCGGAGAGCAGTTCGTGGTCGAGCGACTTGTCGAAGATGCTGGAGACGTCGCCGTTCGCATTCGAGCGTGACGCGGTAGCGGGCGTTTTCGAGCGACGACGTCGGCGACCTTCAGCGACGAAGCCGGAGCCGCAGCGGCCGCGGGCTCCACGTCGTAGACCGCATAGCCCACCGATGGCGTCTTCGCCAGGAACAGCACCTTGCCGTTTTCGTATCTGCGCCGGCACCTCCTTGCCATCGGGACCGGTCACGCGCACCGCCCTGGTGCCGGCGGGCAGCGCGACGGCGGCTTCCACCACGTCTTCGCGCGCGATGTTGAGCGGATTGTAGACCACCACGCGGTCCCGCGGGTCTGCGTGTTCAGCGCCGAGGCCACGGCTTCGGTGGCGCTGGTCAGCACGCCGGCGAACTGGTTCATCGCGATCACGTCGTCGTTCCAGGCGAACTCGTAGGAGCGCGGCGTGGCGGTGCCGGCGGCGGTGTCGTGGAAATGGCCGCCCATCACCAGCGTCCAGGCGTCGTTCAGGCGCTGCTGCGGATAAGGCGCGCCCGCCCAGCCACTCGGCGGCCACGGAGGCCTTCTCGGCGGCGTCGGCCAGCAGTTCGTTCTTGCGGTTCCAGCGCTTGTGATACGCCTCGCGAAGTGAGCGAGCCGGCGGAGTGGTTGATCAGTTCCAGGTCGCCCTTGTAGCGCGGCATGCGCGCCGTCATCTCCGGCTTGATGTCGAGGAACATCTGGTCGGCGGTGGAAATGACCACGTGCACCGGACCTTCGCCCACGGCGACGGGGGATTGGGAGGCGGCGGGGGCGCCTCGGGCTGCCTCCGCGTCCTCGGCCTCCACGCCCGAATCCCGGGGTCGGCAGCACGGTGGTGCTCTTCGTCACGATGGCTTCCAGCAGCTTCGACGCTGGGCTCGGACACGGCGCCGCCGATGTCGCCGGTGCCGACGTAATGATAGTCGGCATAGACGCCGGTGACCTTGCCATCCAGTTCGATGCGCTTCACCCAGTCCTGCTCCCGGGACCGCGCCCGCCACGTCCCCGTCCGCCTGCGCGTTGGGATTCGGCGGGGGCGGGGGCGGAGGCTCCTTGCTCAGGTCGGTAGACACGCTGCTGCCGTAGCCGCCGGGATTGAGCGCGGCGATGACGGTCTTGCCGTCGGGGCCTTCCCAGACGCCGACGTTGAACGGAATGCCTTCCGGCGTCTGTTCCGGCGAATCGGGCCGCCCACGCGCGGCGCGGGCTGCCAGCCCGACGAGAGCTTCTGCGTGGAGAAGCCCTTCACGCCGGCGTGCGCCAGAATGCTGGGCAGCGAGGCCGGGAAGCCGAAGCAATCCGGCAGCATGTATTCCGCGCTGGCCTTGCCGAATTCCCGGCGGAAATAGGTGTTGCCGTAGAGAATCTGGCGGAAGATGGCCTTCCGCGTTGGGCAGATTGACGTCGCCTTCTTCCATCGACGAGCCCGCCGGGATACCAGCTGCCCGCGGCCACGTACTGCTTCATCCGCGCGTAGTCGGCGGGGAAATATTCCTTCATCAGGCGGTAGCGGTTGGCGCCGGTCCAATTGAAGACGTAGTGCGGATATTTTTCGATCAGATCGAAGTTCACGCGCATGGTCTTCAGCAGATATTCGCTGATGGTCTGCGGGAAACTCCCAGCGCCATTGCGTGTCCAGGTGCGCGTAGGGCACCACGTAAAGAGTGGGCGTTTTGGTGATATCCGGCGCCTTCATGGTCTGCGCGAGCAGCGCCGCGGCTGGCAGCAGACAAGCGAACAAAGTCAGAAATGAACGTTGCATAGGTTCCCCACCTGAGGTTTTCTGTAGTCACTGATAACGATATCACATGCGGCCCGGCCAGAGGACGCCGAACCGTTTTGCAACGGCAGATCCGCCACCATGCGTCTGGTGCGCCAGTGGCAAAGCGCCACCAATAGTGCAGGCGTTGCGCGCGCGAAACCCTTTGTTATCAGAGTTACCCTTCTGGACCGCCGATTGCCAAAATCCGCACCAATGGTTCCGCCTGTCGCCGGATGCGCCACGTTTGTATGCCGAATCGATTAGCGCTGCTCTTCTGCATCGCCTCCGGGATGGTATCTGAAATGTTCGCCCAGATATCGCCCGGCCCGCTCAGCAAAGCGCATCGCGATCTCGAAGGGCCGCTGGCATGCGCCAGGTGCCACGTGTTCGGCGCGGGATCGCCGCAACTCCGCTGCATGGAATGTCACCAGGAAATCGCCCGCCGCCTGGCGGAGAATCGCGGCTACCATGCGGCGCAGGTGAAAGCAGGCTCCGGCAGCAACGACTGCGCGCGCTGCCACTCCGAGCATAACGGCCTGAACCACCGGCTGGTGCGCTGGCCCGTGCCCAAGGAAAAACTCGATCACGCGCAGGCCGGATGGAAGCTCGAAGGCAAACATGCGCAACTGAAATGCGCGGAGTGCCACACGGCCAAATACATCGATGCCGCACGACCGCGCCGTGCTCAAGCGCCACGACCTCAACACCACGTTCGCCGGGCTCGAAACCTCCTGCACCTCGCTGCCATCGCGACGTGCACGCCGGGCAGTTGAGCAGCCGCTGCACCGATTGCCACTCGCAGGATACCTGGAAGAATCCGCCGGGCTTCTCGCATGAGCGCACGCGCTATCCGCTCACCGGACTGCACGCCAGGGTGGAGTGCGCCAAGTGCCACCGCCCGGTCCGGCGAGCCGCCGGACTGCGGTCCATCGTACAAGAGCATCACGCTTTTCAACTACTGCGCGTCGTGCCACCAGGACCCGCACGGCAAGCGCTTCAGCGGCGATTGCGCGCGCTGCCACGCCACCGGCGGCTGGAAGCAGATTCTTCCCGCCAATGGTTTCGACCATAGCAAGACCGACTATCCGCTGCTCGGCAAACATGCGGCCGTAGCTTGCAAGGATTGCCACAAGACCGAGAATTTCAAAACGCACGTCGCGTTCGCGCGCTGCCTGGATTGCCACCAGGACCAGCACGGCGGCCAGTTCACGCATCGCGCAGATGGCGGCGATTGCAAAGCCATGTCACGACGAAACCGGCTGGAAGCCGGCCCATTTCACCGCCGCCGACCACGCCAGAACCGCGTTATCCGCTGCTCGGAAAACATGCGGATGTAGCGTGCGCCAAGTGCCACCTGCCGAAAGGCAAGGAGACCGCATATCGCGTGCCCTTCGCCGCCTGTACCGCGTGCCATCAGGACCCGCACAAGGGCCAGTTCGCCGCCATGCCGCACAACAACCGCTGCGAGGACTGCCACGATGCCGCGGGCTGGAAGCCGGCGACCTTACACGCTGGCCGCGCACAACCAGACCACGCTTCGCCTTGAAGGGCGCGCACGCGGCCGTGCCGTGCTCGGGCTGCCACGCCAGTCCGCGTGGAGATGACACGCCGTATCATCCGGCGGCGGCCAACTGCACCGATTGCCACCAGAATCCGCACGGACAACTGGCCATGGCCACGCGGTGCGAGGCCTGCCACTCCGTCGCCTCCTGGAAAGAGCGCGGACGCTTCGA
Organism: uncultured Solibacteraceae bacterium; assembly: GCA_963853855.1. Classification (GTDB taxonomy): domain Bacteria; phylum Acidobacteriota; class Terriglobia; order Bryobacterales; family Bryobacteraceae; genus Sulfopaludibacter. Next base: position 21,295 of record CAWKYG010000016.1, on the reverse strand, counting down.
TCACAACCAGACGGCGTTCACACTGTTGGGCGTCACGCCGCCGTGGATTGCCTGGCCTGCCACAAGCCTGCGGTCGAACAGAACGGCGTCCGCAACATCGCCTTCCACGGCGCCGCCAAGGATTGCGCCGGCTGCCACGCCGACGTCCATGGCGGCCAGTTTCATGCCGCGGCGACGGCGAAAACGGATGCGCCCAGTGCCACACCGTTCTCACCTGGCGGCCCACGGAATTCGACCACAGCCGCCATTCCACGTTCAAACTCGACGGCGCGCACGAGCGGGTTCCCTGCCAGATGTGCCACGACCAGCGTCGCGACAGTGGATGGACGTTCGGCTGTGGTCTACAAAGGAACGCCGCGGGAGTGCAAACAATGCCATCTCTGAATCACGCGACGTTGTGGCTCTCAGCCTGCTTCTGCCCGCGCGCAGCGCGCAGCCGGCGCAGACCGGACGCGCAACCCGCACGGTCCGCTTCCGGTCTCCTGCGAGGCCTGCCACACGGCCACCGCGTGGAAGCCGCATTCGCCCGCACCCGGAATTCAATCACAACACGCAGACGGCCTACCCGCTGCGCGGCATGCACGACGGACGTGCCGTGCCAGGCGATGCCACCTCAACCCGGTTTTCAGCAAGACCGCGCACGATTGCGCCTCCTGCCATGCCGACCTGCATCGCGCGCAGATGGGGATCCGCTGCGAGCAGTGCCACACGGTGCGGGGCTGGACGCCCGCCGCGCAGGGGACGGCGCGCGATCACTCCAACCGCTTCCCTCTGCTGGGCGCGCACGCCACCGCGCCCTGCGAGAGCTGCCACCAGGGCGCGGCCAACGGCGTTTTCGTGGGCATGAGCACCGCATGCGTCACTTGCCACCGCAGCGACTTTGTGACGTGCGCTGAATCCGCCCCACCAGCAGGGCAGCTTTCCCGCTGGATTGTTCCCTGTGCCACTCGGTGAATAACTGGCTCGGCGCCCAGCTTCGACCATGCGGCCGTCGCCCACTTCGCGCTCACCGGCGCGCACGCCACCCTCGCTTGCACCGCCTGCCACGTGGGTGGACGATTTCACCGGAACGCCGGCCACCTGCGTCGCCTGCCACCAGGCCGATCTGCAAAGCGCCACCAATCCCGAATCACCTGGCGGGAGGCTTTTCCACCGACTGCTCGCAGTGCCACAACACCACCACCTGGACCAACGCCACCTTCGACCACAACGCCATCTCCGGTTTCCCGCTCACCGGCGCGCACGCCACCCTGGCCTGCACCCAATGCCACACCGGCAACAGTTTCGCCACCGCGCCGCGCACCTGCGACGGCTGCCACATGACCGATTACAACGAGACCACCAACCCGAACCACGCGCAGGCGGGTTTCCCCACCGATTGCTCGCTCTGCCACAGCACCATCAACTGGAGCGGCGCCACCTTCGACCATTCCAAAACCGCCTTCCCGCTGACCGGCGCCCACCTGACGCGTGCCCTGCGCGCAGTGCCACGTGAACAACAACTACACCACCGTCCCGACCAACTGCGACGCCTGCCATCTCACCGAATACAACCAGACCACCAATCCCAATCACGCGCAGGCCGGCTTCCCGTTGAACTGCGCCCTGTGCCACAGCACCACGGACTGGACCAGCGCGACCTTCGACCATTCCAAGACGGCCTTCCCGCTGACCGGCGCGCACGTCAGCGTGCCCTGCGCCTCCTGCCACGTGGCCAACAACTACACCACCGTACCGACCGACTGCTATTCGTGCCATAAGACCGATTACACCGGCGTGCAGAATCCCAATCACGTCACTTCCGGCTTCCCCACCACCTGCGCCACCTGTCACACCACCACCACCTGGGCGGGCGCCACGTTCAATCACACCTGGTTCCCGATCTACTCCGGAACGCATGCCAATGTGTGGACCACCTGCGCCGATTGCCATCTCGACCATCCAACTACAACTCCTTCAGTTGCACGAACTGCCATACCCACAATGAAGCCGCGACCGATCCGCATCCACCGCAATGTCCAGGGTATTCGTACGCGCCGACGGCGTGCTACCAGTGCCATCCGCAGGGGAGGGGTTGAGCGATGATCGCACATTCCTCTGCGTTCCTGTGCTGACCGCTGCATTGGCGCCTGGCGGCGTGGGCCAGGGCAGACCAATGCCGCCGCCGGCGCCGGCGCGCCGCACCGTCTTCTCCGTGCGCTATGTGGCGCAAGGCGCCGTCTATATCGATGCGGGCAGCGCGGAGGGCATTGCGCCGGGCATGATCGTCGAGATCTCGCGCCACGAGCGCGGGCGCCGCCACCGTCGACCGGCAACACGTGGCCACCGCCGTGGTTACCGCCGTCGCCACCGCTTCGGCCGTCTGCGAGATCCAGTCGAAGGACGCTCGACCCGGCCAAAGGCGATGAAGCCCGCCTCTCCGCCGCCGATGAAATGAGCCGCGTGCGCGCGGACGTGAACCAGGCGCGCCGGCACTATCTGCAGGTGCTGGAGTTCACCGATGGCGATCCTCTGGAAGACGAAATCCGCGAGTACGTTCCGCGGCCGCCCCTGGAAGAAGTGAACCGCCTGCGCGGACGGATTGCTTTCGAGCGGACCGCCATCATCGATCACGATTCCGCCGCCGCATCCAGTTCCGAAAACGGCGCGGTGATCCGCATCGACTGGTCGCGGATCGGCGGCAGCTACTGGACGCTCACCGGCTACTGGCGCGGCAGCCTGACTTCCACGCCAATCGGCCGCGCAGACCACGCTGCTCGACCTGATGAACCGCACGTACCAGATCGGCCTGTTCTATGCCAATCCGAAATCGCCCTGGAGATTCGGCGTCGGCCGCCTGATTCTGCCGTGGGCCAGCAGCCTGGGCGCGATCGATGGCGGATATGCGGCGCGGAAAGTGTCGCGCAAGGTGACTGTCGGGATGTTCGCCGGAACCAATCCCGACCCGACCCAGTGGAACTACGCCCCCAACCGGCAGACCGTCCGGGCCTTCGTCAATTATCGAGACCGGCAGCTACGACGGCGTCCACTGGAGCAGCACCGCCGGCATCGCTTTCAGCCGCGTCAACTGGCGGCCCGGAGCGGCAGTACCTCTTCGTCGAGAACAACTACTCCATCGGCCGGACTTTTTCCATTTTCCAAACCGCCCAGGCCGACTATCGCGACCCGAAACTGATGAACGGCGCCACCGGCGCGCAACTCAGCCAGAGCTTCATCACCGTCCGCTACACGCCGCGCAAACGCATCAGTTTCGACGTGAGCGACAACTACTTCCGCGGCGTCCCGACCTTCGACCAGCGGCTGATCGGCACGGGATTGCTGGATCAATACCTGTTCACCGGAATCAGCGGAGGCGTGCGCGTCGAACCGATCGACAATCTCATGATCACCGCGAATTTCGGCAACAGCCGGCGCAACGGCGACACCTCGCACGCCGTCAATCAGGCTTATGGCATCACCTGGAAGCACCTGCCGATTCTGGATCTCCGGCTCGATCTCCGCTACAACTCCTTCAGCAGCAGCTTCGGAACGGGCTCGTATGAATCGGCCGGCATCACGCGCGAGCTGTCGGACACCCTGCGACTCCAGTTCGAGGCCGGCATCCAGAACACGCAATCGTTTATTCCAGCCAGACGCGCGCCCGATTCTTCAATTCGATGATCGACTGGCAGCTCGGCCGGCATTATTTCGTGATGGGCAACTGGCTCAGCTACCGCGGCCTGTCACAAAACTACGACCAGGTTTCCATCTCCCTGGGGTACAGGTTCGGAAAATGAAAAACACGCTCTTCGCCATTCTTGTTTGCGCCGGACTGGTCCGCGCCAGTTCGCTGCCCGCATTGCTCGATCTTGCCGCCAAATCCGCCGAACGGGAAATCACCGCGCTCTCTTCGGTGGCCTGCACGGAGACGCGTGGTCGAAACCAAAGTGAACCTGAAGGACAAGACCGAGGAGCGCCGCCGCCGCACGTTCGATTACCTGGTGCTGGTGGATACCGACGATGGCGGGCTGTCCCTGACCGAATCGCGCGTGGAACAGGGCAAAGTCAAAGACACGGCGCGCCCTCTGCTGGCCTCTACCGGGTTCGCCACCATGATGCTCATTCTCCACCCCTACTACCAGAACAGCTTCGATTTCACCGACCTCGGAACCACCGGGCAGGACGGGCGCACGTGGCGGCGGCTGGGATTTGAGTTCCGCCCCGGCCGGCGCAGCCCGAGCGTGCTGCGCGCCGGCGCCCGCGAATATCCGCTCGCCTGGAAGGGTGAAGTGCTGCTGGACGAGGTCACCGGGCAGGTGGCGTCGATTCACGCCAGCCTGGGTTCGCAACTGGAAGAGATCGGCCTGGAGAGCCTGGAAGCCAGCGTTCGCTACGGGCCGGACTGGCTGCCCGTGGAGGCCATCATCGATCTGAAAACCCGCCACCAGCACTGGCGCAACGTTCACGAGTTCGGAAGCTACAAGCGGTTTGAGGTGAATACAACCGAGAAACGGGAAGGGGCGAAGCAACCGTGACCGTTATGACCGCAACACCAAAGAAGACCAGGCCCATCACGCTGCACACGATCCTGGTCGCGGCCCTGGCGTGCGCCCTCCTGGCAATCTTTGTCTACGTATTCGCCATCGGCCTTAGTTACTATTTCCTGCCGCTCGATGCCCGGACGTTCCATCCCTTGCACCGTCAACTGCGGCCCACCGGACCTGTGGGCATGGGCTTCGGCGTCTTCTCCACGCTGCTGTTCGCGGCGATCTATGTCTACCCGCTGCGCAAGAAGTGGGCGTGGCTCCGCAGGATCGGCACCACCAGGCACTGGCTGGACTTTCATATTGTGATGGGGCTGGCCGCCCCTCTTCTGGTGGCCCTGCATTCGGCATTCAAATTCGGCGGACTCGCCGGTATGGCCTATTGGATCATGATGGCGGTGGTGGCCAGCGGCATCGTGGGCCGCTATCTCTACGCGCAGATTCCGCGCAGTAAGAAAGACGCCGAAGTCTCTCTGGCCGAATTGCAAAGGACCAGCGTGCAACTGGCCGCGGACCTGCATAGTCAGAACTTGATCGCCGAGGAGGTCTGGCTGCCGCTGGTGACGCCCGTGCGCCGCGAAGACGTCTGGCGCATGTCCCTGGGAGGCGCGCTGGCGCGTATGCTGGCACTCGACCTGGCACGGCCGTTCCGCATGGCTGCGTTGCGCCGGCAAGGGCTCTCGCCCGCGGAACGGGTGCGCACGTTGGGCGGTCTGCTCGCCAGCCGTCACCACGACCTGGAGCGGGTGGTCGGGCTGGCGCGCCGCCAATCCTGGCTGACCGCCAAAATCTGCTTCCTGGATCGCGCCGGCCAGATTTTCAAAATGTGGCACGTGGTGCATCGCCCGTTCAGTTATGCGTTTCTACTACTTTTGGCAATCCACATCGGCATGGCTGTATGGATGGGCTTCTTACGGTTTTGACAGGTGAAATATGGACACAATACTCGCTTTCTCCATCGCATTCGCGGTTACGGCTTTTTTCGTAAGGCGGGACCGAAAGCGCTCCGCCCGCCCGCGCAAGCCGTTATGAACGGCTGGAGGCAGGGCGGTAACCGGCTCCATCGGGCTATGCGGCAACTTGCCACCCCAAGCCCTTGGAGCAGGCTGCCCTGCTGTGTGTTTTCAAGCACCTGTCCCTGGCAAATGCGGTGCTCGGTAAGCTGAAAGGGGTTCATGGTTCAGGCAAAGCGAAAACGCGGAAAGCCGGCGGCGGCCGTGCTGATTGTGCTCCTTTCCGCATCGCTGGGCGTGCTGGCGGACTGGCGCGCGCCAGGTGTCAGCCGCTATGCCAAGGACTGGCTGATGCGCCAGCGCGGCACGCTGCCGGTTCCCGGCGATATCGCCATTGTTGCCATCGACGAAAAAAGCATCGCCGCGTTGGGCCGTTTTCCCTGGCCCCGGCAGGTGCTCGCGGACACCATCGAGATGCTGAAGCGCGACGAACCCAAAGTCATCGCCGTGGACGTGCTGTTCCCCGACCCTACCACCCCGGAGGATGACGCCGCCCTGGCCCGCGCCGTCGCCGACGCCGGTAACGTGGTGCTGGCCGCGCAATTGGTCGATTCGCCGGTGCACGGCGGGCCGGCAACCTGGCTATGCCCATCCCGCCGCTCGCCCATGCGGCGACAGGCGTTGGCCACGTCAACGTGCAGGTGGAATCGGAAGGCACCGCCCGGCAGATCGCCGTGCAGGCGGCCGACGATGCCGGCGAAGACGCGCCTGGCCATGCCCGTGGAGGCGGTCAAGGTGGCCGACCGCACCCCGCCGCAGGGCGTCTCCTTCACCGGAAGTGCGCTCGTCGTGGGCGAGCCGCGCGATTCCGCTCGAAATCTTCCCCGCCCCCGTGCTCATGGGCCAGAGCGGCGCGCGCCGCCACGCGTCTCCAGACCGGCCGCATGACCATCGACTACATCGGACCGGCCGGCTCCTTCGAACCCGTCACCTTCAGCCTGGTGGACGTGATGCATGGCGCCTTCCCGGCCGGTTCCACGATAAATACGTGCTGATCGGCGCCACGGCCGCGACCCTGGGAGACCGCATCGCCTCGCCGTTCCTGCACCAGACCGATGCGCACGCCGACCAGCACGGCGTCCTGATGCCAGGCGTGGAGGTGCTGGCCAATGCCCTGAATACCATCTTGCGCTCGCGCTATTACTCGGAAACCGGCGATGCCGGCGCCTTCCTTTGGGCGGCCCTCGTTGCGGCGCTCACGCTTTTCGCTCCTGGAACATGCGCAGGGCAGGCTGGAGATGCTCCGCCAGGCGGGAGCGCTCTTTCTGACTGGCCGCGGCGATGGTCTTCGCCGGCTGATCTGGAATTCGCCCGCCTGATGGTCTTTCCGCCCCTGGTGCCGGGCCTGGTTTCACTGGCCGTCGGCCGGCATTCTCGGTCTTCTTTGGCGCTCGCTTCTCGGCCAGTTCGCGGCCTCGACGAGAGCATCGAGCAGCTCTCGCAATCCAGCGGAATTCTCCCCGCGCCTTCTCCGGCGGCTGCCAACTGCCGGAGCGCAGCCTGGCTTCCCCGCGGGCTGGAATGGAAAGCGCAAAAGTCGGCCATCTGAATGCCCGCCTGGTGGAGCGCGCCCGGTTTGTGGACCAGGCGCTGCGCAGCGTGGAGGACGGTCTCATTATCGCTACGCCGGAGGGCGCCATTACCTTCGCCAATCGCAGCGCCGGGCGATATCCTCGGAACTCCGCCTCGCATCCTTGCCGGCCAGGACCTGCTCCAGCGCCTGGCCCTGACCGACCGCGACCTGCTGCGGCGCGCTGGTGGTGGACCGCGCCCGCGTGGAGCGCGAAATCGAAATCCGCGAGGCGCGTCCGCGGCGCTATATCGCTGCGCATGGCGGCCGTGGCAGGCGGCGAAGACGGCGGCGGACTCGTCTCCGGAATCGTCGCCTCGCTTTCCGACGTCACCCGCCAGCACGAATTGCAGCAGACCAAGAACGACGTGATCGCCCTGGTCTCGCACGAAATGCGCACGCCGCTCACGGCCATCCAGGGCATGACCGAACTGCTGGCCAACTACGAAATGGACCCGGCGCGCCGCAAGGAAATCAGCTCGGCCATCAACGGCGAGGTCAAGCGCCTGACCGGCATGATCACCGAATACCTGGACATCACCCGCCTGGAATCCGGCGCCACCGCCTTGCGCAAAACTCCGGTGAGAGTCGAAGCCGCTGCTGCAGCGGATCGTGCTGCTGCTGGAACCGGTGGCGGCGCAGCGCGGCATCCGTATTACCCTGGCGCTCTCGCCCGGCCTGCCGGTGCTGTTCGCCGATGCCGACCTGCTGGGCCGCGCCGTGGAAAACCTGGTCTCGAACGCCATCAAGTACAGTCCGGCTGGCACCGAGGTGACCATTCGCGCCGAACCCGAGCACGGACGGCATCGCCATTTCGGTCGCCGACCAGGGTTACGGCATTCCCGAGCCGGACCTGCGCGCGTATTTTCGAAAAGTTCTACCGCGTCCCTCGGGTGGAGGACGCCGGACGTTCCCGGCACCGGGCTGGGACTGGCGCTGGTGCGCGAAATCGCGGAATTGCACGGCGGCGCGGTCACCGTCACCAGCAAGGTCAAGCCAGGGCTCCACCTTCACCCTGCGAATTCCAGCCAGGGAGGCCGGCCATTCGGAATAGTACACTGGAGAATGCCGGCCCGCTGCCCGCCGATGCGGTCCTCGCCTTCGCCGTTCGGCCGGGGGATTTCTGAAGCATGTCATACCAGCCGAAAATTCTGATTGCCGACGACGAACGCTCCATCCGCCTGATGCTGGAGACCGGGCTGACGCTCAACGGTTTCCGGGTCACCAGCGCGCGCACCGGGCGCGAAGCCCTGGAAGCCGCATCGCAGCGGCGAATTCGACGCCATTCTGAGCGACGTCTATATGCCCGACGGCGGCGGCCTGGAACTGGTGGATTCCCTGCGCGCCGTCGATCCCAAGATTCCGATCGTGCTGATGACGGCGCAGGGTTCGCTGCAGGTCGCCGTGGAAGCGGTCGCCCGCGGCGCCACCGATTTTATCGGCAAGCCCTTCGATATTTCCGCCGTGGTGGCCCTGCTGCGCCGCTACCTGGAAGCGCGCCGCGAAGCCGATGCCGCGAAGACGACCGAAGAGCCGCCCGAGGACTTCTCCCGTTCCGGCCTGGTGGGACGCAGCGCCGCCATGGTGGTGGTCTACAAACTGATCGCCCAGGCCGCCCGCGCCGACGTCAACGTGCTGATCACCGGCGAATCCGGCACCGGCAAAGAACTGGTGGCTCGCGCCATCCACGATTTCAGCGAGCGCAAACACCGGCCGTTCCTCTCCGTCAACTGCTCCGGCCTCACCGACACGCTGCTGGAATCGGAACTGTTCGGGCATATGCGCGGCGCCTTCACCGGCGCCGATCGCGACCGCGCCGGCCTGTTCGAAGCCGCCGACGGCGGCACGCTCTTCCTGGACGAGCTGGCTTCCACCAGTCCGGCGTTTCAGGCCAGCCTGCTGCGCGTTCTGCAGAGCGGAGAAGTGCGCCGCGTGGGTTCCACGCAGTCGCGCCGCGTCAACGTGCGGGTGACCGGCGCCAGCAACGCGCCCTTGCAGAAACTCGTCGCCGCCGGCAGTTTCCGCGCCGACCTGTACTACCGGCTCAGCGTCCTCAGCATCGAGTTGCCGCCTCTGCGGCAGCGCGCCGGAGACGTGGAATTACTGACCGCCCATTTCCTGCGGCAGTTTCAGCCCGCCGGCGCAGCCTCCCGCGCGCTGACGCGCGAAGCCGCCGAGGCCCTGGCCGCGCACGATTTCCCCGGCAATGTGCGGGAACTGGAGAATGCGCTGCGCCGCGCGGTCGCGCTGTCCTCCGGAGGGCTGATCACCATCGACTGCCTGCCTCCCGAAATCGCAGCCCTCCGCGCAGGCCAGGCAGGAATCACCGGCCTGCGAAACACCGGCTCATCGCCGACCGGCCCAATATGGACGAGCTGCAGCGCCGCTATCTGCAACTCATTCTGGAAGAAAACGGCTGGAACCGCAGGCGCGCCGCAGCCGTCCTTAACCTCGACCGCCGGACCATTCAGCGTCTGATCGCCCGCTACCAGTTTCAAGGTGCGCCCGATCCTGAGGACGAGGCGGAAACCGATGCGGGAAGTGAATCTGGGAAAGGCCCCTGGATAGTCAGTGACACCGGTGCCACACGGAGCGGTGCGTGCGCTGTCACGGCCGTCGCTGTGCTGTGCATCGCGCTGGCTGGCGCCGGCACCCTCGCGGCCCAGACCGGCCCGGTCGTGGCGCGCGCCGCCAGTGTGACCGGCGCCGCCCTGGTGTCACGGCACGGTTCCGGGGCCTCATTCGGCCTTTCCGCCGGTTCCTGCTGAATCCCGGCGATCGGGTAGACACCCGCAGCGGCGGCCGCGTGGTGATCGACCTGAGCGACGGCAGCATGGTCGTGGTGGAGCCGCAATCGGTCGTCGTGCTGAAGGATTTCCGCCAGGCCGAATCGCTGCGCGAGCTGTTCGAAATCACGCTGGGGAAGGTGCGCGTCAAGATCAATCATTTCGGCGGCCGGCCCAATCCGTACCGCATGAACAGCCCGACGGCCTCGATTGCGGTTCGCGGCACCGAGTTCAGCATCGAAGTCTCGCCCACCGGCGACACCCAGGTGATCGTGTACGAGGGCGCGGTGCAGGTGACCAGCCTGTCCGACCCCAGCCAATCGGTGCTGGTCGAGGCCGGACGCGGAGTCCTGGTTCAGGCCGGGCGGGATTTCCACATGCTGGCGCGCCGCCGGCAATCCCGTTCGCCGGGCGGCCGGACTCGACGACCAGCGAGCGACCGCAAGCCAGCGCGCTACACGGCCCATCACGCCGTCCACGATCGCAGTCGCACACCGACTTCGATGGCGCCACCCTGCGCGCCACCGCCAGCGCCTACGACAGCTACGTGGCCGGCCTCTCCGATATCGCCCAGATGCCTTTTCTTTATCGCTTCAATGCCTTCCCGGAAGCTCATCTGGACAGCCTGGAGAATCCGGCCTATGCCACCCAGTTCCAAGCGGCGGAAGGCCGCGTCTTCCTGCTGCCCACCTTCGGCGGCGGACCGGATGGAACGGAAGCAGCCAAACCTTGGACCCGCCGGCGCGCAGTCCAGCGACTACGGCCTTTCGCCGCAGGTTTCGATCTTCAGCCCTATCGGGCATTCCGGTTTCGTCGCGGGTGGCAGCCTTTCCTTCACGCGGCGCCGGCAACAGCTCTCTGACCTTCACGCCGGATGAAGATCCCGTTCCCGCCGGCCAGAGCCCTGCCGCCGTGCCCATGAGCGGCAACGCCACCAGCAATTTCTACTCCGGCTCGGTGGTGCTGGCTCGCCGCATCGGGTCCGCCACCAGCTTCGGCGTGGAATTGGAATCGTTGCGCGGCAACGGCTCGTCTGGCCAGCACCGCTACGGATAATGACCTCACGCCTCGGTGGAGCGCATCTATTCCGCGTCGCGCATCTCGCAGACCAGCTTCACCGCCGGCCTTTCCCGCGATCTGAATGCCACCACCACGCTGGGTGTTTTTTATCGCTACGGGTTCATTTCCGCCACGGATCATGATCTCAGCCACACGCTGAACGAATCTCCCGCCAGCCTCAACTCCACGGACTCGGCCGGGCACTCTTCCGAAGTCGGCTTTCGCCTGCGCGGAGCCCTCACGCCGAAGCTGTTCTACGGCATCACCGGCAGTTGGTCGGGCATTGCGCTGGGCGATGGCCTGGTGCGCACCGGCACGGTCAACTCTCACGAACACGACCGCGCGCAGCGCGGTTCGGTGGGATTCGGCTTGGGCTACGCCCTGCAGCCGCCGCACCATTCTGACTTTCGATGCCGCCGCCGGAACTTCCCGCGTCGCGGCCCAGCGCATCGAAGACGCCACCGGAAACAGCCGTGCAGAACGGAACGGCCAACGGTCACTTCCTCTCCGCGCATGCGGCCATGCAATGGATCTTTACGCGCCGTCTGTTCGTCAGCCGCCTCTTATTTGAACGTCTGGCACGCGCAGCATCTCAACGTCAACCTGTTTCCGGATTCCACCGGCGCCACGAGCCATGGTGCAGGACTCCTTCTTCCCCACCGCACCGAGCGCGTATCAGCTCGCCTCGCACTTCTCCGATTTCGGCATCGGCTGGCGCTTCTCGCCCAATCTGTTCGTGCAATACCTGTTCTCCACCGATTACGGCGTGACCACGCCCAGCCACGCCCTGATGCTTCGCTACACTTTCCGCTTCCACCGAGCCGAGTAACTTAGTTTGGCGAAGGCTTTTGCGCGTGATCGATGACGATGAACTCAGCGAGCCCACTGGTGAGTTCCAGTTTGAGACCGAGTTGTTCCTGCAAGGCGTCCGGAAGCGACGGCAACTCCGATTTCCGTCCCGGTATTTCATGCGCCCATTCCAGCTTAAACGTGTACTGTCCGGTCAGGCCGGTCTGGTCCATCACCGGCCGGCCGGCGCCGTTCCCCGACAGGCGCGAAGCGAGATTCGCCATGGTCTGCCGGGCGAATTCCAGATGCATGCCAGCGGAATCGGCGGTGATGCTGCTTTTAGGATCGTCCGTAGGGGACGATTCGTGGAACTTTGGACCGTGCTTTCCCACCACCAGCCGGAACATCGGAATCATCCTGGTTTCGCGGTGGATGCGAAGTTGAAACCGGTCCGCAAGCAGCGCCTGCAGCATCGGCCGCATTTGCTCAGTGGTGATGGTTTGCTCTCCCACCCTGGCTTCCAGATCGTAGTGCTCCGAGGACGCCCAGCCAGGCGCTCCCGAGACCTGGTCGTAGCGCACGTGATAGGCGGTTGTGATCATATCCAGCAGCGTCGAAGCGGTTGCCGTGACACGGCTGCCTTTCACTCTCGGATCCGATGAGGACGTCACGATGCCGGGATGCGGCTTGATCGACGCCACTTCGAAGGTTGCCTGGCCAAACGCCATGGCCGCCACGCTCAGACACAAGAATCCCACTCTACGCTTTCGCATGTTTCCTCTCCCTGGTTATTTCTTACCGACGACTAACGCAGCGCTATCGGCCGAACCAAACTGGAATGGCGGGCCGCCGCCGGGCCGCCACTCGCGCTCCTGCCGCAGGTACAGGTTGTACGTCCCGGAGCCGGGTGCGATGCGGCTGTCGCACTCAACTCGGAATTCCGCTCCCCGGTCGTGGAACAGCAGACCGTTCCGCGATACCACGCCATTCCTTGCGAACCCGAGCTTGTCATTGGGAATCAGCGACAGGACGAATCTTCCGCGTCCCTCCAGATACAGCCAGATCACCGCTCCCGACATTCCGCCGGCGCTCTCCTCGGCATCCAGCTTTCCATTGACAAAGACTCGCGGCCCGGCGAGCGTCAATTCGGCATCGGCCACGGTGAAGTCGTGTGGCGGGTTCCTCAGGTCGATATCGTCGCGGCGCCGCAGCGTGAGGTAGTCCACCACCTTCTGGCCGGTAGACGAGTTGACCAGCAGATCGAGCGCCACCGTCTCCCCCACCTTCACGTTGGGAATGACCGGATATTTCGGCAACTGCAGAAAGGTCCACCCGGCATGGAAACTAATTTTCGATTCCGCGGGATTCCAGCGCTCGATTCGAATCTGCGCGGTTTGGCCATCGGCGGCGGGATCGAGCCCGATGTCATAACCGAACGCCCGATGATGCGCGGCATCGTTGATGATGTGATGCACGCGGTCCGGTCCGGTAATGACTCCGCCGGGTAGCAGAGTTCCCGGAGGTTCGATTTTGGTCTCGAAGCGGATCTCCAGTCCCCTCCACGCCTGGTTGCTGACCGTCAGCCCACCTGTCTGTGCAAACAGCCCGGCCGGCGGCGGCGAACACACCGCAGATGGCTCTGAACACGCTTGCTGACGCGCGCGGCTCGGATCGGAGCCGCGACCGTAAGGGAGCGAATGCGCAACTACTCATGGCTGCGAATCACCCGCACGTTCAGATCGTTCACCGGCCGGAAGTCCACCAGGCTGACCGCGGCCGGAGCCGGGGCCGGCGCGGTGCGCTGGCGCACGAGACCGCCGAGCAAGACCAGCAGAACGGCGGCGAACGCCAGGCCCACCGGAACAGGAATTCGGATGGATCCCGTAAGCAGAAATCTCCACCATGCCTCGCGGCCCGAATGCCCGGCCAGCACCTTCCGGTCGAGCGATGGAGGCGCATCCGGCACGCTCCATACGCGCAGCAATTCCCGTAACTCGCGGTCGTCACCGTGTTCCATTGGCCCTTCCTTTCGATTCGAGCAGCGGCGCCAGCATTCGCCGCAGGTTTTCCCGAGCGCGGTGCAGGCGCGATTTCACCGCTGCCAGGTCCGTGCCGACCGACCGCGCGATCTCTTCGAGCGGCATATCTTCGTACTCCGCCAGGATGAGTGCCTCGCGCTGCAGCGGCGGAAGCGCTCCTACGGCCTGCGCCACGATCAGGCCGCGTTCGCGATCGGCGGGATCGATAGGCCCGCACGTCGCGATGTCATCCTCCAACTGGTCGAAGCTTCGCTCGCGGCTCATCCGCTTAAACGCCAGATTACGCGTCACGCCGACGAGGAAGCCGCGAAGCGACCCGCGCCCGGATTGATACCTGGCGCGCTCGCTCCATAGCCGCAGAAAGCACTCATGCACCAGATCCTCTGCGGTCTCGTTCGATCCGGTCATGCGGCGGGCGAAGCGATAGAGCAAGTCCTTGTGTTGCTCATACGCCTCGCGGAAGTCCGCATCGGTCATGTCTAATGCTAATTCCCCGGACGTGGGGAAAAAGATTCGGGGGAGCAAAAGAAATTTCCACTTTGCCCGCTTGCGAACAATGCAGGGTTTGTGAAATCATCCGGCTTCCAGGAGTCCTCGAACTATGTTGTTCCGCAACGCATTTGTAACGCTGATATTGGCGCTGCTGCTGGGCCTCCCGTCATTCGCCATGACCGAGGAGGAGCGCCGCCAGTATCTGGAGAAGCTGCAGCAAATCCTGCCGGACGTCCCCTCGTTCCGCGAATGGCTGCAAAAGACCGGCGAACTGCCGCCGGATTTCGACGCCCTGCCGCGCGTCAACGGGCTGCCCGACCCGCTGCAGTTCCTGGATGGCCGGCCCGTGCGCACGGCGCGGAGTGGCGAGCGCGCCGCGCCGAGATCCGGCACCTCTTCGAAAAGTACGACCTGGGCACCTTCCCGCCCAAACCCAAACTCGATCGCGCGGTGGTGCTCGACGAAACTCCCGGCAAAGGATACCTGGTTCGCAACGTGCGCCTGGAATTCGGCCCGGGCAGCAAGGGAACCATGCGCGTGCAGGTGATGATCCCCGAAGGCAAAGGACCGTTCCCGGTGCTGATCAGCCCCAACCTGGCGGGCTGGGCGCCCTCGCTGCTGCGCCGCGGCTACATCTCCGCGGGATACGCCGGCAACGACGGCATGGATGATGCCGCGGCGCTGGCGCAACTTTATCCCGATTACGATTTCGCGCTCCTGCCGCGCCGCGCCTGGGCCGCCGGCCTGGTGCTGGACTATCTGGAAACGCTGCCCCAGGTGGATATGAAGCACGTGGGCATGTTCGGTTACTCGCGCGACGGCAAGATGGCCGCCATCGCCGCGGCCCTGGATGAGCGCATCGCCGCCGTGATCGCCGGCAGCACCGGAGTGGGCGGCGTGCTGCCCTGGCGCGTCGGCGGGCGAACGAGGATTCGGCGAAAGCATCGAGAGCACCACCCGCAGCTTCCCCACCTGGTTCGTGCCGCGCCTGCGCTTCTTCGCCGGCCGCGAGGACCGCCTGCCCGTGGATGGCAACCTGCTTGTGGCCATGATCGCGCCGCGCGCCATGCTCATGGAATACGGGCTGAATGACGAGGTGTCCAATTCCTGGGGCGACGAGCAGGCCTATTATTCCGCTCTGAAGGTCTATAAGCTGCTGGGCCAGCCCGGAGCGGCTGGGCATTCTGCGCGTTCCCGGCTTTCACGGCGCCAACGACCAGGAAGCCTGCCTGGACTGGCTGGACATTCAATTCGGCCGCTCCACCCGCGTCTGGACCAACCAGCTTCTCTTCCCCTGGGACTTCGACAAGTGGCGCGCCAATAGCCAAAGAGACCGTGGACCTGACCCGCTATCCGCGCCGCGCCGCCAGCTGCGCATGGCCGCGCCGTCGCACATCGGCGACTGGGAGAAGAAGGCCGCGGAGATCCGCAAGTCCGTCGAGTGGATGCTGGGCGAGGAGCCTCGCGAGATGCCGCCCGGCGCGGGCCGCGGCGCGATTCGTGCGGCCAGCGGAGGCGCAGAGCCGCGCGCCGGCCGGGCCGCGCGCGCCGGGAATCCCGGGCCAGACCACGCCGGACCTGGTGCAGCTGGGTCATCCAGCGCGGCGGCAATTCGTTCGGCTGGCTGGAGCCGCAGAAGAGCCAGACCACCTCGCGCAGCGTCAGCTTCGGATTCAACGTGCGCGGCGACCTGTACTACCCCGCCGGCACGCCCGAGGGCACCAAGCTGCCCACGGTAATCTGGCTGCACGGCTACAGCTATCCGCTCGGCTACATGTGGGTCTACCACAACGATCTGCATCCCATCCTGGCGCTGGTGCGCGCCGGCTACGCCGTGCTGGCCTACGACCAGAGCGGCTTCGGCAGCCGCATGAGCGAGACCGGTCCGTTCTACGACCGCTACCCGCACTGGTCGCAGATGGGCCGCATGGTGGAAGACGCGCGCGCCGCCATCGACGCCCTGGAGAAGGACAGCCTGGTGGACCCGCAGCGCATCTACCTGTTCGGCTACTCCATGGGCGGGACGGTCGGCATCTACACCGCGGCGCTCGACTCGCGCGTCAAGGGCGTGGTCTCGATCTGCGGATTCACGCCCATGCGCACCGACACCGCCGGCCGAGGCACCGGCGGCATCGCGCGCTACAGCCACGAACGCGGTCTGATTCCGCGGCTCGGCTTCTTCGTGGGCCACGAGAGCCAGATCCCCTACGACTTCGACGACCTGCTGGGCACCATCGCGCCGCGCCCGGCCCTGGTGGTGCAGCCGCAACTGGATCGCGACGCCACTCCGGCCGATGTCCGCGCCGCCGTGGAGCAGGCGCGGAAGGTCTACGCGCTGTACGGAGTGGCAGCCGGCTCGCGCTCGAAGAGCCCTGGGACTACAACCGCCTGCCGGAAAAAACGCAGGACCAGGTTATAAAGTGGATGGAGAGCAATCTGCAATGAGGCGCCGAGCCATCGCCGCGGTGGTCGCCTTACTCGCCGCGGCCGCAGCGCAGGCCCAGAACTTCGACCCAAATATTTTCCAATCGCCGCCCGCGCAATATCGCGGCCACGCCATGTGGAATTGAGGCGCTCGAGCGGCGCGCCCTCGATGAGGCCCGCGGCGATGCCCGCCACCATGGCGTCGCCGGCGCCGACGGTGGACAGCGCCTTCCTGGCCGGGAGAGCGGCGGCGAGCGCGGTCTCGCGGTCGATGAACAGAGCGCCGTCCGCTCCAGGGACACAACGACGAGCGCAATGCCGTGCTCGATGAGCGCGCGCGCGGCGGCCACGACGTCGGCTTTGGACGACAGGGGCCGGCCGACGAGCTCCTGAAGCTCGGCGCGGTTGGGCTTGACGACGTGCACCGGCGCGCCGCTCTCGAGCGTGACGGCGAGCGGCGCGCCCGACGTGTCGAGCACGACGCGAACGTCGTGCGCGGCGAGGTCGGCGACGACCGTCGCCCAGGCGCTCTCGTGCATGGATTCGGGCAGGGAGCCGGCGAGGACGACCGGGCGCCCGGGCGCCGCCAAGCGGCCAAGCTCGGACCGCACCGCGTCGAAGGCGTCGTTCGACACGCTGAGGCCTGGCAGGTTCACGTCGGTTGTTTCGCCGGACGCCGTGTCGGCGATCTTGATGTTGGTGCGGGTCTCGCCCGCGATCCGCACGAAGCGGTCGGTGATGCCCTTGCCGGCGAAGAAGTCGGCAAAAGCGCCGTCGTTCGATCGGCCGATGACGCCAGTCGCGGCGACGCGCACGCCCCAGTCGGCCAGGCATCCAGCGACGTTCACGCCCTTGCCGCCGCAGTTGGCGAGAGCGGCGGAGGCGCGCTGGACATGCCCGACGGCCAGGCGATCCAGGGTCACGGTGAGATCGATCGCCGGATTGAGCGTCACCGTGACGACGTCCGGGGCGGCCGCGTCGCTCATGACCGGGCTCCGTCGAGGGCGCGGACGCGGTCGGCGGTGTCGCAGGCGAGCGCCTCGGCCGCGAGGCGCTTGAGATCGGCGAAGCGCGCCTGACGCAGCCGAGCCTTGACCGCCGGCACATCGCGCGGCGTCATGGAGAGCTCGTTGACGCCGAGCCCGGCGAGCAGGCACGCGCCGAACGGGTCGCCGGCGATGCCGCCGCACACGCCGACCCAGCGGCCTTGCGTGGCTGCGCCCTTCACTGTCGCGTCGATCAGGCGCAGCACGGCCGGATGCAGGCTGTCGGCCTCGGGCGCGAGCTCCGGGTGCTGCCGGTCGATGGCGAGGGCGTACTGGGTCAGGTCGTTGGTGCCGATCGAGAAGAAGTCGACGTGCGGCGCGAGGAGGTCGGCGAGGATCGCGGCGGAGGGCACCTCCACCATGATTCCGAGCGGAACCTCGGGGCCGGCGACCT
The DNA here is from genome assembly GCA_963853855.1 of uncultured Solibacteraceae bacterium. Taxonomy (GTDB): domain Bacteria; phylum Acidobacteriota; class Terriglobia; order Bryobacterales; family Bryobacteraceae; genus Sulfopaludibacter. The sequence continues at coordinate 3,160 of CAWKYG010000016.1, read as the reverse complement.
CCGCGCGGATGCGCTCGCAGGCGGCGCGCAAAATGACGACCTCCTGCAGCGACGTGATCATCGGGAACATGATCGAGAGCCTCCGTCCGCCCTTGGCGGCGCGATAAAGCGCGCGCAACTGCGGCTCGAGGAGATCGGGACGGCGCAGCAGCAGGCGGGTGCCGCGCACGCCGAGGAAGGGATTGCTCTCCTGCGGCAGGTCGAGATGGGCGACCTGTTTGTCTCCGCCAATGTCGAGGGCGCGAACGATCAGCGGGCGGTTTCCCAGCGCGTCGAGCATGGCCTCGTAGATTTTGGCCTGCTCGTCCTCGGTGGGGGTGGCGCCGCGCTCGAGGAAGAGAAACTCGGTGCGCATCAGGCCCACGCCCTCGGCGCCGAGATCGAGCGCCAGAGCCACTTGGTCCGGCATATTGACGTTCGCGGCGATCTCGATCGTTCGGCCGTCCCCGGTCACGGCGGGGGCGGCGCGGTTCAGGCTCTCCTGCGCCCGGCGCGCGGCCTCCGCGGCAATGCGAGCGCGCGCCGAGGCGAGCGCCGCCTCGTTGGGGTCGAGCCACAGCCGCGCGCCGTTGCCGTCCAGGACGCCTTCAGCGCCTTCAGTGACGTCGAGCAAGGCTTCGCCGGCGGCGACCAGCGCCGGCAGGCCGAGCGTGCGGGCGAGAATGGCGGTATGGGACGTCGGTCCGCCGCGCGCGGTGGCGAGCGCCACGATGCGGGCGGTGTCGAGCCCGGCGGTGTCGGAGGGCGTCAGATCCTCGGCGATCAGGATCACCGGTCCGTCCGGCAGATCGGCCGCCGCGCTCGTGGTCGCGAGCTCGGGGGCGAGGCGCCCCAGCACACGGCGGCCGACGTCGCGCAGGTCCGCGGCGCGGGCGGCGAGCAGCGGGTTGCCCATGGCGGCGATGCGATCGGCCGTCCGGTTGACCGCCTCATGCCAGGCCCATGCGGGCCCGTGCCCCTCGACCATCAGTTGGCAGGCGAGGACGACGAGATCCGTGTCGGACAGGAACTCGGCCTGCGCCTTGAAGATGCCGGCCTCGGCCGCGCCGAGCCGGCGACCGGTGTCGTCGGCGAGAGCGGCGAGCTGCTGCTTCGTCGCGACAATGGCGTCGTTCAGCCGATCGCCGCCGTCGATCAGGGGCAGCGGAATATCGGGCACGATGATCTCGGCCGGGCGGACCACGTGAAGGCGGCCGATGGCGAGGCCGGGGGAGGCGGAGATGCCGGCAATGGAGGGCAGCGGCGTTGGCGGGTTCCAGCCGGGCGCAGCGGCCTTGGCTTTGGCGGCGGCTTTGGCGGCGTCGGCCTTCTCCTGGGGCGTGAGACCTGCGATCGCGGCCTTCATGCTTGCGAGCGCTTCCCGAGCGCCCTCGCCCTCGGCCGAGACGACGATCGAATCGCCCTCGACGATACCGAGGCGAAGCAGGGAGACGAGGTTGCGCGGATCGGCGGTCTCGGCGCCGCGACGGACGCGCAGGACCGCGCGGGTGCGCCGGGCGGTGTCGATCCAGTGCGCGGCCGGCCGCGCATGGAGACCGCTCGGATAGTCGCAGGTCCAGGCGAAGCGCTCGGCAAGATCGACCGCCGGCGCGGCGGCGACGCTCTCGACGGGCGCATTGGTGAGGGCGGCGACGATCTCGCGGGCGTCGGTGGTGCGCGCCAGGGCGTCGAGCGCGGCCTCGTCCTGCATGAGGCCGGTCAAGCGGCGCAGGATGGCGATATGGGCGTCGGACTGGGCGGCGATGGCGACGACGAGGCGGGCGGTCTGGCCCTCGTTCCAGACGACGCCTTCGGGCGCCTGGAGGATCGCGAGGCCGATCTGCCGCACCATGGCGCGGTCCTCGATCATGCCGTGCGGGATGGCGACGCCGTGGCCAAGGAAGGTGTCGGCGACCGCTTCGCGCCGCATCATCGAACCGACATAGGCCGGGTCGATGCGCCCGGCCGCCACCAGCATCTGGGCGGCCTCGCGGATCGCCGCCTCCTTGGTGGCGGGATGGGCGCCGAGACGGACGAGCTCGATGGGCAGGATTTGTGAATTTGTGGCGGCGGTCATGGAGTGAGCCTTTCTTCCCGGATCTCTTTTTGTCGCCGGTATATGAAAACGTTTTCAGTTTCTTGTCAACAGGATTTTTGTTGATATCTCGCAGAATTTCTGCGATCATGGCGTTCGTGAGGCATTATGACGCAGGGAATTCAGCGCCAAAGATTGGGAACGTTTTCTGCAATGTCCATCGGCATCAAGGACGTGGCCCGCCTCGCAGGAGTCTCGCCGGCGACCGTGTCGCGGGTGTTCTCCAACGGGCCGGTCAGCGCCGACCTCAAGACGAAAGTCGAGGCGGCGGTGAAGGCGACCGGCTATCGCCCCAATCTCTCGGCGCGGCGGCTGCGCTCGCAGCATTCGTCAACCGTCGGGCTGATCGTCTCCGACATCCGCAATCCGTTCTTCACCACCCTCAGCCGGGCGGTGGAGGATGCGGCCTATCGCGCCGACATGCGGGTCGTCCTCTGCAACACCGACGAAAATCCGGCGCGCGAAGCCATGTATCTGCGCCTGATGCAGGAAGAGCGGATCACCGGCTCATCTATGCGCCGTCCCGGAAGATGGCCGAGACGCTTGGCGGCATGGATCTCGATTTTCCGATCGTTCTGGTCGACCGGGCCGATCCAACGGGCGGGCAGGACGCGGTGGGGATCGACAACGCCGAAGCCGCCGGCCTGCTGGTCGATCATCTCGTCGCGAAAGGCCACCGCCGCATCGTCGGCTTTTTTGGCAACACCTCGTCCACCGCCGCCGAGCGCCACGACGGCTATGCGGCGGCGATGGCGCGCCACGGGCTTGCAACCGACGCCTCTTTTCTGTCTCCGGTCGCGGAGTTGGCCGAGGCCGAGCTGATGCGCGGATTTCCGCGGCCGAGCGGCCCGACGCCGTGATGACGTCAAACGGGCTGATGCTGCTCGAACTCTATCGCGGCGTCCGGGGAGCCGGGCTCGAAGTTGCCGCGCGACATCGCCATCGCCGGGTTCGACAACGAGGCCTGGACAGAACTTGCGGGCCCGGCCTCACCGTGATCGAACAGCCGGTCGCCGACATCGGCCGGGCCGCCATGGATCTCTTGTTCGAGCGCTTGCGCACCCCGGATATGGCGACGCGCAAGGT
>CAWKYG010000015.1:0-196207 GCA_963853855.1 uncultured Solibacteraceae bacterium | reverse complement strand
CTCTCTCTCTCTCTCTCTCTCTCTCTCTCTCTCTCTCTCTCTCTCTCTCTCTCTCTCTCTCTCTCTCTCTCTCTCTCTCTCTCTCTCTCTCTCTCTCTCTCTCTCTCTCTCTCTCTCTCTCTCTCTCTCTCTCTCTCTCTCTCTCTCTCTCTCTCTCTCTCTCTCTCTCTCTCTCTCTCTCTCTCTCTCTCTCTCTCTCTCTCTCTCTCTCTCTCTCTCTCTCTCTCTCTCTCTCTCTCTCTCTCTCTCTTCTCTCTCTCTCTCTCTCTCTCTCTCTCTCTCTCTCTCTCTCTCTCTCTCTCTCTCTCTCTCTCTTCTCTCTCTCTCTCTCTCTCTCTCTCTCTCTCTCTCTCTCTCTCTCTCTCTCTCTCTCTCTCTCTCTCTCTCTCTCTCTCTCTCTCTCTCTCTTCATGTGTGCACGGTAGATGGCGATCCGGCGCAATGCCTCATCGGGCCCACAGGCGTTGTTGACCGGAAGATCGCGCAGGCCGGCGAAATTACGCAGACGGTCCGGTTCCGCCTTGTAGAGTACGGCGCAGAATCCCGCGAGACAATCCAGCAGATGGCCGAGCAGTTCAGCCGCACTCCACGCGCCGCGGATTGGCGGCCTCCAGTGCGACTGGCTCTCCGGAATAAGTCCAGCTAAATGGCCGGTACGTTCGATCTGTTCGGTAATCTTGGGAGAGAAGGTCACGAGTGAGCATGGGGTCGATCTTCCACCCTGAGTGTAGGATAAATACCGGCCTGATTCCCTGGGACTTCGGTACCGCGATCGACCCGGATTACAGGAAGGCTTTCATCTCACCTCGCTCGAAACGGCCTAAGCAACATGAACAGCACGAGCAAATGATTCTCGACGCGATGGAAAAGGCGGTCAATATCCCCTCGATCTCTTCGAAGATCTGTCGTCTTCAAACAGGTGTTGACGAATCGGACCAGAAGGACGGGCGGCGACGCAGGTGCCGCATCCACACAGCGGTTTAGTTCCGATTCGATGGATCCGGCGTCGATGAGGTTGGGTCCCTGGCAACATCCCGCCAGAAAAACGCCATCGGTGAACGTATTGACTGGGGCCAGCTTGGGATGCCGCTCCAGGAAGAATCCCTCGCTGGAACAGGTCATACGCCGCACCAGGCCGGCCCCAGCGTGTCCTCCACGCGAAGAACCAGCGTGCCCTCTTCCGTTGGGTCCAACGCCCAGTCCGTGAACTCCGCCACCCGGCCACGGATAAAGTGCACCTTCTCATTCAGCAGCTTCTGGTAGAACTCCTCGAAGCCTTTCGCCGGTGTGCGAATATCGATGTAGAAATCGTATAGCATCGCCGCCGACCTTCAAATTAGTGCCTTGGGGCTACCGAAAGTTCCGCGTATCGTAACTGAACAGAAGCTCACCCCTACTTCAGAATCTGGTTCAGTTGCTGGATCCGCTGATCCAGCGCCTTGCGGAGCACCAGGTAGCGCTCGATTGTGTCGCGGCCGATCTTCTGGTCGGTCGAGTTGGTCTCGGTGTACAGGTATGTAATGTGGGTCTGCAGCTCCGGCTTGCTGTAACGGATGGCCGGGGTGATCAGGTCGGCGGAGAGATCCTTAAGCGAGGCCAGTTTCGCCGGGTCCTTGATATTGGCTTCCGCCGCGCGTAAGCGCGCCACGAGTTTGTTTATGTCGCTCACCAGGTCGCGGACCTTCAGGTTGTGATCCAACTGCTCCCGCAGGTCGGCTTCCGTGACACCGTCTTTGACGATACGCGGATCTTCCACGACGGTGAGCGGCCTGGTGGCGCTAAACGATCCCACGGTGAGCCGCACCGAGTATTTGCCGGGAACCGCTTCCGGCCCGTTCGGTCCTTCGGGCCGCGCGGCGCTCTGCCACGGACCCGGATAGCGAAGATCCCACGTGAAGCGGTGCGTACCGGGAGCCTTGTCCAGGCGCGCCGCGGGCGCACGGAACCGGCCGCCGCCACCCTCCTCGTCGTCGGCAGACGCACCCTCAAAGGAGCGCTCCGCCGGGGCAGGCGCGGCGCTGGTGATGCTGCGGACCACTTTGCCTGTAGCGTCCAGGAATTCCAGCTTGATGTCCGTGCCACCGTCGGCGACTTCGTAATCGATCTCGGCGCCGTGCTGCAATCCCCCGCGGCCTCCGCGTCCGCCGCCGGTGGTGCGGATGGCTTCGCGCGGCGTGTAGAGATAATTGCCGGCCGTAGTTTGCCGTTCGGGCAGTTGATGCAGCAGCGTCAGGTTGTCCAAAATCCAGAAGCCGCGCCCCTGCGTGGAAAGAATCAGGTCCTTGTGGGCGATCTTGATATCGGTCACCGGCGTATTGGGCAGATTGAGCTGGAAGCTCTGCCAGTGCGCGCCGTTATCGTAGGAGATGTACATGCCGAACTCGGTGCCGGCATACAGCAGGCCGGCGCGGTCCGGGATCTTCGCGCACCACGCGCGTGGGTTCGTCGGCGGCGATTCCGTTCTTGCCGTCGGTGAGGCGCGTCCAGGTTTTGCCGAAATCGTCGGTGCGGAAAATGTACGGCGCGAAATCGCCCAACAGGTAGCGATAGGCGGCGATGTAGGCGGTGCCGGGCTTGTGCGGGCTTGGCTCGATGTTCTGGATGCGGCCGCCGGGCGGCAGATCTTTCGGCGTGACGTTGGTCCAGGTCTTGCCGTCGTCGCGCGTGACGTAAACCGGGCCGTCGTTCGAGCCGGTCCAGATGAGCCCTTTCTGAATGGGCGATTCGCGAATGGCGTACAGCGTGCTATACACCTCTTCGCCGGTGGCATCGCGCGTGATGGGTTCGCCGCTGGCGCCCTGCGTGCCCGCGGGATGCGCGGTCAGGTCGGGGCTGATCTTCTGCCACGTCACGCCGCCATCGTAGGAGCGGTGCAGATACTGCGAGCCGTAGTAAACAGTGTGCGGCGTATAATGGCGAGACTTCCATGGGCGAAACGCGCTGGAAGCGGTAGATCAGGGTATCGCCGCCGTTGCCGTAGAGCGATTCCGCGCCCACCCAATAGCGCTCTTCGTTGGTAGTGGTAAGATTCAAGCGGCTGAACTGGCCCTTGCAGCCGCCGTAGACCACAATCGGGTTGTCCTTGTCGGGCATGATGGGCCCGGTCTCGCAGCCGGGTCCGTTGCGGAAGCCCTGCCCGTCGCCCAGGGGCAGGCTGGGGACGATGACGGTGCTGTCGTCCTGCTGCGCGCCATACACGCGGTAGGGGTACTGATTGTCCACCGCCACCTGGTAGATCTCGGCAGTGGGCTGGTTGAGTTGCGAACTCCAGGTGCGGCCGCCATCCAGCGAAACGTTGGCTCCGCCGTCGTTGCCCTGAATCATGATCTGCGAGTTCTTCGGATTGATCCAGACGTCGTGGTTGTCGCCATGCGGCACCGGCGAAGTGCGGAAACTCTGGCCGCCATCGGTGCTCTTGAACCAGCCTTCATCGCCCACCCAGACCACGTCGGCATTGGTCGGGTCCACGCCCGAGAGTGTCGTAGTAGAACGGCCGCGTGATCAGGCTGCCCTGTCCGTTTACCAGCGTCCAGGTGGCGCCGGCATCTTCGGAGCGGTACAGGCCGGAGCCGGGCTTGGCTTCGATCAGGGCGTAGATGCGATTCGGCGAGGACGCGGAGATGGCCACGTTGCTGCGTCCGAACAGTTCATGCGGCAATCCGCCCGCCAGCTTGTTCCAGGTGTCGCCGCCATCGGTGCTCTTATAGATACCGCCTTCGCGCGCGCCGCTGATGATGGTCCACGGCTTGCGCTGCGCGTGCCACATGCAGGCGAAGAGGACTTTGGGATTGCCCGGCTGAATCTCCAGATCGGCCGCGCCCGCCAGGTCGGAGACGAACAGCACGTTCTTCCACGTCTGCCCGCCATCGGTGCTGCGATAGACGCCGCGCTCCTTATTCGGGGCAAACGGATTTCCCTGGGCAGCCACGTAGACCAGGTCGGGATTGCCCGGGTCCACGCGAATGGTGGCGATCTGGCCGGCATCGCGCAGGCCCGAGAATTTCCAGGTGCGGCCGGCATCGGTGGATTTGTACATGCCGCGGCCGATCGACACATTGCTGCGGATCTTGGAGGATCCGGTGCCCACATAGATCACGTTCGGATTGGAGAGCGAAACCTCCACCGCGCCCATGGAGCCTAGCGGAATCTGGCCATCGGTCAGATTGACCCAGGTATGCCCGGCGTCGGTGGTTTTCCAGACGCCGCCGCCGGTGGAACCGAAGTAGAAGGTGTTGGGTTCGGAGGGCACGCCGGTCACCGCGGTCACGCGGCCGCCGCGCTCCGGACCGATGGAGCGATACTTCAGGGCCGCCCAACTCGCTGGGTTGTAAGTAACCGCCCGTGCGGCGGTAAACAGGGCAAGCGCCGCGACGGCGCAGAAAAGGGGCAATAAGGTTCTTGGCTTGAGCATGGCTTGGTGTTAATTTTATCCCAGTCGCGGGAGATGTTTTGGCGCGGCGCTCACGCGATCGACTGAATCAGCGCCCGGATGTATCCGTAGCAATAGGCGAACGACTGCAGACCGCTGGGGTCGCCGGGGGCCTGCGGCACATGGTCGGGCATCAGCATGTAGGGATAACCGACCTCCTTGTAAACCTGGATGGCCTTCACGAAATCGATATCGCCCTCGTCGGGATACACCTCGATAAAGTCGTTCCGATGGCCGCGGATATTGCGGAAGTGGACGTTGAAGATCTTCTGGCGCGTGCCGAAATAGCGGATCACGTCGAAGATTTCCTTGCCGGGGTCCTGGAGCATCTCGGAAACCGTGCCCTGGCAGAAGTTCAGCCCGTGGTAGGGACTTTCGCGGATGGTAATGAAGCGCTTCAGCCCGGCCACCGTGCCCAGCACGCGGTCCACGCCCTGGTAACCTTCCGGCGGCACGCCCGGATCCTGCGGATGGCACGCCATCCGGACTTTGTACTCGTTGGCCACCGGGATCACGTGGTCCAGAAAGTAGGTGATGCGCTCCCAGAACTGGTCGGCGTTGACCTGGCCGGCGCGCGTGAGCGGCGTCGCGGGCTTGGCGTCGGCCAGGCGCCAGCGGCTGTACGAAGCGTCGCCGCGGCCCGGCGTGCGGCCGGTGCGCAGGACGCCCAGAATGCTCATGTTGTACTTGATGGACGGCACACCCACGGCGGCGCAGTTGCGAATGGCGGTCTGCACCGATTCAATGTCGCGATCGCGCTCCGGGCTCTGCGCCAGCATAATGGACGGGTGCTTTTCGCGATCGATGTGGCTGCTGGTCAGAAATGGCAGGGCGATGCAGTCCACGCTGACTCCGTTGCCGTGGGCCAGGTCCAGCATGCTCTTGAGTTCGTCCACGTTGGCGTATAACCGCCCGTCGGCCACCTGTGGATAGCCGCAGATATTGCGTACGCCGTACCGCGCCAGATACTTCACGTGTGTCTCCGTGGTAGGCGCGCTCTGGCATCCCAGTTTCATCAATGCCGGCTTGCCGGCGGGTGCGGCCTGCGCGGCCGGAAGGGCGCTTACCGCGGCCGTAGTGGAAAGAAACTGTCGTCGATTCATGTCAACCTCCACGGGCTCCGGTATGGCCTGGCCAGCATCTGGTTCGCCTCGCTATCTCCGATCACCTGCTCCTTCGCCGCATCCCATTTCAGGGAGCGGCCCAGGCGGGTCGAGATGTTTCCCAGGTGGCACAGGGTGGCGGTGCGATGGCCTTCTTCCACGTCCGCGTTGGGCTTCTGGCGGCTCTTCAAACAGTCCAGAAAGTTGCGCGCGTGCTGCACATTCAGGTCGGCGCCCTTCACCTGCAGCGGCTCCATGAGCGGCTGCTTCTCCTTGGAACCCGGAACGGCCTTCTTTTCCGGAAACACCTGGAAGCCGCTGCGCAGCAGAGTCAGCATGCCTTTGGTGCCGAAGATATCCAGCGTGAAAGGCTTGCCTTCCGCCACTTCGCTGGCCGTCCAGGTCACTACGACCTTCCCGAACTGATAGGTCACCTGCTGCACATCGGGTGTCTCGCCGCCGTCCGTGAGCGCATAGCGCCCGCCAAATCCCGCGACCTCGCCAGGTGCTTCCATGCCGACGATCCAGCGCGCGATATCCAGATGATGCGCGCCCCAATTGGTCATCTGCCCGCCGGAATAATCCCAGAACCAGCGGAAATTGTAGATGCAGCGGAACGGGTCGAACGGCCGCTTGGGCGCGGGACCGAGCCACATGTCGTAATCGAATTCGGGACTGATGCCGCCGGCCATTTCGGTAGGCTTCAAGCCCGGATAGATATTGCGTTGAAAGCCGGCGCTGATGCGGTGCACCTGGCCGATTCCGCCATCCTGAATCAGCTTCACGGCCTGGGCGTAGTGCGCGCCCGAGCGCTGCTGGCTGCCGGTCTGCACCACGCGATTATGTTTGCGCGCGGCCTGCACCATTTTGCGGCCCTCCACTACTGCCAGGGAGAGCGGCTTTTCGCAATAGACGTCTTTGCCCGCCTCGCAGGCGGCGATGGTGATGAGAGCGTGCCAGTGATCGGGCGTGGCCACAATCACGGCGTCGATATCCTTCCGGTCGAGCAGTTGCCGGAAGTCCTTCATTCCCGTGGCGCGCCCTTCGGTGAGCGCGATGCCCTTCTCGCGGAACGGGCCGTAGACGTCGCACACCGCTACGGGATCCACTTCCGGCTGCTTCAGAAATGTGGTCCAATCCTCGCGGCCGCGGCCGCCGCTGCCGATCAGGCCGAAACGAATCCGGTCATTGGCGCCCTGAACGCGCGTGGCGCTCAGCGCACTGGCCGCGCCCACGGCAAAGGTGGTACGCAAGAGATCCCGCCTGTTCATAAATCCTGGCTCGTGCACAATCCTACTCCATCCAGCTTGCTGGTATCCAGGTACCCGTTTCTGACGTCGAAAATGCCGGGGAATTTCTTGTCCCAGCCCTTGTTGGCGGATGGCACATATTCGCGCGCATTCGCCTCCAGCCCCGTCACGCCGGGCACGTGCGAGGCAATGCCGGCGGAGAGCACCAGGGCCGCGCCCGGGCAGGTCAAATCCTGCACGCAGCGGAACATTTTGTATTTCTGAGCGGCGGCGGCCATCAGCAGCGAATCCGACTGCCCTTTGCACGCCTTCAGCGCCACGCCAGTGTAGCCCATTTCGCGCGCCAGCATCAGCGCATCGAGCCCGGTAAGCGATTCGTCAATCACTACAGGCCGCAGTTTGGCGGCCTCGAACATGGTGTTCTTCGGATTGGATGCCAGATCGCGCGCCGTGGGTTGCTCGATGTACTGCACCTTATCGAACGCGGAAGGCGCTTTGCCCTTCAACTGCCGTTCGAAGTCCAGAAGGTATTGCACGTTGGGGCAGCGCTCGTTGAAATCCAGCGAGTAGATCCATGCGGCGACTTTGCGTTTCTGCTGGGCCGCCGCCGTCACCTTATCGATGGACGCCACACGATCCACGTCCCAGGCCAGGTCGTTGCCGTTGAGCTTGATCTTGATGGCGGTGACGCCGCTGTAAGGGATCCAATCCTCGAGGGTCTCAGGCAGGCCGTCGTGGATCGGCTTCTTCACTTCCGCCGCGGTCAGCGGGTCGGACGCGCCCACCGAATGGAACATCTGAATGCGCGGCGCGGGCGTGCTTTGGATGTAGGGATCCAGCCACTCGCCGCGAAACTCGGCGTCCAGGTAGTGCGAAAGGTCGTAGCGCACGAAGTCGCGGCCGCAAAGGGTGAAACTGTTGCGCCCGTGGGCCCGCCCGAAGGCATCGTGAAGGGCCGCGTCGAAAGCACTGGCCGTCACCAGGGTGCAGAGGTCCGGCATTTTGCGAGGCAGCCGCATTTCGATGGTGACTTCTTCCGCCAGTCCGAAATACGCCGGCTCCAGGGCGCGATTGGCCTCCAGCGGGTGCGCGAAATCGGTGAAGTCGCGCATGTTCCCGGCGATTTTCTGCGCCAGTGATTTCATGGCCGCCAGCGTCGTGGCATACGGAATATCCGGGGCGGGGAAGGACCAGACGTTGCCCAGCGGCATCGACGCGAATCCGGTGCCCCCTTTGCCGGCTTTGGTGCGGACGCGGCAATGCACATTCAGGATCGTCACGCGGTCCACTTCGCGGCCGCCGAACTTGTAAGGGGCGCGGTAGAGAAAATCCTCCGTGTCGAAGCGCACTTCTTCGATGCGTGCATCGGTGCTGAGCGGTGCCTGCAGGAAGAATGGCATGGCCAGGAATTCCCGGCGACCCAATTTCATAAGCCGGCCTGACCCATGTACCCGTGGAGTTTGCCCAAGTCCCGCCTCATCGCGGCGAACACCTCTTCGCGCGGTATGGTCAGAGTCTTCTTGCCGCCGTCGGCGCCGCCCAGGGGATATTCGAAGTGCAGTTGCACGGGACCGGCGAAGCCCGCCGCTTTGACCATTCCGAAGAACTGCGGCAGGTGCACCATGCCTTCACCCAGCGGCACCCATTGCGCCTTCCAGGTTCCTTTAGCGTCTTTGGCCCACACGAAATCCTTGACCGCAATGCCGCGCAAATACGGCCCCATGATGTGAAAGCTATTGATCCACCCGCCGATTCCGCCTTCGATGGTGGCGTGGCCCACATCGTAGTTCACGCCCACGGACGCCGGGTCGAGTCCCTTCAAGAGCAGATAGATGTCCCAGAAGGATGCGCCCACGTAGTCCACGCCGGAATGCGTGTGCCACATGGCGCTCAGTTTGTAGCGGGCATTTAGCGCCGCCAGTTTCGCGATGCGTGGCCGGAGGCGCTCGAGTTGCGCCGGATAGGGTTCGGCGGTGTTGTACTTCAACCCGCCGGGGGCATCCAGCGGTACCGCGGAATTCCCAGCTCGGCGAGAGTTTTGAGGATGTCTTCGGTGTAGGGCGTGTCCGAATCCACGATGTCGGTGGTGACCATTGGCACTTCCAGGCCCGTCTTGCGAATGGTGGCCACCAGCGGGGGCAGGTCCTGGCGAACGCGTGCCGGTTCCACGTGTCCACCCTTGCGCACAGTGATATCGATGCCGTCGAAGCCAATCTCCTTGGCGGCCTTCGCCAGTTCCTCGCCCTGCAGGAAGTGCAGGTGTTTGGAGAAGATCGCGACCTTCAATTGCGACGGCTTTTCATCCGAAGCCAGGGCGGAAGCCGCCCACATGGTGCCGGCCCCGAGGAGTGCACGGCGGGAAACTCCATCAACCATAGATACTCACCATCATAGAACGGGGCGGGGGCCGGGAAGTCGCGCTTACTGATAGCGGAGAGCAATCACCGGATCTAAGCGCAGGGCGCGGCGCGCAGGCAGGTAGCTGGCCAGGAAGGCCACCAGGGCCAGGAGCACGGCTACCGAGGCGAAGACGGCGGGGTCGTTGGGCTTCACCGCGAAGAGGAGCGAACTCATGAAGCGTGTGAGGCCATAGGCGGCAACGAGGCCAATGACGATCCCGGCCCCGGCCAGCAGCATAGCCTGCCGTACCACCATATTCCGCAGTTGCGGGAAATTGGCGCCCAAAGCCAGACGGATGCCGAATTCCAGTGTCCGCTGCTCGACGGCGTACGCCATCAGTCCGTAGAGTCCGATGGAGGCCAGCAGGATGGCCGCGAAGGCGAAGATGCCGAGGACCAGGGTGTTGAATTCGTCGCGCGCGGTGGATTGGATGACGATGCGGTCCATGGTGCGGATGTGCGCCACCGGCAGGTCGGCTGCTTCCTGAAAGACGCGCTGGATGGCCGGGGAGAGCGAGAAGGGATCGACACGGGTGCGGACCACCCAACTGAGCGGCATGAAGCGGTTGTTGAGCTTCATATAGCGAATCGCGCACCTGGGAGAGCGGCACGAACGTGGCGGGTTGGGGATCGTTGTTGAGGCCGGCGTCGCGCGCGTCGGCGATGATGCCGATGATCTCACGGGGCGCCTGGGCAAAGTCCGGTCCCATGCCCGATCCGATGATCAGGCGCTGGCCGATGGGCTCCTCGTTTTTCCAATACTGCTTCGCCATGGCTTCATTGATGACCACCACCGGCGGCGCGGCGGCATCGTCGCGTTCGGTGAAGACCCGGCCGCGCACCAGGGGAACTTTGAACGCTGCGAAGAAGTGCGGCGTGACATAGTTCCAGGCCGCGCCTCCATGGGCCGGACCATTGGTGAGCGGGCGCCCTTGAATGATGAACCCGAGTCCCAGACCGCCCTCCAGCGGGAGGTAAGAGGTAGCCGCCGCTGCCTCGACGCCGGGAATGGCTTCGATTCGGTCCAGTATCTGGTGGCTCATGGTGGTGATGGCGGCGGTTTGATCGTACGCGGTTCCGGTGAGCGCGGTTTCCATGGTGAGGACGTTGTGGGGATCGAAACCGGGGGGTACGTTGTGGAGCGCGGAGAAGGTGCGGAGGAGCAGGCCCGCGCCCACCAGAAGCACGATTGCGAGGGCCATCTCCGCGATTACCAGCACGCTGCGCGCCTTGTTCTGGCGCATACCCGAGCCGGAGCGGGAGGTGGCTTCCTTTAAGGTGGAATTGATGTCCACACGCGAGGCGTGAAGCGCGGGAACCAGGCCGAACAGCACGCCCGTCAACAGTGAGAGCAACAGGGTGACGCCCAGGACGGTCCAATCCAGCGTCACGGCCGAGCCATCTTCGCCGATCCGCGGGATATTCCCGGGATTCACGGCGAGCAGCGCGCGCACGCCCACAGCGCCGAGCACCAGGCCGGCGACGCCGCCCATGGCGGAGAGCAGCACGCTTTCCGTGAGCAGTTGGCCGATGATCCGGCCGCGGCCCGCGCCGATGGCGCAGCGGATGGCGATCTCGCGCGAGCGTCCGGTGGCGCGCGCGAGCAGGAGATTGGCGACGTTGGCGCAGGCGATCAGGAGCACGCAACCGACCGCGCCCAGCAGGATATAGAGCGCGGTGCGGACGTTGCGCACCATGAGTTGCTGCATCAGTTCGACCGAAAAGCTGTTTCTGGGCCCGATGGCCTCCGGAAAGGCGCGGCGAAACTCTTCGGCCGCCAGGTTCATCCCAGCCTTGGCGGCGGCGAGAGAGACACCCGGCTTCAGCCTTGCGGCCACGCGGAAATAGTGTCCCTGATTCGTGCTGTTCGGGTCGGCTTGAAAGGGAAGGTAGATGTCCGCGGGCGGGTCGAACGCGAACTTGGGCGCCAGCACTCCGATGATGGTGTAGGATTCCCCGCCCAGCACGATCGCCTTGCCGACCATAGCCGGGTTAGACCCGAAACGGCGCTGCCAGATGCCATTGGAAAGCACCACCAGGTTGCCCCCGCGCGGCCTGTCTTCGTCCGCGGTGAAGGTGCGCCCCACCAGGGTCTGCGCGCCGAACAGGCGGAAGAAATCCTGCGATACGTGGATCCCCTGTAGCTGCTCGGGCCGGTCGCCGCCGGAGAGGTTGAGGCCGGGACCACCGGTATCGTATGCGGTGACGTCTTCGAGCACCTGCGTCTGCCTGCGCCAGACATTGAATTTCGGTACGGAGGCGGCCGGACCGGATCCCTGCGGAGAGGTGTTCATCAGGGTGACCAGGCGGTCGGGCACCGGATAGGGAAGCGGTTTCAGGATCACCGCGTTGATCACGGAGAAGATGGCGGTGTTGGCTCCGATTCCGAGCGCCAGGGCCGCGAGTGCCGTGGCAGTGAAGCCGGGGTTCTGGCGGAACATGCGGAAAGCGTGCTTGATGTCGGCAGCTAAGGTACCCATGGCAAGTCTGTCGGGTTAGACGCCGGACAAGGCGGAAAGTGACGAGCAGGAGGAAATGAAATCAGGTATCGTACTAGTCAGTATGGAAGAAAGAAGCACCATTCCCCGCCGGGAAATCCTGGCTGCGGCTACCACCGCGTTCACCACTGCGCTCTTCACCGGAAACGTGAAAGGCGCCAACGACCGGATTGCCGTCGGCTTTATCGGTCTGGGAGCCATGGGCTCGGGCAACCTGGGTTACGCCATGAAAGTGCCGGAAGTGCAGCCCGTGGCGATCTGCGACGTGTACAAGCCGCACGAGGAGCGCGCCGTGCAGTCGGCCAAAAAGGGCGGCGTGGATGTGAAGGTAGTCAAGGATTTTCGCGATGTGCTGGCGGATAAGTCGATTGACGCCGTCTGCATTTCGACACCCGACCACTGGCACGCCTACATGACCGTGGAGGCCTGCAAAGCCGGCAAGGACGTATATGTGGAGAAGCCCTCCTGCAAGTATGTGGAAGAGGGGCAGAAGATGGTGCAGGCCGCGCGCAAATACAATCGCGTGGTGCAGGCCGGCACGATGCAGCGCTCGGGGGGATACTTCCAGAAGGCCGCTGAACTGGTAAAGGGCGGGTCGATCGGCGACATCACCTTCTGCCATACGTTCCAGAGCGGATCCACCAAGAAGGCGGGGTACGGCAATCCGCCGGACAGCAATCCACCGGACGATCTGAATTGGGAAATGTGGCAGGGACCGGCCCCGGAGCACCCGTTCAATCTGAACCGGTGGGGCGTGAAGGCGGCCTCGTTCCCCACCTTCCGCTACTTCTGGGATTACGCCGGCGGAGCGATGACCGATTGGGGTGTCCACCTGATCGACCCGCTGCACCAATGCTTCGGCGAGGTGATGCCGGAATCGGTGGTGGCGCTGGGCGACAAATATTATGTTACGGATAATACGGAAACGCCCGACACGATGCAGGCCACCTTCAATTATCGGAAGTTTCTGACCACTTACGAGAGCCGCACGTGCAACCCGTTGCCCCTGTTCGGCCGCGGCGAAGGTGCCGGCACCACGATTCATGGCACCGAAGCCACCATCTTTGTGAATCGCAGCGGTTGCTGGGTGATTCCCAACCCCAAATCGTCAGTGGCCGCGGCGGCGTGGGAAAAGAACCCGGAAATGAGCCCCATGAACCTGCCGCACTGGAAAAACTGGGTGGCATGTATCAAGAGTCGCCAAAAGCCCACCAGCGAAATCGAAACCTGCGTGCGATCTTCCACTACCTGCCTGCTGGCGAATCTTTCGATGCGCTTCAAGACCAGGCTCGATTGGGACGAAGCCAACTGGACCGTGCGGCAGGAGGAGGCCAAACCTTACCTCAAGGCGCGATATCGCAGTCCGTGGAAGTTGGAAGTGTAAGGAAAGGACAGGCCCGCCGGCCTGTCTTCCTTAGCTGAAACGGAGAGCCGCGGCTTCTTCCAGGCTCATGATTTCGGGCTCGTTAGGAGCGCCGCTCTCTTTTTTCTGCGCACGTTTGGCAGCCTTGTCGCGCTGTTTTTCGATGCGAGCCATTTCCTTCTGCCGCTTTTTAAAGGTAGTGCGGGATCTCGTAGCCATAAATATGCTTCTCCTTTACTCACCGGACTGACGCCGGATAAAGCGATCAAAGGGCGGAATACAAGAGGTCGGAATGAGCGATCGCGCTCAAACTACGCTTTTATGATGACACATCCGAGACGCCTGATTCAAGCGACGCTCAGGATCAGGTGTTTACGGCCTCGAAGACGAGCCGCAGGTAGGATTTTGCCTGGTATTCGATGCGCAGGGGCAGGGGATGCCCGGAAGGATTGGGAATCCAGATGCGGAAACTGGTCTGATTGCCGCCGGCCTGCCGTTGCAAGGTGCCTGTGATGCGAATAATGCCGGTATCGCCGTTGATGAGGCTGCGCTCGCGGAAGAGAGCCGTGGTCTTGGGATCGTCGGCACGCTGGACCCGGAGAGAATACATCCGGCCGGAATAGATGTAGCTGGCCTGCGACCGTTCCGGATGGGCCACAAGTTCGGCGAGCGCTTGTAGAAAGCTGGGCGCCTCGCCTTGTGGAGCGGCCGGTCCTCCGCTGCTCTTGGCTGTCCCGGCGAGTGCCTTGCGCGCCAGTTGGAGCAACTCCTGCTGGTGCGCCCCGGAGAGTGTGGCAGGCGCCGCGAAATGGGCGATCGTGACCTCCGAGCCGGAAGGCAGGATGCGGCCGTCAATGGCGGTATAGGTTTGCTCTTTGGCGCTGGAGTGGAGCGCTTTGCGGGCTTCTTCGGCGCTCTCTTCCGGGGAGGCCGTCATCAGCCCGAAATAGATGGATTCCAGGCTCTTGCCGTCTTTCCAGCGCGACAGTTCGCGAATGAAGCCCAGGCGGTTCAGACCGGCAGCGCGGGCGGGCAGAGAGTAGCCCTGGAATTCGAGCAGGCGAAGCAACCTGGCGCCCGCTTCCTGGGATTCGCGCCACACCACGCTGCCGCCGCCGACCCCCTGGCGGTGCAGGAAAGGTATACCCAGAAGTAACACCTGAGCATCGGCACGATAGCGGCGTTCGGTGGAGAAATCCGTCGAGTTCAGGTCGCCCCACTCAAGTCCGGCGAAGAGCATCGCCCTGGTGGCAAGAGGCAGTGCGGCCGCGCGGAGCATGCGGAACAGTGACCGCCGCGTCATTCCTTCATCGTAGACCACACGCTCCCAAAAAACCGAGCAGAGAATAAACTGCGCTTTGGCAGTGTTCGTGCTATGAATCAAGACGGAGGCCGTTCGGGCGGTGGCCGTTTTTGCTGCTTCCGGAGCCTTGGCCGCGTTGAAGAACAGCAGCGTCAAACGCGGCACCGGACGGCCACGCATTGATGGTGAGGTACCGCACGAAGGCGTGGGCACGGATGGCGGGAACCATGAACGATCTTGACACTCTTACCGGCATTCTGGCCGACCTGGAGAACCTGCGGCCCGACCGGTGCCCGCTGCTTACAGAGCACCTGGAGGCCTCGAGGTTTTATCTGACCGGGGCTATGCCTAAGGAACTGACGTTTATCTTACAACTTGCCGAGGAGTTGCTCGATTCACTGGCCGACGCAGGATTGAAAGCGCGGATCCAGGAGTTTATCGACGCCCACCGCTAAATGTCGATCCTGAAATACATCAAGCGCACCTGGCCTTTGATGGTGCGCTCGCACGAAAATCTGGCGCAGGCGGCGGTTGACCCCAAGATCCCCGAATGGAAGGGCCCGTGGCCCGTATATGTAGCCGATGACGAGAATGCCGGCGCGATCGAGCAAACCCTGCGCGCTTCCATGAAGCCCGCGGATTTCGAAAGCATCCGGGTCCGGCCGATTCCGGCTGCCTTTGACAGCACTCACCCCCACGGCCTGTTGTATCTGCCGCGCCCGTATGTCGTGCCGGGCGGGCGCTTCAACGAGATGTACGGGTGGGACAGTTACTTCATTCAGATGGGCTTGCTGCGCGATGGTCATGAGACTTTGGCCAAGGACCTGGCGGATAACTTCATTTACCAGGTGCGTCACTATGGCAAGATACTCAACGCCAACCGCACTTACTATCTGGACCGGTCACAACCTCCGTTGTTCACTCAGATGCTGAACGCGGTTTTCCGCCGGACGCACGATTCGGCATGGCTCGAGAGTTCGCTCGACGCAGTGGACAAGTATTACCGCTACTGGGTCAGCGAACCGCATTTGACCACGCAGACAGGCCTTTCGCGGTACATCGACTTGGGAAGCGGCCCGGCGCCGGAGGTATTGTCATCGGAGCTCGATGCCGAGGGGCGAACAGATTACCAGTTGATTAAACAATACTTCCGGACGCACCAGATTCCGGACTATGATGCCAGCCTGTTTTACGATTCCGCCCGGGACGAACTTACACCTTTGTTCTACAAGGGCGACCGCTCCATGCGGGAGTCGGGTTTCGACCCATCGAACCGCTTCGGCCCATTCGGCGCGGATATCACCCACTACAATCCGGTGTGTTTGAACTCGCTGCTCTACCTCATGGAGACGGAGACGGCGGAGTTGCGCGAGACGCTGGGGCATGGCGAAGAGGCGCGGGCCTGGCGAACGCGCGCCGCGGCGCGTGCCGAACGAATCAACCAGCTCCTGTGGGACGAGGAGCAGGGGCTGTACTTCGACTATCACTTTGTGAACGGTGCCCGGCGGGCATACCCGTTCCTGAGCACCTTCTACCCGCTGTGGGCGGGCATCGCCAATCCCCAACAGGCGGCGCGCGTAGTTGGCAACCTGCCGCTGTTCGAATGCCCCGGCGGACTGCAAACCAGCACTCGTCAGACCGGCGACCAGTGGGACGCTCCCATCGGGTGGGCTCCTTTGATCTGGATCGCAGTGCAAGGTTTGCAGCGCTATGGATACGATGCGGAGGCCGACCGCATTGCCTGGAAATTCATGGCGCTCGTGCACCAGGAGTTTCAAGCCCTCGGCACCATCGAGGAGAAGTACGATGTAGTGCACTGCCGGGCCAATATCAGCGATGAAATTCTCTTTGGCTACCGATCCAACGAGGCGGGATTCGGGTGGACCAACGCGGTGTTCACGGCTTTCTTTGATGAGTTGTCGCGAAAAGGTGTGTGCCCTCCCAGTGGCAACCGGGCTGCACCCGGTTCCCCAGGGGCGTAATTTATGAAGAAACTGTGTTACGCGGTGATTGTCCTGGCACTCACGCTGGCGGTTGGCGGTTATGCGCAGGAGCACAAACAGGAGCACAAGAACGAGCATGGAACCCGGGTGGGCGGAGGATACATTCCTCCGCATGGCCCGCCGCCCGTGCGAGGGAACGCACCTCGCGCGGCCGGCCACCAGCAGCATGGCGAGGCGAACCGGCAGCAGCGGGACTTCCGTGACGAAGCAGGCCATCCCAACGCTCCGCACGTTCACAGCAACGGCGAGTGGGTGGGGCACGACCAGGGCCGCGACGATGCGCGATTCCACCTGGACCATCCGTTCGAACACGGGCGTTTCCGGGGCGGGTTCGGGCCGGGGCATGTGTTTCATCTGCAGGGCGGCAACCGCGAACGCTTCTGGTTCGGTAGCAATTACTGGAGCGTGGCGCCATTCGATTACGCCGTATGTCACTGACTGGCTCTGGAACTCAGATCCGATCGTGATCTACGAAGACCCGGACCATCCGGGCTGGTACCTGGCATACAACGCGCGGCTCGGCACTTACGTGCACGTGGAGTATCTGGGGTAAGCTCGGGATTCGGACGGCCAGCAGCCGGCGTTATTGGGATAAGCTATTGCCATGAGGCTTTCCCAGTTACGAACAGCCGTTTTGCTGGCCGCCCTGTCTTCGAGCCTGGCCGCACAGCCGGGGCGCGGCAATGCCATCCGGTCGCCCGAAGTTTCGCCCGATGGCAAGGTGACTTTTCGCCTGCGCGCGCCGGATGCCAAGGAGGTCGCGGTCACCGGCATCGGCCAGCGCCTGCCCATGGAGAAGAATGACCAGGGCGTACCTGGACGGCTACCACGGATACGCTGAAGCCGGACATTTATACCTACTCGTTTTCGGTGGATGGCGCGACCGTTCCCGACCCGGCGAATCCGCTGCTGAAGACTTCGTACGGCAGTATCGGGCAGAGCATGGTACACGTGCCCGGCCCGGAAATCTGGGAGCCGGGCGATGGACCTCGCGGGGTGGTTTCGCATCACTTCTACAAATCCGCGCGGATCGGCGACAACCGCGACTACTACGTGTACACGCCGCCGAATTACGATCCGTCGCGCAAGGAACCGTATCCGGTTTTCTTCGTGCTGCATGGCCTGGGCGATGAAGCCAGTTCCTGGCTGAACGTCGGGGCCGCCAACGTCATCCTGGACAATCTCATCAACCAAGGGAAGGCCAAGCCCATGGTCATGGTCAACACCTTGGGGTACGGCACGCCGGATGGCCCTCGCGGAGCGATGGGCGCGGGTATGATTCCGGCCTTCGCCGCGGCGCTGGTGGACGAGGTGCTGCCGCAGGTGGAGAAGGAATATCACGTTTCGAAGAACCGCAACGACCGGGCCATCGCCGGGCTTTCGATGGGTGGAGCCGAGTCGCTCTATACTGGGCTGCACAATATCGACCGATTCGCCTACATTGGATCCTTCAGCGGAGCTTTTATCATGTGGCCGCGCACCAATCCGGCGCCGGCTCCCGAGGCGGGCGGCGGCGGGCGGGGCGGACGCGGCAGGCCCTCGATGACCGACGCCGACTTCGAGAAGAACTTTCCCGAGTTGAGCGCCAAGACCGCCTCGCGGTTGCGGCTGATATGGATCGCGTGCGGGCTCGATGACGGATTGAACGCGGTGAACCGGCAATTCAAAACGTGGCTCAAGTCCAAGGACATTCCCTTCACGGATGTGGAAGTGCCGGGCTACGCGCACGTATGGCCGCTCTGGCGGCGGAACCTCGCCGAACTCGCCCCGCTCCTGTTCCAGGGAAAGAAATGAGGATATCCGCCGTTCTGACTGGCTTGTTGGCGGCACTCGTGCTGTTTGCCGCCGAACCGCCGCAGGCCGAAATCTCCAGTTCCACGCTGCGCGCCAAACTCTACCTGCCGGATGCGGAACAGGGATACTATCGCGCCACGCGCTTCGACTGGTCGGGCGTCATCGCCAGCCTGGAATGGAACGGGCACAATTATTTTGGCCAGTGGTTTCCGCGCTATGACCCGAAACTGCACGACTCCATCATGGGCCCGGTAGAGGAGTTTCTGACGCACGGCGCGGGCCTGGGCTACGACGAGGCCAAGACCGGAGAGAGCTTCGTCAAGATCGGAGTGGGCGCGGTGCGCAAGCCGGACGAGACCTCGTTCCACCAGTTCAATACATACGAAATCACCAATCCGGGCAAGTGGAGCGTGCGCCAGCGGCCCGATTCGGTGGAGTTCACCCAGACGCTTCCGGACACGCTGGGTTATGCGTACACGTACACCAAAACGGTGAAACTGGCGGCGGACAAACCAGAACTGGTGCTGGAGCACCGTCTGCGCAACACCGGACGCAAGACCATCGACAGCAGCGTGTACGAGCACAACTTTTACATGCTGGACGGGCTGCCTTCCGGGCCAGACGTAGTAGTCAGGTTTCCATTCGAGGTGCATGCCACGGCCAACCTGAACGGCAACGCGGAAACCCGCGGCAACGAACTGGTCTATCTGCGGGAACTGCCGCGCGGGCCGTCGGTATTTACGGAACTGCAGGGGTACGGCGATACGGCGAAGGACTACGACATCCGCGTGGAGAATCGCAAGGCGGGAATCGGCGTGCGGCAGACCGGCAACCGGCCGCTGGCCAAGCTGGTCTTCTGGTCGATTCGCACCACGGCGTGCCCGGAAGCATACATCGATATGCACATCGAGCCGGGCAAAGAGTTCACCTGGCGCATTACCTACGACTTTTACAAACTGCCATGAAAGTCCTGGCGATCGGAGCGACGGGCTTTATCGGGCGCCATGTGGCGGCCAGGCTGGCCGGCGCGGGGCACGAGGTGGCAGTGCTGCATCGGGGGCACGCATCGCTGCCGGCGCATCCCGGCATTATCGGGATCGTTGGCGACCGTTCCGCAATCCGCGATTTTCGCGGGCGGTTTCGCGAGTGGGCTCCGGATGTGGCGATCGATATGATCCTGAGCAGCGCGGCGCAGGCGCAGGCGACCCTGGAAACATTGCACGGCATCGCCCGCCGCATTGTGGCAGTGAGCAGCGGGGATGTGTATCGCGCCATGGCGGTGCTGCACGGATTGGACAACGGCGCGCCGGAACCCGTGCCCCTGACCGAGCACTCGGCCCTGCGGGCGCAATCGCAAACATATTCGCCGGAAGCGCTGGCGGCGGTGCGCGGGATCTTCCCGTGGGTGGACGCGGAGTACGACAAGGTGCAGGTGGAGCGGGCCATCGCCTCCGACTCCGGTCTGCCGGCGACCATTCTGCGGCTGCCCATGGTGTACGGTCCGGGCGACCCGCTGCACCGCTTGTACCCGTTCGTCAAGCGCGCGCAGGATGGGCGTCCCGCGGTACTGGAGGACCGGTTCGCGCAGTGGGTTCCCTGCCGCGGATACGTGGAGAACGTGGCTGAGGCGATTGCGCTGGCGGCCACATCGGAGAGCGCCGCCGGGCAAGTCTATAACGTGGCGGATCCCGAGCCTTTCACGGAAGCGCAGTGGACGGCGAAGATTGTCCGCGTGGTGGTAGTGCCGCGGGAGAAGGCTCCCGCCCACCTGGTGAAGCCTTACCGTTTCGAACAACACCTCTTCATGGAATCGCAGCGGATTCGCGAAGAGTTGGGTTACCGCGAAACGACTTCCATCGACGAGGCGCTGCGGCGCACGGTGGCATGGGAAGGCGCAAACCCGCCGGCGCGGATCGATCCCACGCAATTCGATTACGCGGCGGAGCAGGCTGCCGGGCTATCCGGCGAACTTGCCGGGGCCGGGCGGGAATAGCAGGCGCACCGCGGGGCCGTCCGCCGCGGCGCCGGATTAGCTGCTGCAAAACCCGCGAAGTGCGAAGTGCGAAAGTTGGGATAGCAGATGCTGCATGCCGGGCCCAACGCAATGCCGCCCGCAGTGAGCGGGAGCCCGCGCCGGATCAATCGCCGAGTTATGCACTCGCGCCATCACTCTTCGCGCAGCGCCAGCACCGGGTCCACGCGGGTAGCGCGCCGCGCGGGCAGGTAACCGGCCAGAAGAGTGACGGCCGCCAGCACCGTCGTCACCGCGGCAAAGGTAGCCGGATCCGTAGCGCCTATGCCGTATAGCAGATCCTGCATGACCCGTGTGAGCCCGACCGCGCCTGCCAGGCCCAACGCAATTCCGGCCGCGGTGAGCAGGAGCCCGCGCCGGATTACCAGCCGAAGCACGTCGCCCGGTTGCGCTCCCAGCGACATGCGAATACCGAACTCGCGCGTGCGCCGGCCCACGTTGTAAGCCGCGACCCCATAAATGCCGATCGCGGCCAGCAGCAGGGCCACCGCCGCGAATCCACCCAACAGCAGGCTGGCCAGTTCCTGAGATTGGCTGCCCGCGGCGCGCACCGTCGCCAGAGTCATCACGTCGAACACGGGCTGATCGATATCGATGCGGCGCACTACCTCGCGCATCGGCGAGACCAGTTGCAGGGGGTCGCCCTCCGTGCGCGCGACCAGCGTCATTTCCGCGCGCGGTTCCTGTCCGGCCGGAATGTAAAAGTGGCCGATCCGGCCTTTGAGCAGCGTCACCGCCACGCCGGAATCCACATCGCCCACCACCCCCACCACTTTGCGCACCGGTTCCTTGCGGCCGAACTTGAAAGGTCTGCCGACGGGGTCCTGGTTGGGCCAATAGCGCCTGGCGGTCCACTGGTCGATCAGCGCCACCAGGGGAGCACCCTGGCGATCGCCTTCATTGAGGTAGCGGCCGCGCAGCAGCGGGATGCGCATCGCGTGGAAGTAATCGCCAACCACGCGATTGCGCAGTACCAGGGGCACGTCTTCAGGACGGGGATCGGGACGATCCGGAAAGAACAAGGCGGTGCCGTGCAGACTGTCGCTGGTCGGTAAATCGTCGATCGCACCGGCGTCGCGTACTCCTGGCAGGGCCGACGCCTGCCGCAGCACCTGTGCGAAGAACGCGGGCCGCCGTTCGCCGTCCGGATACTGGCTGCTGGAGAGCGCCACTTTCATGGTCAGTACGCCCCTGGTGTCGTATCCCGGATACGCGCTCCGCAGCCGCACAAAGGTGCGCACCATCAAGCCGGCTCCGGCCAGCAGCACCAGCGTGAGCGCCACTTCACCCACCACCAGGAGCCCGCGCAGCCGCTCGTGGCGCGAGCCGGACACACCACGGCTGCCCGCCTTCAGAGCGTCGTGCACTTGCACGCGGCGCACCTGCCATGCCGGCGCCAGCCCGAAGAGAATGCCGGTCGCGGCGGAAAGCAGCAGGTTGAACGCCAGCACCCGCCAGTCCATCGCGATCAGTTCGGGATTGGGAAGCTGATCGATTTGAAATGATGCGATCAACTTCATCGCCCCGGCGGCCGGCACAATCGCCAGGGCCCCTCCGATCAGCGCCAGCAACAGGCTTTCCGCCAGCAGTTGCCTGGATAGCTGCCACCGGCTGGCGCCCAGTGCCGCGCGCACCGTCATCTCCCGCGCCCGCGATGTGCCGCGCGCCAGCACCAGGCTGGCGATATTGGCGCAGGCGATCAGCAGCACAAAACCCACCGCGCCGAACAACACCAGCAGCAGCGCTCTGGCATCTTCCACGAAGGATTCTTCCACGGGCTGGAGCCGTGCACTGTCACCCCTGTTCGAATCGGGGTACTGAGCCGCGAGGCGCGCGGTCATCTCGTCCATCCGTTTTTGCGCGGCTTCGAGCGTGAGGCCGTCCCGCAGCCTGCCCAATACGAAGTAGTGCCGCGTGCCGCGCTCGGAATCGATTGGCGCCTGGAGGAGGTTCGGGCAGTAAATCGGATCCTTGCCATATTTCGGAAAGGCGCTCGGCAGCACCCCGATGATGGTGTGCGGAGCGCCGTCCAGAACCACCGTGGTGCCGATCACGGCCGGGTCGGCAGCGAAACGGGAACGCCACAAGCCGTTGCTGAGAATAGCTACCCGCTCCTGCCCGGGCTGCATGTCCTGAGGGCCGAAGACGCGGCCCAGTTGCGGCGGAATGGCCAGCGTTTCGAAAAATCCTCCCGTCACGTCGATTCCGTCCACGCGCTCGGAGCGCCCGCCGGGACGCAGGTTGCGGCCGACCTCTTCGAACGCCGCCAGGTGTGAAAAAACGCCGCCGGCTTTCCAGTCGCGATAGTCCGGGGCGGAGACCGGAAACTGGTGCTCGTCGCGGCTCGCGTTTTCGCTCCACACCATCACCGCGCGATCCATCGCCGGGATCGGCGCGGGTGTCAGGGCCGCGCGCATGGTGCTGTAAATCGCGGTGTTGGCGCCGATGCCCAGCGCCAGCGTGAGCACCACCACCGACGCGAAGCCCGGGTTCTTCCGCAACATGCGAGCGCCGTAGCGGAAATCCCGCGCCACACCGTACAACGCCTGCCAGCCCCACATTTCGCGCGTGACTTCCTTGATGAGCGCCTCGTTGCCGAACTCCCGGCGCGCACCCCGGCGGGCCTGCTCCCGGGTTTCGCCGCGCTCCACGCGGTCCTGTTCCGCCATCCGCAGATGGGCTTCAATTTCCGCATTCAGGTCGCGATCCCGGTGGCCAAACAGGCGCATTTCAACTCTCCTTTACCGTGGGGTTCATAATGCCGGCAATGGCCGCCGAGAGCTGCGTCCAACGGTCGTGCTCGCTCACCAGTTGCTTCTTGCCGCCCGCCGTCAAATGGTAATACTTGGCCCTCTGGCCGGTCTCTGTGACTTTCCAGTCCGATTTCACCCAGCCCTGTTTCTCCAGGCGGTGCAGCGCGGGATATAGCGACCCCGTCTCCACTTTCAGCAGTTCGCCCGAGTTGGCCCGGATGGCATTGGCGATGCCGTACCCGTGGTTGGCGCCCCATTGCAGGGTCTGCAGGATGAGCATATCCAGCGTGCCCTGCAGGAGTTCGATCCGGTTCTGGTAGCGGTTCTTCATTGTAGACAGTCTACTGCCTTGCCCGTAGAATGTCTACAGCTTTTTATTTTTTCGGTTTGACTGCGTTCGCCAGCGCCAGCCGGTTAGCGTGCGTCACAAAACTGATCTGCAGGTTGTAACCGTTGGGCGTGGCGGTGTGATAGCTCTTAAACGCCGCCACGTGGATGTCATCGCGCGTGGAAGTGTCGATTTGCGCCTTGAGCCCGCGTTTCTCGAGTTCCGCCTTCACTCCGTCCGTGTCCCAGGGCGAGATCCCGAAGGAGATGTGGTCGATCCGCGCCCGGCGCGAGGGAGTACCGGCGGCGAAATTCGGATCGTTGGGGTTGCCGCCGCGGATGATAATGTCTCCGATCTCGCCGATCATCAACTCATTCTGGCTTCCTTCGTCGTACGTCTCTTTCCACCCCAGAAGATTGCTGTAGAACGACGCGGTCTTTTTGTAGTTGGCCGCATTGAACGAGAAGTGATCCAGCCACACCGTCTTCCATCCTGTGGTTTCGAACGGCAGAGGCATCGGCAGTTTCGCGGTCGCCGCGGTTTTGCGGGCCTTGGCGAGGCCGTTGCCGTTGCTGATCTGCAGATCCCCTCCATCGGGATCCTTCACATGGAAGCTTTCGAATCCATTGCCATCGTTGTCGGCCACCGGCGTCAGTCCGCGCTTCTCCAGTTCGGCCCGCACCGTTGCCTCGTTCCACGGTTCGATGACGAAACAGAAGCTCTCCACAACGGCCGACCGCCGCTCGGGCGCTTCCTTAAAGATGGCCGAGCCCCAATCGCCAATGTCCAGTACAGCCTGCCTGCCGTCGTCGCCGCGCAGCTTCCATCCCATCAGCGCTACGTAGAATGCAGCCTCTTTCCGGTAGTCGGGCATTTCGAAGGTGATGTGATCCAGCGCCACGGTCTTCCACCCTGTAGCAGCGAAAACCGGTTGGATCGGCGCCGTGGCTACTTCCTCGGTCAAAGGACAAATCCGCGTCCCGTAGCCATCCCGGCACCGGCCCTGGCCGAACGCAGACGCGGAGAAAAAAGCCACGACGGCGGCTACCCCCAGCACCCTCGGCAGATCTCGAACCGGCATGCCCACATCCTATCCCAGTTCGAGCAAGCCGGACGCACGCC
Organism: uncultured Solibacteraceae bacterium; assembly: GCA_963853855.1. Classification (GTDB taxonomy): domain Bacteria; phylum Acidobacteriota; class Terriglobia; order Bryobacterales; family Bryobacteraceae; genus Sulfopaludibacter. The sequence continues at coordinate 171,830 of CAWKYG010000015.1, read as the reverse complement.
CGAACTTCAGCGCTTCGATGGCGGCGCCGCGGGCTCCCGCCGTGTCGCCGTTCGGCATGATGTAAATCGGAATGCCGGCCTGCTCGGCACGCTGCGCGGGCATCCCGGCGCGCGTTTCGGCGACGAACCACTGCTGGAAATCGGCGCCGGTTTCAATCGCTCCGCCGCCGATGATCAGGACATCCGGATCGAACGTATTCACCATCTCATCGAAGAACAGCCCGAGCGCCTGGGCCTGCACGCGGAAAATTTCGCGGCATAAAAAGTCGCCCTTCTCCGCCATCCCGCGCACCAGTTTGGCCGCCTTGACGATGTCCAGCTTCGCCAGTTCGTGTTCCGGATGGCGCTGCAAAAAGTAGGGCAGCAGCGTCCTGGTGATGGCGGTGAGCGAGCACAGCGATTCCAGGTCGCCCGTGCGTCCGCAATTGCATGCCGGGTGGATGCCCTCAATGCCGGAGATGCTCTGGTAGGGAATCAGCACGTGACCAAGCTCTCCGCCGAAACCCATCTTGCCCTTCACTACGTTGCCTTCGACGATCACTCCGCCCCCCAGCCCTGTGCCGATCACCGCCGAGATCGACGTTTCCTGGCTGCGCGCGCCGAATAGCGTGAAGTGCCCCCACAGCGCGCCGGCATTCCCATCGTTGAGGTAAGTGACCGGACGCGCCAGCCGCGCTTCCAGCCCGGCGCGGATATCGAAACCGGCCCAGTTGTCGTGCACGAAGTTCGTCGAACCGCGCGCGCTCAGGATGCCCGTGGAACTCGCCGGGCCGGGCGTATCCAGGCCGACGGCGACAACTTCGCCCAAACGCACGCCGGCCAGCTCCGCGGCCACCGCCAGACCCTCTTCGATTTGTCCGAGGCAAACCTCCGGACCTTCCGTCGAGCGCGCGGGATGCTCGCATAGTCCCTCGATCAGAAACTGTTCCTGTCCATTGACAATCGTGTAATTGATGGCGGTCCCGCCCAGGTCGACTCCGGCAACTACGTTCATGGTAGAGGCTCCATTCGTTTTGAAGATCTTACTGAAATGCCAGCTTAGCAGGAGCCACCGGCGGTCAGCCGAAGATTTCGTCCACGGCGAGTTCGCCGCCGCCGAAGGCGCCTGGAGGAATGGAACTGCCGGTAACGTAAACGGAGGCGGTGCCTTCCGGGCGCATGACGGAAACGGTGCGCGTGTCGGGGTCAGACTGCTTCCGCGTGTTCGAAGGCGATCTCACTTCGATGACCAGGTCGGGGGCGCCGCGAAGGTTGTCGTCTGGATCGATCGCATCCCACCGGTGCTGTGCGATCGCCGCTACGTCCGCGGCGCGCAGATCAAATTCCGAGACTGGACGATAGGGCCATTCGATGGTAACTTCACCGAAGGCTCGCAGTTTCGGCTCCAGCAAATGGATGTTTTGGGAGGATGTGACCGACACGTCAGCTTAGCAGGAGCCGCCGGCGGTCAGCCGAAGATCTGGTCCACGGCCAGTTCGCCGCCACCGAAGGCGCCTGGAGGAATGGAACTGCCGGTAACGTAAACGGAGGCGGTGCCTTCCGGGCGCATGACGGAAACGGTGCGCGCGTCGGGGTCCACAATCCAAAACTCCAGTCGCGCCGTTCGCCAGGCAAAGCGCAGCCAGTTCCTGTAGCTGCTTCCGCGTATTGGAAGGCGATTTACTTCGATGACCAGGTCGGGGGCTCCCGCCAGGTAACCGTCCGGATCGCTCGCATCCCAACGGCTGCGGGAAATCGCCGCCACATCTGCGGCGCGCACTTCAAACTCCGCCAGGGGGCAGTACGGCAACTCGATGATGATTTCGCCGAACGATTTCAGTTTCAGTTCCAGCAGTCGGCTTAACCGCACCTGCAATTTGGTGTGCCGGGTTTTTGGCCGCGTCAACGCCACCACCTCGCCATGATGGAGCTCATAAGCGTATTCGCCGCCTTCCGGCAAGTCCCGGAATTGCGCCACCGTCATGAGATTCGGGAGGGCAGCCATGTGTCTCTCATTCTAACTCCGCCCGGTGCCGCACAATAGAATTATGGTCTACCTGGACAACCACTCCACCACCCCCGTGGACCCGCGCGTTCTGGAAGCCATGCTGCCCTATTTCGGCCCCCGGTTCGGGAATGCCGCCAGCCGCGGCCATCGCTTCGGTTGGGAAGCCGAAAAGGCTGTGGAACTGGCGCGTCGCCGCATCGCCGAACTGGCCGGCGCGACCCCGCGCGAAATCGTCTTCACCAGCGGCGCCACCGAATCCGACAACCTGGCCATCAAAGGCGCTATGGAAGGCGGGCGCCGGAAGGGCAACCACATCGTCACCATGGCGACCGAGCACAAAGCCGTGCTCGATTCCGTGAAGCACCTGGAGCGGCAGGGGTGCCAGGTCACCATCCTTCCGCCGATGCCTGACGGCCTGCTGGACCTCGAAGCCCTGCGCGCCGCAGTGCGCCCGGAGACCGTGCTGGTCAGCGTAATGTATGCCAACAACGAAATCGGCACCGTCCAGCCGGTAGCGGAGATTGGCGCCATCTGCCGCGAGAGGGGCGTGCTGTTTCACTGCGACGCGGTGCAGGCCTTCGGCAAGATACCGGTGGACGTCGATCGCGACCGGATCGACCTGATGTCGCTCAGCGCCCACAAAATGTACGGTCCCAAAGGCGTCGGTGCGCTGTACGTGCGGCGGCGCAATCCGCGAGCTCTGCTGGTGGCGCAGATCGATGGCGGCGGGCACGAAGCGGGTATGCGCTCCGGCACCCTGAACGTACCGGCCATCGTGGGATTCGGCGAAGCGTGCGTGCTCTGCGCGCGTGAAATGGACGCCGAAGGAGTGCGTATCGGAGCTTTGCGCGATCGTCTGCGGGCGCTGCTGGAAGCGGGTCTTGACGGCGTGAGGGTGAACGGCACCATGCAGCATCGACTGCCCGGCAACCTGAACGTCACCTTCGACGGAGTGGATGCCGAGTCGCTGTTGATCGCACTGCCCGATGTGGCGCTCTCCACCGGAGCCGCCTGCACTTCCGCCACCGTGGAGCCGAGTCACGTGCTTCAGGCGCTGGGGATGGACCGGCGGCGGGCACAATCTTCCGTCCGTTTCGGGCTGGGCCGCTTCAACACCGCCGAAGAGGTGGAGCAGGCCGCCAGTCAGGTCATCGAGGCCGTCCAGCGGATCCGCAAGCTCTCTCTTACCGGCTGGGCATAGCGTCATGCTATACTTTTGAAGTCTACCTGTTACGAATCCAGGGAAATTTATGCCTAAGCTCAAGACACACAAAGGTGCGTCTAAGCGGTTCAAGAAGACTGGTACGGGCAAAGTGGTTCGCAGTCATGCCTTTGGCCGTCATATCCTGACCTCGAAACCGCACAAACGCAAAAAGAAGTTGCATCAAAGCGTGGTGGCCGATAAGGCCGATCAGCCCGTTCTGAAGCGCATGCTCCCCTACTAGAATAGGCGTGGGCAAATTGCGCGGACGGCGCTCGTCGCACGTGCCCGATCCGCCAAGACATAGATACATTTAAAGGAGATGAAACGTGCCTAGAGTTAAAAGAGGTACCCACCGCCGGGCCACCCGGAAAAAGACGCTGAAGCTGGCGTCCGGTTATTTTCTCACCAAAAGCAAACTGAACCGCGCGGCGCAGGAAGCCGTGGAGCGCGGGCTCAAATTCGCCTACGTCGGCCGGAAAAACAAGAAGCGCGAATTTCGTTCGCTTGTGGATCGTCCGCATCAATGCCTCCTGCCGCGCCGCCGGCATGTCCTACAGCCAGTTTCTGCACGGCCTGAAGGCCGCCGGGCTGGATCTGAACCGCAAGGTCCTGGCGGATGTCGCGCTGCACGATGACGCCGCGTTTCGGCCAACTGGTGAATACCGCCAAAACCGCCTTGGAGAAGGCATGAGCTCCCGCAGATCACGAAACCGATTCCCTCAGCAGTCTGGAAGATCGCATCCAGCGAGCCATTCAACTGGTGGCGCAACTGCGGCGCGAGAAGGAAGCCGCCGCGGAAGAAGCCGCCGAAGCCAAGGCCGAAGCGGCGCGCCTCGCCGATGAAGTGAAGGCGCTGCAGGCCGAGCGCAAGCAGGTGCGCAGCCGCATCGAAAAGCTGCTGGGCCAGATCGATCAGCTGAGCAGTTCGTAACCCGCAGCCCTTGGGGGAGAGCCGGAATGGACACCAGCAATCCTGAAAAACAGGCCGTTCGCGTCACCATTCTGAGCCGCCCCTATACCCTGCGCACCTCCGGCGACCCGAAGGAAGTCGAAGCCGTGGCGGCCAGCGTGGATGAATTGATGCTCAACATCGCCTCCCGCGCGCCCAACGCCGATTCCACGCATATCGCGGTGCTGGCCTGCCTGCACCTGGCCGACAGTCTGCAGGCCCTGGAGCGCGATCTGTCGCCAACTCAAGGAGCGTGTGGATCGCAAGAGCGGCGAATTCGCCGGCATGCTGGAGCAGTTGCTCGCTTCCGCTGGAGAACACGTGATGCGCCTGGCGTCCTTTTTCATTGCAATGGCACTTTCCGCGGCATCCACCTATCAATCCGAAATCGCCCATGGCGCGAGCAGCGCGTAGCGGCGCTCAAAGCCGACGGCGGCTGGCTCACCGTCGCCGGTCTGTTCTGGCTGCACGACGGCCCGAATACCTTTGGCACGGACGCGGCCAATGATATCGTGCTGCCGGCTGGTCCGGCCACGCCGGCGTCGTCGAACTCCACCAGGGACACGTGCGCGTCACGCGAGGGGCTCCCGACCGCGAACTGAAGCCCGACTCCGCCGACGTGGTGAAAGTGGACCGTCTGAGCCTGTTTGTGATCCAACGCGGCGGGCGCTTCGGCATCCGCCTCAAGGATCCCGACAGCGAATACCGCCGGAAGTTTCACGGGCTCGAGTATTTCCCGGCGAACGAATCCTATCGCGTCACCGCGCGTTTCGTGTCGGAACCGAAGAAGATCCCGATCCTGAACGTTCTGGGCCAGACCGAGCCCTCCGATTGCCCGGGATACGCCGTGTTTCACCTCGCAGGCCAGGAACTCAGGCTCTATCCCATTCTGGAAGAACCCGGCGCCAAAGAGCTTTTCTATATTTTCAAAGATCAAACCAGCGGCAAGGAAACCTACGGCGCTGGCCGCTTTTTCTATTCGGACATGCCTCGCGACGGCAAGGTGACTCTGGACTTCAATAAAGCCTACAATCCGCCGTGCTCCTTCACTCCCTACGCCACCTGCCCTCTGCCTCCGCCGGAAAATCGCTTGCCGGTACGAGTGGAAGCGGGCGAAAAGAAATACGATCATTAGGCTGTTTTCCCCCACCGGCCGCCGCCAGAAAACGCCGCAGATGGGAAAGCGATTCGTCCGGTGCGGCCCCATTGCCGTCGGATGCGCCCGCGATAACTCCTTCGTGTACACGAAAGAATGTCTTCACAAGCCGGGGATCCCGCCAGCCCCGATCGGCTTCCAGTTGCAGAATCTCCAACGCTTTCCCGGGGGAAAATGCCTCCTTATAGGGGCGTGGATTAGTCAGCGCATCGTAGATGTCGGCTACTTGCAGTACGCGCGCCAGCAAAGGAATCTGTTCGCCGCACAAACCATCGGGATATCCCGAGCCATCCCATCGTTCGTGATGGTGCCGGATCAGCGGCAGTATCGGCGCCAGCGAGCTCAGGTGCCTGCATATCTCCTCGCCGCGAGCCGGATGACTCCGCATGGTGGCCCACTCCTGCGCCGTAAGCTTCCCCGGCTTGAGAAGAATCGAATCCGGGATGCCGATCTTGCCGATATCGTGCAGATAACCGCCCCGGTACAGACTCTGCAGGCTGGTTCCATCCAATCCCAATGCCATGCCCAACGTCACCCCCAGGTAGGCCAGGCGTTCGCAATGGCCTGCTACGTGGCCGTCACGCTGGTGCATAGCCGCCACCAGGCCGGTTAGCGACTCGGTAGTTTCGTCCGGGGCCAGCATGCTCGGGCTATTGGGCAAGACCACTTGTTGCTCTCGTTCCATCGTGCTGCTGCTTCTATCGGCGGTCTGCCCAAAACGGGATAGTGCATCGCCTGAGTTTGTGTCGATTTTCAATGGCGGACCACAGTCACCGACCGCCAGCCGGAATTGCCTGCGGCATCATAAGCCCGAACTGTGATCGTATTAGTCCCGACCAGAAGCGGCACGGTGGCGGACCACGCCGACGTTCCCGACGCCGTCCCCGAATTGCCCGTCGAGGTCGTCCATTTCACCGCGGTAACGGCCACGTTGTCCTTGGCGGTTCCACTTATCGCGATCGAGGCGCCGGTAGTGGAGACGATGCTATACCCCGGCGTGGTGATCCCGAGTGTCGGCGCCACGGTGTCCGTCGGCTGTGTGGGCGTAGCCGGTGGTACCGGTGGCGCGGTCGGCGCGGTCGGCGCGGTCGGCGCGGTCGGCGCGGTCGGATCCGAGGACCCCGTCTGTTCCCCCCTGGTGCCGTAGAGCGCTTGAATGGCGGCAATATCGTCGTCCGTCAGACCGCTCGACAGCTTGTAATACGGGTACATTACCGCGCTCGGCACGTCCGAATGGGCCAGCCCCAGCGCGTGTCCGATCTCGTGTAGCGCCACCGAAAACAGATCGATATTCATTCCCACGCCCCAGGTCTGCGCGTCGTTGAAATGCATGTCTCCGGCAATGGGCTCCGGGTTCGGCGGCGCCGGATAGAACGTATGGGCCAGCGAGGTAATGGAAGTGAACGGGTAAGCGTCGCCATGGGCTCCCTCGGCGAAGAGAATATCGATGGTGCGCGCTCCGCCACCCTGCTGCGCCGGCGTGAAGGCGAGATTGGTGTAGCGCGCCCATTCGGAAAACGCGCGCTCCACCTGGCTGCGCGCCACGTTGGAGTCCAGCTTCTGTGTCATCGTGTCGAAAATGTATTGCAAGGCGACGTTGCCCAGCGCGTCGGCCGGCCAGCCCGTATCCGCCAGGGAGTAGTCGGCCACCGGTCCCGCTTCGGTGATTGGGCCGGCACATCCGGCGACCCTCTTCCTGGTCAACAGCTCCGGATCGGCCCGCATAATATACGCGACTTCTTCGTGGCCGGCCAGTTCGCGCAAGCTGGAATGGCCCCCCGTCACCAGCAGATGCCAGGGAATCAGCCCTTCGGTCTCGTGCACCTGAAATCCGTGTTGCCGTACGATGCGGCGGGCCGTCTGCGGACTGACACCGCGGTGGAACTCCACCAGAAACAAGCCGGAATTCTCATCCTTCAGCCCCTTGCTGAGTTTGTCGGCCGCATCCAGGGGACCGGTCCATTCCACTCCCAGGCCGCTCAGGTCCGCCATTGGCGGCGCCTCCAGCAGGAGCGTCGAATCCGGCACATAACTGATGATGCGGAAACCCCTTCGCTCCAGCTCCGCCCGCAACCGTGCGCCGGGATGCTCGTGAAACTGCACCAGCCGGTACTTCCCACCCGGACGCGTCTCCCTCGCAACGCCTTCCCGGGAACCATCGATCGTGCGCGACTTCAGGCGGATCAGATCGCCCGCCCGGGCATATTGGCCAAGCAGGACCAGGCAGATTGCGTATTTGAGGTACATTCCGGTTCTCAAATCTCTTTTCGAACAAAATGAGAAGTTCTTGAAGCCGCGGGCACTCAATCATTGATAACCATGAACCGCTATCGGCGCTGCCTGCCGGTCCTGCTTTCGACCGCGGCCGCCCTCGCCGGCACCACTCCCGCCTATCGCATTGAAACCATAGCCGGTAGCGACCTGCCCGCCGACGGAGGTCCCGCCACCCTGGCGCAAATCGGCAACATCCAGGGAGTGGCCGCCGACCGCCTCGGCAATGTCTACCTCTCCGATACCGACCACCACCGCATCCGCAAAATCAACTCCAGCGGCATCATCAGCACCGTCGCCGGGAACGGGACCGCGGGATTCAGCGGCGATGGCGGCCCGGCCATACAGGCCCAGCTCAATCTCCCATATGGGCTCGCCGTGGACCTTTCCGGCAACCTCTATATCGCCGATTTGGGCAACAACCGGGTTCGCCGCGTGACTCCCGACGGCACTATCGGCACCTACGCCGGCAGCGGCCAGACGGTCCTGGGGGATGGCGGCCCGGCCGCCGCCGCGCTATTGTCCGGCCCGCGCAATGTGGCGGTGGATAGCGCCGGCAGCCTGTACATCTCCGAATTCCTGGGCCATCGGGTGCGCAAGGTGACGGCCGACGGCCGCATCGCTACCATTGCCGGCACGGGGTCCGCGGGCCTTCGCGGCGATGGCGGCCCGGCTACCATCGCGCAACTGGCCTTTCCTGCCGGATTGGCCGTGGATCGCTCCGGAACCGTCTACATCGCCGATTCGCAGAACCAGCGCGTGCGCAAAATCCTTCCGGGCGGCGCCATCTCGACGGTGCTGGGCGGTTCGGCCGGCACGGCGCTTCTATCGCCCATCGCCGTGGCGGTGGATAGTGCCGGCGATCTGTTCGCCGCCGATGGCAGCGCCACCGTCCGTTGTCTCACCTCCGCCGGCTCCTGGATCGACGCCGCGGGCACCGGTTCCGCGGGTTTCGGCGGCGACGGCGCGACGGCGGCGGCAGCCACGCTTTCCGCGCCACGCGATCTGGCGGTGGACAGCCTCGGCAATCTCTACATTGCCGATGGCGTCCGCATCCGCCGCGTCGACGTGCATGGCATCATCCAGACCGTCGCCGGGGATGGATACCTGCACGCCGTGGGCGATGGGAACTCCGCCACCGCCGCCCTGCTGCTCCGCCCGTCGGGCGTGGCGCTTGACGCCGCCGGCAACCTCTATATCGCCGATACCGGCACGCAGCGCATCCGCATCGTGGCGCCCTCCGGCACCATTTCCAGCTTCGCCGGCACCGGAATCGCGGGGTACGACCATGATCTGGTAACCGCCACGTCCGCCGAGTTGAACTCGCCCATGGGAGTGTCCACCGCGCCCGGCGGCGCGCTTCTCATCGCCGACACCGAAAATCACCTGGTGCGCCGCGCCAGCGGGGGGATCCTCTCCACCTTCGCCGGCACTGGAACCGCCGGTGCGGGCGGGGAAGGTATGCTGCCCCAAGCGACGCAATTGCGCGAGCCGCGCGCGGTCTGCGCGAGTGCCGCGGGCACTGTGTACATTGTGGATACGGCCAACCACCGCGTGCTCGCGGCCGGCGCCGGCGGACTCATCGTGGCCGTGGCGGGGAACGGTGCGCCGGGCGACACCGGCGATGGGGGCCCGGCACGGCAGGCCCAGCTCAATCAGCCTGGCGCCTGCGCCGTGGATTCGTCGGGCAACCTGTTCCTAGCCGATACCTCCAACCACCGCATCCGCAAGGTCACCCCGGCGGGAACCATCACGACTGTCGCCGGTACCGGGAAGGCGGATATCGCGGTCGATGAAGTCGCAGCCACCCTCTCCCCGCTGAATTCCCCGCAGGGCGTGGCGGTCGATGGTAACGGCAACCTGTTCATCTCCGATACCGCCAACAACCGCATCCGCGAAGTGACTGCGGACGGCATCATCCATACCATCGCCGGCCAGGGTTCCGCTGGTTTTGCGGGCGACGGCGCTTCCGGCAGCGCGGCGCAAATCAATACGCCGCTCGGACTGCTGGTGGATGCGCGCGGGCAACGTATACTTTGCCGATTCGCTGAATAATCGCGTTCGCCGCCTGGTTCCGGATTCGTCCTCGACCGCGGATCCGGTGGCCGACCCGCTCACTACACTGGCGGTAGTCAACGCTGCCAGCCTGGCGCAGGGGCCCGTGGCTCCGGGCGAATCGATTACGATTTACGGCGCCGGCATCGGCCCAGACGCCGGAGTTGCCGGAACCCTCCTTTCCACCGGCCTCTACGCAACCCTGCTGGGCGGCGCGGAAGTCCGGTTCGATGGCGTGCCCGCGCCGCTCTTCTACGCGCAGTCCGGCGCAGATCAACGCGCAAGTGCCTTATACAGTGGCGGGCGCCACCTCTACCCACATCGAGCTGTTTTACCAGAATCAACCGGCGGGATCTCTGGACGTGGCCGTTGCGCCTGCCGCGCCCGGGCTGTTTCCGGTCGTGGTGAACCAGAATGGCGGCACCAACTCGCAGTCTGCTCCGGCGCCGCGCGGCACGGTTGTCACGCTGTACGCCACGGGCGACGGCCTGACCAACGGAGCCAACATCGCCGGGCTTCCCTCCGCTCCACCGTACGCTACCCCCGCCGCCCCGGTTACGCTTTCCATCGGCGGCGTGAACGCGCAATTGTTATATGCCGGCAGCGCTCCCGGGCTGGTCGGCTTGCTTCAGATCAACGCCGTGGTTCCGGGCGGTTTTGTTCCGCCCGGCCAGGCGGTCGTGACCCTCACCGTCGGCGCAGTGACGTCTCCGGTTCTGAGCATCTGGCTGCAGTAGAGACTGTAGACTGATAGGTGCATGCCGCCTGTCGCGCTGACTATTGCCGGATCGGATCCCAGCGGAGGCGCCGGAATCCAGGCGGACCTCAAGACGTTCCACCAGTTCGGCGTGTACGGCGAGGCTGTCATCACGCTCGTCACGGTGCAGAACAGCACGCGCGTCTCGCGCATTCAGGTGCTGGCGCCGCTCCTGGTGCGGGAACAGATCGAAGCCGTACTCGAAGACATCCCTCCGGCGGCGGCTAAGACGGGAGCGCTCGGCTCCGCCGGAAATGGTGCGGGCCGTTGCCGAAGCGGCCGCGATGTTCCGCTTCCCGCTGGTGGTGGACCCGGTGATGATCAGCAAGCACGGCCTGCCGTTGTTGCCCGAAGAAGCCATACGCACGCTCCGCGAAGAACTGCTGCCGCGGGCCGCCCTGCTCACCCCCAACGTTCCCGAAGCGGAGGCGCTCACCGGCATTTCCATCCGCACGCTGGACGATGCGCGCCAGGCCGCCTGCCGCATTCTCCAGATGGGCCCGCGCGCCGTACTGATCAAAGGCGGACATATGGAGGGCGATGCCATCGACCTGCTGTGGGACGGCGCGGCGTGGCAGGAATTTCCCGCCCGCCGGATCGAGACGCGACACACCCACGGCACCGGCTGCACCTATTCGGCCGCCATTACCGCGGGACTGGCGCAAGGCCTGCCGCTGCGGGATGCCGTGGCCCGCGCCAAACAGTTTGTGCATGAAGCCATCCGGACCGCTCCCGGGCTAGGGAGCGGCTGCGGTCCCGTAAACCACTTTGCCGAGGTCGTATGACATTTGCCGATCTGCTGCTTTCCGCCATTCAACGTTCCGAGATTCCGCTGCGCTTCGAGCCCGGCGCCGAAGAGGCCGTCGCCGCGCCGGTGACGGAAATGCTCCAAGCCTGGATCACCGCGCACCTGCCGGCCGGGGACTCGCAGCACCGATTATGACGCCGGCTATCGCGCCCTCGCTCTGCGCCTGCTGGCCGAAGTTGAGTGGATCTTCCGAGTTGCCGCCGGTAACGTCCTGACCGTTCCGCACGCCCCAACGACAATGTTCTGGGTCGTGCTGCTGGCGCCATTCACCATTGGATTTGCGCAAGACACTCCGCCGGCCGACCCCGGCCTGGTGATTCGCTCCACCACCAACCTGGTGCAGGTCCGCGTGGTGGCGGAAGATGCCAAGGGCATGCGTGTGGCCGGCCTCCGGCGGGACGATTTCCAGGTGCAGGACGATCGCAAACCGCAGCCCATCACGCTGTTCAGCGCCGGCTGGGACGGTGCAGCCCCGCCGTCCGCGCTGCCCGCCGGAAGCGAACCGGCGACCGTGCAGAAGGCCGGCGAGTATTCTCTGATCCTCCTGGATTGGCTCAATACCAACTACGCAGACCGCTACAATTCCCGTCAGCACCTGCTCTATTTGCTGAAGAGCTACCGCACCGGCCAGCGGATCGCGATCTATATGCTGGCGAAGGAGCCTCGCCTGATTCACGATTTCACTACGGATACGGCGGAGCTGGCGCAATCCGTCGAGGACGCCGGACTCGAGCCTGCCGACATGGGCCCCGATTCCGCCCCCGGCCGCTTCGATGCCCGTTATGGCGCCCGGATGGGTCCACCACCCAGCGAGGAGGAGCGGCTGTTCTTCCTCAACAACCGCGTCAACGACAGCTTTCATACGCTCGAACTGATTGCGGACCGCCTGGCGCACCTGCCGGGGCGTAAGAGCCTGATCTGGCTTACGGCCGCATTTCCCCTGCTCGTCAAAGGCGGTGTGAGCTACTACCAGAACATGGAAAGACTCCTGGCGCACCTCAACCGCGCGGACGTGGCCGTATACCCGGTGGATGCGCGCGGACTGACCCTCAGTTCGACGGGCTACCCCGGCACCATGGAGCAACTGTCCGAGCGTACCGGCGGCGTGACGTTCACCGGCCGCAATGACATCGATGCAGGGATCCGCACGGCGCTCGAAGACATGCAAGTCAGCTACGTTCTGGGATTCCACGTGCCCGCGGGCGCCGCCCCGGGGCTGCATGAAATCCGCGTCAAGGTGAGCCGTCCGGGCGTGCGATTGCGATACCGCGAATCGTACCAGTTAGCGCCGCCCTCCGCGGTGAGATAGGCTGTTATTGATGACCAAGGTACAAATTCGATTCCGCCTCCAGAAGCCGCTTGACGACGTCATGCTCAATCGCCTGTCCGACACCACCGCACTGTACGGTATTCAGAAGATTAAGGTCGATCCGTCGTTGGACCGCCTGATGGTGGAATACGATGCCACCCGTCTGCGCCCTGCGGAGGTGGAATCCGCGCTCGCCGGCGCGGGGATACCGGTTCAAAGCGAGTAAGGCCGCAAACCCGGCCGCTCTCCCAAGACCAGCGGGTAACCGGCCTTCCCGGTGCCGCGATTCCGCGCGAGCTAGATCAGCGCGATCATCGTGTGGCGAAGGCCGGGTACAGAGGCGCCGTGTTTAGTTTCCATCTCCAGGTCTTAAACACTTCGCCTTTCAGGCGAACAGCTTCCAGCAGGTTTCACATTTGTGTGGGGCGGACGCCCCCGTCCGCGCGGGTCCCCCTGGACCCGCTGCTCGCGCCGGTCGGTAATGTCTCCAGAAAACGGGGAGGCCACGAGGGCGTCGGCCGCGGACCAGGGGTCCGCCACCCGCTTTCAGCCGGTAGTCGTTTAGTTTCCCTTTTTGGGCGTGCCCGTTTTCGACGCTGTCTTCCGCGCGCCGGGTTCCTTCAGTAGCGCTTCGATCTGCGAACGCAGATTCGTCTCCTGCTGCGGGTCGCCAAACCACGCCTCTTCGCCGCCTTCGTGCTGGGCGCGGATGTTGAACTGGCGATCGATGAAGGCCAGCATCGGCATGTGGGGAAGGTTGGTGAGGGAATACTGGTAGTAGTCCAGCACGCCTTTAACGTCGCTCGAGAAACCTACCGGGAAGGGCGGATTGAACTCTTTGATAAACAGCGGGACCGCCAGATCCGGCGAATCCTGGCCGGCGGCACAGGCGATCACCTGCAGGCCGCGCGGACCTAATTCTTTTTGCAGCTTGGTGAGCAGCGTAACGGTGTGCTGGCAGTGCGGGCAGGTAGTCAGAATGGACGCGAAGACGATGGCCTTACCTTTGAAACTGCTGAGCAGGATGGAGGGCTTCCCTCCCGTCATGTTAATCACAAATTCCGGGGACTTACGGGGCAGTTGCTGCGCCGGTAACGCGGCCGCGGCGATGGCGAGAACCGCCAGAGAAAGAACCAACCTGCGCTGGACCATAAGTCTCAGTCTAGCAGTTCAGCTTGCCGGTTCCAGGCCTTCCATGCTGGTAACCACAGAGCCCTTCCGTTCCAGCACAAATTGGCCGTCGTCGCCCATGCCGGAAACACGATCCGCCGTTTCGGACGCAATCGCCAGGCTCTTCCACTTCTTCTCCATGGCCTTGCGATAGGCCGCGAAGAAGAGGCGCGCGCTGTCCTCGCTGTCCCAGTCGGAAGCATAGAGCAGCACCACGCGGCCGGCCTTTTTGTTTTCGAGCAGTTCAAAGTTGCAGCCGCGCCAGTGGGGCGCGATGTCGGCCGCCGCCTGCTTTCCGGCGTACTGCTCCAGCAGAATGGCGTGCTCCAGTTCGCCCAGCGATCCTCCGACCAGGCCTTTGTACCGGCGCGGCAGATGCGGATCGGGCAGCGCCGGGTCGGTGGGCTTGACTCCGGAGAAATACTTGTCGGGATGGATGATCTGCTGGGTGGAGAGGGGCGGGTGGCGGAACACCTGGGCGAAGCCCTCCTGGTTATAGCGGTGAATCACCGCGTCCTGAAACAGCATTCCCTTGGTGTATGGAAAAATCAAAGTCTGGCGCAGATACAGCGGCGACTTGTCGTAGACCGGGAACTGGCCGCCCTCGCCCGAATCGGATTCGCCGCTCATCATGGCTACCAGTTGCGGCGACGTTCTGAGCGATTGGCCGTTCTTGCGCGCCAGGTACTCGGACATCATCCACGTAGCCTGCCCTTCCATTACCGCCAGGCGCGCGGTGGACCCGTCATCGCTCTTGCGTCCGGCGTTGATGAACTTCGCCAGGTTGAAGTTCTGGTCGGCAAGGGCGTGGGATAGTTCGTGCGCCAGCACCGGCTCCTGCGGTTCCTTGGAGTCGGATTCGGTGATGAACAGCTTCTTCTTGTTGTAATCGTAGAAGGCGGCGGCCTGTTCGGTGAGCAGGTCCACGGTACTCTTGCGCCAGGTCGAAATCCTGCGGAACGAAGCCGAACTTCTTGAGGGTCAGCTCTTCGGCGCGAATTTCTTCCGGGCTGGATTCCTCTTTGACCCGCTTCTTCAGGAACTCATTGACCTTTTCCTTGCTGATGAAATCGCAGGGTACCGGGTGCTTCAGCTTCATGCCCGAGATCTGTGTCAGTTCCGACGCGATTGTGGGTACTTGCCCACAGAGTTGACGGGGATCCTGCTGCGCGGTGGACAGCACCGCGACCAGCAACAGAAATCCCGCCAATTTGATCCTGCCGAATGCGCGGTACAATGAGGACTCCATCCAGCTTCAATTCTAGAGGAGATTTGTTTTGGCTGACGAAAAACCAGTAAGCGATAAACTATACCAGGCGGAATATCTGGGTAGCGGCACCTTTGTGATCTCTAAGCCCAAGCGAAAGAAGATCAAAGCGCGCCAGTCCCAATTGAAGAACCTGCGGCGCGGTTCGCGAAAGTAATCAGTGGCGGGCGCGGCGCCCGGTATCCATGATCCGGAACAGGCCTTCCAGCGCCGCCTTCTGCAGGGCAAAGGCTCCCACGAAACTGCCTAAAAGCGTTGCGCCGATCACGAAGGCATCCATCGTCGTATCTCCACTGTTTCTAAGAGCAATTGAGGTGCCATGCGAATCATCGATGTCATTCTCCATCCGATCGCCATTGCCGATCCACCGCTGCGCAGTTCTTACGGGCTCCATGCGCCGTTTGCGCTGCGCACCATCGTCGAGCTGAAGACCGATTCGGGCCTCACCGGAATCAGCGAAACGTACGGCGGCGACGGCCCGTTGACGGGGCTGATGGCGGTCCGGCAGCGCGTCATCGGCATGGATCCGTTTCAACTCGCGGGGCTGTATCGCGATCTGACGGCGGATGCCGAAAGCGAAATCGCGTCCGCTCCGGGAGGACGGTCCCAAACCTACCTGGTGCCCGGCGAGAACCCGCTGGACCGCCACACCCGAACCTATGCCGCCATCGAAATCGCCTGCCTCGACCTGATCGGCAAGGCGGTTGGCAAACCCTGCTGCGATGTGATTGGCGGGCGCGTGCGCGACCGGGTGAGCTTCTCGGCGTACCTCTTTTATAAACACGGCGGAGGCGGCGGCGTGGGAGACGACGCCCGCGAGGACGAGTATGGCGAGGTGCTCGACCCCGAGGCGTGCGTGCGCGAGTGCCGGCAGATGATCGCGCAGTACGGCTTCCGCGAAATCAAGCTGAAAGGCGGAGTCCTGGAACCGGACGTGGAAATCGCCAGCATTCGGGCACTGCGGCAGGCTTTCGGCAGCGCGTACCCGCTGCGCATCGATCCCAACTGCGCCTGGAGCGTGGAAACCAGCCTGCGCGTGGGGCGCGAATTGAAGGACGAGCTTTCAGCCGGCGGCTATCTGGAAGATCCCTGCGCCTCGCTCGAAGGCATGGGCGAAGTGCGCCGCCGTTTGCTGGCGGAAGGCAACGATACGCCGCAGGCCAGTAATGTAGCCGTCACCTGTTTTGCCGACGTACCACGCGCCAAGGAACTGGACGCCGTGCAAATTGTACTCTCCGACCCACATTACTGGGGTGGAATGCGCAACGTCCAGCAGCTTTCGCACCTCACCAGCGTGCTCGGCATGGGACTTTCGATGCACTCCAACAGTCACCTGGGCGTGAGCCTGATGGCCATGACCCACGCAGCGGCGGCGTGCCCGAATCTGACTTACGCCTGCGACACACACTATCCGTGGCAGACGGAGCGTGACGAAGTGGTGGCCGGCGGGCGCATCCGGTTTGTCGAGGGCTGCGTGCCGTATTCCCGATAAGCCCGGGCTGGGCGTGGAACTGGATTACGACCAGGTGGCACGCGGGCGCGAGCGGTACGAGAAGATTCCCGTTCCGCAAGCGCGACGACGAAGCGGAAATGCGCAAGCACGTGGACCCGGACTGGAAGCGCGTTCTTCCGCGGTGGTAAGACAGACCTCCCGGTCTGTCCAGCTACTTTGCCCGCCCCTCGATCAGGCGCGCGCCGTGCGCCGGAACAATCATGCCCTGCTCGACCGCCTGGCCGGTCCACAAGTCTCGCGGCTTCGAGAGCTTCATGTCGAAATGGGCGGGCGCGGGCTGATCGCCGGTATTGAAGAAGGCCAGGTACTTCTCGCCCTTCGGCCCGGTGGACTCCCAAACGATCTGGCCGTCGCTGGCACTGACCTGATGCGCGTTCGTGCCCTTCTGGTCTACTGCCAGCACGGCGTCATTGGTCAGGAGCGAGTAGGTGAAGTCGTCGCTGGTGGGCAAATCGCCGCCCATCATGAGCGGGCTTCGCGCGATGCACCACAGCGTGATGAGGGTTCGCTGTTCGTCGTGCGTGAGCAGGCTTGCGCGGTCGTTGCCGCGCTCGGCGCGCAGGCCGATGTGGCCCAGCGGCAGCATGTCTGCGTCCGGCCACCCGCCGGGCTTGGAATAGCGGCTCCACTTGTCCATGAGGCCGAAGGTTTTGAGCACGTCCTGCCAGCGGTCCCAGAGGTCGCCGGAGACGCGCCACAGGTTGGCATTAGCGGCGTAGAAATCGGCCTTGGCTGATATCGGCGGGTCCGGGCGACAGGCTCAGCACGATGGGCCGGCCGGATTTCACGATGGCCTTGTGCAGCGCCTCGATCTCGGCGCCATGAGAGGGGATGGCCATGTCGTCAGCCTTGATGTAGTCGACACCCCATCCGGCGTAGAGCTTGACGATGGAATCGTAATACTCCTGGCCGCCGGGCTTACTCATATCGACGCCATACATATCGCTGTTCCACCGGCAGGTGGAGGACGTGTCGGCAATTTGCGCCGTGCCACCGCTGCCCGCCGCGGAACGCCGCGCATGATATGGATGCCGAACTTCAGCCCTTTCCCGTGGACGTAAGCGGCCAGCGGGCCGAAACCCTTACCACCGGCGGCAGAGGGAAATCGATTGACCGCGGGCGTGAGGCGTCCCTGGTCGTCCATGGTGAGCTCGGCATTGGGACGGTAGCCGTGCGCCTTGGCCTGCGGGTCAGACCACTGGATGTCCACCACGATGTACTGCCAGCCGTGCCTCTTCAGTTTGGCGGCCATGGCATTGGCATTGGCCTTCACCTCCGCTTCGGTGATTGTGGTGCCGTAAGAATCCCAACTGTTCCATCCCATCGGCGGCGTGGAAGCAATGGGGGCATCCGCCGCGAAGGCAACCGTAGCGGCGATCAGAAAAAACAAAAAGCCCTTCACAGCGAATAGTTTACCGCTCTTACAGTGCTACCATCCGGGCGACCACTGCCACCCGCCGGCGGCACGCGGAGCCACGCGGCCCATGCTGGGGAAGGGGAAGTGGAAGGCCATGACGTGCATGCCCTCGCGCGCGACCCGCTCGAGCAGGCAGCGCCGCGTCAGGACCGCCTGCGCGGCGGCGTGATCGAAGCCGTTGTGCCATTCGGGATGCTCGAGGTGCAGCGGATGCGCGGCGGCGTCGCCCAGATTGAGAAGCTGCTCTCCTTCGGACGCGAGCAGGACTGCGAGGTGGCCCGGGGTGTGGCCGAACGCGGGAATGGCCCGCACTCCGGGTACGATTCCAGTTTCTCCGTCTATCGATTCCAACTGGTGGCGCAGCGTCTGAAGGCAGCGGCGCGCGGTATCAAGCATGGCGGTTTTGACCTCGGCGGGGAGGCAGGTATTTCGCAAGCCGGTGCGCGGGCCGTTCCAGAACTCGCATTCCGCCGCGGAGATTACATAGCGGGCGTGGGGGAATGCAGGGCGTCCGCGCTCATCTACGGCGCCGCCGATGTGGTCGGGATGGGCGTGGGTGAGCACTACCGTATCCACGTCGCGAGGGCGGATGCCGCACATCTCCAGGCGCGCTCCGATGGCGCCGCTGGTGGTGAGTCCGGATCCCGCGCCGGTGTCCACCAGCACCACATGGCGGCCGGTTTCGATCAGCAGGCAGGTGTACGGGCTCAGAATGCCGTCGTGCGGGAGGCGGCGGCCATCCAGGGCGGTGGCCAGTTCCCGCGGGTCCGCATTCGGGAAGAACCAGGCGGCGGGGTACGAGAAGTAGCCATCGCTCAGAACCGTGCAGCGGATTGTTCCGACCTGGAACCGGTAAGCGCCCGCGGGCATATACAGGGCTTAACCGATCTCACCAAAAAAGTCAAAAGGCTCTGATTTTACCGATTGGAAGAGGGACACGAGTTTTGGGGATGGGAACGCTCCGGGAGAGCGGATGGGGCATTTTTGGAAGAAGTATGGCAGGAATTGCGGGCAGATGGCTTGAACCGTGTCCCTCTTCCACCTTCAAGATATCTGTACCGGAGGCCAGACTCTTTTTTTATTTTTTCTAACCACATGAAAACAAATGAATTATAAATTGCAATGTTTCGTCACCGGTTCTGCGCTGACGGCACAGTGTGCCTGGATGTCACGGGATTGACCCTACCAAACGCAGGGTTCTAAAATAGATGGCAGCCGATCCAATTCAGTCCGCCAGGAAGCGGTTAAGCCGTATGAACGCGACACGCCTCTCAATCTGCTTTGTTTCGTTGTCCATTTTGCTTGGCCTGTTCGCCGCCCAGCAGCAGACAGACCCACCCAAACAAACCGATACTCCCAAGAAGACCCAAAGAGAAACTAACGCCCGCCCGCTCACGCCCCGGCAGCAGCGCGCCGCCGAGAAGAGACTGCGGCAGGAATTCGAGACTCCCTATAAGAAGTGGCTGAACGAAGACGTGTCTTACATCATCACCGATGAGGAACGCGCCGCCTTCAAGAAGCTGCAGACCGACGAAGAGCGCGAGCAGTTCATCGAAAACTTCTGGCTGCGCCGCGACCCCACGCCGGACACCGATCGAGAACGAGTTCAAGGAAGAGCACTACCGCCGCATCGCGTACGCCAACGAGCATTTCGCTTCCGGCATTCCCGGCTGGAAAACCGACCGCGGCCGCATCTATATCACGTATGGTCCGCCGGACGAAATCGAAGACCACTCCTCGGGCGGCTTCTACGAGCGGCCTCCGGAAGAGGGCGGCGGCGAGACTTCCACGTTCCCGTTCCAGCAGTGGCGCTACCGCTATATCGAAGGCATCGGCAACAACATCATCATCGAATTCGTGGACCCGACCATGTCGGGCGAGTTCCGCATGACCATGGACCCCTCCGAGAAGGACGCTCTGCTGTACGTGCCCGGCGCCGGCCTGACCCTCATGGAACAGATGGGCATGTCCGACAAGACGCAGCGCTTCAACAACACCGACGGCACCCACCTGGGGATGCCGTTCGGCGGGCAACCGGAGAGCATGAACGAATTCAACCGCCTGGAGCAGTTCGCCAAATTGCAGCAGCCGCCGGCTATCAAGTTCAAGGATCTGGAAGCCGACGTCACCTCGCGCATCAGCTACAACATTCTGCCGATGCAGGTGCGGGCCGATTTCTTCCCGGTCACCGACAGCTTCGGTGCTGACCAACATGACCGTCCAGTTCGACAACAAGGATCTGCAGTTCACCAACAAAGAGGGCTATCAGAAAGCCGAGGTGCAGATTCTGGGCCGTGTCACTTCGCTCACCCGGAAGCCCATCGCCAATTTTGAAGAGGATGTGACGGTGGATACGATCGGCCAATTGCTGCGCCAATGCGAAAGACCGTAAATCGATCTATCAAAAGAGCATACCGCTGGTACCCGGCACCTACCGGCTGGTGGTGATCGCCAAGGACGTGATTGCCGGCAACCTGAATCATTACGAAATGCCGCTGGTGGTACCGCGTCTGGACAGCGAAAAACTTTCCTCCAGTTCGCTGGTGCTGGCCGACCTGATAGAAAAGGTACCGACCAAGAGCATCGGGACCGGGCAATTCGTGTTGTGGCGAATCCAAAGTCCGGCCCAGGATCGACAATTCCTTCAAACACGAAGAAAAGATGGGGATCTACATGAAGCTGTACAATTTCGAACCGGACGACGTGACTCACAAGCCGGACGGGCAGATCACCTACGAAGTGGTCCGAAATGGAAGCAACGAAAAGGTCTTCCCGGACGTCACGGAGGACGTGGGACAGATTCCGGACGCGTCGGCA
Organism: uncultured Solibacteraceae bacterium; assembly: GCA_963853855.1. Taxonomy (GTDB): domain Bacteria; phylum Acidobacteriota; class Terriglobia; order Bryobacterales; family Bryobacteraceae; genus Sulfopaludibacter. The sequence goes on along the minus strand of CAWKYG010000015.1, from coordinate 151,150 downwards.
AGCCAGGTTACGGTTGAAAAATTCTTGCCGTTGAACTCTTTTGCGCCCGGACAGTATACCCTTAGGGTTAAGGTGACTGATAAAAATCGTAATCAAGTGCTCACCCAATCAGCACAATTTACGGTAACCTAGTGGAAAAGCGGACTTGTGCCCAGGCGTTGGCCTGAAGGTCCGAGTAAAAGAAAGCGTCGTAGATGTTCAGGACGAAGACGCATAAGACGTTGGCCACATGCGCGTTGGGGACGGTCTGCCTTCTCGCGCCCACTTTTCTGCATGCCGCACAACCGGTGACGCTGACCGGCGCCATTGCGGGAGTGGTCAAAGACTATCTGGGCATACCGCAGATGGGCGCCGCGGTCTTCCTCTATAACCATCAGAACCGCATGCTGGAAAGGGTTCTGACCGATGAGCACGGCGAATTCAAGCTGCTCGGTCTGCTTCCCGACGTCTACTTCGTGAAGGTCACGTTTGCCGCGTTCGCTCCCACGATCCGGCAGGATATCAAGGTGCAGCCGGGCCTGCGGAGCATCCTGAACGTCCGGCTGGACACGATATTCAGTTCGCTCCAACTCTCCTACCCGACGGTAGAAAACGGTCCGCTGATGTCGGACGACTGGAAGTGGGTGCTGCGCAGTTCTTCGGCCACCCGGCCGGTCTTGCGGATGCTGGATCCGGATCCGCTGTCGGCTGCAGCGGCAGACCCGCGCCCCCGCAACGCCATGTTCTCCGAGACCCGCGGCATGTTGAAGCTTTCCGGAGGCGAGGGTTCGTCGCTGGCGGAAGGGGTGGCGGACCAGGCTGATATGGGCACGGCATTCGCGCTGGCAACTTCGCTCTATGGCAGCAACATGCTGCAATTCTCCGGCAACCTGGGGTATGGCTCGTCGAACGGAGTTCCGGTGACGGCGTTCCGCACCAGTTATAGCCGCGGACTGGGTGCGGGGAGTCCCGAAGTATCGCTCACCATGCGGCAACTGTTCCTGCCGGGACGCGTGGGCGCCGCCTACACGGGGAACCTCTCCTCGCTGCCGGCGTTCCGCAGCATGTCGGCCAGCTTTGACGACCAGGTACAACTGGCGGAGACGGTGGCGGTGCGTTACGGCATGTCGATGGATTCAGTATCCTTTGTGAATCATTCGAATTACTACAGCCCGTATGCCCGCGTCACGTACACTCCCACGCAGAATTCCACGATTGAATTCACGTACACCTCCGGCAATGCGCGGCCGGATTTGGCTGGTTCGGATACGGACGATGAAGACTTGCAGCGCGACCTGAATTCGCTGGGTATGTTCCCGCGTCTTTCGATGCGGAACGGGCAATCGGAAATCCAGCGGGGCGAAGAATACGAAGTCACCTACTCCCGCAAAGCGGGATCGCGCACCTTCTATCTGTCGGGATATCACCAGGCGGTGCGAAACCTGGGGCTGTCCCTGATGGGCCCCGGGGACGTCTTTGGCGCCTCCGACGTGGTGCCGGATCTGTTTTCCAACAGTTCGATTTTCGATGTGGGCAATTTCGCGAGCAACGGCCTTGCCACGGCGCTGACGCAGGATCTGGGCGATAACGTGAGCGTGACTGCGATCTACAGTTCGGCCGGCGGACTGACGATGGACGGGAAAGAACTGGTCAGCAACAGTCCGGATGAACTGCGCTCCATGATCCGGCAGGGCCGGCGGCAATCGGTTACTACGCGCGTGGCAGCCCTCATTCCCCGGGTTGGCACCCGTATCATCGCCAGCTACCAGTGGAGCGGCGACCGCGACTGGCTCACGCCGGACAATCTCTACAGCACGCAATCGTTCCGCCCGCTGCCGGGTATGAATATCCACTTCCGGCAGCCCATTCCGGGCTTCGGGAAGCGTATAGAAGCTACCGCTGACCTGCGGAACCTGCTGGCGCAGGGGTATCTGCCGCTGAGCACTTCCCAGGGCCAGGGTCTGCTGCTGGTGCAGAATCCGCGCAGCTTCCGGGGCGGACTGGCCTTCATCTTCTGAGCGAGGATCCGCGGATCCCCGTACCCATGCCTATCCGGATCGACTCCCACCAGAGGTTTACCGCCGAACATCCGCCCGAGCATTTCGGGCCGATCCTGAAGCGCAACCGGTTTGCGGCATCGGTCTGCGTGGTGGACAACGGAGGACCCTGCCTCACTGGCCGGCGCGGACTTCATCGGCGCGATCGTGGTGCGAGCGGCGGCAGGGGCACGGCTGGATACCTGGCGGCAGCATCCGAAATTTCGCGGCGTGCTGTGGACGGGCGCCAGTCCGCAAGGCGATCCGCAGGCGGGCGAGACACTGGACCTGACTGTGCGGACGGCGGATCTTCCGGCGGTCCTCCGGCTCGCGGAAGGCGTGCCAGACACGCAGATCGTGCTCGATCATCTGGGCGGTCCCGATATCGCCGCGGGTGATTTCGCGGAATGGGCGGCGGCTGTGGAGCGCCTTGCGGCGCTGCCGCAGGTGTATTGCAAGCTGAGCGGGCTGGTGCGGCTGAGCCGGGCGCCCTGGAAAGCGGATAGCCTGCGGCCTTACGTGCATCACGCCATCCGCTGTTTCGGCCATCGCCGGCTGATGTTCGGCAGCGGCTGGCCGGATTGCCTTCCCGAATACGCCTGGAAAGAGACGCTGGCCGCGTTCACGCAGGCCCTGGGTGCCGCGACGATCCCCATCCGCGAGGAGCTGCTGGGCGGGACCGCGGCCCGGTTTTACCGTATCCCGGAACCGGCGGACGCAGTTCTATAATCGAGCGAGTGGCCAAGACATTCGGGTTTAACGACGATGAATTAAAGCTCCTGCTGGTGGCCGTCCGGCAGATGCGGCGCACCTTTGCCGCCCCGCGCAAGAAGGATGCGGGGCTGGAGGCCTACGCTCAACTGTACGACGCGCTGTTCGAAAGACTGCGCGACATGACGGGTCCGCTGCCGGACGCCGTGGAAGACGTTTTGGAATGATATGCACAAGCTGTTTCTTCTACCTTTCTGCATGGCTCTGTTGAATGCCGCGGACTTCACGCCTCCGCCTACGAAACGCGTCCCGGTCACCGAGACGCTGCATGGCGTGACCATCACCGATCCGTACCGCTGGCTGGAAAACCAGGACAGCCCGGAGACCCGCGCGTGGCTGGCGGAACAGGACAAATTCGCGCGCCATTTTCTGGATGCGATTCCCGGCCGGGAGCAGATTCGCAAGGCGCTGGACGGCCTGGAGAAGATCGATAGCCTGGGCGCGCCTGCGCTGCGCAACGGCCGTTACTTTTTCTCCCGTCGGCTGGCCAGCGAAGACCGCCGGTCTCTGTTGATGCGCCGGGGATACAAGGACAACGACGAGATTCTGGTGGACCCCGGCGCCATGGGGTTCGACACCACCACCAGCGTCAGCTATGCCGGCGTTACGCCGGATGGCTCCATGGTGGCGTTCGGCATTCGCCGCGGCGGCGAAGACGAAAACGAGATCCGGCTGATGGATGTGGCTACGCGCAAAGTGCTGCCCGATGTATTGCGGCGCGGCCGCTATTTCGGATTCGCCATCCAGCCCGATAAGAGCGGATTTTATTACTCCCGCTTCCAGGTGGGCCATGGTTCCCGCGTCTATCACCACACGATGGGGACGGAAGCCGCCGCCGACCGCGAGATCTTCGGCCAGGGATACAGCGACACGCAGAACGTGGGAGTCGGGCTTTCGGACGACGGGCGCTGGCTCCTCATCGGAGTCAATGAAGGTGTGCCGGCGGCCAGAACGGAGCTGTACGTTCAGGATCTGAAGAGCGGCGGAGAGATCCGCAATATCATCAAGGCCGATGCCGATTTCAACATGAGCTTCGCCGGCGATGCGCTGCTGCTGGAAACCAACTGGAACGCGCCCAACCGCAAGATCTTTCGCGTGGACCTGAACAATCCGGCGCGCGAACACTGGAAGGAGATTGTTCCCGAAACGTCCCAGGCTATCACCGGCACCGCCGCGGTGGGCGGACGCGTGTTCGTGAGCTATCTGGAAAACGTGCTCCCGCGCATCAAGCAGTTCACGATCGACGGGAAGTACCTGGGCGATTTGAAACTGCCGGGGGTCGGCACGGCCTATGTTCCGAGCGGCCGTTGGGAAGACGACCAGGCGTTCTTTTCCTTCACCTCTTTCGTGGAGCCGCCGTCCACCTGGCGCCTGATGGTCTCCAGCGGAAAACAGGATCTGTGGTTCCGGCCCAAGGTTCCGGTACACGCCGAAAACATCGAGACGAAGCAGGTTTGGTACATCTCCAAAGACGGCACCAAAGTGCCCATGTTTGTGGTGCATCAGAAGGGGATCGCACTGGACGGTCAGCGGCCGGTGCTGTTGACCGGATACGGCGGGTTCAACGTGCCCAGCCTGCCGGGCTTCAACCCTATCGCGGCCTGGTGGGTGGAACAGGGCGGCGTGTTTGCGGAAGCCAACCTGCGCGGCGGAGGCGAGTTCGGCGAGGCCTGGCACAAGGCCGGGATGTTCGAAAAGAAGCAGAATGTTTTCGACGATTTTATTGCCGCGGCCGAATGGCTCATCCGGAATAAGTACACCAGCACCGCCCGGCTGGGCATTGTCGGCGGGTCCAACGGCGGGCTGCTGATGGGCGCCATGATGACGCAGCGGCCGGATCTGTTCGGCGCCATTGTCTGCGCCGCGCCCCTGCTGGATATGCTGCGCTTTCAAAAGCTCTCCGTGGGCGCGTGGTGGGTTTCCGAGTACGGCTCCGCCGACAACGCGAAACAGTTCGCCTACCTTCGCAAATACTCGCCGTATCAGAACGTCCGCAAGACCAAATATCCGCCCATTCTGTTTTCCACCGGCGATGCCGATACGCGGGTGGACCCTTCCCACGCGCGCAAAATGACCGCGCTGGTGCAGGCCTCCAACACCGCCGATACGCCCGTGATTCTGCGGTACGACACCAAGGGCGGGCACAGCGGAATCGGGTCGGTGAATAAGACTGTGGAAGAACAGGTGGATTGGATGAGCTTTCTGTGCGACCGTCTGGGAGTCAGGGTCCGCTGATGATGCGCTGCTGGTACCTTCTTTTGATTGGCGTCGCCGGGGCGGCGCAGACCGTGCTGGTGGACCCGGCGCTTCAGGCGATCGATGCCACCCGGTGGCCGGCGCAGGCAGTGGTATCGCCGGATGGCGCGCGCCTGGCTTGGGTGGAATCGGGAATCTTCACGGCGCCCCCGCGGCGCGACGGTAGAGATTGCGCCGGGCGGCTCCTGCGAGAAAAACAGCGTGGCCTGGTCGCCGGACAGCCGGCAGATCGCCTTCCTGTCCGATTGCGCCAAGGCGGGCCAACTGCAGCTTTACGTCGCGCCCGCCGCCGGGGGAGCGGCGCGGCAGTTGACGCGGCTCAATGGTCTTCTGGCGGATCCCAAGTGGTCGCCCGATGGGAAACGGATCGCGATCCTCTTCACCCAGAATCTGCCGCGCGCCGCCGGGCCGCTCGACCCGGTACCGCCGCATACCGGCGTGCTGGAATCGAAGATCTACGAGCAGCGGCTGGCGATTGTGGATGCGGCCAGCGGCGCGGTGCGCCAGGTTTCGCCCGCGGACCTGTATGTCTACGAATACGATTGGTCGCCCGATGGCGGCAGCTTCGCCGCGACGGCGGCGCATGGAGAAGGCGACAACAACTGGTGGGTCGCCCAGCTTTACACGATCCCCGCGGCCGGCGGCGCCATGAAATCGCATCTACAAACCGCCGGTGCAGCAGCAGACTGGCGGTGCCGCGCTGTCGCCCGGATGGAAAGTCGGTGGTATTCATCGGCGGGATCATGAGCGATGAAGGGTCCACCGGCGGCGAGATTTTCCAGGTGCCGGCGGGCGGGGGCGCGGCACGCAACCTGACTCCCGGGATCACAGGGCTCGGCCAGCTTTCTGATCGTGGCCCAAGCAATCGAAGCAGTTGTATTTCAGCGAGCACTACGATGGCGGCAGCGCGATTTCCAAAGTCGACCCCGCCACCGGGCAGATCGAGCGCCTGTGGCAGGGCGACGAGAGCATCAATCTGCCGTTCGAAGACACCGGCGTTTCCATGTCCGACGATGGACGCATGACAGCGGTGGTGCGCAGTTCCTGGCAGAAGCCGCCCGAAGTTTGGGCCGGCGCCGGTGGGCGATTGGAGCGCCAGTGACGCACGCCAACAGCAGTGCGCAGCCGCTGTGGGGCGAGGCGCAAGAGCCTGCACTGGAAGAGCGACGCGTTCGAGGTGCAGGGATGGCTGATCTATCCGGCGAATTTCGACGCCGGCGAAGAAGTATCCCGATGGTGGTGGCGGTGCATGGCGGGCCGGCGTCCGAGCATGAAGCCGTCGTGGCCGCGGCCGGGTTTCAATCCGACGCTGCTTTCGCAGCAGGGATATTTCGTCCTGCTGCCCAATCCGCGCGGCAGCTACGGGCAGGGCGAGAAGTTCACCATGGCCAACGTGAAGGATTTCGGCGGCGGCGATCTGCGCGACATCCTGGCGGGAGTGGACGAAGCCGTGCGCACCGCGCCGGTCGATGCCCAGCGCGTGGGCATCACCGGCTGGAGCTACGGCGGCTTCATGACCATGTTGGCGGTCACGCAGACCAACCGCTTCCGCGCCGCGGTGGCGGGAGCCGGCATTTCCGAACTGGCAGAGCTACTACGGCGAGAACTCCATCGACCAGTGGATGATTCCGTATTTCGGCGCGTCGGTGTATGACGATCCGGCGGTGTACGCGAAGAGCTCGGCCATCGACTTCATCAAGCAGCGTGAAGACGCCGACGCTGGTTGTGGTGGGCGAGCGCGACGGCGAATGCCCCGCGCCGCAATCGTTCGAATTCTGGCACGCGCTGAAGACGCTGGGCGTGAAGACGCGAGATGGTGGTCTATGCCGACGAAGGCCACATGTTCCACAAGCCGGAAGATCGCAAGGACGTGCTGCTGCGCACGATCGCCTGGTTTAACGAAAATCTCCGGTAAGCGCGAATGCTGTTCAGTTAGGCCGTGGTCAGGGCGTGTCCGAGGGGTTGGAGACGGCCAAATGTTACCTTACTCTGGGTGCCGCGTTTCGCGCGGAACTTCCCAGAGGGAGACTCTGGTGAAGCCGCTTCGCGGCGGTCAAGAGGCCCGCGGTGCGCTCTTGTCAGGAACGATTGCGAGGCAGCGGACTCAGCGATAACATCTTGTCGCGATGCCACCATTCGCCGGGACAATACAGCGTTCACGGCTCAGAATGAAAGCGCTATATAACCTTACATGAAGCAATCGTGACACAGAGCAATCGTCCTGACGAATAAAGGCCCCTCATCCCATTCGCTGCATCGGGAATCCGCCGGCGATCAACCCTACCCCCCTCCCCGGTCGCACAGCTCACCCCGATGGAACCGAATGGACTTGGCACAATCGAAAGCATTTACCAGGACTAGCCCGATCGATTTTCCAGCAGTCGGCAGCCCTGCGGTCCTGCGACCGACTCTTTGCGGATCGTTACCCTGCCCAGCGGACCCAACCAATCATACGGTGATCGATACCGCTCAGGCCCTGTGTCGGACCGCGCTCACGGTCCGTCGTCATTGTCGGTGCAGCCCGCACATTCGCTGTCAGGCTACTCCCCGTAAGGCTGCTCCCTTGCTTCCAAACGTTCGTGCTGCTACTATACCGACTCGATATGTTACCTCCGTTCGTATGAGGAGAACCCGATGAGCATTTCCGCGATACAAGAACTCGTCCAGAAACAGGCACTAAATGATGAGTTACTCTCTCACTTCATCAACACGGAGTCCGGCTCAGTAGTGCTGAGATTTGAGAGCGAATACTGGGACTATAAGCGCGATCTGGTTGATCTGTCGGACTCCATTAAAGTTGCGGAACTTGCGGCTGACGTCTTGGCCTTTCATAACACAAGGGGCGGCTACCTCCTGTTCGGAATCACGGACGACTACGTCATTTTAGGTGTACACGAGCAACAAGCACTAGAGCTCGACTCCAACTTTATCAACTCGAAGCTCAAGCGCTTTGTCGGGCCAAGTCTTTACTGTAGGTATTCTGTGCTCTCACAGCCGATTGGCGGCGCGCGTCGAAGCATTGCAGTATTATTTATCCCGCCCCGCAAGGCGCTAGGAGTTCCGACGGCTCAAAGAGGTCCCGGTGAACCACCATTGTTCAAGGAAGGGATCTTCTTCCTCAGGGCCAATGATCGCAGGAAGCGGGCCGAGACGAATGAAGAATTCACGTTTTTGTACTCACCCCCTGAACCCGAAGTACTCGTTGGATCTCACCAACTCAGAACTTGGAGTCCCAAACCAGGAACGCGACTGTTCTTGGGCGACTACTCGCGATTTATCGGGGAGCAAACCCGTGCGCCCAGAATGGAGCAGGTGATTGATGCTCTGATATTCGGGAAATGGGATGTTGTTCTTCTCCGGGGCATTGGGGGAGTAGGGAAGACTGCCCTAGCAATCGAAATCACCCGCCAACTCGCTCTCGATCCAGCCTATAGCAGTCACTTTGGAGGCATCATCTCCCTCTCGGCGAAGGACCAAGAACTCACTCCCTATGACCGAAATGCTATTATGCCCGAGATTGCCTCGTACGATCAACTGCTTCGGCAAATCATGGTACATTCCGAGTGGGACGGTGACATACCAACCGATTTGACGAGCAAAGAAAAATTAGTAAGAACGATATTGAAAGATCGTCGGATTCTCCTTTTCCTCGACAACTATGAAACTATGGAGGTGCGCGAATCTAGGGCGTCTGCTTTTTTAGCGGACCTGCCGCCAGGGGCCAAGACGCTTATTACATCACGGCATCAGCCGCTCTCATTGCCGGCGTACCCTGTCGACATACCGCCGCTGGACAGGACCGAAGCGGAGGCATTGGCCAAACTCGAAGCAGCGATACAACATGTCGACCCCACAATCACAGAGAGATTTCTTGATCAGATTGTAAGCGTTAGTGAACACGTACCCCTGGCAATTAAATGGATAATAGCCTGCAGCAAGAACGCAGATCACCTTGTCCAGTTGCTCGAAGAGCATCGGAGAGGAAAAGCCGGCGTTAGCGAACCTGTGCGAGTTCTGCTTCGAATTCGAGTACAACCTTCTCACGCCAACGGCTCAACGGGCACTATGCCTGTTCCCTCTGTTCCAACGCGCCCCCACGCTTCGCGAACTGGCAGTTGCAGCAGACGTAAGGGACGACGTGATGCAATCTGCTCTGGACCAGCTGATAGCATTCAGTCTCATTATCCGTGAACATTCTCAGACCCGAGACGAAGAGGTGTTCAGAACTCTGCGGCTGACACTCTCATTTGCGACAGCCAAATTGCGAGGATGGGAAGATCTTGACAAGCAAGCGAAGCGACGGTTAAAAGCACAGTTTGGCCCGACTCTTCCGCTACTCCTAAAGGCGGCTGAAGAGATGATCGAGCGGGGTGCGACCGGAGTAGCGCGACGGTATCTTGATGAGGAGATTCTGGAACGCGACCCTAACAATGCTCGTGCCTTTTATCTGCGAGGCTTGACGTCTGAACAGGAGTTTGACTATTCGTCTGCACTTCAGGACTTTCAGCGTGCTTTAAGGTGTGTTGGCACGGGCCCGCAGTTGCTCAGCGAGGCAGTTTTACACATTCTTTCTGTCATTCGAAGTGATCCGAGGCCTAAAGAGGACAAGATCCCAGGGCTAGCACGGGCCTACGAAGTGTCTAATGATCCGCGGCTTGCATTGGAATTAGCAAACCTCTTCACGTTACTCGAAAAGATGGATGATGCTCGACAGTATTACGAGAAGGTATTTAGGACATATGTCCCTGCGCAGCAGAATGCATGGGAGGAAGCATTTGTGTTTCTTTGCCATGAGGCGCATAGCGGCGGGGGTGCAGAGATAGCGTTGAAACTGATTGAGGAAGCCACGTCGATGTGCAGTAATAGTAAGACCGTAAGCCGGTGGGAACACAAGATGATGGAGGAGGCCGGTCTGATCAGGTATAAGAAGAATCCCAGAAGACTTGAGCCCCCTCTGGCCCAGCCCTAATTTGGATTGACCAGTTGTATTCGGGCGACCAGCGAATTGAGCAGCGACGGGCGAAGTTCTCATCACCCATACGCGGATGATCGGCGGCGAGCAGAAGTCTTGAGAACCGCCAGTACTAACTGGAAACGTGCGTGCGCCGGTCGACACAGGGTCACGATGCCCCGGACGGGCAGACACGGCACGCCGCCCACTACATAGCGTTTTGGAGAGCCCGCCAGATCCCACTTTGGTCTACTTATGGACTCGAAAAGTGACGCCTCTCCGGAGAATACTGAACGTTTCGCGTAACTTTAACTGGACAGCATTTGTCGGTAAGCGCTACACCGCGACCACGGGGCAGGGCGATTCGCGCAGAATCGCGTAGGCATTGGTATGCAGCCGGCCCAGCACTCCGGTGTGACGGCCGCGGCCGATAACCAGCACGCCGGCCTTCCAGGTGGCGGCGATTTCGGCGATGGCATGCGGTGGGTCTCCCACCGGGATCGACACCTCGCCGGCGATATCCAGATCGTCGAGCAACCCGCAGATGCGCTTGCGAGCGTCCGCGGCCACGTGTATGGACCAGTCGGGGTCGAAATACACACCGCCCAGTCGCGTGACTGAGGACGGGATGGCATGCATCACCGCGAGCGATGCGGCGTACTCGCGCGCGAATTCACCGGCCCAACCCAGATATGCCGCGGCTGTCCAGACCGAGATCCAGAGCGCAGAGCACGCGGGCAAACATGGGGTCAGGCCGGCTGGGCGCCTGTTCCAAATGGGGGCCGGTCCAGACGGGACACTCCGCATCGTGGATGACTTTGGCCGTCACCGATCCCAGCAGAAAGCGCCGGAACGGGCCGCGTCCATGGGTGGGCATGACGATGAGGCCGGCATTGATAGTCCGCGCGTACTGTACGATGACATGCGCGGGATCGCCTTCGAGTATGGTGCGCGTAACCGCGAGATCCTGCAATTCGGGAGTCCCGAATTGATCCAACCGGTTCCTGCGGTCGGCGACAACCTCGGCTTGCAGATCGGGAGCGCTGGTATAAGCGGCGGCTTCCGAAAATCCGTAGACCGAAGCGGGGGGTATCACTACGTGAAGCATTGCGATTTCGCAATGAAAATGGCGGGCTAGTGCGCCGGCGTACTGGATCGCACCCTGGCAGCGCGGTGAGAACTCTACCGGCACCAGGATTCTGGTGAGCATCGCCATGACAGAGCCTCGAATCCAGCTACATTATACGGCGCAACCGGGTGTTTAGACTCTTTTATCTGAAACGCGACAGGCGTACAATCGGCTCAGCGGAGGTATGCCATGCCGCATCAGCAGAAACTGCGTAGCGTCCTGGAGGCCAACCACCTCGCTTTCACCCAGACCACTCATACCGCTGCCTTTACGGCCCGCGAGGTCGCATCGGTGGAGCACCTGCCCGCAAGGGAGGTTGCTAAGACGGTGGTGCTTTTTGGCGATGGGGGATTTCGCATGATTGTGATTCCCGCCAACAAACTCGTGGATTTCCAGGAGGTCCGGCTCGCGCTCGGACTGTCTCACGTCCGCCTGGCGACCGAAGAAGAATTGAGCAGGTTGTTTCCCGATTGCGAACTCGGAGCCATGCCGCCGGTGGGCAACATCTACGACATGCCGGTGTACCTGGACAGCAGCCTGGCGGCCGAGCCGGAGATTGTTTTCAATGCGGGAACCCACCGCGAAGCGATTCATATGCAGACCGCCGATTATCGCCGGCTGGTGTCTCCCACGGTAGTCGCTCTGTCCCGCGCCGAGACGCCCCGGCACGGCTGGTGAGGCGAGACGACAGGAGACGGTTCTACTTTCTTCTAGCGGCGGCGACCATGTCTTTCACCCGCGCCATCAGCTCCGGCGCGTGATAGGGGATGCCGTCCTTGATGGTCCATTCCACGCCGCCGGTGTGGACCACTCTTGCCGTCGCGGATCTCGTCCACGCCGGTGGGGTAGAGCACCTTCAGATTCTCCAGCGGATTGCCGTTGACCACGATCAGGTCGGCGGCCCAGCCCGCGCGCACGCGGCCCAGACGGTCCTCCTGGCCCAGAATCCTGGCGTTGTTGCCGGTGGCCTGCTGGATGATCTTGAGCGGATGGAAGCCGGCTTCCTGGTGCAGTTCCATGCCGCGGATCAGGCCGAAGCCGTACATCTGGTAGATGAAGCCGGCGTCGTCGCCCATGCCGATCAGCCCGCCCAGGCGGTCGAACTGGCGCAGGGCGCGCCATCCAGAGGCGGTAATTCTCCTTCCAGAAAGCTCTCGTCGGTGGAAGTCCAGCCGATGAAGTACGAGCCGTGGTTGGCGGGATTCGGGCGTGAAGTATTCTTCCAGCGTGGGATGCAGGTACTCGGCGAACCAGGGCTGGGTCTGCGCGCGCTGCAGGTCGCGGCTGGCCTCGTAGATATCCAGCGTGGGGTCCCAGGCCACGTGGGCCTCCACCATGGCTTCGCAGCACCTTGGTGAGGCGCTCGGGATTGGCCTCGCGCCACAGATGGCCGGCATAGCGGAAGCGGTCGGTCTCGTTGTTGTAGTTGTAGCTGGACGGGAAGTTCTGCACGCCGTCTTCGATGGCCGCGTCGGGGATGCCGTACCAGTGCTCGATGCTGGTGGTGCCGAATTGGATGTCGTCCCAGGCGTTGGTCTCCTCCACGCCGGCGTGGTGCGCGATGCGCAGGCCCAGCTTGTGGGCTTCGTCTTCCATGGCCTGCATGGTGTCGCGGTCGATGCCCAGGATCTTGATGCCGTCGGCGCCCATCTGCTTCAGCTCGCGGACGTGCGCGCGGGCCGCCTGCGGCGTCTTGCGGCCGGCCGAACATGGGATAGACGAAGATGCGCGGCGCGGCGATCTCGCCCTCGGCGCTCTGCCGGCGGAGTTCCATCGCGCGTTTGGTGTCGCTGCCCACGTCGCGGACGGTGGTGATGCCGCAGGCCAGCCAGATATCCAGCTCGTATTCGATGGGCTGCGGCTTGCCGCCGCGCTCCTCCTGCAGGTGGGCGTGCGCATTGATCAGGCCCGGCAGCACGTACTTTCCGGTGGCGTCGATCACCGCGTCGGCCTGCGCGGCCCCGCGCCCTCCGCGGCTCAGCGAGACCGGATCGAGCGCAATCACGTCGCTGATGGTGTTGTTCTCGATTACGATGTCCTTGGGCCCGCTGGCCGGCGTGCCGTTGCCATCCATCACGGTGGCGTTGTGAATCAGCAGGCGGCGCACGCGCCTCCCGCTTACCGGCAGGCTCTGCGCCCAGGCTGTGGCAATCGAGAGGCACACGATCAGGAAACGAAGCGTCATGGGTTCGATTGTGCCACAAAAGCTAAAACGTGTAACTCACTCCAAACAGCGGAGTGAACTGCTGGAAGACGCCGCGCGCCGTGTTGTGGGGGGCGGGCACAATCTGCTGGCGGGGGAAGGTGGTCATGTAGTCGCGAAACTCCGCCCGCAGAAGCAGGTGCGGAATGAGCCGGAGTTTCACGCCTCCGCCGGCCACGAACACAACTTTCCAGACGTCGTTGGTGGTGAGGCTGGCGACCTGCGGGATGGGCTGCGGGAACGGCGCCGGCCCGGCGATGATGTACTCTTTGCCGCCGGCGCCGCCTTCTACAAACGGCCTCCAGCGATGGGTGCGTTTCTTGAAATAGAACAGAGCGTTCATGGTCAGCGCGTCCGACTGGCCCTGAATATCGGTCTTCACGCCGGCACCCTGCAGGAACGGGTGCCCGTCGTGGTACAGATACTGAAATTCGCCGGACACGTAATCCGATACGTCTTCTCCGATGTTGATGCCCGCGGCGAAGCGATTGCGAATGCCGGCCTGAACGGTCTGGGTATCTGAGAAGATTGTGCCGTTGTTATAAACGCCATATCCCACGGTCGCGCCAATTTCGTAGTGCTGTCCCCATGCAGCCCCGGCGAACAGGAAAACGGCCAGGTATTTCATATCAACTATTTTCCCCCGGCGCGGCCGAAGAACCGGATGCGCACGACGAAATGACGCCCCTCCGGCCCGAGAAACTGCGGAAACTGCGGCGTACCCGTGACGTTGTTCACACTGGTATAGTTGGCGCGGCCGGTCAGGTTGTCCACTCCGCCGCGCAGGGCGAAGCGGTACCCGTGCAGCGTGACCATTCGCTCAATGGCCAGGTTCAGGTCGAAATTCATGGGGTAGCGGTACGAATCGAATGCACCGGCGATGACGCCAGTCTCGGCGCGCGCGGAAAACGCGAATCCCGTGCGCATATCCGCCAGCGCCGTCACGGCCCAATCCTTCCAGGGCAGCGGCAGGTAGGCCCAGGCCAGCAGGCGGTTCGGTGCATCCCAGGGCACCGGCGCCAGGTTCCCAAGCACCTGCAAGGGCTGCGGCGAAATTGGGATCGATCACGCCGTTGGAGAGCGCCCGCGAATGGGTATAGGACGCCATCCACTCATACTGGCCGGTCAGGGTCTGGTGCACCGATACGGCGACCGAATCGTAATTATCGCGGCGCAGGTTGGTGAGTTGATAGAGGCCGGCCGATTGCCCGCTGGGCAGCGGGAGCAGCGAAGGCGGCGCATCCGGCGCCAGCGTATTGACGAAGGCGAACCCATCGGTTCCCCTGCGCCGCAGATATTTCGCCGTGACGGAGAGCCGCGGCGTCAGGCGTTGTGCCGCATCCAGTGTCCAGTTGGCGGCGCGCGGCAGGCGCAGCGAAGCATTGCCGATGGCGAAGGAGGAGGGCGCCGGGGGCCCTGTGGGCGTACCGTTCGCGCCGTATTGCGTGGTGTAGGCCGTCTGGTCCAGCGGGAGCCCCAGCATCGCCATCGTCACCGCGTCGTGAGTGATGGCGTACCCTCCCGAAATGCTGGTGCCGCCTTTGGCGAAAGGCGACCACGTGAAAGCCAGGCGCGGCGACCAGGCCAGAGGCCCGAGTTGCCGCTCCCAATCCTGCCGGATGCCCAGCGTGAATTGCAGTTGCTTCCGCACGCTCCAGGTATCCAGCACGTAACTCGAGGCTTCCGTGTCGCGCACCTGAAAGCTCGCCGGGGTTGGGAACAACGTCTGCAGGATCAACTGGCCGGAGGTCCCCAGCACCTGGTAGCCCGTGCGGCGGAAGTCGCCCGTGTAGCCGATCCAATCGGCGTCCGCTCCCGCTTCAATCTGGTGCGAGCCTGCAAACTGGAACTTCGGCAGGTAGGCATGAAGCAACACCTGGTCGCGCGAGGCCCCCTGGTTCGAGTTCACGAAGTAATTGCCGGTGTTGCCCTGGGGAGCGATCAAGTACAGGTTCGGTCCCTGGGGGCTCGCGGAATCGGAGAATTCATTGTGCGCATATCCGAATTCGACCAGCATTCCGTGCCCGAAATACTTCTGGTCTTTGAGGCTCCCGAAATACTGGCGGGTATGCACGGTCGACGTGGTGGAAACCGGATTCAGCGGCCCGAGGCCGACACGGCTTTCGTTATCCACGTTCAACAGAAAATCCGCATACAGAAGGTTCGACGGCGTGAGGTTCACCTGCGTGTGCAGCAGATTGCTGCCGGCCCATCCGCTGCGCGTGTCCTGGCCGCTGGGGAGCCCGGTTACCAGCGATTCGGTGTATTCCGATTCGAACGTGTCTGAGAACCAGGCGCGGCCCTTGACGATGGGTCCGGATACGCCCACACGCGGATACCAGTTTCCCAGGTGCAGCCCTTGTTGCACGCTGAGGCCGGGAATGAAGTCGGTGGTGGTGTAATGGAACCTGTCGGTGCCGGTTTCGGTGCTGACGTTCAATACGCCCGCCGAACCCTTCCCGAACTCCGGCGAGTAGCGGCCGGTGGCGAGATCCATCGAGCGGATTCCTTCCACCGCGAGCACGGTTTGAAACTGGCCGGTGATGGGGTCGGTGATATTGAATCCATTGAGTTGGTACAGCACCTGGTTTTCGCCGGCGCCGTTGATGTGCAGCGTGCCGGTGGCGTCCTGCAGCACGCCCGGCAACAGCGGCAGCGAGTTTCGCAGGCTGTGACTGTTCGCGTACGGCATATCGTTGACTTCCGTGCCGCTGAGCTGTTCCTGGCTCTGCGCCTGTCCGGCCTCCAGGGGCGAGGTCTCGGCGTTGACATTCACCGATTGAAATACCTCGCGGACGGTGTTGATCACCAGGGTGATCTCCTGCGTAGATTCGATGTGTGCCGGACGGTCTTTCAGCTCGTAATACCCTTCGCGATCGACAGTGATCAGGAAATCGCCGGGAGCCGGGAGAGTAAGGCTGAATGCGCCGGTGGGGTCGGTGCGGGCGGTCCAGAGGTTGGCAGGGCCCGTGGCGGGACGGACACTGACGCGCGCGTCGCGCACTGGCGCCTCGTTTTCATCCACCACTTTTCCGCGCAAGGTTACGCCGGTGGCGCACAACGAAGATACGGCCAGGAGGCCGGCGAATACGCACCTGAATTGTCCGAGGCCGGGCACAGATTCTTCCCTCCATCATAGTGCCCGCCGCGAAACCCGGGAGGCGGCATTTGGTTGCGGGACACAGTGCGGTTAGAATGTAAGAAGCCTTCCGAAGGGCGGTTAGCTCAGCTGGTTAGAGCGTCTGGTTTACACCCAGAAGGTCACAGGTTCGAATCCTGTACCGCCCACCATAAAATCAATAACTTACGGGTTAGTTCAGGCTCGGGTTTGGCGGTTTGGTAGCAACCGGCTCCGGGCTCATGATTTCATTCATTTTTGCGGCGGCCTCGCGTTGGACATGCGGCAGAACGTGTGCGTAGGTCTGCATGATGAACGAAACCTGAGCCTTCGTGGAAGGCGACGGGCCGAAAGGGGAGTGATTGACAAGCACAAGATATCTGAGAGTTTCCTGCCACACTGCGGACTAGTTATACTGAAGGTGGGTCTGACGAAAATGAGCAGCAGGGAAGTGAGCCAAGTCCCGTCGAAAGAATCGGTAATCCAATACATGAGGGAAGTTTTCGGTGATCCCAGAAAGGTGTATTCATGGCTGAATACACCCAACCGGACATTCGGTGGAATGCGACCTAAAGACTTTATTGAGTGCAGCCCACCGGAAGATCTACAGCAAGTTATGGACGAACTCGCGCGCATCGATCAGGGCATTTATTAGAATGCGCGTGTTTAGGATTTGCCGCCCGAGGTGGGCAAATAACCTGAGCGGCTCCGGCGTGGCGGGCCGGTGGAATAACGCCGGAGCGCGGATCATTTATACGTCATCCTCGCTCGCCCTGGCCCTACTCGAAATACTTGTGCATGTGGAACTCGACCAGGTGCCAGATTATGTTTGGATGGCGGCAGATGTCCCGAAGGGAATGGTAGAGGCGTCCGGCATCGTTGATATTCCGCCGGATTCCTCAAGGATCGGAACCGAGTGGCTCGCGCGTCCAGGAAGCAGGGTCGCCCTTCGGGTGCCTTCGGTGATTGTTCCGGAGTCGAATATTCTCCTGAACCCCGACCATACGGATTTTCCCGAAATCCACTGGAATAGCCCAGCGTCCCTGATGATCGATTCGCGTCTTCTCCGGGTTCGATCCCCGTTTTTTTAGGCGCCGCGTGCAAACGACGTGCAAACATCCCAGCGAAAGCGCCTGATACCAGATGGACTTCGGCTCTGGACAGCCCCTTAAAAGTCAATAGGTTAGAACAGGACGTAACTGTCCGATACCCCGGCAAACGGGTTCGATTCCCGGTTACCAGAAGCGTACCAGGTACCGAGATGATCGGATACGGCAGTTGCCTTGTCATAGCTTTCGTGTACTACTGCTCGTTCTTGCATACATCCGGGCGTTTGACCCACTCATGGGCACCGGCCTGGCGTATTCTGAGAACCTGAAGCGGCCCAGCGACAAGAGCTGTTTTATGAGTATGGCTTTCCAGTTCCGATTCTCTGGTGATTTCGGCCCTCACGAATGCTTGGACTGCCGCGAGCGGGTCGGCCCTAGTTCCGTAGAATGGGGTGCCCACCGGGGAGACATAGACCGCCTGAATCCCGTTCGACGGACAGTCCCCAGGGCACGCGTGCACTTCTGAATCTGCGTAGAAGCTCCCCTTGTCATCTTGCCGGGGTGAAAATTTGATGTAGCTCAGGCGTAGCACGTTCTGTTCTTGAGCGAATACGATGATTCCTGTGGAGCTGATCCGAGACGCAGGATCGGTCTGCATCGCCTTGCTCAACATCGGGTAGATAGAATTGCGAATCGAGGAACTCTTGGTGGATATATCGCCTTGGCCTTTCAGTATTGTGGTTACCGCAGCAATCACATCACTAGAGGCGAGTCCATGGGCGGCAAACACATACTCTCCAACTTCCCGAATCTTGCAAGTATCCGGCATCTTCTTCCTGTTCTCGTCTGTAGCTCTACTATCAGCAGCAATGACGATTTGTGTTGGGGTCCGAATCACGGCTATGGCCGTTCCATGCGGCTGGCTTCTGTGTTGACACGGGGCGGCGCCCAGACACGTCAGCAACGAGAACAAAATCAACCTTGCCATGCCAGGAGATGATAGCAGCTTTGCCATATTTCGGGAGCATCGGTTTCTGGTAGCAACGCTGGTAGCAACGCCGTTTGTCTAGCAGAAGGTCACAGGTTCGAATCCTGTACCGCCCACCATGGAATCAATAATTTACGGGCTGCTAAGGCAAAAACAGCCCACCCATCTGGTGTTCCTTGAGCGCTTCGTCAATTCGAAGCTGCGGACCTTCGAAATCTTCGATCCGCAAAACCAGGGCCCGGGGACGATCGGATTGGCGACACCAAAATGGCCGAGATCACCACATGGATTGCCCAGCACCCTGCGAATCGTCGATTGGGGTCATCAAAGATGGGACGGCTTACAACATTTTTTCATGCCTTCATCGGCCTGAGCCCAAGCCCCGCCTCCGCGATATCACGCCGGAGAAATAATGGTCTTGCCTGATCGCCGCCGAATTCTACCCCGATGCCGGAACGGTCTCCACCCCGCCCTGTACACCGTGTCCATACGGCCAAACGCCCAGCCGAATCTGCTCTGATCGCACGATTCCGTCCAATTCCTTTCGATACCGCTGCTTGCCCGCTCTTCCAAACACCCGATGCGGAATCGCTGGAAAAGCCTGAAAAGCCGGCGCCGATTGATTCTCTAGAAGCTGATCGTGTATTATCAATGTGCCGCAGGCAAGGAGGGAAAACTTACTCATGAAACCAGCCGAAACCGTGCAACCCGCGGAGCCAGCCCCGCTTCAAAATGGCGCCATCGTCGTCGAGTTGAAGAAGCAATCGCGAAAGCAAATTCGCCGCTTTCGCCAAAGAATGGAAGGCAAACTCGCGGTTGCCATCCAGGACACGCTGCAATCACTTAAATCTTCCGGCAAGATCAGCGAAAATGCTCAGCCGGTCGTTTTCGTCGTCCGCCAAAAACCGGACATAAATGGGCTTTTTTCGTGGTAGAGTTTTAGCCATTTTTCGAAGAAGGGCGTAAATATGAGCAACTTTGCCGACCAGATTCGGTCCGTCAGGAGTTTTCAAAAATCAGCCTCCGGGGAGCTGATTTCGGTCGAGATTTATAGCGGGAAGTCCAAACGCAAGAAGCCGCTCCCCGGGCTGGGTTTCGCAGATAAGTTCGCGCGGCGTTTAGTTCGTGCGACTGCAATCGGCGCCAACGAACTTGCCGCACGGCACGAGCGTTCATCGGAAAAGAAGCGAAGCGGCGGATTGCGCAAGCTCGGCAAGAACATCTTCATCGCCAGCCGCAAAGCTTCGAAAAGAGTGCGCCTGCTTCCGCTCTAAGCGAGCGGCCTGAACAAGCGATTCGCAGTCCTGAATCGCGATCGCTGCTTTCGCGATCGCGCCTTTACTCTATTGCCGCCTTCTCTAAGCTCAGCTCCGTCCGCTTGGGCAACGTGATGGAGAGAATTTCGTTTGTCCGAACGCGACTGAGAGCTTTGTATTGGGCGAAATTGCGGAACGTCGAAACCCACGTCGTCCCCTGGTGCAGACGCACTTCCTCGATCTCCAGAACAGTAAACGGCGTCATCATCCCGCACTTCAGCACTTTTGAAAGACTTTCTTTGACTGTCCACAACAGCATGTAGGCCGCCGCTTCCGAGATCGGCAGCGAACGAAGTAGGATCCTTTCCCTCCCGGTCAGTTGTTCCTTGATCACATCATCCCGATTTTCGCCAAAACGTTCCAGATCGAGACCCATCGGATGCGCCTCGGGAAAGGCAAGCGCCACCGCTGCTCCGTCGGTATGGGAGATGCTAACCTGGAGGCCGTGCAGTTCGGAGGCGGGCAGAACCGGCTGCCCGAATACACCGGCGGCAATCTCAAACGAAGCTGCGTTCAGTGAAGGACGAAGCCGGGACAAGGCACGCTTCGCCGCGAAGCGACCGCTCAGAAAACTGAATCTCCGACGGTCCACAGGAATCGCGTCGTAACGGGCGAGTTCTTCGTCGCTCAAGAACTCGCGCCTCGTTGCAATCAGCTCGGCCAGACCCAAGTTCACGCGACACAGCGCAGCTCGACACACGACAGTTTCGCGCACGAGTCTGAAATCCTCAACGGTGACTGCCTCCGTCATCGCCGTACAGGCCGGCCGACTTCGCCGAATCGATGTGCCGTCACCCGTGCAGTGTATCACGGCCGGTTGGTATCACAACTATTCCTGGCAAGCCGGGCTGCCACTACAAGGTGGGGCGCCATCTCACTCAGTTCTTCGGGCCAAGCTCTCGAGACTTCAGCGCTACAATAATCGACAACACGTCGCTTTTTCCGGGTACCGATGTGAGATTGTTGGGAAATGGCATCAGGCCGAAAGGGAGGGATAAGTGCATGCCGTTTGAGAGAATCGATCTGGCAAAAATCCAAAAACAAGTGAACGACTGGAACCGTGTGTATCCGATTGGCACTAAGGTCGCGGTCAAGGGCTACGACGAACCGAAAGTCACGCGAGTCGAATCCTTAATTCTCTTTCGTCAGAAAGCCGTGATCTACCTGGAAGGCCACAACGGGTACTTCGACCTCGACGATGTGAGCCCCTGGCAGGACCGCACGAAACCGGCCCCAAAGGCGCGGCAAATTGCCGGCGTCTGCTTCATGTTTCCCGGCCAAGGCTCGCAGGTAAAAGGAATGGGGCAGGACCTGTTCGACGCCTATCCCGAACTGACGAAAATGGCGAGCGAGATTCTCGGCTATTCAATCAAAGATTTGTGTTTAAACAACCCGGACCGCCTGTTGGACCGAACCGATTACACGCAACCGGCGCTTTTTGTCGTGAACGCGTTGAGCTGGTTGAGGGAGAAGGAACGGTCGGGCGTGCCGGAATATCTCATGGGCCACAGCTTGGGTGAATACAACGCGCTCTTCGCGGCCGATGTAATCGATTTCGAGACTGGGTTGAAACTGGTTCAGAAGCGCGGTTCCCTCATGACCGCCGCGGGCGGAATGGCGGCAGTGATCGGCATGAACCGGGAGGATGTGGAAAGCGTGCTGCAGCAAAACGGTATCAGCTCGCTTGATATCGCCAACATCAACGCTCCGCAGCAAATCGTATTGTCGGGACCGAAAAACGATGTCGAGGCAGCCCAGCCGGTGTTCGAGGCGGCCGGCGCCAGCGCTTATATCCCGCTGGCCGTAAGCGGCGCGTTTCATTCCAGGTTGATGAAGCCGGCGGAGTCGGCGTTCCGCTCGTTTCTTAGCGACATTTCGTTTTGCGCTCCGAAGTCGACGGTCATTTCGAACCTGGAGGCATCACCGTATACGGCTGATCGCACCGTCGATCTGCTGGCGCGACAGATTTCGTGCCCGGTCAACTGGTTGGGATCGATTCGATATGCCATGCAACAGGGTGTAGCCGATTTCCGGGAAGTGGGACCGGGGAAGGCTCTAACGGGGCTGCTCTCGAAAATTCAGAAAGCGGCGGCCGTCTCGGCGGCGAGGTGAACCGGCGACCGCTTCGGCGCGAGGTCGCCGGCCAGGACTATCGGTTACGGCATCAAACCGCGACCGCAGTCTGCGCACGGTTTCCGCGCCTGTGTTATATTGTTGAGCCACCGAGACGCCAGTTGCTGATTCGCGACACTCATCTCCGGCATGCGGGTCCACTCCTCCCAGGTTCGCCGTTCACATGTTGAAAAAGAAGCATTACACGACTCCGCTGATCCAGTCCGAAAGCCGCCCTCCGTTGAAAGAAGCCTCCGTCCAGAAGCCCTCTTTCTTTCGCATCCTGTGGATTCTGGCGAAACTGGCAGGTCCACTCGTGATGGCGCTACGGGTGCGCTTTAGCACTCGGCTCACGTCGGCCGATCTGGCCCTTGCGATTCGAAACAGGCTGGAGGACATGGGAGGAATCTGGATCAAGGTGGGGCAGGTCCTCGGCATGCGAACCGATCTGTTTTCACTGGAGTTTTGCACGATCCTCTCTCAACTCCAAGACCGCGCGTTCGCCGTTCCTCCCGAGCAGGCGCTGCCTCTGATTCGTCAAAGACTCGGGCGCCCCATTGAGGCCGTGTTTGAGGGGTTCGAATCCAGACCCGTGGCGGCGGCGTCTCTCGCGCAGGTCTACAAGGCGCTACTCCGGGGACCGCGCGTATTGGTCGCGGTCAAGCTGTTGCGACCTTACGCGCGTGAGTACTTTTGTTATGACTTCGCGTGGCTGAGGCGGTACGTGCTGATGCTGAACTGGTTTGGCGTCACGCCGCACATGAGGTGGAAGGAGATGGTTATCGAGATCCAAACGATGATGGAAGAAGAAATGGACTACCGTATCGAAGCGGCCTCGATGAAAAAGATGCGAAAACAGCTTCGAGAGCACAAGGTATATGTCCCGAAAGTCTTCCTTGAACACAGCAGCGACGGTTTGCTGGTAATGGAATATCTCGACGGCGTGTTCATGAGCGATTACGCCAGCGTCAAGAACAGCGATCCAACAAGGCTTCGGGTCTGGGAAAAAGAAAATGAAATCGAGCCGAAGAAGGTCGCCCGCCGTCTGCTGGACACCCTGCTCCGCCAATCATACGAGGACCACCGGTTTCACGGCGATCTTCATCCGGGTAATATCGTTCTGCTACGCAGGAATCGCATCGCTTTCATCGATTTCGGCAGCATTGGGCAACTGGATGAGCAATTCGCCGAGCAGTTTGAACAATACATTCGCAGCCAGGCGGAAGGTAATTTCTCGCGGGCGGCGGATATTCTGCTCATCATGTCCGGGAGGCTGCCTCTGGTAGACACGGACGAGGTCAAGGGTGATCTCGTAAGAGCGTTGCGGTCGCAGGCCACCCGAAGCGGGACTCCGGGCCTGAGCTTTCACGAACGATCTATGACGTTTGCTCAAGCCGAAATCAATCGGGTAGCAGGCGAATACTGCCTCCCGGTGAATTGGAGCCTGCTGAGGCTCGCGCGCACGTTTGGCGCCGCCGACGTCAACTTCGGCATCCTGAATCCAGACTTCGATAATGGTAAGGAAACGGCGCGATACTACAGGAAATCCGCCTGCCGCAGGACGGTCCGTCGCCTGCGCGCAATCCCCAGAACGTTGGACCACGTGATCGATGTGGCGCACCTGCTGGGTCCGTACCTTCTGCAGAAGCTGTATCAATTCGACGGCTTCCTGACGACCGGCAAGAAAGTTGCGAGCTTCCTGCTTTGGCTGTTGTGGATGGGCGTGAACGTTGGGGGTTTGTTCCTGTTCTGGGTATATGTGTACCAGCATCACTCCGCTCTCGTAAGCCGTTTTCATCTGGAGGGAGGCTGGCTCGCCAGTCTCGCGAAGCGGATCTTGTTTTTGC
The DNA here is from genome assembly GCA_963853855.1 of uncultured Solibacteraceae bacterium. GTDB lineage: Bacteria > Acidobacteriota > Terriglobia > Bryobacterales > Bryobacteraceae > Sulfopaludibacter. Next base: position 127,395 of record CAWKYG010000015.1, on the reverse strand, counting down.
CGAGCGGTGAATGGTTCGGCATTTTCGTAGTGCTCCTCTACGCTCAGTACCGTCTGGTCAGATTCATCCAAGGCAATAAGAGGCTGGCGCTGCGGCTTTCGGCGATCGAAACCAGTCCGGCTGAGCGGTGAGGATGTCAGGCCTCAAGACCAGAGGCAGCAAGAACCTTTCGGATATTCCTGGACGCCTGATTGAAAGGCGTCATGATCGCCTGGAACGAAGATCTGGAATCGCGTGACAGACCATACTTAACCATTGAAGCCATGGTGCCAGATGGCCCGAGGTCGACATAGTGCCCGCCGCCACTGCCCTCCAGCATTTCTAAAGTCTGCTTGAAACGGATGGGCTGCCGAACCGCGTGCCAGAAGAACTCGGCGGATATGCTTGTCAGTACTGCTACTTCGGAAGCCGAGGCGATTGGAAACCTCGGCTTCTGTAGCGATACAAGCCGGCTGCGTTCCTGGAACGGCGTTTCGACCGAATCCATCCGCGTTGTGTGAAAAGGAATGCGGACAGGAAGGATCTGGCACATTATGTCCTTTCGCTCCAACGCCTGTCTGATCCGGTCGATACTTGAAGAGTCGCCGGCGATAACAAAACTCCTGTCGTAGTTGTGGGCCGCAATCTGCGTTTCGGCAAATAACGCGCGATTCTCTTGAACGATCGACGGCGACTCCAGAATTGCCAGCATCCCGCCGGGGGCCACGGCGTTCTCAAACAAACGGGCTTGGTCGACGACGAGTTCCAGCGCTGTCTCGAAGGGAAGGACATTCGCCACGGCTGCCGAAACAATCTCCCCAAGGCTGTATCCCAGCAGCAAATCGGGTCGCAATCCTTTGGCGAGGAGCATTTGAGCTAAACTGTATTGAATGCAAAACAGGGCCGGGTGGGTATGCAGAGTGCGGTCGAAGCCGGAGAACCGATCGGTTGTCTTCTGTGGATAGACCACGTCAATGAGCGAGGTATGTAGAATTCTTCGCAAATGCTCGTCGCAGATTTGAATCTCGCGACGGAAAACGGGATCTTCTTCGAAGAGATCGACGCCCATTCTGTAGTATTGCGATCCCTGCCCTGAAAACATCCATACGAGCTTCTTCATGTGGCGGCTCCATTTGAAGATACCTTAGACGCGCAGAACGAGATGATGCCCGTTCGAGTCATCACCATCCCCGTGTCCCATCTGGCGATGAAGAACTACTGCTATATCGTCGCCGATCCCATGACCTATGACGCGCTGGTTGTCGACCCCGCTTTCGAGCGCGAAACCATCGAGTCGATTTTGCGGCGCGAAGGGCTGACCTGCAGAACTTTGCTCCTGACGCATGCGCATCATGATCACATCGATTTGGCCGCGGCTTTCGCTACGGCGTTCCGGTGCCGGGTGGCCATGTCCCGCGTTGAAGTGGATTATTATGGCTTCCGCTGCCCGGGGCTTATGCCCGTCGAAGATCGGCAGCCCATTTCGTTTGGACAGACCGGAGTAGTTCCAATCCTGACGCCCGGGCACACCGCCGGCAGCGTTTGTTTTCGCGTCGCGAATAACCTCTTTACCGGAGACACGTTGTTTGCTGAGGGCTGCGGGATCTGCATAGACCGGGGATCAGATCCAGCGGCAATGTACGACAGTCTTCAACGATTGAAGTGCTCTATTCCCCTGGACGCATCCGTATATCCGGGGCATTCCTACGGAACCCCTCCGGGCCAGCAATTCGGGCACCTTCTGGAGAACAACGTTTATTTCCACTTTAAGCGCGTGGAGGATTTCGTGGCCTACCGAATGCGCAAGGGGCAGACAGGCTGGTTGCGCTTCCGTTAACCCGCGAAGACGGAGACGTTCCCGCCGCCACGGCGGCCTCGTCGTGAACGCCAACAAACAGGCCAATTCGTGTTCTTTCGTACGATTGGCATATCTCATTTCGGCTCAATGTTGGGCAGCGCATGGCGCCCGCGCCAATCGGCCGTCGTTCATTACTATTCCGTTGCAGATCGAACACTCTCTCCCGGTAGGTGATGATACACTTTGAGGATCAAATTACTAAGGCACACTTCGGTGGGAGGGGAACGCCCACTCCGGAAGGCGATGAGTTTTCGGTAGTCAGCAGCGCAGGTATACGGCGTCAGGTTCGAAAGGAATCCTTCACGGCAAGGAACCGTGCGGACCGCTAGCGCACTCGAGCGGTGATGATGAGGGGACGGAAGAACTCAACGCGTTGCTTGCCGGATGAGGCGGAGCGCGCTTTCAGGCAATCTGCGAATCGGCCCCACCCGGACAGCCGTCCCGGCGCGGACGGCTGGTCCGCCGATAAGGAAATCGCCGTTATCGGGATGGCCTGCCGATTTCCGGGCGCATCAGATGACGCGCAGTTCTGGCAGAACCTGGTTCATGGCGTGGACTCCGTTCAGGAGATTCCGTCCAGCCGTTGGGAGCAGGCGAAATACTACTCACCCGACGGATCGGAAGGCAGAAGCCGAAGCAAGTGGTGTGGCCTGATCGAAGACATCGATCAGTTCGATGCGCGTTTCTTCAACATTTCGCCGCGTGAAGCCGGCGAGATGGACCCACAGCAACGACTGCTGATGGAGGAGACGTTGCATTGCATCGAGGACGCAGGCATAGCGCCGGAGGAACTTCAGACGCTCCGGACCGGAGTGTTCATAGGCGAGTGCAACAGCGATTATCAGCAAATCTCGTCATCCGATGAGACCAGGAAAGACGGCTACGCGGCGCTGGGAAACTTGAAAGCGATTCTGTCGAACCGCATCTCGTACTTCTTCAACCTGACGGGACCCTCGATCACGATCGACAGCGCGTGCGCGTCATCGCTGGTTGTGGTACACGAAGCCGTTAAGTCCCTGGAGACCGGCGAGTGTGACTACGCCATTGTCGGCGCGGTAAGCGCGAATGTTCATCCGTGGAAATACGTCGCGCTCTCCCAATCCCACATGCTCAGCAGCGGGGGGCAGTGCCGAGCGTTTGACGTTGCTGCTAATGGATATGTGCCTGCTGACGGAATTGGCGTCGTATTGCTGCAACGAAGGGCAGATTCAAAGCTGCGGCGGAATCGAGTCTTAGGCACGATTAAAGCGTCCGCAGTGAATCACAACGGAAAGACGCCGTCGATTACCGCGCCGAGTATCGAAGGCCAACGCGAACTGATCTGCTCGGCTTACCGTAAGGCGGGAATTTCACCGCGGACTGTGACCTATGTAGAGGCTCATGGGACAGGTACATCACTTGGGGACCCCATCGAGGTAGAAGCGCTCAGGCAAGCCTTCGGAGCATATACCAAGGACACGGGGTTTTGTTACATCGGATCCGTGAAGTCGAACATCGGGCATGCGGAAGGCGCTGCAGGCCTGGCAGGCCTGATCAAGGTTCTTCTGATGATGCGGAATCGATGGATTCCGCAAACGCTGCATGTCCAGACGTTAAATCCGATTATCGACTTCGCGAACAGCCCTTTCACTCCTGCCGTCGCTCCCTGTGAATGGCGGCAGATTAGCCCCGAGATCCCGCGGCGTGCCAGTGTCAGTTCGTTCGGCTTCGGGGGCAGCAATGGACACATTCTCATCGAAGAACCACCTTCCGGCGATCAAGCCTTGGCGACCGGCGCCCCCCAACCGGCAGCGTCTCCCCGGCTGTTTGCGATCTCCGCGCGTTCTGCGAAGAGTCTCGCCGGGCTGGTGGATTGCTGGAAAGCGTTCGTCGAGACGGGTGAGTTTCAACGAACTCCGCTTAGAGATTTGGGCGGCACTCTGTTGAATTCACGAACCCGGTTTGAATACCGGCTGGGCTTCGCGATCCAAAGTCACGACGACATCAAGAAGGGACTTCAAGAGTTTAGCGAGGGATCAAAGGCCGCTCTGGAGCGATGGAACCTCCAAATTGGAGAGTACGACGTCACGGGTTATGACGAGGTCCTCCCGATCCTGGATGAGTTTCCCGTGTTGAGAAGCGAACTTGAAGCGATCCTCGATGCGGTGGATTGTCAGTTGCGTCCTCCGTCGGGTTCGATTCGAGACGGTTTCCGCGAAAGCCGCTGGCACGGCAGGCGCCGGACGGCAAATGAATTGTTGTTCGGATATGCCTACGTCTCGACGCTGATGAAGGCCGGGTTTCGGCCAGCGATGGTCAGTAGCACGGGACGCGGCGTGAATCTTGCAGTCGTGGTCAGCGGGATGACGCCGCTCGCAGCAATGCTATCGGGTTTGCTGTCTCCGGATTCAGCCGCACGGTCGCTCGAATGGCCGAAAATTCCACTGTATGACAGTCTGCACGGACGTGAAATCCATGGCTGCGAGCTAAGTCCTGAGTATTGGAAGACCCTATGCGAAAGCGCTACGGTTGTCCGGGATGAAGTCGACGCTCATGTTCGGCGCGCAAAGCTGCTGGCAGGCCATCAAGGCACCTTTCGGCGTTATCTCGAAGAGTGGGTCGCGGCGGCGGCTGGCGCCGGATTAGATATCGGCAAACTCCTGCACGAAGGTGATGCTGCGCAGCAGGGGCTGTGCTCAGATGCTGAGCGAAAGTGCTTTGTGGTCGCTGCCTGCAACAGCCTCCATCGTCTGAACACTAAGTGGCAGTTGAAATGCCAGGTGGAGGTCGACGACCCGGCGCTACGGGAGTTAGCCGCATTAGTGAACAACGAGGTTTTGGGCAAAGAGCGATGCGCGCGCCTGCTGGTCGATCCGGTGGCCGGATGTCAACTGCCGGTAGAGGAGATGCGTCAGGCCATCGAGCATATCTCGCTTGGCGCAGAGTACCCGATCCTCTTCGAGAAGCATCGCGGCGTGTCTCCAATTGCAGATCCAGCCGAGTGGCTCCGTCAGTGTCAAAGTAATCAGTTGGCGGCCGCGCCGGAAGAGAGGGCGGGTGTCCTGCGGATCGGCTCGTTCTGGAACGAGTTACCAGCCGGGACATGCATTCAGGTTCGAGTGCCTGCGCCGGCGACCCATCTCCAGGACGAAGTGCTATTGAAGCTATGGCTGTTGGGCGTGCCGGTGAAATGGGATACCCTGGTGGACCCGGCGAGTTATGACAAAGTAGCGCTGCCACATTACGTATTCGACCGGCAACGGTACTGGGTAGAGACACGAGAAGATGGCGCGCCGGCCGCTGTCGATTTCCGCCCTCAGTTGCAACGGAACGCGTTCGGTTCGCAACCACAGTTCACAGCAACGTTCTCCGGTAGTGAGTTCTTCCTAAAGGACCACTGCGTCGAGGGCAGGCCTGTTCTGCCGGGCGTGGCGTACCTGGAGGTAGTCCGAAAAGCCTGGGCAGGCTTGACCGACGCACTCGGCTCTTCGGCATCCGCGGTGCACTTCACGTCGGTTGCGTGGCTTCGACCGATTCAGGTCGCCGACGCGCCGGTAGCTGTCCATGTCCGCCTGACATTGGATGAAACTTCTTCTTACGCCTTCGAAGTGTATTCGCAGGCTTCCACAGGCGAATCGGTTCTTCATGCGCAAGGAGGCATTCGCGGCCTGCCCGTGGATTCGATTCCGAGGGTTGATGCTCCGCGATTCGAGCCTGGGCATTCGTGGGTGAAACTCGATTCAGCCGAGTTCTATAGCGAGTTTCGAGCGATCGGGATCGATTATGGTCCCGCACACCGCGGCGTCACAGAGGTTCGGGTCGCGCGCGGCGAGGCTGTGGCGAAGCTTGCGCTTCCGTCGTGCGTGAGCGCAACTGCGGCTGACTTCCTGCTTCACCCCAGCGTGGCGGACGCGGCCTTGCAGGCGGGCGTGCGTCTGCAGATGGCGGGTGAGTCGGAACACGTTATGGAGGGCCACTCGCGAGGCCCGATCTTGCCGTTTTCGGTGGAATCCATCGAGTTGTTCACCGGAACGCAGCCCCGGATGTGGGCGCGGGCGCGCTTCTCCGAAGGTGTTGGCGAAGGCTGTGAACTGCGGCCAATCGATGTAGATCTCTATGACGAGTCCGGCGCTGTTTGCATGCGCCTGAAAAGACTATCGACGCGACGTGCGGCGACAGGCCGCATGGAGAATGGATCGCTGATGACGATTCAACCGGTCTGGACGCGGTTCCAGCCCGCATTGGAAGACGCGCAGCAGCGCGACACCCGGTCTCGCGCCATGGTGTTCGGCGCCAAGCCGGATTGGACCGCTGTAATCAAGAGCATTTGGCCAGACAGCGTCTTTTACGAACCGTCCGCCGACTGGACGGAAGCTTCCTTCTCCGAGAGACTCGGACGGAGCGGGAGAATCGACCGGATCATTTGGTTCAATACCGGCCAGCCGGCGGCATCGGTCTCCGACGAGTGCGTGATCGAAAAGCAACGCGAGGGTGTTTTCGGGCTGTTCCATCTGATCAAGGCCGCACTTCATGAAGGATACGGCGAAAGCGAGTTGGCTTGGACGATCTGCACCGTTCAAGCGTTGCGGATTGAGGCAGGCGAGCGTTCGGACCCTACCCACGCAAGCATCCCCGGGCTGGCCGGAAGCATGGGAAAAGAGTTCCCACACTGGCGCGTTCGAATAATCGACCTGGCTTCCGGCGATGACTTGCCGCATGATGTTTTTCGAATCTCCGCTACGGACTCCGCCGGCCCGATGGCATTCCGTCGCGGACATTGGTTTCGGCGCGAGTTCGTCTCATTGGCGGAGATCGAAGGCGGCGATTCGCGCCTGAGGCGGGGCGGCGTCTACATTCTCATCGGCGGCGCAGGTGGGATCTGCAGCATCTGGAGCCGCTGGCTGATCGAGCGGTATCAGGCGCAAGTGATCTGGATAGGTCGCCGGCAGAAGAACGAAGCGATCCAACGACAGATGGACGAACTTGGCGCGTTGGGACCTGCTCCGGAGTATTTCTGCGCGGATGCCACGCGACGCGAAGCGCTGCTCGGCGTGTATGAGGAAGTCCAGAAGCGCTTCGGGCGCGTTCACGGGGTGGTTCACGCGGCGATTGTTCTCTCTGACGGCGCCCTCACGAAGATGACCGAGGCGCAGTTCGCTGCCGCTCTCAAGGCAAACGTCGACGTGTCCGTACGGATTGCACAGACTTTCAGTTCCAAACAACTGGACTTCATCCTGTTCTTCTCTTCGGTCCAGTCGTTCTGCACGTTCGCAGGGCAGAGTAATTACGCCGCCAGTTGCACGTTCAAAGACGCGTTTGCGGACGGTGTTCGCCGGGAGTGGCCCTGCGCGGTGAAGGTGGTTAATTGGGGCTACTGGGGCTCAACCGGAGTTGTGGCAAACGAGTTCTACAGAAAGTCGATGGCACAAAAGGGCTTCGGGTCGCTGGAGCCGGCGGAAGCCTTTAGCGCTTTGGAACGGCTGATGGCAAGCCCGGTGGATCAGGGCGCCATCGTCAGGACGCTAAGGCCTGGCGTCATTGAGGGTTTTGATGGCGGCACGGTTTCGCCCGGTCCTTCCGAGTTTCCACAGGAACCTCGTCCCTCACAATTGTGGCTGCCAGCGGTGCGCACGCGGCTCGAAGAATTCGCGCGGCAGGTGAAACAACCACATCGTGAAGCGCACATCGATTCTCTGCTGCTGGACTTGCTCTGGGCAACCCTGCGATCGCTGGGGCTCTTCCACGGGAGCACAAACGCGTCTGAAATAAGCGCCGCGTTCCGGTTGTCGCGCGCGCATGGCAAGTGGATGGAAGCAACGATCCGGCGATTGGAACTCGCCGGGTTCGTGAAGCCCGAGGGCGCATTTCTGATCCCAAGCCGCGGAGATGAGGAACCGGGAGCATTGTGGAAGCAATGGGAGGAGGCCAAGGTATCGCCGGCCATCGACGCCTCGCTGAAGCCGCAATTAGCGCTAGCTGAGGCTTGTCTTCGCAATCTCGGTGCGATCCTAACGCGCGAAAAGCCCGCCCCGGCGGTTCTATTCCCGAACGGCGCGACACAGTTGGTGGAAGCGGTGTTCCGGAACAATCCGGTCGCGGACTACTGCAACGAAATGGCGGCTGCGGCAGTGGCCGCGTTTCTGAAAGAGCGGGTCACGCGCGATTCCTCCGCGCAGATCCGGTTGCTGGAGATTGGCGGTGGCACCGGAGCAACGACCGCGGCAATACTGCCTCGATTAACCGCGTATGAACGAAATGTCAAGACGTATTGTTTCTCGGATATTTCCAAGGCTTTTCTGCTTCAGGCGGAGCGGGATTTCGGCCCTCGTGCGCGTTTTCTTACCGCTGCCCTTTTCGACGTAGAAAAACCGATCGCGGGACAGCCGGCCGGCGGAGAGGCATATGACGTTGTGCTTGCGACGAATGTGCTTCACGCCACAAGGGACATCGGGAATACGCTTCGGAACGTAAAGGGCGCGCTAAAAGCGAACGGGTTACTGGTTCTGAATGAGTTGAGCCGCAACACTCTGTTCGCTCATTTGACGTTCGGTCTGCTGGACGGCTGGTGGCTATATGAAGATGACGCCCGGCGTATTCCCGGCAGCCCCATCCTGAGGCCCGAAACCTGGGCGAGTGTTCTTCGCGCGGAGGGCTTCGAGCAGGCGCTGTTCCCGGTCTCCGGGGCAGCCGAACTTGGACAGCAAGTCATCGTCGCTGAGAGCGTCGGCGCGAGTGAGCGCGGGCAACGGGCGGCCGCCGATACAAACGAAAGCTTCGCCGCCGCACCGCCGGGAGAGGCCGTCAGGAATACGCGTCCCGCGGACAGGTTCCGCGACAAGTGCCTGGAACTTCTTAGAAAACAAGTTGCCGCCTGCCTGAAAATGCAGCCGCAACAGATTGATGCCACGCAGCCGTTCGAGGAGTACGGGGTCGATTCCATTCTGGTCATTCAACTGACGACTGCCCTGCGCAAGACGTTCGCGGATTTGAGCAGCACTCTCTTCTTTGAGGTCCGGAACCTCGATGGACTCGTGGACCGGCTGATCCAGACGCACGGTTCGGTGCTCGCGCAACAGGTCGGAGAATCCGGGGACAAAACAGACAGCGGCGTAAATATTCCACAGCCAAATCACCTGGGACAGGAGCCAACGCGATCGCACCGGCCCGGAGATGTAGCCATTGTCGGATTGAGCGGACGCTACCCCGGCGCGTCAGACCCCGACGAATTCTGGCAGCGCCTGCGGGCGGGTGAGTGCACGGTATCGGAAGTGCCCGCGGAGCGTTGGGATTGGCGGCAGTATTACGACGAACGGAGGGGAACTCCAGGCCGCTCTTGCACTCGTTGGGGCGGGTTCTTGCAAGATGTCGATAAGTTCGATCCTTTATTCTTCCGCATTGCTCCTCGCGAGGCGGAAAAGATGGATCCGCAAGAGCGGCTGTTTTTGGAAACAGCGCACGCCGCCATCGAAGATGCCGGGTACACACCGGGCTCGCTGGCTGCCAACGGGAAGGTTGGCGTTTTCGTGGGTGTCATGAACAGCACCTATGCGCCTCTTCCCCGATACTGGTCCATCGCCAATCGCGTCTCCCACAGTTTCGACTTCCGCGGTCCGAGTCTCGCGGTGGACACGGCGTGCTCCTCGTCGCTAACCGCGATCCACCTGGCGATGGAGAGCCTTTACAGTGGAACCAGCGAGTGCGCGATCGCCGGAGGCGTGAACTTAGTACTTCACCCTCGCCACGTCGTCGGATTGAACGAGTTGACAATGCTCAGCTCCGGCAGGGAATGCCGGGCCTTCGGCGACCAGGCCGACGGATTTGTGGATGCCGAGGGCGTCGGAGCTGTCGTGTTGAAACCGGCGTGGAAAGCCATTGCGGATGGCGATCACATCTACGGCATCATCAAAGCAAGCAGCATAAACGCCGCGGGAAAGAGCAGCGGATTTACCAGGCCCAACCCGAATACGCAGCGCGATCTCATTGTCGACGCATTGACGCGCGCGAATGTCGATCCCGACGCGATCACCTACATTGAGGCGCACGGAACCGGCACGGCGCTCGGCGATCCCATCGAGATCTCGGCGTTAACGCAGGCGTTCGAGAATGCGCGGCCGGCGCGGTCGCCAGGCGAACGCGCGCCGCGGCGCCCAATCGGATCGGTTAAGTCGAATATCGGCCACGCCGAAAGTGCGGCAGGGATTGCCGGCTTAACCAAGGTCCTGCTGCAAATGAAACATGGGGAACTCGCGCCTTCGCTCCACGCGGACGTGCCGAATCCCCATATTTCATTCGAACAGACGCCGTTTGTCGTGCAGCGGCGGTTGGAGCCCTGGAAACGCTTGACGCGCGATGTCGGCGGCCGGAGCGTCACGATGCCGCGAATCGCCGGGATTTCCTCTTTTGGCGCGGGCGGATCGAATGCGCACCTCATCGTTGAGGAATATCGGGCAGCGGCTGATTTGCCGGCGAACAAGGAAGCCAAGCCGAGCCTAATCGTCCTGTCGGCCATGGACAAACAGCGGCTCAATTCGGTAGTCAGGAGGTTGCTGGACTTCCTTGTCCGAGAGTCGGCTGCGGGCGCTGCGCCGGACCTTGCGTCGGTCGCATACACGCTGCAGGCGGGGCGCGAACCCATGAAAGAACGCGCCGGCCTGATCGTCACGTCCATCGCGGAATTGACGGAGAAGTTGGGCCGTTATCTCGAAAATCCGGAAGACGCGGGAGAAATCCAACGGGGGAGCGTCCTGGTCGACGGAGAAACATCTTCCTTGTTCGAGGATGAGGGCGCGATGGCCGAGATCGCCGGGAAGTGGATGCGGGACGGAAGATATGTAAAGCTGCTCGGGCTCTGGACCAAGGGATTCGATCTCGATTGGGCGGGGATGTATCAGGATGCGCACCCTCATCGGGTGAGCCTCCCGACTTATCCGTTTGCACGCGAGCGATATTGGCTCGGGCCTGACACAGGCGCCGAGGCCCTTGCGCGTATTCATCCCCTGCTTCACGAAGATGTATCCACCGCAAATGAACGGCGCTTCCGGTCGGTGTTCAAGGGTGGGGAAGCGTTCATCAAGGACCACACCATCAACGGGCGGAAGGTGCTGTCAGCCGCAGCCTGTCTGGAACTCCTCCGCGCCGCACTGACCAGTTGCGGCTTCCAACCGACCACCGAGGAGACGGTTCTACGGATCGGGCCGGTGACGTGGACAAAACCCATCGTGCTCGGCACTGCTCGGGACGCGGTCTGCGTCCGTTTGTTTGACGCGACCGCTGAACACATAGCATTTCAACTCTATACCCAACCTGCCGAGGCTCTGTATTCGGACGCCGCGGTGGTTCACGCCGAGGGCGTGGCCAGCATCCAACGAGTCCGCGAAAGTGCGGCGCCCGGTCTTCTCCATCTGCCGAGTGCTTGTCGACCCGGGTCTCTCGGAACTGACGGGCTGTATGAGAGATGGCAGTCTCTCGGGGTGGAGTATGGCGCCAGCTATCGCGGGATCGAGGAATTACGGGTTGGGGATGGGGAGGTTCTGGCGAGGATCTCGCTTCCTGGAGTCGAAGGTCTGGTTCTAAACCCTGGAACGCTGGATTCCGCGTTTCAGGCTTCCAACGTGCTTTTGGAGAACGAGTCTAAAGAGGCGGGTCAGTCGCGACGCCCCTATCTTCCTTTCGCAATCGAAGCAGTCGAGTTGTTCAAGCCTTGTCCGGCCCGCGTGCTGGCTTGGGTTCGACGGCGAACGAACGACGGAGCACTCCACGATAACCCAACTTTCGACGTTGACCTTTGCACAGAAGCCGGCGAGGTTTGCGTCCGCATTCGGGGAATGGCATGCCGGAAGGCCGGGTATCAAACTCCTCGTGCCCCGTGTTCGGTGACGCGGATTCGCCGTTGCGTCTGGAATGAGCCGGCAGTCCCCAAGAACGCAGGCTCATGGGACAGCGAACGGCACGTGGTGGTGTGCGAGCGCGCCTGGTCTTCCACCGAATTTCCAGAGAGAGGGGATGACTCCCAATGGCATGTGATTGAGTCCAACGCCGACCGTGCGGGCTCGCGGTTCCTGAATCATGCTCTCCAGCTATTTGCGATCACACGCGCAATTCTGGCCGCGCAGCCCCGGAAGCCCGTGCTCCTCCAACTGGTGGTTCCTCCATCTGATCAGCAGAACCTGCTCGTTGGTTTGAAGGGGTTCCTCCAAACGGCCTCATTAGAAAATCCGCTGCTTCACGGGCAGCTCATTGAGATTGGCTTGACGGAATCGGCGAAAAGTGTCGCGGCGAAACTTCAGGAATGCAGCCGCAGACCGCACGAGTTGCACGTGCGCTACGCCGGCCAGAAACGGCAGGTTCACGGGTTCGAGGAAACAGACGCCGGGCAGGCCATCGGCAACATACCTTGGAAAACCGCTGGCGTGTATCTGATCACCGGCGGCGCTGGAGGCCTAGGCCTGATCTTCGCGCGCGAAATCGCCGTCCAGACAGGAAACACTAAGCTCATTCTGGTAGGACGCTCCAGCCTGAACGCGAAGCAGCAAAGGAGCGTGAAAGAACTGGAACAGCTTGGCGCAACCGTCGAATACCACCAGGCTGATGTTTCGAAGAAAGAGGATGTCCATCGGTTAATCGCCGCCGTCTTGGAGAAGCATGGCGCGCTCACCGGCATTCTCCACGCGGCTGGTGTCACTCGGGACAACTTCATTCTCAAAAAGACCGAAGAGGAATTTCGGGAGGTCTTCGCCGCGAAGGTGGATGGGACTCTCAATCTGGACGACGCCACGCAGTCGCTGAAGCTCGATTTCTTCGTCCTGTTCTCGTCGGTCGCGGCTTTGGGAAATGTAGGGCAGGCGGATTACTCTACCGCGAACGCTTTCCTGGACGAGTTTGCAGGCTGTCGGAACTCAAATGTCGCCGCCGGACTTCGCTGCGGCCGAACGCTCTCGATCAACTGGCCGCTTTGGCGTGAGGGAGGCATGACTGTCGACGACACGAGTCAGCGCCTGGCCGAGGAAGAATCGGGGCGACTTCCGATCGAGACCGCCTCTGGACTCGTGGCGTTTTACCGTGCCCTGGCGACGGATAGCAGTCAGGTCGTGGTAGAGGAAATTCAGGCCGCGGGGAAAGAGGCTTCGAAGCAATGGACGCTGGCTGAGCACGAGGACAGACCGCCGATCGAGAGTCCGATGACAGGGATGCCGGCGGCAGATTTGAAAGGGAAAGCGCTTCATTACTTCATAGCGCTGCTTTCCGACGCGTTGAAACTGCCGGCCAGCCGTATCCAGGCGAACGCTCCACTGGACGAATATGGGCTCGATTCGATCCTGGTCAACCAGCTCAACCGCCGGCTGGAGCGGGATTTTGGGCCGTTATCCAAGACGCTCTTCTTCGAATATCAGACAATCGCGAAGATCGTCGACTTTTTTGTCCAGACGCACGCGGAGCGATTGCGCCAAGTCCTGCATTTCGAGCCCGCGCGGCCCGCTGTTGAAAACACACCCGACATCAAAGCACCCGCTTCGCGACCACTACTTTTGGAGCCTGCGCGGCCGTCCGGGAACGACGGAAAGCGCTCGCCGGAAGCCCTTGACATCGCGATCATCGGTCTCTCCGGCCGGTACCCGCAATCACGCGACGTGACTGCCTACTGGAACAACCTCAAAGCCGGCGTGGACTGTATCACTGAGGTGCCCAACGACCGCTGGGACTGGCGTGAGTATTACTCGGAGGTTCCACAGCGCCGTGGAGCGCACAGCACTAAGTGGGGCGGCTTCATCGAAGACGTCGATAAGTTCGATGCTCTGTTCTTCAACATCTCGCCCCGCGAAGCCGAGCTGATGGACCCTCAAGAGCGGCTGTTCCTGGAGCACGTGTGGATGGCTCTGGAAGATGCCGGGTATTGCCGGGACTCTCTCTCTGGGGCGGCGGATTCGCCTGCGTCCCAGATTGGCGTTTACGCGGGAGTGATGTACGGCGAGTATCAGTTGTTCGGAGCGGAGGCGACTCTGAACGGGCAGCCGATGGGATTCGCCGGAACGTTGGCCAGTATCGCCAACCGGGTTTCCTATGTGTTCGACTTCCATGGCCCCAGCATCACAGTGGATTCCATGTGCTCCAGTTCCCTTACCAGTCTGCACCTGGCCTGCCAGGACTTGAAGAGCGGACGGACGAACCTGGCGGTCGCCGGCGGCGTGAACGTCATCATCCATCCGAACAAATACTTCCTGTTGACGGGGATGCGGTTTTTGTCGGATCGCGGACGATGTGAAAGCTTCGGCGAAGGTGGCGACGGGTATGTGCCCGGAGAAGGCGTGGGTGCCGTAGTGTTAAAGCGGCTCGCTGACGCAGAACGCGACGGAGATCACATTTACGGCGTGGTCAAAGGAACCGCGCTAAATCACGGTGGACGCAGCGCCGGATATACGGTTCCGGGTCCGGCAGGACAACAAGCGGCGATCACCCGAGCTCTTCAGGAAGCCGGTGTGGATCCGCGAACGCTCAGCTATATCGAAGCACACGGCACGGGGACGAAGCTGGGCGACCCAATTGAAATCGCCGGTCTGACAAAAGCATTTGCCAGTGGGGCGTCGAAGGGTGCGTCCGGCCACCACTCAGATCCGCAATGCTGGATCGGATCCGCAAAGTCGAACATCGGCCATTGCGAATCGGCGGCGGGCATTGCAGGCGTGACCAAGGTCTTGTTACAGATGGCGCATCGCCAGATCGTGCCTTCTTTGCATTCCCGTGTGCTCAACTCCGCCATCGATTTCCGATCAACACCTTTTGCCGTCAATCAGGAGCTACGGACCTGGAACCGGCCGCTGATCGACGCGGCAGAGTGTCCGCGGAGAGCGGGAATCTCTTCTTTCGGAGCAGGCGGCGCGAATGCTCATGTGGTCATCGAGGAGTATGAACTACCCAAACGGAGCACCAACGCGAACGATAGCCCCTGCGAATTCATGATCGTCGTATCCGCGCGGAATGAAGAGCGCCTGCGGGAAGTGGCGCGCCGGCTTCATGCCCATTTGACCCGACAGTCGAATCCCTCTGATATTCGAATCGCCGACCTCGCGCTGACGCTTCAGGCGGGTCGTGAAGCGATGGAAGAGCGGTTGGGCTTTATCGTCGGATCCGTGGATGAGTTGCTGAGCCGGCTCGAGGCTTTCCTGAATGGCCGGGAAGAGGTCGAATGCTTCAGGGGTCGCGTGGAGCGGAATCGGGAAACCCTGGCTGAGTTCTCCAGCGATGAAGATATGGCGGCCATGGTGGCGAACTGGATCGCAAAACGAAAGTACCGCCCGTTATTGAGCCTCTGGACTAAAGGACTGGCGATCGACTGGCTTAAGCTATACGACGGCGTCCAAGCCCGACGAATCAGCCTGCCGACGTATCCATTTGAACGGCGGCGCCACTGGATTGACGTTCAACGCCGTGCGGGACGGCTTGAAACTAACGCGTCCAAACTCCATCCTTTGTTGCATGAAAATACTTCCGATTTATCGGAAGTGCGCTTCACGTCCGTGTTTACCGGGGAGGAGACGTTCTTTAAAGAGCAACCTGGGAACGGCCATCGCGCGATGGCTCAAACGGCGTGCCTGGAGATGGCTTGCGCCGCGATTCAACGCGCCGTGGGAAGCGCGGATGGACGATCCGCTCCGATCCAATTCCGAGACATTGCCTGGGCAGAGCCGATCACGGTGAATGGCCAATCGCATCGAGTTCATATCAATGTGAGCGCTGAAGACAATGGCGAGGTCGAATACCAGATTTACTCTCTTCCCAGTTCAGGTGGGGACATGATTCTCCACGTGCGAGGCGCCGCGCGTTTTGTTTCACCGGGCGGCGATGGAGTTTACCTCGATATGGAAAAATGGCGGCGGCGCGGGCGTCCGATGCCTCACTTGGCGGAGTCGGTTGCCGGCGAAGATTTTGTGCTGGCGCGTATGCCGGCGTCCGACGATTTTTTCGCGTTGCCTTCGAACCTGCTGGAGAAGGCGATTGAAATGGCAGCGCCTCTCTTCGGCGGCGTGGTCAACCCAACCGGACCGGCTCACGAACTGCAGCAAATGGACATCTTCGCGCAGTGCCCCGCTGAGCCCTGGGGTCTGATCGAAAGACGCCCCAACGGAGATCTTAACGTGGATGTGTGCGACGACCACGGGCTCGTGCATATTCGCGTTCGAGGCCTGACGGTGAGGTCGAATGAAACCTCCACCGGGATTAAGCCCGACTCTAACGCCGATGAGGTCGCACTGGGCCAGTGGGATACATTGACTTATCTCCCGTCATGGGAAGAAATGAACGCGGGCGGCTCGCGGCGAGGCGGGCCTCATCGGAATGTTGTCGTGATCTGTTCCGAATCCCGACCTCGATTTGTGGACACAATCCTACAGCGCTACCAAGCGAATGCAACCCGCCTGCTGACGATCCGGTTATGCGGAGAGACCCGGCAGCTTTCCGACATGGAATGGCACTGCGCTTTGGACGACGTGAATGGATTCGAAACATGCCTCCGGGATGTCCCAGTCGATTGTGTTTATTTTGCGGCTGCTTTGACCGAAGAGGAGACATCGATTGATGAGCGAAACGTAGCCGCGTGTTTCAAGAAGAACGAAATCCAACTCTTACGGCTAGCCAAGGTTATCGGCGGGCGCACTCTTCCGACGGAATTCGTGGATTGGTACCTTCTGAGCCACGGCGGCGGAGTGACTGGCTTGGCGTATTCCATGGCGCAGGGCGACCACCGATTCCGGATCCGTAATCTGGAGTTATCCGGGGAGGATCTTCGAAACCCCAATCAGCATGAACGTTTGCTGGCCGCGATTATCAATGAAGGCTCCTCAGACCGCGGAGAACTGATTAGGCTCGAATCCGGCTGCCGGTATGAGCTCAACTTCGTCAAGTTTGACTGGGGAGAACCGGAAACGACCTCAGGTCTCACGCGAAACGGTGTGTACGTCATTCTTGGCGGGAGCGGTACCGTCGGCAGGGTCATCACGCGCCGCCTCATCCAGGAGTACCAAGCCGAGGTGATATGGATCGGCCGCAGCCCGGAATCATCTCCCGAGGTTCGGCGCAAGCTAGAGGAGTTCGTGGGGTTGCGATCCTCTCCATCCTACGTTCAGGCCGACGTGCGGGATTTTGAATCCATTGCTTCGGCGATAGGAAAGATCAAACAACGGCATCGCCGGATCACGGGCGCCATTTTCTGCGGAGCCGTCTTTGCCTTTCGTAACACGGTGCGCGACACGTCGGAAGCAGAATTCCGCGAGATCGCAGAGGTGAAAGCGAAAGGAAGCGTCAACTTTTTCGCGGCATTGCAGGCAGAGCCACTGGATTTCCTGTGTTATTTCTCGTCGGTGCAGTCGTTTCCTTTTATCCAGGCGCGAGAGAGTTGTGGATACGCGGCGGGCAATACCTTTTCGGACAAATTCGTACATTCGTTGCTGGCCGATGTACGGTTCCCGGTCGGCATCATGAACTGGGGTTATTGGCACTCTACCGCTGCTGAGTCGGCACTGGCGGAACGCATGGGTCACCGGTTCGGATTCATTACTGACAGCGAAGGTTTTCATTTGTTTGAGCGGTTCACTGGCTTGCTGCGGCGGAGAATGCTGCACCAGGTAGTGTGCCTGAATGCGTCGCCAGTGATTCGCAAGCTCATGAGATGTGGCGAGGAGAGGGCCGTGAGGTTTGGAGCAGAGGCGGATTCCATGATTCAGGCGGTCCTGGAAAGCGAGTGACCGGACTTTGAGGCAATCGGAACTGAGCAGCAAATTCGATCGTTCCGCTGAACTGGACAAATGGGCGGCGGGGCTTCTTTGGGCCCAATTGTCGGGCATGGGAGCGATGCCCGAATCCGGCGCGTGGGAAATCGCCGAAGCGTGTTTTGCCAAGGCGGGTATTCTGGGAAGCCATCGGCCCTGGTGGCATTTGATCGCCCTGCCGATTCTCGAGGCTCACGGCTACATACGGCTGCAGGGCGGACACCTTCAAGTTTGCGATCAGCATCTAAGTTCGCTGGCCTCCAAAGCGTGTGCAGATTGTGAATCGGGGAGTGTTTACTTCGATTCAGCCGACCTGGGTGTGAAAGCCCGGCTGGTTTACCAGTGCTTGAGAAAGCTGCCTGAAATTCTCACGGGCTCCGCCCCGGCCAAAGATATCTTGTTCCCCAATGGTTCATTGGACAACCTGGAGGAGCTTCATCGCACCGATGCCGCCGCGCAATATTTCAATTCCGTCTTAATTGATCTGATAGAACGCTACGTCCGGAAGAGACTGGAGCGCGATCCCAGGGCCGCTATCCGGCTGGTTGAGATCGGCTCGCGAACCGCTCCGGGCGCGGCGCAGAAACTGGCGAGTTATGCGGACGCAATTACGGAGTATTGCTGTGCCCACGCCGCAAGCGCGTCGTTAGCGTATGGGCAGACGTCAATCCCACACGAGTATCCCTTCCTCAAGCGCAAACCCTTCGATGTAGAGCGGGCGTTACTGCAACAAGGCATGGAAATCGGGGCGTACGATGTCGCCATCGCCTCGAATGTTCTGCACGGTGCCCGCAACATCGCTAATGCCATTAGGAACACAAAGGCACTGTTAAAACGGAACGGGCTTCTGTTTCTGAATGAATTGACGGAAAAGTCAGTCTTTTCTTCTCTCACCTTTGGCCTGCTGCAAGCTGACCGTGAAGATGAGTGGTTGCGCATCGCGGGCTCGCCACTTCTCGATTCGGCGTCGTGGCAGCGGGCGCTCGAAAAGGAAGGCTTCCGGTCGGTCGGGTTTCCGGCGGCACAGGCGGCTCACCTGGGCCAGCAGATCATTGTTGCCGAAAGCGATGGCTTGATCTCTCAAGCGAGTTCAGACGCCGGTAGAGCGGGTCTTCGGGAACCTTCAACCCCGGCAGCAAGTGGCAAGCGGATCGTAGAGGGTGGAAAGAACGTCGAGGAGCGCGTTGCTGCAGCAGTGTTGGCGGCGTTGTCGGAAACGCTGAAGATTTCCGCCGCAGAAATCGATCATTCGAGACCGTTCGCCGAGTACGGAATCGATTCCATTTTGGGCGCCACTTTTGTGCAGAAGATTAACGAGGCGCTAGAGGTCACACTCAACTTCGCGGTTCTGTTCGATCACACCACCGTGCACCGGCTGGCGCGATATATCAGCGAAACTCACGCGGGCGCAATCGTGGTCGCTGCGGGCGCAGAGGAACGCCCGCGGCCAGACGCGCCGCGCGTCCAGCCGGCAAAAAAGTGGAGGACCTTCCGGCGGCAGGGCACAGCCGCGCCAAAAGCGGATGAGATTGCTGTCATCGGGATGTCAGGACAGTTTCCGGGTGCTGCGAATGTCCATGCTTTCTGGGAAAACCTGATTGCGCAGCAGGATGGTGTCGACGAGTTTCCTGCCCACTACCTCAATCAGGAGAAGTTCTTTTGCGCGGATCGGCTGCCCGGAAGGACATACTGCAAGTGGGGTGGAGTCCTGGAAGGGCGGGAGTTCTTCGACCCGCTGTTTTTCAATATCGCTCCGCGCGATGCAGAGACGATGAGCCCCCACCAGCGCCTGACTGTGCAGGAAAGCTGGAAAGCGCTGGAAGATGCCGGATACAATCCGAAGAGCCTCGCCGATACGCAGACCGGGGTGTTTATCGGCGCGGAACCCGGGCACTATTCTAACCGGACCTTCATCGGTTCGTCGGAGGCGATCATTGCATCGCGCCTCTCGTACTTTCTTAACTTGACCGGCCCGGCGCTGGTAGTCAACACGGCGTGTTCATCGTCGGCCGCCGCCATTCACCTCGCTTGCGAGAGTCTTCGCAAGCGGGAATCGGACTTAGCGCTCGCGGGTGGTGTGCTGGCTCTCATCAACGAAGCGGCGCTGATTAAGCTGTCGCAGATGGAGATGCTTTCGCCGACCGGCCGTTGTCGCGCCTTTGACGAATCCGGTGACGGAATGGTGCTGTCTGAGGCTGTGGCCGTCGTGGTGTTGAAACGGCTCGAGGACGCAGTTGCGGATCGCGATCGCATCTATGGCGTGGTTGTGGGCTCCGGAATGAATCAGGATGGGGCCAGCAATGGCATAACGGCTCCAAGCGGCTCGGCTCAGGAAAAGTTGATCGCGAGTGTGTACCGCCGGTACGGGATCAATCCAGAAGAGATCACCTATGTTGAAGCCCACGGCACTGGGACGAGGTTAGGAGATCCGGTTGAGGCGAATGCCTTGGCCCGGGCGTTCCGCCAATTTACCGCCAAACAGAATTTCTGCGCGGTGGGCAGCGCCAAAGCGCATGTCGGCCACACGGCCGCCGCGGCTGGCGTGGTCAGTCTGATCAAAGTCCTGCTCACTTTACAACACCGACAGATTCCGGGGCTGCTTCATTTCAAGCGGCTGAACCCTCTGATTGAATTTGAGCACTCGGCATTTTTTGTTAACGACCGGACGGCAGACTGGCAGCGTGTCAATGGGCGGCCGCTCACTGCCGCCCTGAACTCATTCGGCCACAGCGGGACCAACGTCCATCTGGTAATCCGGGAGCATGTCGTGAGCGATGCCGGCGAGCGATACCGGGCGGCATCCGGTCCGATGCTCATCCCGCTATCTGCTCGAACGGAGACGGAGCTGAGAACGCAAGGCGAGCAACTTGTCGGCTTTTTGACTGAGGAAGGCCGTCGCGTCGATTTCGAATCACTGGCTTACACGCTGCAGGTGGGGCGAGAAGCGATGGAATACCGGCTGATATTCCTGACGCGGAACATCGCTGACTTGGTCACCAAGCTGGAATCATTCCTAAAGAGTGAACGCGAGATCGATGGGTGCTGGACAGGGCGCGTGACCCCACGGGCTGAGCAAGCCTTGCCCGCATTAGGATCCGCTCGAGGGTTGCCGGAATTGGCACGGGCCTGGACGGAAGGCCAGACCATCGCTTGGGCGCGACTGTACGGAGGAGCAGCGCCCCAGCGTATCAGCTTGCCCACGTATCCGTTCGCAAAGGAACGTTACTGGACTAAAGAGGATACGGCCCGGGGTTCGTCCTCTGACCTTCCAGCTCCCGCGAATACAGGCGTTGACCAGGCGCCCGCAAGCGTTGCGGATAATACGCCGCTTATGACGTTCGAGGAAGTTTGGGAGGAATGCCCCGGCCCGTTTGCATCACGCGATGGCGCCATAACGAATGTGATCTGTTTGCTTTCGAATCGAGGGCGGCAGAGAGAATTCGCCGAAGCGATTCGCGCGCTGGCGCCGGAAATTCGCGTAGCGTTCGTAGCGGAGGGACCGGTTGATGAGAAGACCTCTGAAGACACCTTTAACGTTGTTCGAAATGACAAGGCGACCTACGTAGCAGCGTTCGGGGCGATCAGAGAATATTGTGGACGCGTCGACGCGATCCTGAACCTTTGGCCATACGAAAACAGAGATTGCATTCAAGATCCTTCTTTTCTGCTCTTCATCCTCCAAGCCGCTCATACGACATCGCTGATCCCGCGGAAGATCCTCAGCGCAGCGCCCTTTCACGACGAACTGGACCGCTGCTACCTGGAATCGTGGATCGGCTTTGAGCGCTCCCTGGGCGTCGCGCTCCCAGAGACGAAGCTGGCCGCAGTCTACCGGGATGCGAGTCGCCAGGAGTGGTCGCTTCGGGATTGGGTCAACCTACTGTGGAGCGAACTGCAGGCGGTTGATTTACGGAGTTCGCTGTATCAAGGCGGATTACGACGGACGCTGCAAGTCCGGCCGACCACCGTTGCGCCAACCGGCGACGTTCGAATCAAACAGGGTGGAACCTATCTGCTGACCGGCGGCTGTGGCGGGCTTGGGTTGCTCTTCGCGGAACACCTTGTGAGCGAATACGGCGCGAACGTGATCCTAACCGGCCGTTCCCCGCTCTCCGCTGAACGTCGGTCGCGCATCGACAGGATGCGAAGGCCGAGCAGGGTTGTCCGGTACCTGCAGGCGGATCTGTGCGACGTACCGTCGATGAAGCGGGAGTTCGAGAAGGCCAAGGCACAAGTCGGGCCGGTGCATGGCGTAATCCACTTGGCGGGAGTCGAGGCGAAACTGAGCCTCTTTGAAAAGAGTGTCGAGAGTTTTCGAGAGGTGCTGAACCCGAAGATTCGAGGAACGCTGGTGTTGGACGAAATCGTTGCTGACGAGCCTCTCGACTTTGTCTGCTACTTTTCATCCAGCTCCGCGATTCTGGGTGATCTCGGCTCATGTGATTACGCGATCGGCAATCGTTTCCAGATGGCCTACGCGCGTTTTCGGAATGGGTTGCAAACCGAAGGGAAACGCCGCGGCAGGACGATGGTGGTGAACTGGCCGTTGTGGAGGGCCGGAGGCATGGGGGTGTCCGATGCCGATGCGGCGGATTTCTATCTACGGTCCAGCGGCCAACGTTTTCTGGAAGCGAAGGAGGGGATCGCACTGTTTGAGCGACTCCTGTCCGGTGATAAGACTCAGCAACTGGTTCTCGCCGGCCGTGCCGGCCACATTCACCGCTTCCTGGGAATCTCACCAGCGTTAGCGCCGGAGCGGAGTCCCCGCGTCGAACCGAGAGGCTTGGGCCTGGAGGAGTGCGTCCAGCGGGAGTTAAAACAAGCCATCGCTGACCTTCTGAAAATACCGCTGGATCGATTGGATCCCGCCGCGAATCTGGCCGATTTCGGATTCGATTCCATCGGCCTTGCGGAGTTCAGTCGCGTGTTGACCAAACGCCTGGGAGTGCAGATCAGCCCCGCGGTATTCTTCGGGCACTCCACCGTGGAAAAGCTGTCGCAGCATCTGGTGGCAAGGCACGCGGACGTCCTGAGCGCGCGGTACGCGCAACCCGCGGCCGCTCCACCGGTTCACGACCCCAGTCCGGCGCCGCAGCGCAGGCGCGAATCCGCCCGCGATTCAACCGAGCCGATCGCAATCATCGGCATGAGCGGGCGCTTCCCGCAAGCCCGCAATGTGGATGAGATGTGGGAGATTCTCGCCAGCGGAAAGAATGCGGTGGGGGAGATCCCGGCTGATCGTTTCGATTGGCGAACGACCTACGGCGATGCTGTGCAGGGGCCCGATGACACGAACTCCCGACGCTGCGGCTGGATTTCCGGCGTCTCGGAATTCGATCCGCTGTTTTTTGAAATCTCTCCGGATGACGCCGGCAAAATGGATCCTCGGCAGAGGCTTCTTCTCGAGGAAGCCTGGAATGCCTTGGAAGACGCCGCCTATGGCGAAGACCGCGTCGCTTCCGAGCGAATCGGGATGTTCACGGGGGTTGAACCGGGCGACTATCAGGACCTGGTGAAGAAGAATGACAGGATGATCTCGAACCACGACGGCATCCTGGCTGCCCGGCTGTCGTATTTCCTCAATTTGCGGGGCCCGGTACTCGCCATCAACACGGCGTGTTCATCCTCTCTAGTGGCTGCCCATCAGGCGTGTTTGAGTCTGCAGGCCGGCGAGTGCGACGTGGCGCTGGTTGCCGGCGTGAATCTCATTCTCGATCCCGAACGCTTCGCGATCATGGCACAGGTGGGCATGTTGTCGGCCACTGGCCGTTGCGCGGCATTCGACGAAGGCGCGGACGGAATGGCACCGGGAGAGGCGATTGCGATAGTGGCGCTCAAGCGGGTATCCGCCGCGATTGCAGACGGCGATCCCATCTACGCGGTCATTCGTGGAACCGGCATCAACTACGACGGCAGGACAAATGGCATCACCGCGCCTAGCGGCGTCGCTCAAGCCGATCTTTTACGAGATGTCTACCGCCGGGCGAATGTGCGTCCCGAAGAGATCGACTATGTCGTCGCGCATGGGACCGGCACGAAACTCGGCGATCCAGTGGAGTTCGGCGCACTGAATGAAGTCTTCCAAGAATCGACCGACAAGAAGCTTTGCTGCGCGCTGACTTCCACCAAGACCAACTTCGGCCACACGTTCGCCGCGTCCGGACTGGTCAGCTTAATCGGACTGGCGCAGGCGCTTCGACACGAGCAGATTCCTCCGAGCCTGCATTTCGAGCAGGGGAACGAACACATTGACTGGCGGGACACCCCCTTCTTCGTGAATCAATCGCTCCGGCCCTGGCCGTCGCGACCGGACAGGAAGCGCATGGGCGCGGTTAGCTCCTTTGGCATGAGCGGAACAAACGCGCACATGGTAGTGGAGGAGTACGCAGCCGAGGCTCGCACGCTTCCAGCGCCCGGCCCATACCTCCTGGTGTTTTCGGCCAGGACCGCGCGAGCGCTGGACGATCGAATGGCGGTAATGGCCCGTGCGATCGAGGAACGCTTCACCGATCGCGAAATGCAGTCAATCGCGTACACCCTGATCGAAGGCCGCTATCACTTACGGCATCGGTGTGCGATCGTCGTTGACGATTGGAGCGATGCGGTTCATGCGCTCAGTCACATCGCAGATCGAAAGGGGGCCACGGTATTCCGGGGAGAGGTGGCGCGAGAATTCGCCGGACGGAAGGCGATTGAACGCTACGTGAATGACCTGCAGTTCGAAGCAGCGGGCGCGCGGCAGATTGAGGATCGCCGCGAAGCGCTGCTGGCTCTCGCCGAATTCTACTGCCAGGGACATCGTTTGAATGCGAGTGCGCTGTTTGCCGGCTCTACCGCCGGCCGGTTGCACTTGCCGGCGTACCCCTTCGCGCGGGAAACCTGCTGGGTCAGCGCATCGAAGACCGCACCTTCGCCGCCGGCGAGTCACCCCGACACTTATCTGTTCTTCCCTGGCTGGACGCAGATCGCGGCCGCGGCAAGCGATGGCCAAAGGGCCTGCCAAACGCGGCTGATCATTTTGTGCGAGCCCGACAGGCGAACTACGGAATTGCTGGGGCGCAGCGTGCCCGAAGCGCAGTTGGTCGTGATGCAGCAAGGCCCGGAGAACATCGAAGAACGCTATCGGGCGTACACGATCCAGACTCTGGATTCGATCCGCGCGCTTCGGGCGGCGAGTCCCGGGGCATCGATATTCATTCAGTTGGTCGTGGCCGGCGACGGTGAACAGCGGCTCTTCGGCGGACTGAAGGCGATTCTGAACAGCGCGCGGCTGGAGGATCCGAGGATTACGGCGCAGTTGATCGAAGCAGGTTGCAATGACTCTGCCGATCGCATTTTAGAGCTCATCAGCAAGGGTGCGACTCGTCCTCAGGCCGGGCACATGATCCACGAAAACGGGCGGATGATGGCGCTGACCTGGCATCGGCAACCGCTGAATCCGGCATCACCGCGGCCATGGAAAGACGGGGGCGTTTATCTGGTGACCGGCGGAGCCGGTGCTCTGGGGATTATGGTGGCTACGGAGATCGCCGACGGGGCGCGAAACGCGACGCTGATTCTGGTTGGCCGTTCCACTCTTACGGCAGAGAAGCAGAGGCATCTGGATTCCATCCGAGCCCGCGGCGCGCGAGTCCACTACAAACAAGTCGACGTGGCTGCGAACGACGAAGTCGTCACGCTCATTTCCGCCCTTGAGGCTGAAAACGGGAGACTCAACGGCATCATCCATTGCGCGGGATCCACTCGCGACAACTACATTCCATACAAGACCGCCGAAGAGGTGAAGGCGGTTCTGTCGGCGAAGGTCACCGGAGCTTTGAATCTCGATCGCGCCACTCAGACGATGGCTCTCGATTTCGTCGTCTATTTTTCCTCTGTCTCGGGAGTTGCCGGGAACGCTGGGCAAGCGGACTATGCGGCCGCGAATGCGTTTCTGGATGCTTATGCGCGGCATCGCAACTCTCTGGTCAAAGCAGGGAAGCGCAGCGGGTTGACAGTATCCATCAATTGGCCTCTGTGGCGAGACGGTGGCATGAAAGTGACCGAGGCGATTGAGGGCATGATGGCGGAGCGCGCCGGCATGGTTGCCATGGACGCGCGATCCGGAATTCTCGCGTTGCGTCAGGCGCTCGCTGCGGAGGCGTCGCAGGTATTGGTCGCGGCGGGGAATCCCGAGTCCATCGCACGGCATCTTGCTGCGGCGTCCCGGATTCCGACCGTCGCAGCATCCTGCGCGACGACGGACCCGCAGCTACTCAAGGGCGAAGTGCTGCTGCGGCTAAAGCGCCTGTTCTGCGACGTTACCAAGCTCCGGGACGAACAGGTTGAAACGGACGAGGAACTGAAGAGTTATGGCCTCGATTCGTTTCTGGTTACTCGTCTGAACCAAAGAGTCAGCGTTGTCCTTGGCGAGGTCTCGAAGACCATCTTTTACGAATGTGAGACGCTGAACGATGTTGCCGCCGAGTTCGTCCAGAACTATCCAACACAATGCAGTCAGTGGGCCGGCGCCCGCGCTGTTCCGGAACCAACTCCGAATGCATTTGTCGTGCCGGCAGTAGAGCATTCGCCGTCGCCTCCAAACCATGCGATGCCGATCGCAATCATCGGTATGAGCGGCTGCTATCCCGAAGCCGATAACCTTGCGCAATTCTGGCGGAATCTCAAGGCCGGCAGGAAGAGCATCACAGAAATACCGGCCAGCCGATGGCCGCTGGAGGGATTCTATTGTCCGGACCCGAAGCAGGCTTCACTCCTGAGAAAAAGCTGCGGAAAATGGGGCGGGTTTCTGGCTAGTTTCGATAAGTTCGACCCTCTGTTTTTTGGAATCACGCCGCGCGATGCCGAGAACATGGATCCCCAGGAGCGTCTATTCCTTCAGGAATCCTGGAAGGCTTTGGAAGACGCGGGCTATGCCGCTTCGCAGTTAACACCCGAACAGCGGCGGCGAACCGGCGTCTTCGCGGGTGTGACAAAGCTCGGCTTTGATCTGCTGGGACCGCAAACCGCGACGCACTTGCCTACGACTTCCTTTGCGTCCGTGGCCAATCGGGTATCGCACCATTTGAATCTCCAGGGGCTGAGTATGCCGATCGACACGATGTGTTCCTCGGCGCTGGTGGCCATTCATGAGGCATGCGAGTACCTGCGCTACGGGCGTGGAGACATGGCGATCGCGGGCGCCGTGAACCTCTATCTGCACCCGTCCACTTATGTGGGCCTGTCGGCCAGGCAACTGTTGTCAAACACGGTGGATAGCGCAGCTTTCAGCGCGTCGGGAACCGGATTCGTTCCGGGCGAAGGTGTCGGAGTTGCAGTGCTGAAACCGCTGGGCCGGGCCGTCGCGGATGGAGACGCCATCTATGCGGTCATTCGCGGAAGCGCCGTGAACCATGACGGAAAGACGGCCGGCTATGCGACTCCGAATCCTAATCAGCAGGCCGAGGCGATTCGATCGGCGCTTGAACAGAGTGGTCTCGATCCGGCGTCGATTGCTTACATTGAAGCCGCGGCGACTGGATCGGCCATGGGCGACGCGCTCGAAATGTCCGGTCTCATCAAAGCTTTCAGCGCCCGACATTCGATTGAGACAACGTACCGGCTAGGTTCGATTAAGCCGAATATCGGCCACGGGGAATCAGTCTCCGGCATGGCGCAGATAGCCAAGGTTGTCCTGTCGATGCAGCATCGGACCCTGGTCCCGACGCTGGTGAACGGCGATCTGAATCCGAACATCGACTTTGATCGGTTGCCGTTCACCCCGCAAACGCGCGTCGAAGAGTGGAAGCCGATCACAATGGACGGCGTCGAGTTGCCGCGCCGTGCGGGCGTCACGAGCGTCGGCGCCGGTGGTGTGAACGCGCACGTGATCCTCGAAGAGTATGCGCCCGATAGCGCGCGGCGTGATTTCACTGAGTCGGACTCGCCGGCGCTGCTGACACTGTCGGCGAGGAGCCTGGACCGATTGCAGGAATACGTGCGCCGTTGGATCGGGTACTTGGATGAGAATCGGCCGCAATCGCTTGGTTCGATCGCTTATACCCTCCAGGCCGGACGTGATCCGATGCCATGCCGGCTGGCAATTGTGGCGCGCGATCTGGACGAGTCGCTATGCCAATTAAAGAGTTGGCTCGAACTCCCTGTCTCGAACAGCAGTTGCTTCTGGGCGGACTTGAACGGGAAGAAAGCGGTTTGTCACCCCGAGCGCGTGCGCCGGGCCCTTGAAGCCTCATCTTTGGCGGAGCTGGCCGAGTTATGGACCGCCGGCAACCCGGTGGACTGGCTTTACTTATATAAAGGCCGCAGGCCTGTCCGCTCGAACGGCCTGCCGACGTACCCCTTCGCCGAACGAACCTGCTGGATCGGCGGCGGCGCCAACGAGGTGAAGCCGGCACCCACCGAAGAGCGGGCGGAGAACCCGGCGGTCGAGTTCTATACGCTCTGGGCAAAGGACGCCGAGAGAAAGCATCGAGAAGAGTATCTGACCTTCTGTCCCTTCGAAGAACGAGTGCCCGGCTTTTCGATGAGCCGTGTATTTCTCCAGCCAGAAGAATACCCGGAGCAGATGGCGCTTTTGAAGTCGAAACAGATCGAGATGCGTCAGGTGCTGTTCGCGGAAGTTGACTTCGAGCGAGTCTCCGCGGTGTTGGATATTGGCTGCGGGCACGGAACGGATGTGATTCAGCTCGCCGCTCAATATCCTCACTTGAAGGCAGACGGATTTACCATCACTCGCGCGCAAGCCGATCTGGGGAATGCTCGCATCGCAGACCAGGGCCTCGCCGGGCGGGCGCGTATCTTTTGTGCCGACAGTTCCAAGGATCGCTTTCCCGGAAGCTACGACCTGATCATCGGAATCGAAGTCACCTTCCACATCCGCAACAAGCAGGCGTTGTTCGAGAACATTGGGCGCGCGCTTCGCGAAGAGGGTTCCGTGCTCCTGATGGACTTCATCGGCAACTTGCGGGGAGCGATTGCGGATCCGCGAGTGGAGATCAGTATCCCGACGCGTGCCGAGTGGATTGAACTTCTCTCAGACGCCGGCTTCTGTATCGATCGGGTGATCGATGTCTCGCCGCAGATTGCGAACTTTCTGTATGACCCGGAAGTGGAGCAGAGCGTCGCGGGCCTGCCGAAAATCGCGCAGGACACGTACCGGAACTATACCAACCAGGCCATGTCGTTGGAGAAGGGATGGATCAGCTACTGTCTTCTGACGCTCTTAAAAAAGAGTGCGCTCAGCGTTGCGGAGCGTCGCGAACACAATGCCCGGATGCTGGCGGGTCCGACACCCTACCCCGAAGCTTTGCGTAGGCTGCAGGCAGGGCCATGCCCGACCCTGTATCCCCCGAATCCGCCGGCTCCCGTGCAGAGATCGCAGCAACCCGCCGACCCCGCCTTACGGAGAACGTTGGAGGAGGTGTTTGCGCAAGTGCTTGGATTCAGCCGGGAAGACCTGGTGCGGACGCCCTTTGAAGACCTGGGGATCGGGTCGGTAAATGCAGTTGAGTTGACGGAAGCAATCAACGTCCGGCTCAATTTGCATCTGCCGACCAGTCTGATTTTCGAATGTTCCAATCTCAGCGAGTTGACGACACATGTTGCGGGGGAGTTAGGGAAGCACCTTGCCAAGCTCGTTCCGCTGACGTCGCCAGTGGGCGTCGCCGTCAAGCACGCGGCGCCGGAGAAGCGCGTCGACATTGCCATTGTCGGCATTTCCTGCCGGTGCGCTGGCGCGAGGAATGCCGGCGAGTTCTGGCGGCTAATCGGCGAAGGTAGGGAAGCGATCCGCGAAATCGACGATCCGAACTGGCTCGACTTCTTCCGTCGCCATTCGACCACGCCGATTGCTGCGCGATACGGAGCGATGGACGATCTCGAACTCTTCGATCCAGGCTTCTTCAATATCAGCCCCAAGGAAGCGGCTGCGATGGATCCGGCGCAGCGGATCATTTTGGAAGAGAGCTACCGCGCCCTGGAAGACGCGGGGTGCTCCGCCTCACGGTTGCGCGGGCAGCCGGTCGGGACTTTCATCGGGACCAACGGCGCCGCGTCGCCAATCAGCGACTATTCCCACTTCTCGATGTTGGGCGCTGACACGAGCATAATGGCGGCTCGCATTGCATACTACCTGGATTTGAAGGGCCCAGCCCTCGCGGTAAATACTGCCTGTTCATCTTCTCTGGTGGCCGTGGATTTGGCGTGCCGGGCGTTAAAAGCAAATCAAATCAATTTGGCCATTGCCGGCGGGATCACACTATACACCCATCCAGCGGCATTCCTGTGCATGAACAACGCCCGAATGTTGTCTCCAAACGGCGAATGCCGCCCGTTCGACAAGGATGCGAACGGTATCGTCGTAGGCGATGGAGTCGGGATCGTCATTCTGAAGCGACTCGAGGATGCCGAGCGCAATCACGATCAAATTTACGGCGTGATTCGCGGCAGTGGGACCAATCAGGACGGGCAGACCTCCGGCATCACGGTTCCCAGCTTTCTTTCGCAGTGCCAGTTGGAAGAGTCGGTATACCGCGACAGTCAGGTGCCGGTGGAGGAGATTCAATATGTCGAGACACATGGCACGGCGACAAACCTCGGCGATCCGATCGAGATTCATGCTCTTCAGCGGTGCTTCGAGAAATTCACGAATCGAAAGCAGTTCTGCGCTACCGGGTCGGTGAAGGCGAATATCGGCCACACGACCGCCGCCGCGGGAGTCCTGGGACTGATCAAGGTGCTGCTCGCTCTATGGGCAAAAAAGATTCCGCCATCGATTCACTTCAGCGCGTCCAACGAGCAGATCGACTTTGAACAAAGCGCCTTCTTTGTTCCTCGCAGTTTGATCGACTGGCCGGAGAACTCCAAGGGGGCGCGGCTGGCCGCTGTCAGTTCATTCGGATTCAGCGGCACGAACGCCCACGTAGTGATTGAGGAACATTCGGCGCCGAAGCCGGTGAGAGACAGACCCGAACAACCGGCGTTGATCGTATTATCGGCGAAACAGGAAGACCGGCTTACGGAGACCGTGAAGACACTCCGCGATTGGGTGCGGGCGAACCGTGAAACCGTCGACCTTCACAATTTGGCCTACACGCTTCAGGAAGGGAGAGAAGCGTTCGAGGAGAGGCTTGCGATGGTCGCCTCCTCCGTGGCCGAACTGGAGGAGAAACTCGAGCTCTTTCTGCGGGAGCCGGAGCATCCGAACTTCTATCGCGGACAGGCCGGAGGGAATGACGACACGGTCCAACCTGAGCCGGCGGATTCGCGAGCACGGACCGGAAGCAGAGAGTATGACCGCATGCTGCGGCGGTGGGTAGCGGGCGGACAAGTCGATTGGAACAGTTTGTACGGCGACCCTCTGCCATACCGCATTTCGCTGCCTACGTATCCGTATTTGCGGAAGAAGTTCCGCGCCGGAAAGACTCTTGCGGCTCCGGCCCCCGCCCTGGCAGCGCTTCATCCGCTTGCCCAGAGCAACACGTCAGATCTGAACGAGCTTCGATTCAGCTCGTGGCTGAACGGCGACGAGTTTTTCCTGGCTGACCATGTCGTCAAGGGCCAGCGGATTCTGCCGGGCGTAGCGTATCTAGAGATGGCTCGGGCCGCGTTAACGCGAGCCGCTGGCGCAGCGAATGACGATGATGCCTGCTGGCATTTTCGGAACGTCGCCTGGATCCAGCCGATTGCGATCAACGGCGTCGCGCGGCAGGTCCATGTTCGGCTATCGCGCAATGGCAAAGGCGTTAACTACGCGATCTATACGACTTCCGAAGGGTCTCAAAGAGTGCTACATGCGCAAGGAACCGCAGCTTCTGCAAAGCCGAGTGGAGCACGACGGCTCGATCTTGATGCGTTGAAACGGGTCTGTCAACGCCGGCTGGTAGACGGAGCCGGATTCTATCAGCGCGCGCGCGGCAAAGGCCTGGAGTTGGGCCCGAGCTTTCGGGCGATCGAAGAAGTGTTCGTGGCCGATGGGCAGGTGCTCGCGAAGTTATCGTTGCCCGCTTGCGTCGGCGCGCGGGGGAGCGAGTTCGTGCTGCATCCCAGCATCATGGATGCGGCGCTGCAGGCGGCTGCGGCGCTGCCACTGCAGACGGGCCCGGGCGATGCTTTGCACCTGCCATTTGCTCTCGAATCGCTGGAGGTTTTCGGCCGCTCTCCGGAAAGCGGGTGGGTATGGGTTCGTCCCGCTGAGCGGGGGGCCGCAAGCGAGGAGTTCCAACGCCTCGATTTCGATTTGTGCGACGACGAAGGCCGGGTTCGGGTAAGCACCAAGGGCCTCTCTGTGCGGGCCTTTCATCCGCGCTCGCAGTCAACGGCGCCCCACGATCAGGCCCCTGACGAAGAAGCGTTACTCGAACGCATTGCGCAGAAACTCGCTGAAAAGCCGGCTGAACCACCGGCGATTCACACACCTGCCCGAGCGGAGATGGAGGGCTGCCTTCTACGGCTGCTGCGCAGCAGTATCCGCGAATTAGATGGGACCTACACAAAGCGATTCGAGCCCTGGTGGCAGGAAAGCCTGAATATCCTGACAAGCACTGGAGCCTTGACTCAACCGAACCCGCCGGGACTCGCATCCCTCTGGCTCGACTGGGATCGGGATAAGCCGCGTTGGAATCAGGATCCGGACCTGCGAGTACAGGTGGCGCTGGCCGAAGCCACGATGCGTGCGCTGCCGGAGATTCTGATCGGCAAGAAATTAGCGACAGATGTTATGTTTCCGAAGTCTTCGATGGCTCTTGTAGAGGGCATCTATAGCGGAAACAGCATAGCCAATTTCTTCAACCACGTGCTGGCGCGAGCAGTCGTCGCGTACCTCGAGGAACGGATTACGAGAGACGCCGGCGCGCGGATTCGCATCCTCGAAATCGGCGCCGGCTCCGGCGGGACAACCGCCGCCGTACTGCAAGCCCTCCAGGGGTACGAGAGTCATGTGGAGTTGTACTGCTACACGGATATCTCCGTCGCATTTCTGCATCACGCGCAGAAGAAATACGCGCCGGGAGCTTCGTATCTAACCACTCGGCTGTTCGACGTCAGCAAGGCGCCGGACGGGCAGGGGGTGCCCACAGGACACTTTGACGTGGCGATCGCGGCGAACGTGCTGCATGCCACTAAAGACATTCGCGAGACTCTGCGCAACGCCAAAGCCACCCTGCGAAAGCGCGGTCTGCTGTTGTTGAACGAATTGAGCCGCAATTCCCTGTTCTCGCACTTGACGTTCGGCTTACTCGACGGGTGGTGGCTCTATGAAGATGCGCCGCGGCGGATACCCGGTTGCCCCGCATTGACTGCGGAGTCCTGGGAACAAGCGCTGAATGGCGAAGGATTTCATCGTATCCTGTTCCCGGCGGCTGAAGCGAAAGGGCTAGACCAGCAGATCATCATCGCGCAAACGGAAGCCGGGGCTGCTTCGGAGAAGCCTTGCGCCGCTGCACTGCCGGCGCCGCAAATGCAGGAGCCTGGGCGACAGTCCGTCGTATCCGGAAGCCTCAGCGTCACGGATCAGATGGTGGAGCAGCATGTGCGCTCGTTGCTCCGTGAGCGCGTCTCGGAAGCCCTGATGATGGACGAGCGAGATATTCGCGCCGACCGAAGTTTTTCAGAGTACGGCGTCGATTCGATCGTTGCGGTTCAGTTGGTTGGCCAGATCAACAATGACTGCGGGATAGAATTGCCGACCACGGTTCTGTTCGATTACAACAATGTCGACCTCCTGGCGCGGCACATCGTCGCAGAAAACGGCGCCGCTATCAGCCGCCTGCTTGAGGATGACGGTTCGAAAGTGGAAGTATCGGCCGCGCCGTGGGCAGCCGAACAATTGAACCCGGTTGTCCAGCAGGAGTTGCTGCGACCGAACGCGCCCCGAAACAACGTCTCGACCAAGGAGCCGATCGCTGTGATCGGAATGGCCGGGCGCTTCGCGAACTCGGACACGCCGAAGGACTTCTGGAAGCACCTGGCCGCTGGAACCGACCTGGTCGAAAAGGTAAGCCGATGGGAATTGTCGGAAGCCTATGCGCAAGGCTGGTCTACCGGCCACGATTGTCTGTACGGAAGTTTCCTAAACGACATCGACAAATTCGATTCGCTATTTTTCAACATCTCCGGCGTCGAAGCCACGTACTCCGATCCGCAGCAGCGTGTGTTCCTCGAAGAGGCGTGGAAGGCTCTGGAGGACGCTGGCTACGCGGGCGACGCCATTCGGGACAAGCGCTGCGGCATATATGTTGGCTGTGCGGCCGGCGACTATCCGAGGTTGTTTACGACACCGCCGCCGGCGCAGGCGTTCTGGGGGAACTCGCCTTCGGTGGTGCCGGCTCGCATCGCATATTATCTGAACCTGAAAGGTCCCGCGATCTCGGTGGACACGGCCTGCTCGAGCTCGCTGGTTTCCATCCATCTTGCCTGCCAAGGCTTGTGGACGAGAGAGACGGATTATGCGCTGGCGGGCGGCGTGTTTATTCAATCTACGTCCGAGTTCTACCGGATGGCCAATCAGGCGGGCATGCTTTCGCCAACCGGAAGATGCCACACTTTCGACGAGCAAGCCGATGGCTTCGTTCCAGGCGAGGGCGCCGGCGTATTCCTGTTGAAGCGGCTCAGCGAAGCTCTGGCGGACGGCGATCACATTTATGGAGTGATCCGCGGATCGGGACTGAACCAGGATGGCGCGTCCAACGGCATCACCGCACCGAGCGCGAAATCTCAGGAGGCCTTGGAGCGCGAAGTTTATGACGAGTTTCTGATCAATCCTGATTCGATTGGAATGGTGGAGAGCCACGGGACCGGAACGACGCTAGGGGATCCCATCGAGTTTCAGGCGCTCTGCCGTGCGTTCCGCGCATACACCGATCGAAAGGGATATTGCGCGCTGGGATCGGTGAAAACCAACATCGGTCACGCGGCTACCGCGGCGGGTGCGGCGGGCTTCATGAAAGTCCTGCTGTCACTCTGCAATCGGGCGATTCCTCCGTCGCTTCACTTCAGAAGGCTAACCGCGCGCTCGACTTTGAGGCCAGTCCGTTCTTCGTGAATTCAGCGTTGAAACCGTGGCACGTGGAAGAGAACGGCGTCCGCCGCGCCGCGATCAGCGGGTTCGGGTTCGGTGGGACAAACGCGCATCTTGTAGTGGAAGAAGTGCCGGCGGTTGACCGAAGGCACGCAGATCTGCCGGGGTATCTGATCACCCTTTCCGCGCGAACATCGGATCAATTGCGAACGCAGGTAAAAAACCTGTTGAGATTCTGCGAGTCGGAGACGGGAGTCGACCTGGGCAACGTGAGCTTCACGCTTATGGTCGGGCGGGATCTAAGGAGCCACCGGCTCGCGTGCGTAGCCCGCAGCCTGAAAGAACTGATCGCGTCTCTGGAAAAGTGGCTGCAAAAAGGGAAGCACGCCACTGTCTACGTGAAAGAGGTTCTGGACGGGGAGTTCCGGGAACAAGCCTCTCTGAAACGCTTCGGAAACCAGTGTGTACAGGCGTGCCGCGCGCCGCAGAACGGGACGGAGTACCTGGAGAACCTCTCCACGGTAGCAGATTTGTACGTGCAAGGTTATCGGCTTTCTTACCGGGAGCTATTCGACGAGGGGTACTCCAGGATTTCGTTGCCGACGTATCCATTTGCTCGGGATCGGTGCTGGGTGGAGCAGAGGGCCGGCGCTGGGGAGGGCGCCACAAAGTCGACTGCGCTCCATCCGCTGGCGCATCGAAACACATCGGATTTCCAGCAACTCCGATTCAGTTCGACGTTTACGGGCGACGAGTTTTTCTTCGCGGATCACAGGGTGAAGGGAAGCAAGGTGCTTCCCGGCGTGGCGCACCTGGAGTTGGCCCGGGCTGCGATCGAATTGTTGGGCGGCGCGCGTTCAGGAATACAGCTCACGAATTTCGTGTGGGCGCGTCCGCTCGTGGCGGCCGGCCAGACCACGGAGGTTCATGTCCTTGTATCGCGCGAGGAGGGCGGGCGAATTCGGTACGAAGTGCATACCGAGTTGTCGTCCGATAGCCTCCTCCTCTTGCATAGCCAGGGCGAGGCGAGCGAGACGGATTCGAACGACAGTCCCAGCCGCGAGCTGTCCGCGTTGATCGCGGCCTGTCCGCGGCGGTTTTCGCCGGAGGAGTGCTACCACGCTTACCAGCAAGTAGGGATTGAGTATGGTCCGGCGCATCGAGGAATCCAGGAGTTGTACGCCGGAGACGGCTTGGTCGTCGCGAGGTTGACGCTGCCATCCAGTGTGAGTGACACACGGGAGCGTTTCCTCCTTCATCCCAGCATGCTCGATGCAGCGCTGCAGGCGTCCATCTGTTTTAGCCTGCAGCAGGGCGCGTCGCCGGAGTCAGGGCTGTCGGTCCCCTATGCGCTCGATTCGCTCAAGTGGTTCGGATCATGTCCCCTGGGGGCGTGGGCGGTCATTCAAACGCGGGCTGAAGGACACGGCGAGGCGCAGGAGCAAAAGTTCGATATCGATCTTTGTGACGATCATGGGAACGTCCGGATTCGGATGGCCGGATTGACCTGCCGGGCAATGAAAAGCGAGGTTCCGCCAGACCGGCAAACGCTAGCTTTTCGGCCGGTATGGCGTGAATATCCGGTGCCAGAGGGCGATCGCAACAGCGAACCGTGGAAACGCGTGGTCATCATTTGTGAGCCCGAACGATCCTGGCGCGAGCGCTTACAGGCGGAAGTCAGGGGACTGAAGCTCGTCGAACTTTCGTCTGGTGAAACAGGCATCGAAAGACGTTTCGAACACTACGCTGTACGCTTGCTTGAGGAGCTACAGATAGTCCTCGAGGAGAAATCGAACCAATCCGCCTTGATTCAAGTGGTGACCTTCGCGCGGAAAGATCAATCACTGTTCCGCGGCCTGTCAGGAATGCTGCGGACCGCGTCGCTTGAAAACCCGAGAGTTCAGGGGCAATTAATTGAACTGGACCGTGAAGACGACCTGCCGCGAGCAATTCTCGAGAACGGCAGAAGTCCTGAGGACAGGGAAGTTCGCTACCAGGCAGGCCGGCGGCTCATATTGTCGCTGGAAAAAGAGAAGATCTCCGGAAAGGCGCCCGCCATTCCGTGGAAGGAGAACGGCGTTTATCTGATTACCGGCGGCGCCGGCGGCCTTGGCTTGATCTTTGCGCGGGAAATCGCGGGCGCAGTGAAGGGAGCAAAGCTGATTCTGGCCGGTCGTTCCGCCCTGGGCGAGGGCCGAAGGCAAGAGTTGCAGCAAATCGAATCTCTGGGTGCGCGCATCGAATACCGGCAGGTCGACATGACCAGCGAGCAGGCGGTCGCGAGCCTCATCGGCGATATCAATAAGGCATTTGGTGGACCCGATGGAATCCTTCACGCGGCCGGAATTATCAAGGACAATTTCATCCTCAGGAAGCCGGCCAACCAATGCCTGGAGGTTCTGGGTCCGAAGGTGGCCGGCGTTGTCAACCTGGAAAAAGCGACCCGGAGCCAGAAGCTCGACTTCATCGTGCTGTTCTCATCGTTAGCCGGCGCGTTGGGGAGCGTGGGACAAGCCGATTATGCGGCCGCCAATGCGTTTCTCGACGCGTTTGCGGAATATCAGGAGCAGGCGGGGGGCGTTTCGTTCTATTCCATCAACTGGCCTCTTTGGGAAGACGGAGGGATGCGGATCGACCGGGCAACTGAGGAACGGCTGGAGCAGGACATGGGGATGAGGGCCATGTCATCCGCTGCGGGGATCTCCGCTTTTTACGACGCACTGAGCGCAGGACGGCCTCGGACGGTAGTGGTTTCAGGATCGCCGTCGCGCATCGAGACCGCGCTTCAAAAGGCGACTGCTGCTTCCCAAACCCAGGTCCAGCAGGCCGTTGCCCCTCGGGATTCGAAAGCGGGACCGGAAACCCTGCGAGAGCGCACATTCGCTTATCTGAAGCAGATCATCTCTGAGACGCTCAAGGTCGATCCGGACCAGATGAGAGGCGATGAGGCCCTGGAGAAATACGGCCTCGACTCGATCCTCGTTCTGGAGATCAACAAAAGGCTGAATAAGCGTTTTACGAACCTATCGAAGACTCTCTTTTTCGAATATGGCACCCTGAACGAGCTGGCTGACTACTTTGTGAAGGCGCACTCGGCATCCCTGGGCAGCGTGCTACCACGGGAAGAGCCTCCTGAGAAAGCGCGATCCGCTCCGCCGGGGTCTGCGCCTGAAAAGCGCGCCGAAAGGCCTCGTCAACGAATTGACGAACAGGCTCTGCCAGTCCGTAGCGAGGCCGGACTCGCAGATTTCACCTTGGACGAAATCATCAATGCGGCCGGTTTGAATGGCATCGTCCACGCGGGAACGGAAATCGCCGGTGACGATAGCCTGCATTTTCCCGATGCTCCATTCCAATGCTTCGCGCCTTTCCCATCTGTGCGAAGCGGGTTTTCGTTATCTAAGTTGTTGCTTGATCCGCAAAGCTGCCTTGATCATGCGCGCTTCGTGGTTCAGCAGCAACTGGAAATGCGCAAAGTGATGTTGTTTGAGGAGGACATCGCCAGATTCAGAAAGGTCCTGGATATCGGATGCGGGACCGGGATCGACCTGATGGAACTGGCTCGAATGAACCGCAATGTAGTTGCGCACGGTCTTACGGTTTCGGCCGCAGAAGCCGAGTTTGCAGAGCGGATCGTCCGGGACCAGAAACTGGAAGACCGCGTAAAGATCTATCGCGAACAGAACATCACCCACCGGTATGCCGGCCCCTACGATCTTATCCTGAGCATCCAGGTGATGCACTTTCTGACCGCTTTCGAAAGCAAAAACAAGCTGCTGGCAAAACTTTCCGCCGCGCTCGCGCCCGCGGGAACAATCGTGTTCGCGGAATTCGTCGTCAACGGGAAGCGGCGGATGCACGACCCGGTCCTGGATGTGACGGTAAGTCATGTCGAGGAATG
Source organism: uncultured Solibacteraceae bacterium (assembly GCA_963853855.1). Lineage (GTDB taxonomy): Bacteria > Acidobacteriota > Terriglobia > Bryobacterales > Bryobacteraceae > Sulfopaludibacter. The sequence goes on along the minus strand of CAWKYG010000015.1, from coordinate 88,906 downwards.
GGCAGGGCTATTTAGCGGCAATACCCTTTGTGTCGAGGAAGTAATTGACGCGAGTCAGGAAATCCAGAACTTTCTTGAAGATCCCGACATTGATCGCAATTTGGCGGCGTTAAGCGAGTCCCTACGGGGGCCGTTAAAGAAATATGGGCAACAAGCGGTCTCATTGCGCGACCGCTGGGTCAGTTATTGCTTGTTCAAAGTGAAAAAAGCGGATTCTGCCGGCTCTGCGCAGATGCTGGAAGAAACGAATCTGCGGCGGCTCCGAAATCCCACGCCGTACACCGAAGCCCGGCTCGAAATGCTGGCGAACGAGCGGCGCATGTCTTATCAACCTGATCTCGCGCGGATCCTGAACGTCTTCGGCCTGAGTTCGCCGGACAGTACCGAACCGATTGTCGTTCACGAAAATGAACGGAAGAACCAGCCCGAAGCGGACGCCTGGATCGCAAAGATCGATTCCAGGCAGCCGCCGGCGGGCTATGAGCGCTCGCTATACCCGCACTTTTTTATCACGCCGGACCGGAGTCGCTACTTGCGTCTGTCGATAGATGAGCCGAATCGTCTGCTGATACCGTTGCTTCCGGTTGAGAAGGGCAGTTTTTCGGAGCTGTGCAGTTATTCGGAGAAGCGAGGCTGCCGGGTTCTGCTGGTGGATCAATATCACGACTGGGCCGATCACGATGGCTTTAAACTCGCCCCCTTAGGCGTGTGGCAAGACATTGACATCACCGGATTCAAACTGACGGGCGGACGAATGCGAAGAGCCCGCTATCTGGTCGAGAAGTTCAGGAATTCGGGGCGCGTCAGGTGCGACGAATACAATCCTGCCGGGGCTTTACCGCTTAAGGAGATGCGAGACCTGATGATCTGCTGGAGCCAAGGCAAGGGAAATATCATCCGCCACACCTTCGAGTGCATGCGAGACCTGCTCGAGCGGAAGCTGCCGGCCGCGCACCGCGCGTTTCTCACCTACCACGACGACCGGCTGTGTTCGGTGATCGTTCTGGGCGAAGGCGAAGGCGGAAGGATGGTGATGGATCAGGAATTCTATGACCCCGATCAGGCGCCGCTCGGGCACATGGAATATGCGATTGCAACGCTGATCGAGCGATTCAAGGCAGACGGCGTGAAGTTCTTTTCCCTGGGGTTGACCTGGTTCCCGTTCGCGTGTGAGGGGGACCCGCGGACCGCTCCCGAGGGTTGGGCGTGGTTGCGGGAACAGAATGAACGACAGACGTTGTTAGGACGGATTTTCGAACAGGGGCGCACGAACTATCAGTTCAAGAAGAAGTTCGCGGGCAAGGAGCAGCCGATTTTTGCTTACCTGCCGAAGTCCGCACCATGGTCCCTTGTCACGCAGTACTGGCCTGTTTTCTATCAGAACTCGCTGACAGTGGCTCAACTGAAAGAGGAAATTTCACGAATCGCAGTTGACAAGGCCGCGGAGGGGGGCGAACAGACGCGAATCGAACTGCTGCGCAGAGGAAATAAGCTGGAGGCGCTCGACTATAGTCATAACCCGCTCGATCTGATCACAGACTCGTGGCATTCCGCGCGGTCAAGCGGGATCGAGGACCAGATTGCCTCGATCCAGTCGCGCCCCGCGCCGGCTTCCGATGACATACTCAGGACCATCTTTCCTTTCAAGCACTTGATTTTTGCCGGCATGGGACGAGACGCCGAATCGTTGTTTTACCGTGCGTTTCCCAAGTCGAAGGAGAAGATACTCACGACTGTCCCATGGACAACCACGTTACAGCGCCAACTTGAGAACGGCTTCGAAGTGATCGAACGTCCGCATCCGTCAGCGCTTTCAAACGCCGAGTATCGGTTCAAGGGGGAGATGGATCTCGAACGGCTGGAAGAAGCGCTGGAACCCGGCGGCGTAGCGATGGTTGGGATTGAGCTATTGAGCAATGCCAGCGGCGGCCACCCGATTCGGCTATCGCACCTTGAAGCTCTCCGGAAGATCCTGGTTGCCCGTGGCGTGCCTTTGGTTCTGGACACTTCGCGCATTGTGCGCAACGCGGTTTTGCTGAAGCGATATGAGGAGGAGTGCCGATCATTGGAGGTTTGGGAAATCGTCCGGCGCCTCGTCGCGCAAGCGGACCATGTGGTGACGAGTTTGACGAAAGATTTCACCGCGTGGCGCGGAGGCCTGATCGCAACCAATGACGATTCGCTGGCAGAGGAGATAAGCAAACTGCAGCCGCCGGTGACGGGTGAGTCCACCGCCGAAGTGAGAGACATCGTCCTGCGGGCGCTTTCCGATCGCGACCACATTTTGCGTTTGATATCGCGACAACTGGCATTTACCGAGCGGTTAAACGAGATGCTGACGGGTGTTCCAATCCTGCGCCCTGCGTGTGGGCATGCTGTCGTTTTGGACGCGAGCGCTTTTACGGCGAAGCCGAATGGCAGCGGTAAGAAGGCATTTCTGGAAGATCTGTTCGTTCAAACCGGCATTCGCGCCTCGATGCACCAGAGCGGCAAGCAGCGCCGCACTCTGCTCGATCGATGCGTCAGGTTGGCAATCCCGCTCGGATTGAGCAGCGAACACGAGAACCTGATCTTCGCGAAATTGGAAGGTCATTTCAAGCCACGGGTTCAGATTGCAACCGTATGACGCGGCCTTGTAACAATAAGACCACGGAACTGCTGGAATTGCTCACGGAAGAGCAACGCGAGGCGCTGCGCGCAAAGCGTGTCTCGCCGCCGCTGCGCGGTCCCGTGGACGTGGCAATCATCGGCTTGAGCGGACGGTATCCACAATCGGACGACCATTACGAATTCTGGCAAAAACTGCAAAACGGCTTCAATTTTATCGAGGAGGTCCCGCAGAATCGCTGGAACCATGGACTGTATTTCCACCCGGGAATGGGCCGATCGTTTGTCGCTCACCAGACGCGTTGCAAGTTTGGGTCATTTGTCAGCCGTCATGATGCCTTTGACGCCGAATTCTTCGGCATCAAACCGGATGAGGTTCCGGCGATCGACCCGCAGGAGCGGCTCGCACTTGAAACGACGTGGTCTTGCATTGAGGATGCCGGTTATGTCCCCAAGCAGCTAGGCGAGAGCACAGGCATCTTCTCGGGCCTGACCTACAGCGACTACCAGAAGCTGATCCCTCTCAGTACGCACTTGTGTATGCTGAACGCGCGGATCGCCTACTTTTTCAATTTTCGGGGTCCGTCGATAACGTGCGACACCGGATGCTCCTCCTCCTTGAGCGCGATCCATCTGGCTTGCGAGAGCTTGCAGAAGGGAGACTGCCGGACGGCGCTGGTGGTGGGAGCGAATCTGCTGCTGCATCCCGACCATTACACGTCGGCATCGCCGCAGTTGAGCAACACTTTGGATCCACGGTCCAATCCCTTCGGTACGGATGACGGGTGGATTCCGGCGGAGGCGGTTGTTTCTGTTCTCCTGAAATCCCTGCCGCAGGCCGTTAACGATGGGGATCAAATCTATGCGGTCATCAAGTCCACTCACATTGGCCAGGAAGGAAAAACATCGTGGTTCTCTGCGCCGAGTCCGAAGAGGCAGGCTGCGTTGATCGGTGAGAACTTCGAGAAGATTGGAATCAGCCCACAAACCATCAGCTACGTAGAAGCCGCCGCGAACGGCTCAGCTTTGGGCGATGCCATTGAATTCGAGGGCATGAGCGCGACCTTCGCCCAGGCAACGGAGAAGAAGCAGTTCTGCCCGATCGGATCCGTTAAATCGAACGTCGGGCACGCCGAGGGGGTGTCCACCCTCGTTCAGTTGACAAAGGTGGTGATGCAATTCCGCTCGGAAACGCTGGTCCCGTTGATCAACTTGAACCAAACCAACCCGAACATCGCCGTCGAGGGGTCGCCATTTTATTTTGAGACCTCTCAGAGGCGTTGGCAGCCGCCCCGGCTGAACGTGAATGGACACGAGTTCGTGCTGCCGCGGAGGGCTACCATCTCCTCCTCGGGTGCGGGCGGAAATTTCGGACATCTCATTCTCGAAGAGCATGACTTCCGCGCGCCGCAGACCGTCGCGCCAGAGGAGTTCTATTTTCCACTCTCCTCTTCCAGCTCCGAACAGCTCCTGGAGACCGTAAGTAGCTACCTTCGCTTCTTCGAATCGCACTGGATGATGGACGCCCGCAAGGAGGCCCGCTACACGGCCTTGAACCTCATGTTCACCCTGTGTATGGGTAGAACGCCCCTGCGAGAGAGGGTGGTCTTCAGGGCGGGGTGTCTCGATGAATTACGCGCGCGCTTCCGCGACTTTTTAGGGGGAGAACGTCATCCCGGCGTGATTCGGACTTCAGGCCGGGTCGGGCGCCCTCGCGATCCGAGCGAGAGCGTACGGCTGCGGGCTTGGCGCGAGGTCGCCGAGTGCTGGGCTGAGGGCGCGGAAGTGGACTGGAACTCATTCTTCGAGTCATACGTCCCGCAACGCGTCTCCTTGCCGACGTATCGTTTTCGAAGAGAGCACTTCCCGATTCCCAAGCCAGGAGTCCTTTCGTCCGGGCAGCAACTGGTTTCGGCAACCCAGGAGCCGGAGAGGACGCAGATCTGCGACAACGCAGCCGAGGCGCGATTCAAGATGATCTTGGCCGCGTGTGTATCCCTGCGAGTCGAGGAGATCGATGCGTCCACGCCTCTCGATTCATACGGCTTCGATTCTACGATGGTCGTCAAGCTGGCTCGCGAACTGGAAGCGCATTTTCCACCAATTCCAAAGACTCTGTTTTTCGAGTGCGCCACGCTGAGCGAGCTAATCGACGCGCTGTCGCGCAAGTTCCCCATCGAGTTCCGTAAGCTGAACGGATCCGCGGATGCGGATGCGAGCGTCATGGCCACTACTGAGCCGGCGCGGCGCGTTCCGGAGTCCGCGCCACGATCGCGGGATATCGCCATCATCGGCCTTGCGGGCCGATACCCCGGCGCAACCACTATCCGGGAATTCTGGAATAACTTGAGAGCGGGGCGCGATTCCATCTCCGAGATTCCGGCGGATCGCTGGGCATGGAGGGATTACTTCTGCCCCGACGTTAAAGAGGCCGTTGCCGCCGGCAAGACATACAGCAAGTGGGGCGGCTTTCTTGACGACGTAGACAAATTCGACTCGATGTTCTTCGGCATCACGCCGCGTGAAGCGGAGATCATGGATCCGCAAGAACGCATTTTTCTGGAAGTTGCATGGTCGGCGCTGGAGGACTCGGGGTACACCCCGGCGTCATTGAATGCGGCGACCGCAGGCAAAGTCGGCGTCTATGTGGGAGTCTCGTGGCAGGAGTACCAGTCGTTTTCCGGGCTCGGGCCGGCCAACGAAAAAACGTGCTTCTTGAACCATGCAGGAACCATAGCGAACCGGGTTTCTCACATCTGCCATTTCGAAGGAGCCAGTCTCACAACCGACACCGCATGCTCCTCGGCACTGACAGCGGTTCACCTTGCATGCTCCAGCCTCATAGACGGTGCAAATGCCGTCGCACTTGCCGGTGGCGTCAACCTCTCGCTGCTGCCGGACAAGTTCGTGGCGCTGTCATCGGTGGGCATGATTTCGAGCAAGGGACGCTGCGAGAGCTTCGGAGAAGGCGGCGATGGTTACGCGCCCGGTGAAGGCGTAGGGTGCGTCGTACTGAAGCCTCTGGCGGCCGCCACCGCTGACGGCGATCACATCTACGGTGTAATCAAAGGGAGCGCGGTCAACCACAGCGGGAAGACTAACGGATACTCGGTGCCGAATCCCGAGTCCCAAGCCAGGGTGATCGAGCAGGCTTTAGGGGTAGCCGGAATGAACCCCCGCACGGTCGGATGCATCGAGGCGCATGGCACCGGCACCTCGCTGGGCGACCCAATTGAAGTCCACGGACTGACAAAAGCCTTCTCCCATTACACAGACGCGAAGCAGTTTTGCGCCATCGGTTCGGTGAAATCGAATATCGGCCATGCCGAGAGCGCGGCGGGCATTGCCGGTTTGACAAAAGCGTTACTGCAGTTGCAGCACGGGGAGATCGCACCGTCGCTTCACTCGGAAATCATTAACGGGGAAATCGATTTTTCGAAGACGCCCTTCTTTGTTCAACGCGAGCTCGCGCCCTGGAAACGAATGGTGGTTGATGGCCAGACCGTCCCACGCCGAGTCGGAATCTCATCGTTCGGCGCGGGCGGTGCGAACGCTCACCTCATTGTCGAAGAGCATATTCCGGCTATCGATACGATCCTCCCCGCGTTTCCCCAGCGATCTGCCCTCATCGTTCTGTCTGCCAAGACTGCGGAGCGATTGGATAACGTCGTCCGAAACTTATTGGCATTCCTGAAAGACAAAGCGCCGGACGTCTCGCTGGAATCGTTGGCGTTCACGTTACAAGTAGGACGCCAGCCGATGCCGGAGCGCATGGCATTCGCAGTTACGTCGCTCGAAGAACTGATGAGCACCCTGGAACTGATCGTCAACGGCAGCGGGCACGAAAGCCGCGTCCTGCGAGCGAGAGCAGTGCGCAAAAGTAACAGTGGCGAGGCTCTCGAAAACGCGTGGGACGCTTGGGAAACGGCCTCGCGTGGCGACGAACTGCTGCGCCTGTGGGTGAGCGGCGTCGAGGTGGAGTGGAACCGGCTGTATAACCGGCCGAAGCCTCGTCGCGTCAGCTTGCCGACGTATCCGTTCGCGCGTGAGCGTCACTGGGTAGACGGCAGTTCGGCTAAGTCGTATGTCGAACAGGCTGGCGCGCCAGGCGCTGAGATCGGCACGTTGCTTTGTGAATGGGTGTGGAAGGAGAGCCCGGCGTCCGCAGACGGGCCGGCGCCGACGTTTCGAGAGCGCCTGATTTTCATCTGTGAAGTCGAATCGCCGACGCCACTGCCCGGCTCGCATTGCGTGAAATTCGAACGCGATGGCCGATCACTCGCAGACACATTTCAGGCGCACGCAATTCGAATATTCGAGGAGATCCGAGCCCGGTTCCGCAAAACTGGCGGGGAGAAGACACTCGTTCAGGTGGTCTTTCCGTGCGCCGGGGAAGGGCGCGTGCACCGCGGCATTCTCGGGTTGCTCCACACTGCGCAGATGGAAAACCCAAATTTCGTCGGGCAACTCATCGAAGTGGATCCGGAGATCGGCCCCGCCGAACTCAAAGCCGCACTTTCGGAGAGCGGCGCGCGGCCCGAACACGTTCACGTGCGGTATCGTGACGGCAAACGGTTTGTTGCGGTCTGGGAAGAAGCAGCGTCGCCCAAGGCGGGCGGGCGGCTGCCCTGGAAGGACGGCGGCGTTTATCTCGTTACGGGGGGCGCTGGCGGTTTGGGGCTGGTTTTCGCAACGGAAATCGCTACCCGGGCGCGCTTCGCAAAGCTGGTTCTCGCCGGCCGCTCGGAGAGCAGTCCCGCAATATCACAGCAGTTGGACCAGATCGCATCCTTGGGCGCAACGGTGGAATACGCGCAAGTGGATGTGAGCGACGCCGAGGCCGTCAACGAACTCGTGCGGCGGATTGTTCAGCGCCACGGTTCGCTCACCGGCGTGATCCACAGCGCCGGGATTATCCGAGACAGCCTCATCCAGAACAAGACTGCCGAGGACATGAGAGCCGTCCTTGCAGCCAAGGTGGCCGGGACCCTGCACTTGGATGCGGCCACGCGCGATATTCCGCTCGATTTCTTCGCACTCTTCTCGTCCGTAGCGGGCGCCCTGGGTAACGTAGGCCAAGCCGACTATGCGACCGCGAACGCGTTCCTGGACGTGTTTGCGGAACATCGAAACGACCTGGTTGCTGGTTCGCTTCGGCGGGGACTTACAGTTTCGATCAACTGGCCCCTGTGGGAGAAGGGCGGGATGACGGTGGACGACGCCACCAAAACCAGAATGACCGAAAGCAGCGGTCTGATGGCAATGGGAACTCGCACCGGGATTGAGGCGTTCGAAAAAGCGCTGGCGATGGGATGCGCACAGGTTCTGGTGCTGTTCGGGGACCTGGCAAAAATCAGGGCGAAGTTAAGCGAACGCGCGGCGCTGGATGCGGGCTCGAACACAGAAACGCGACCGGGCGCGGATGGCGGCGTGTGCGACGAACTTCTTCTCGATCGAGTTCAGGAGCGTTTGTGCGCGTTATTCAGCGAGGTGACGAAGATCCCGATCGAACGCATCGTGGTGCAGGAGCCACTCGAGAGCTATGGCATCGATTCGATCATCATCACCCGGTTGAATCGCGAACTCGAACGTGTTTTTAAAGAGGTTTCTCAGACGCTGTTCTTTGAATGTCTCACTTTGGCGGGAGTGGCGCGCTATTTCCTGGCCCGGAATGTTCGGGAGTGCATGGCTTGGACGGGAATGTCGGATCGACAGGCAACGCCGTCCACAGTGGCGAGCCCTTCGCCCGCGGGTGTGAGCAATCGAACCAGCGTCGCGCGGCGGGACGAACCCATCGCCATCGTCGGTCTCAGCGGCCGGTACGCCGGGGCGGACAACCTCGACCTGTTTTGGGACCATTTGCGGTCCGGCCGGGATTGCGTGACCGAGATCCCCCCGGATCGTTGGCCGATGGATGGTTTTTACAACCCCAATTCCGAGGAGGCGATCGAGCGGGGTATCAGCTACAGCAAATGGGGCAGCTTCCTCGACGGCTTTGCCGATTTCGATCCGCTGTTCTTCAATATTTCGCCTCTCGAAGCCATGAGTATGGACCCGCAGGAGCGATTGTTCCTCCAAGCCGCGTGGGAGGCGATTGAAGATTCGGGTTACACGCGGGAGGCGCTCGCGCGACGGTTTGATAGCCGAGTCGGTGTCTTTGTGGGAATCACCAAGACCGGATTTGATCTTTACCGGCTGGAGAAAAGCAGGGCGCCCAAAGGAGCTCGGCCCCGGACGTCATTCAGTTCCGTGGCGAACCGCATCTCGTACGTGATGAATCTTCGCGGCCCCAGCATGCCCATCGATACGATGTGCTCGTCGTCTCTCACAGCGATCCACGAAGCGTGTGAGCACCTGCGCAGCGGCGACTGCGAGATGGCGCTGGCCGGCGGGGTAAACTTGTATCTCCACCCCACTACGTATTTCGACCTCTGTGCAAGCCAGATGCTGTCGCCTGATGGCCGCTGCCGGAGTTTTGGCGCCGGCGCCAACGGGTTCGTTCCGGGCGAGGGCGTCGGTGCGATACTGCTTAAACCCCTTTCGCGAGCCATTGCCGATCGGGATTCCATCCACGCGCTGATTCGTTCGACGAGCGTCAATCACGGCGGGAAGACGAATGGGTATACCGTTCCGAATCCGATGGCGCAGGCTGCATTGATCCGGGATGCGCTGGACAAAGCGGGCGTACACGCGCGAACGATTTCTTACGTGGAAGCTCACGGAACGGGAACCGATCTAGGCGATCCCATCGAAATAGCCGGACTCAGCCAGGCATTCCGAAAGGATACGGAAGACGCGGGCTTCTGCGCATTGGGATCGCTGAAATCGAACCTCGGACACCTGGAAGCGGCTGCGGGCATCGCCGGACTCACTAAGATAATTCTGCAGATGAAACACCAGGCTTTAGCGCCGACGCTCCATGCGCGCGAACTGAATCCGAAGATTCCGTTTGCCGGCACTCCTTTCCTGGTGCAACAGGATCTGGCGGAATGGAAACGGCCGGCTCTCAACCTTGATGGCGATTTTAGAACGTATCCACGTATCGCCGGCATCTCCTCGTTCGGCGCCGGGGGATCTAACGCGCATGTAATCGTGGAGGAGCACATTTCGGAACCTGAAAGGGCGCGCTCGAACAATCAGCCTGCTTTGATCGTGCTGTCTGCGAAGAATGAGGAGCGGCTCAAGGCGGTCTGCGAGAACTTGTATGCCTGGCTGCTGCGCCATCCTTCCGAACTGGCGGATGTTGCGTACACGCTGCAAGTCGGCCGTGAGCCCATGGAAGAGCGGCTGGCATTCGTGGCGGAGTCGAGCGATGAACTGACAAGTGCGCTCAGCGCTTTCATCCGACAGGAGGACGGGCCGGTCAGGATTTATCGTGGAAACCCACAGCGCCGGAGCGAGTCGCTGACGCTGCTATCCCGAGACCCTGACTTGGGGGCTGCCGTCCGATTGTGGGTCGCAAAACGCCAGTATTCCAAACTGCTGAAACTCTGGGTCGAAGGTTTTGAGCCTGATTGGGAATCGGTGTATGGCGCAGTGAATCCGCGTCGCATCAGTCTTCCGGCGTATCCGTTCGCGAAACAGCGATTTTGGTTCAACGGCGAGCAGAAGAATGAGACCGGCGTCCCGGTGTCGCCACTTATGGAAACGAAAGGCCGACTCCACGATCTGGTGGTAAGCCGACTCAACGCAATGCTGGAGGAATTGGTCGCGATGCCGGCGTCCCGGATCGAATCCGATACACCTCTCCACCAGTACGGGGTCGACTCGGTCATCATGGCGCGATTTAGTTCCCGGTTGGGAGCCGTTCTGGGCACCCTGCCTCCGACCTTGCTTTACGAGTATCCGACGGTTGGCTCACTCGCGGAGCATTTATGCACGAAATATGCGGCGGGTTGTAAGAGTTGGACGGGGTTGGACGACTCGCCGGTCCCGGCGCGCAGCTCACCGGGCATCGCGACGGCGCCCTCGGCCGCTGCTTGCAACGATGGGGCAGACCCGCGGGAGCCAATCGCCATCATCGGAATGAGCGGGCGCTTTGCTCAGTCCGATTCGTTGGGCGCGTTCTGGGAGAACCTGGTCGCTGGAAAGAATTGCATTACCGAAGTCCCCAAAGATCGCTGGCCATTGGACGGCTTCTTCGAGTCCGACCCCCAGCACGCCATCGAAAACGGCATGAGCTACGGGAAATGGGGTGGGTTCGTTTCGCGCATCGACGAGTTCGATCCCCTGTTCTTTAACATCTCGCCGCGTGAAGGGATCGAAATGGATCCGCAGCAGCGGCTCTTCCTTGAGGAGTGTTGGCGCGCGTTCGAAGACGCCGGGTACAGGCCATCGCGTCTTGACCCGGGTGTGCGAAAGCGGTTCGGCGTTTTTGGGGGGATCACTCAAATCGGAGATGGAACTTCCGCGGCATCGTTGGTGAACCGTGTTTCGCATGCGCTGGATCTGCAAGGGCCCAGTGTGCCGGTAGATACGATGTGCTCTTCGTCGCTGGTTGCGCTCCACCTGGCATGTGAGGGCCTGCGGCGGCGCGAGATCGATGCCGCGTTGGTCGGCGCCGTCAATCTTTATGTTCAGTCGAATTCCTATCGGAAGCTCTCCCGGAGCCGCATGCTTTCCGAATCCGCTACGCCGGCGGTCTTCGGGCGAGGCGGCACGGGGTTCACGCCTTCAGAGGGAGTTGCGGCCACTGTGCTGAAGCGCTTGAGCGATGCTGTGCGAGACGGCGATAACATCCTGGCGATCGTTCGGAGTAGCGCCATGAATCACAACGGCAAGGCCATGGGCTACACCGTGCCCAATCCTCGACAGCAAGAGGACGTTGTTCGTCGCGCGCTGGAATATGCCAACGTCGATCCGCGAACGATCGGGTACATTGAATCCGCCGCAAACGGTTCGGAAACAGGTGACGCCATTGAGATGGCCGCGCTCGCCAACGTGTTTCGCCCGTGCCGCGATAACGGAAACGGGCCATACCGGATTGGGTCTCTGAAATCCACGATGGGCCATGGTGAGGCTGTTTCTGGAATGGCGCAATTGATGAAGGTGGTTCTGCAACTCCGCCACGACATGCTATGTCCCACGCCGTTCCCGGCTGACCCAAATCCGAGAATCGACTTCACTACGCTGCCGTTTTCCGTCCAGACGGAGGCCGAGACCTGGCCACGCATCCTGATTGGTGACCGGCCGGCGCCACGTCGCGCAGGGATCAGCAGTACCGGCGCGGGAGGCGTGAACGCACATGTGATCGTCGAGGAGTACCCCGCTGCAGCCACTGAGCCTTCACAAGGTCCGCACATCTTTGTGCTTTCGGCCAGGAGCGCGCGGGTGCTCGACGATTACCTCGAAACCTGGAAAAATTACCTCGCTCTGCACCCCGATCTCGACGTCGCCAGGGCGGCATACACGCTACAGACCGGGCGAGAGCCGATGAAGTGCCGGTTCGGCTGTGTGGTGAGCAGCGCCTTGGAGCTATTTCGTTCTATCGAATCGGCGCAGGCAGGGCAGGAGACGACGGGCGTTTGGTTCAACGGCGGGACCGGGCAAGCCGATCCGAAGCCGGATGAGTTTACGTCGTGGATCAAATCCGGCGAACTGGACAAACTGGCCCGCGCATGGGTTTCCGGCGCCGAGGTCCCCTGGGAACTTCTTTATCGAAGCGGCCGACCCGCCCCGCTGCACGGCTTACCGACTTATCCGTTTGCCCGCAGATCCTATCGCGCCATTCCTACTCGTGAAGAGGCGCCCGTCCCGAATCGCGCCGCGCGGTTTATTCCGCTGGCCGATGACGATGGGTGGGACCCAAAGCAGCATACAAAAGCCAACGAGAGGCCCCGCCTTTTCACCCCGGACCCCGCCAGCCAAAACCACAACCGCGGAACGGCAGCGGAAATCGGCGAAGTGCGAAGAACCGTCAGGCGTGTGTTGAGCGAGGTCTTATATCTGGATGAACAGGATGACGCGAACGACGATGATAACTTCTTTGAAGTCGGCCTCAACTCCTTATCCATTGTCAGTTTCATTCAGGGTTTGAACCGTGTGTTGAAGTTGAATTTGCGCGAGACGATTGCATTCGACCACCCAAGTATTAACGCTCTTTCGAAGCACATCGTTTCGTCAGGCCAGGCCCAATCACCTCACCGTAAGGACCTTTATATGAAGCCGTCCAGCTTTGAAACACTCGCGGCATCTCTAATCCCAGCCGGGGGAATAACTCGATGAGGGGACCGGAGAACGATCCGCCTCCCGGAAACACCGAGAGGGACATCGCGATTATCGGTGCGGCCTGCCGCTTTCCGGGCGCTTCCAACTACACCCAGTTCTGGCAGAACCTGCACGCCGGGACGAATTCGATTCAGGAAATTCCATCCAGCCGCTGGGACCAATCGAAGTACTACTCTCCCGAAGGCGGCAACAACAAAAGCCACAGCAAGTGGTGCGGTATCGTAGACGGGATCGACGAGTTCGATGCCCGATTCTTCAACATCTCACCGCGCGAAGCCTGCGAAATGGATCCGCAGCAACGCCTTCTGCTCGAAGAGACTCTGCATTGCATTGAGGACGCGGGCATCAGCCTGCGCGAACTGCAGGCCGGCCGAACCGGCGTATTTGTCGGTCAGCTAAATGGCGATTACCAACAGATCTCGGTTCGGGATGAGGTACGGATAGACAGCTATGCGGCGCTCGGGAATTTTAAGACAATCCTGGCGAATCGCATCTCATATTTTTTCAATCTCACGGGGCCCTCTGTCACGCTGGATGGAGCATGCGCGTCGTCGCTGGTTGCCCTGCACGAGGCCGTGAAATCCCTCCAGACCGGCGAATGCGACTATGCCATTGCGGGCGGCGTGAACGCGAACGTCCACCCGTGGAAGTACGTCGTCTTCTCAAAGGCAAACATGCTCAGCCGCCAAGGCCAGTGCAGAACCTTTGATTTGAGCGCGAATGGATATGTCCCCAGCGACGGCGTGGGTGTTGTCCTGCTGCAAAGAAAAAAACATGCGGCCGAACGGCGGAATCGCATTCTCGGCGTAATCAAGGCGTCCTCATTAAACCACAATGGCAAGACGGCTTCGATCACTGCCCCGAGCATCGACGCACAGCGTGAGTTACTTTGCGCGGCGTACCGGCAATGCGGCATTTCGCCTCGGACCGTCAGCTACGTGGAGGCTCATGGGACTGGGACATCGTTGGGAGATCCCATCGAGGTGGAGGCGCTCACACAGGCTTTTCGTGCGCACACCGCCGACAAGGGGTTCTGTTACATCGGATCCGTGAAGTCGAATATCGGGCATGCCGAAGGAGCCGCCGGCATGGCAGGGCTGATCAAGGTCCTGTTAATGATGCAAAACCGATGGATTCCGAGAACACTGCACATTGAGACGCTAAATCCGATTATCGACTTCGCGAATACTCCCTTTATCCCCGCAGTGAGTCCCTGTGAATGGCGGCAGTGCGCTCCGGATATTCCGCGCCGCGCCAGCATCAGTTCGTTCGGCTTTGGCGGGAACAACGCTCATGTGTTGGTCGAGGAGCCCCCGTGTCTGAATCGCGAGCAGGGCGAGCCGGATCACCTGGTATTTCCCCGCGTCTTCGCAATCTCGGCACGGTCGGTGAAGAGTCTGGGCTTGCTGGTGGAATGCTGGAAGGCTTTTGCAGAGAAGGATGAGTTCCATGCCATCCCCCTTAGAGATTTATGTGGCACGCTGCTGAATTCGCGAGGCCAGTTCGAGTACCGGTTCGGGTTCACGATTCAGTCGCACGACGATGTCAGGAAGGGTCTCGAAGAGTTTGAAAATCCCTCGAAACAAATGCCTGGATCTTGGATTCTCGAAATCGGAGAGTTCGCGCGTTCGGGTTACCACGAACTCCGCCCTTTGGTCGACGGGTTACCCGCGCTCCGGTCCGAACTCGACGCGGTCGTCGATCGCGTGGATCGTGTGCTTCCATCCAGCTCGATTCGGCACGGCTTTTACCTGGAGCGCTGGGATGACGAGAGGCGAACAGCGAACGAGTTGCTGCTCGGATATGCCTACGTCGCGACGTTGATGAAAATGGGCTTCCGCCCGTCGATAGTGAGCAGCATCGGTCGCGGCGTTTATCTGGCTTCCATCGTCAGCGGGATGGCTCCGCTTGAAGAGGTCGTAAAATTCCTGTTACTGGATAACGCCACGGCTTCGCTTTCTCTCGAATGGCCCGGCATCCCTTTACACGATAGCTTAAGGGGTAAGACAATCCCTCGCTGCGAGTTGCCGCCAGAGTATCTGGCGTCGTTATGCGAGAACGCGACGGTCGCGCAGGAGGAAGTCGACGGCTACGTTCGACACACCAAGCTTCTACAGGGCAACCAGGGATCGTTTCAACGGTATCTCAACGAGTGGTTCGGCGCGGCGGAAAGCGCCGGCCTCAAACTCGCGAAGTTCATCGATGCCGACCAGGGGCTGGCGGCAACATCTTACTTGGATGCCGAGCGAAAGTGTTTTGCGATTGCCGTCTGCAACAGCCTTCACCGCCTGAAGACGAAGTGGCAATTGAAGAACAAACTGGAAATAGCCAGTCCGGAGCTGCGTGAGTTGACGGCCCTGGTCAACAATGGCGTCCTTACTGGAGAACAATGTGCCAGGCTGCTGGCCGAGCCCGATACCGCTGAGCAACCAGTCCTCGAGTCGATGCGCATTGACCTGCTCACGCTTGGCCCCGAGTATCCCATTCTCAGTGAGCTACATCGAGGTCGCCCGCCTGTCGAAAACGCCGCGGCATGGCTTCATGAATGCGGAGAGAATCATTCTCCGCTCCGGCCCGTGGGGCCGATGAACATCCTGCTCATCGGCGGAGATCGGGATGGGCCCTCGCCCGCGACGGATGGATTTCAGGTCCTGGTGTCTCTGCCGGTGAAGGATCAGCCGGATGAAGCGTTGCTGAGACTGTGGCTGGCTGGTGTGCCGGTCCGTTGGGATGTTCTGTTACCAGAAGACACTTATTCAAAGGTGGCGCTGCCCCTTTACTCGTTCGATCGCCAGAAATATTGGCTTGAGGAGGTTCCTTCGGCTCCGCCGAAAACGGGCGAAGCGAATCGACCGGTCACGATCGTCCTGTCGGCGCGGGAGCCTGACCAGTTGCGCGAGCTCGCAGGAAATTTCCTCGAGTTTCTGAAGAAAGCCCGCCCGTCAAAGGGCGGCTCTGCTCTCGATCTGCGTTCCATTGCATACACGTTGCAGGCCGGCCGGGAAGCCTTGGATGAGCGACTCGGGTGTGTTGTCTCCTCACTGGAAGAGCTACAGGAGAAGCTGCAGGGATTTCTGGCAGGAAACGGCGATGAGTGCGGCATCGTTCGTGGCAGCGCGGCAGCCAACCGCGATTTCCTTTCCGATGAGCAAGAAGTCGCCGGCCTTGTGGATCGGCGGCACCCGCGACAAGAACCGCGGAAGATCCTCGAGCTCTGGGTGAGGGGCGCAGCGGTGGACTGGGCCGCGCTGTCGCGCGACGAGGAAACGCCCGAAAGTGCTCCAGCCGGCGATTCTATCAGCGCAGTTGCGAACGTGAACGGCGGACGTCACCCCTTGGTCCAAGAGCATACACCTACGACGTCCCCAGGGCAGTTTTCGAGCACGTTCGCCGGCAACGAGTTCTTTCTAGCCGATCATCAAGTGCGCGGGCAAAAGGTTCTGCCAGGCACGGCGTACCTGGAAATGGCACGGGAGGCGATTGCACGCGCCACCGGCGGCGCGCGCGAAGGGCGCATTTTGCGACTGAGCCAAGTCACCTGGATTCGTCCTTTGACGGTGGGGAGCAAGCCCGCAGGCGTGAGCATTGCGCTGTCGCCGGAGCAGAACGGCGAAATTCGCTTTGAGGTCCGGACGCGCGACGTTCCCGCCACTGACGTGAACTCGCCGTACTGTCAGGGCGTTGGAGCCTTGGTAAGCCCTGCGGAAGCCCCGCGGGTCGACATTGGGGCATTCCGCAGAGACTGCGGCCGGTCGAGCATCGATCCCGAGACCTTCTACGCGGCCTGCGCTGCCCGGGGCATCAACTACGGGCCGAGTTTCCGCGTGATCGAAGCTGTCCACTTAGGTGAAGGACAGGCATTGGCGCGTGTGCGTTTGCCGGCATCTGCCGCGGCGAGCAGCGCGTCGTTTGTGCTGCATCCGAGTCTGGTGGATGCCGCGCTGCAAGTGCCCGTCGGTTTCGACCTGCGCAATCCCAACGAGGCCTGTGGCAACTACCTTCCGTTTGCTCTGGAATCTCTGGACATCTTCGGCGCATGCCCTGCGGCTGCCTGGGCGATGATCCGGGAGCGCGGTGACGATCGCGAACAGCGATCGCGACGTTTTGACATCGATGTGTGCACCGACACCGGCGAAGTCCGCTTGCAAATGCGGGGTGTTGTGTTTCGGATGGCGGATGGCGCGCCACGCCAGGAGAGCGGCCGGGGTGTGCTGATGTTCCAGCCTCGCTGGCGAAACGTCACCAGCGCGGAACGAGGGTCACGGATTGACGACGCGGTCCGGATACTGGTTTTATCCACGCCCGTGTCCGATGCGATTCGAGACGTTGAGGAGCACCTGAATGGAACACGCTTGCTGGAACTGAGGTCTTCGGGCGGAAGCATCGCTGAGCGCTTTGGATCGCAGTCGGTCATCTTATTCGAGAACCTGAAGTCTTTGATGAAATCGAGTCCTCGGGGGCCGGTTTCGATCCAGGTAGCAATCTTCAATCGGGGCGAGGACCAGTTGTTTGCCGGCCTTTCGGGCCTGCTCAAAACCGCATCCCTGGAAAACCGGCATCTCTTCACTCAGTTGCTTGAACTTAGCGCCGAGGATTCGGAAACCGAATTGTTACGAAAGATCCGCGCGAGCGCGGAGTTCGCCGTGCAGGGCCGCCTCCGTTACCAGGGGGCACAACTCCAGGTGGAGTCCTGGATGGACATGACTCAGACGGCCGCCCCGGTAGGGCTTCCGTGGAAGGAGAACGGCGTTTATCTCATCACCGGCGGCATGGGCGGTCTGGGATTGATCCTGGCGAACGAACTGTCGGACAGGATCAGTCGCGGGACGTTCATTCTCAGTGGGCGTTCGGCGATGAGCGTGGAGATGGTCAGCCGGCTCAGCGGGTTGGCCAATCGCGGGAGCCGGGTGGAATATCGCCAGGCCGACGTTTCTGACCCTCACGCGGTCGCCGCCCTGATCCGCAATACCCAAACGCAATTTGGCGCGCTGAACGGAATCATTCACGCCGCGGGCGTCCTTCGCGACGGATTCATACTTGGAAAGACACCAAAGCAGTTCCACGAGGTGCTGGCTCCGAAAGTGGCCGGCGCCCTGAACCTGGATCATGCCAGCCGCGATCTCCCGCTGGACTTCTTTGTGCTCTTCTCATCCACATCCGGCGCTTTGGGCAACCTCGGACAGGCCGATTACGCTACCGCGAATGCCTTCCTGGACGCGTTCGCGCGATACCGGAACGAACTGCGCGATGCCAAAAAGCGTCAAGGCCAGACGATTTCCATCAATTGGCCGTTGTGGAAAGAAGGCGGCATGCAGGTGGATGCAGCCACCGAACGAATGCTCGAAACGAGAACCGGGATGGCGCCGTTGGCGACTGACGCGGGGCTTAAGGCGTTTCAGCAGGCCTTAGCTGCAGGGCTCGCCAACATCCTGGTTATCGGGGGAGATCTGCGCACGATGCGGCAGACTATTCAGCCGCGAGTGGAACCGCCTGGCGCTAACCCGTTACAGACGAGAGGCGAAACGACTTCAGATCCGGACGCAATGCGAATTCATATACAGGACGCATTGATCGCCACCGTTGCCAAGCTGCTGAAGATGGAAGTCAAAGATATCGATGTGAATAACGAACTGAGCCAGTTCGGGTTCGATTCGGTATCGTTGACCGAGTTCGCCAATATCCTGAGTAAAGAACGGGATTTGCACCTGACCCCCACGGTGTTCTTCGAATACACAACCCTCGCCTCGCTCGCGCGGTTTTTCTTCGAAGAGCACCGGGCCGCCTTCTCTAAAGACTTCGCCGTATCCGCGCCTTCCGTCGAAACCCAGGTGACCGAATCGGAGTACCCGGCACCAGATTCGGAGAGCACTGCCCCGGTGTTCAACCGTTCGAGCCAATTAACACCGGACAACCACGGCTCACCTTCAATAGCGGACCCCATCGCTATCGTTGGGGTCAGCGGCGTGTTCCCCATGGCGCCGGATGTGGACGCATTGTGGGAGAACCTGAAGGCTGGGCGAGACTGCATTCGCGAGGTTCCGCAAACCCGCTGGGACTGGCGAGCGTATTACGGAGATCCGAAGAAGCAGGAAGACAGGACCCATACCAAATGGGGCGGCTTTGTGGACGAAGTTGAAGAGTTTGACCCTCTGTTCTTTGGCATCTCACCGAGAGAAGCGGAACTGATGGACCCGCATCAGCGTTTGCTGATGACCCATATCTGGCTGGCCATGGAAGATGCCGGATACTCCGCGGCGAGTCTTGCTGGAAGTTCAACCGGTATTTTTGTCGGGACAGCCAATAGTGGCTACGGCGATGTCATCAGAGCGGCGGGTCAGCAGGTGGAAGGCTCCATGGCCACGGGACTGTGGCCGTCCATCGGACCCAATCGGATGAGCTTTTTTCTTGACCTGCATGGCCCGAGCGAGGCAATCGAGACAGCCTGCTCCTCGTCACTTGTCGCCATTCATCGAGCCGTGAAAGCAATCGAAACAGGCGAGTGCGCAGTTGCGCTGGCAGGCGGTGTGAATGCGCTTGTGAGCGTGGATATTGACGTCAGTATCACGAAAGCGGGCATGCTGTGCGCAGACGGCCACTGCAAGACTTTTTCGTCGCTGGCCAATGGCTACGTGCGAAGCGAAGGCGCCGGCATTCTGTTCCTGAAAAAACTGAGCGCCGCGGAACAAGCCGGTGACCACATTTACGGCGTTCTCCGAGGATCCGCCGTAAACCACGGAGGCAGGGCAAACTCGCTAACGTCGCCCAATCCGGCGGCCCAGGCTGATCTGCTAAAAGCTGCCTATTCTAAGGCGGGCATCGATCCCCGCACCGTTGGCTATATCGAAGCCCACGGCACGGGGACTGCATTAGGAGATCCGATCGAGATCAATGGTCTCAAGGCCGCCTTCCAGGAACTATACCGAGCCAAGAACGCTACACCGGTCGACGCCCACTGCGGACTCGGGTCAGTCAAAACCAATATCGGTCATCTGGAGTTCGCGGCCGGCGTTGCCGGTGTCATTAAGGTGCTGCTGCAACTGAAGAACAAGACCCTTCCCGGAATCCTTCACTGCCAGGAAGTGAATCCTTACATCGACTTGACCGGAAGCCCGTTCTACATTGTTCGGGAGAACAGGCCGTGGACGTGTCTCAGGGACGAGCACGGCCGTGAACTGCCGCGACGGGCCGGCGTGAGTGCTTTCAGTTTTGGCGGAACTAATGCCCATGTGGTGATCGAGGAATATATCCCCCCGCGGACCTCTCTGCCGCAGAGCAATCCCATTGATGACGTCGCCCTGGTTGTTCTATCGGCGAAGACCTCAGATCAACTGAAGGCGAATGTCCGCAAACTCTCTGAGTTCCTCGATTCATTCAAGGACCGGTATCCGTTTTCACTTCAGGATCTCGCCTGGAGCCTGCAGATTGGCCGCGAGGCGATGGAAGAACGAATCGCCTTGACCGTTGTTTCGATTGTGGACCTGCGTGTGAAACTGCGGGATTACCTGGGGGCGCGGCCAGTTGAGGAGTTATTCCGCGGCCGGGCGAGGCGTCATGAGAAAGCGGGAGACGACGCCGCGACAAGCCGGTACCTGGACACCAAAGACTATGCCGGTATTCTCAATCTCTGGGTGCAGGGGGCGCGGGTCAACTGGGACCGCTTGCATGCCGGCCATAAGCGCCACCGGCTTCGTTTGCCCACATATTCTTTCGCTCGTGAAAAGTACTGGATTGGCGGATCGCAGCATAGCGTGAAGGAGGCTGCTTCCGCCACGGCGGATAGACTCCGCGAGACCGAGTTGCTTCCTCAGGTCCAAAGCACTTCTGCGGGGACCGAGGAGATCCGTGCGCGTCTGAAGCAGGTCATCCGGGAATTACTGCGGTTGCGGAACCAGCATGGACTCGACGATGACATGACCTTCATGGATCTGGGCGTGGATTCGGTCACGTCCGTCAGTTTTGCCAAAACGCTTTCCCGCGAATTCGGCGCCGAGATCGACATCTATGTCCTGCTGGAGTTTCCTACCATCGCCGCGCTGGCCGCTCACTTGACGGACGTCTCGCCGCCGATGCCGCCTGCAAAGGCGCCTACACAGCCAAAGTTCGGGTCGCCCGTCCAGCCGCCGGTGGTGGCTGCGTCTCCGCTTCACGAGAGGCTTGTGAGGGCCGCCGATCAGCATCCAGAGATCGTGTTGCTGCAAGGGGAAGGCGACGGGCCATTGCTGTTTTGTTTTCACCCTGTGTCGGGAGATGTCGGCATATACGCCAAACTGGCCGAATCTACCCGCCGGCGTTTCCGGTTGATCGGGATCCGCGCGCGTGGATTTCTCACCGAAAAAAGTCCATGCTCCTCTATTGAAGCCATGGGCGCTGCCAACGCAGAAATCGTGAGGGCAATCGACCCGGATGGGCCGTACCATCTGCTTGGCGTGTCCATGGGAGGAACAGTAGCGTACGAAACAGCGCGTCAACTCCAGTTCCAGGGCAGTCTGGTTCGTACGATTTGGCTCGGGGAAGCTCCGTTAATCGAGGACGCCACTGGGGCGCGGCTGTGGGATTCGAATGAGCTGGACAACTGGGTGATGAATGCGAATTTCCTGCTCATCGCCTTACTACATCAGGATTCCGCATTCCGCGATCGCAAGAAACGCGGAGAAGTAGAGTGGCCGGCTCTCGAGATCAGGCCGGAGCACCTGGTGGGAACCGGGGATGGTGAGATATCGAGCCGGCTTGCCAGCCTGATACGGGAACGGGGCGTACGGCATCCCGACGATTATGTCTTGCAACGGCTACGGTCGATGGCCAGAACCCATCTGGCGAACCTGAGCGCGCTCGCCCGTTTTCGCGCTCAGCCCCTTCGCCATCCCGATGAGTCGCGCTCGATCCTGTTTCGCACCCGAAGCGGGAAGGCGACAGGGGAAGGTATCTATAATCCCGATTATCTTCGCAATATCCAGCGCGAGCGCGATGGCTTCTCAAGTTTTCTGAAGGGCTGGAACCGTCTCCTGCCGAATCTCGAAACGCGCATCTTTGGAGGCGACAATCATTTCGACCTGGTGAGCAACGCCTCCACGGTTGCCGAGCTGGCTGATGCGGTCGCGGCCGCGTTGGCCGAAGGTGACCCGGCGCCGCCTGTTCGCGTTGCGCCACCGCCGTCAGTCTGCCGCGATGGGCGCGTTGCCATTGTGGGAATGGCGGGCCGGTTTCCCGGCGCGAGGAACCTGGATCAATTCTGGCAACTGCTACGGAATGGCCAATCGGCCCTAAGAGAGGTTCCGAAAGACAGGGGCTGGCAGTCAAAGGGGGTTACCGCGAACGGTCTTCGCGGCGGATTTCTCGATGGCATCGACCGCTTCGATCCCGCTTTCTTCCAGATTCCTCCGAACCAGGCGCAGTTGTTGGATCCCTCCGAGCGCCTGTTTCTTCTGGAGAGCTGGAATGCAATCGAAGATGCCGGCGTGGATCCATTCAGCCTTTCCGGAAAGCGATGGGGTGTGTTCTGTGGAGGCGGTGGCGACTACACTCTGCACTTGAAAGAGATGACCGGAGTCTCGCCGCACGTGACGCGTTCCGATATTCCGGGCCGGGTCTCTTACACGTTCAATCTCACGGGTCCGTCGATGGCGGTGGACGTAGGATGCTCCTCTTCCCTGATGGCGGTTGCCCAAGCCTGTGATTCGTTGCTTCTGGATGGTTGCGACGCGGCCATCGCCGGCGGCGTTTTCACCTATTCCACGCCGAACCTGCTGGAGGTTTCCTCGGAGCTGCTCTCCCATGACCCGGTCGGAAAGGCGCTGGACAAGAATGCCAAAGGCCTGATCCCCGGCGAAGGCGTCGGAGTAGTAATCCTCAAGCCCCTCGCTCGAGCGCTGGCGGACAATGACCGAATCCATGGCGTGATCGAAGGATGGGGATGCAACAACAGCGGAAAGACGAACGGTCTTCTCGCGCCAAACAAGCGCGCAGCGGAAGCGTTGTTTTCCGATGTCTATCGGCGCTTTGACATCAGTCCTGACTCCATCGGCTTCATGGAGGCGAACGCCGCCGGAACGCCGCTTGGGGACTCTATCGAGATCCAGGCCCTGACCGAAGCGTTTCGCAGGACAACCTCGCAAAAACGGTTCTGCGCGCTCGGCACGGTGGAGAACAATGTCGGCCATGCCTGGCACGCGTCGGGCATGTGTCACCTGACGAAGGTGATCCTTGCTTTGAAGTATGGCGAGATCCCGCCGACTCTGAATCACGATGCGCCAAATCCCGATCTCGATTTCGAAAACAGCCCATTTTACGTTAATAGGAGCGTGCAGCCCTGGATCGTACGGGAAGGCCAATTTCGGCGCGCCGCGCTTACGTCCTTCGGCGCCATCGGCACCAGCATTCACCTCGTCGTGTCGGAAGGGCCGCGCGCAGCGGCGCTCGACATCAGGCGGGCGGCGGCGCCAGCCTCTCCGGTGTTGATTGTTTTGTCGGCGACAAGCAAGGCGGGGCTGTTAAGAAGCTGCGCAAATCTTAAAGTCTTCCTGGAATCGCCCGGACGACTGGACACTCTGAACCTGAGACAATTGGCAGCCAACCTGTTGCTCCGCCGGAGCCGCTTTTCGGAGTCGGCTGCTTTGGTTGTGGAACGGGGCGGGGAGCTTATCGAGCAACTGCAGAAGTTGATCGATGGAAGCGAGCCCGATCGGGGATTCACGGGCGCCCGTGCCGATAAGGTTCGGCCGTCCCTGGTCCGTCTGGCTGAGGCGGCCGTGGAGCGAATCGCCACTATCCCGAATGCCACCGCGGACGACCTGCTGCTTCTGGCCGACCTCTATACGCAAGACGTGCGGTTTGATCTGTCGCGCGCATTTTCGGACGAAGAAAAGTTTCCCCTCTCACTGCCGGCCTACCCTGTCGAGGAACGCCGCTGCTGGAAGTTGGCGGACGATGAACCGGTCGAGACGTCACCGTCCGGAGTGTCGGGACCAGTTGGCGGCGCGCTCCAGGACACGATCCGGGCCCTCGTGCTGGAACTGACCGGGTACCGCGCCGATGACATTTCCACTTCCGCCTCCCTAAGCGGGTACGGCGTGGATTCATTGTTGAGCATGCGTTTGCTCGCCATGATCAACGAGCGGTTCTCCGTCGAACTGCATTATGCGGATATGGCGGAGCACAATACCATTGGCGATCTGGCGGCGTTGATAGAGGGGCAGTCCTCCCGTATGGAGAAGCCGGTCGAATGCCGCGATGCAGAGCCCCGCTCCGCAATCGGCGCGACCGAATGGTTATCGGATCGTCTGGCCTCGCTCCCTTCCGGTCTGCAATGGGCAACGCTCAGTTGCCCGGAGGCGAAGTCAATCGAAACCGCGAACAGCGGGGTTTTGGACGACATTCTCCAACAAGGCGTTGCTGCTTTTCGCGAGGGTGACCGGGCCTATTTCATCGCGCGCCGCTCACGTGCCTTGCAGCCCATGCTCAATGCCCTTTCATCTGACCGGTGTCGCGATCTGATCTCTCAATTGCCCGAGAGAACGCTGCTTGCGCCAGTTGCGCAAGAGCAGCAGCGAAACCTATACCATACCCAGGTCATGAAGCAGTCTGCCTGGAACGTGCATCACGTCTATGAGTGCGTCATGCGGAACCTCGACCTTGGCCGCTTGAACGAGGCCATGGCGTCGCTGGTGGCAAGCCATGACCTCCTGCGAACCTGCTATATCGCTACCGCAGACACTTGGCTGCAAGCGGTGGCGCCGCATGGCTCCGTGACGATTCAGGAGGTGAGCGCAGAGAGCCTTTCCGAGTTCGAACGGTTTGTGACCAGCGAAAGAGGCCTGCTCTTGGACGCTGAGGGCGGACGTATTTGTAAGGTCTGGGCCTGTGCGATTCACTCGGTGTGGTACCTCGGCTTTGTATTGCACCACAGTATTTCCGATGCGTTCACCAGCACATTGCTGTTCTCCGAACTGATGGATTGTTACGAGCAGTTGTTGCGCGGTGGCGCCGCACAACTTCGTGTCCGGGAACAGTACTGGCAGTATGCACTGCTGCAGTTCGACGAGAACGTCTATCATGGCGCGGAGACATTACGGTATTGGCGCGAGACTCTGAGCGGCGCTCCCAGCGCTATGAAACTGCCATTCCAGGCGGATCCGCAGACTCTCGATTCAGAGCATCTGCAGGCGGCCGAGGGATGCATGACCTCCGTCGCGCCCGGCCTGCACGAGAAGATCCGCGGATTCTGTCGCGAGCAGGAGACGACGTACACACAAGTGTTTACGGCGGCGGTGGCAATGGCCCTTGTTCATGGCATGGGGAACAAGAAGGCCGTCATTCAGTTGGCGCATAGCCAGCGAGACCGCGCGTCGCTGATGGATATTCCCGGCGAGTTTACGAACATACTGTTCCTGGCATTCGGGATGGATTCATCCCTTCGTGTTATCGATGCGCTCGCCGATGTCAAACGCGTCATGCTGGGCGGTCTGCGCCATTCAAGAGTCGCTTTTTCGGAGATCTTGAAGCTTCGGGATCTTCGAGACTATTCCGGCTATAGTCGTCAGACCGGAGACGTTCTGGTAGACAGCGCTGATCTCGATTCGTGGACCAGCAGCGCCATGGCCCGGCACGGACGCTCCTGCCTCATCGAGAGCCTGGATCGGTATCACGAGCTTGGCGAAACTCAGGCCATTGCGACATTGGGTTTCCGGCTGCTCGTGGTCCACAACAGTCTGCATCTCTACACCACCTGGAAAAAGCAGCTCTTTGCCGCCGCAGAGATGCGCCAACTCGCGGACTTCGTTCTCCGCGCGGTGGAAGAGATGGTAGCCGATTCCCAAAGTCGGATCGGCGATATCCTCGCCCGGCTACCGGATTCGGTTGCCCGGCTTCAATCGTCGACACAACGCATCGCCGTCGTTTCGGACAGTCCGGCGTCCGCGCCGGAGCGCGGCGCGCCACATCGTGTGCCGTTCTTTGCCGAGTGCCAGCGGGTTAATCCTGTCAAACAGGGAACCCCCGTATTCTGGGTGCACGGAGCCTTCGGCGATGGCAGTGTCTACGTGCCTCTCGCCGCGGAGATCAACCGTCCCTTCTACGGTATTCAGCCTCGCGGACTGTTCGATCAGAAGCGGCCCTTATCCGGCGTGAAACAGGTTGCTGTGTTCTACCGGAGCATGATTGAGCAAATCCAGCCCGAGGGTCCTTACGATCTCGGCGGATACTCGCTTGGCGGAACGTTCGCACAGGAAATTGCGCGGCAGTTTCAAGATAAAGGCAAGGTGGTGCACAGCCTGACTCTGGTGGATTGCCTCTACCCCTCGCTTAACCGGTTGGTTGCGCCGGACCTCTATGAACTAATCCGCTTCCTTGCTCTGGGTCTCATCGATTTTACCCTTCGAAACCAACCAGCCAAATCCATCGACACGTCCAGGCTCCCGGAGAATCCCGGGCGCGACGCCGTGAGTGAGTCTGAGTTGGTGGAATCGTTCGTCCGCTTCTGTGCCGATGCGGGCGTCGACAAGCCCGCGGGATGGATTAGCGGATATATTCAACGGATGCTGGAAATCCAGAAGGGCTACGGCTTGGATGGGTTTGCTCCCGGTCCGCTCCGTAAAGACATCGAATGTGTTCGATTCTTCAAGAATCGCCGCGGTAGGTTGTTCGGCCCCAACTCCGTCTATCAGAGGGCGCTCGGCCGCGATCCCCTGGAAGGAGTGGATTACTGGTCCGATTGGACGAAGGTAGTCGGCAACCTCACTTTTGAAGATCTGGATGTCGAGAGCCATTTGGCATTGTTCGACGACCGGGCTGCATTGCACCGCATCCAGGCCTATTGCCGCGAAATCTACCATGGGCGTCCGCCGGTTGCGGCCGCGTCGCCACCGGCAGAAATCCAGAATGCTCAGACCGATGGTTCGATCATCGAGGAGCGTGTGCGCCGGATTATGGCTGAGGTCGCCCAGACGCCGGTTCCACTGATCGAAGCGGGAGGCCACCTGCGCGATTACGGAATTGATTCGCTCGCAGGAATGCAATTCCTGAATCGAATCAATACCGAGTTCGGCACTGACCTGGATGCGTCGGCGATTCAAAAATCAAAGGTCGGGGACATCGTCGCCCGACTGAAGCAGGCGCGCCAGGCGTCCACGGCCGATGACCGTCCCGGGTTCGTCGTGCAGGCTGTGGTTCTGGAGGATATCGACGAACTGCTGCGCCTGGACAGGGTATGCAATCCACGTGCGCTGTGGACCCCTCGGGAAACGCTCGAGAGATATATCGAGGCATATCCACGCGGACAATTGGCGATTCGCGAGAATGGACGGATCGTTGGCGCCGTCTACTCTCAGCGGATTTATCGCCAAGAAGACCTGTGCCAGACGCAACATCATGAGGCGGCCGGGTTGCACCATCCCGACGGCTCACTATTGCGCATCATCTCGATGGATGTTTCTCCGGAGTTCGAGCAAACCGGAGTGGATGAACGCCTTCTGGACGGATTGCTGCGGGATCCGGCAGTGATGAAAGGCGTTCTGGCCCTTGTCGCCATTGTTCGTTGCCGGGGCTATCAAGACCGGTCGATCACGATGGAAAGCTACCTGAAGAAAGCGCGTGAAGAAGGATATGCCCAGGAGCCGTTATTGGCTCTTCTTCGATCCCGATCCGGCAAGATCCGTGGCCTGGTGGAGAACTATTGCGTGGAGGACGAAGCCAATCGCGGTTACGGCGTTTTCGTCCGGTGCGACTTTGAGAACGGCGCTGGCGGGTCGGGCGCGAACCGCGCGGAAGAACGTGCGCCCTTGTCCAAACGGATTCGTAGCCTGGTTCGTGCCTACCCGGAGTTGGTTCCGTTGTACATCAGCGGGAAGGGGCCGCTGACTTTCTGGATTCACCCTGGATCCGGGGAAGTTGGGGCCTATCTGAAGATCGCGCAACAACTGGAAGCCGAAGACTTTCGGATGGTCGGCATTCAAGCGCGCGGTTTTCTATCGCGGGAACAACAACCTTTCACGCAGATGCCGGATGCGGCCCGATACTACGCCCGCATCATCACGGACGTGGACGCCGATGGGCCCTATCATCTGGCCGGCTACTCGGTGGGAGGCACGCTGGCATATGAAGTCGCGCGGCAACTGCAATCGATGGGCAAAACGGTCAGCTCTCTGCTGATGGTGGAGCCTCCGGTGTGCACCACGCGTGAGGAACGCGAGTTCTTCAAAGTTTCCAAACGCAACAACTATCTGGCCAACGCGAATTTTTTGCTGCTTGTGTCCCTGTCGCTAGATGAGGCTTTTGCGACCAAAGCGCAACAGGGGGAAGTAGACTGGCAGCAGTACAAGATTACCAACTCTGACATCGAGAGCGTCCCGGACGATGAGCTCATCGACTTCCTGGTCTGTTGGTGCGTGCGCAAAGGCATTCCGCAATCTCAGGAGACCCTGCGGTTCAAGCTGGTTTCCATGTGTGATGTTCATGACGCCGGCCTGCGCGCCTTGCGCGATTACAGCATCGAGCCCCTGCCACGCCCGGACGAGGTTCGCGCCTGGCTCGCACACACGGAATCGGCGAGAGCAACATCGCGCGCCGTCTGGAATCCGGAATATCTCGAGAATGTGCAGCGCGCGTGGGGATCCATGCGGCCGTTCTTTGCGCACTGGCGCGAGGCGATACCGCATCTGCGGGTGTTGGGGATCGACGGAGAAAACCATTTGGACATGGTGAACTCCCAATCTTCGATGCGGCACTTTGTAAAGCAGTTGAGGGTGCTGTACAGCGGCGGCTCGCCCGAAGCGGCGGCGGAGAGAAGCGCTCTGCCTCCCGCGGAGGCGCACCGCGTTCAAGATGGAATCGCCATCATCGGAATCGCCGGACGGTTTCCGGATGCGGACGACGTTCACCAATTCTGGCAGAACCTTGAGCATGGACGCGATAGCGTTACGGACGCGCCCAAAGATCGCGGATGGGATCTCGGCGACTACTACGACGAAGTCCCCAAGCCGGGAAAAACCTACACCATGCGGGGCGCTTACCTCGCAGGTATTGACCGCTTCGATCCGCTGTTCTTCGGCATCTCGCCGCGGGAAGCCGAGTTGATGGATCCAAGCGAACGGCTGTTCCTTCAGGAAGCCTGGCGAGCCATCGAGGATGCGGGGTATGCTCCGGCAAGTCTTGCGCGAAAGAAATGGGGCGTCTTCTCGGCCGCCCATGGCGACTACGCGATCAGGGTCCAGCAAGTCCATAAGACCTGGCAGCCGATGACGCAGTCGATCTCATGCTCGCGGCTTTCCTACATTTTGGATCTTGTGGGGCCTGCTGTTTTCGTGGAGACCGCTTGCTCCTCCAGTCTCGCCGCCATTGCATACGCCTGCGACAGCCTTGTTCTCGGGAACTGTGAAGTGGCCGTCGCGGGAGGAGGCAACCTTAATTCCACGCCGAACCTGATGGTTTCCTCAGCGCAGGCCGAGCTGTTCTCCAGGGAGGGAAAGTGCTTCACCTTTGATGAACGCGCCAACGGAACCGTGTTGGGAGAGGCGATGGGAGCGGTTGTCTTAAAGCCCTTGCGCGACGCCGTGCGCGACCGCGATCCCATTTACGGCGTCCTCAAAGGATGGGGGACGAATCAGGACGGAAAGACGAATGGCATTACCGCGCCCAGCGTCCGATCGCAATTCGAATTGCAGACCGAGGTGTATGAGCGGTTCAACATCAATCCGGAACGAATCACCATGGTCGAGGCTCACGGCACGGGAACGAAACTCGGCGATCCGATTGAAGTCCAGGCCTTGATTCAGTCTTTCCGAAAATATACCGGGAAAACCGGCTACTGCGCGCTGGGCTCGGTGAAGACAAACATCGGACACGCGTTTGCGGGCGCCGGCATTGCGGGTGTAATTAAGATCCTGATGGCACTCAAGCATGGGGTGATCCCGCCGCATCTGAACTTTGCGACCGTCAACCCGCTCATCCCGATCGATCAGAGTCCATTCTTTATCAACACGCAACCAAAGAAGTGGGATGGCGAGGCGAACCAACCTCGCTACGCCGCGGTCAGCGCGTTCGGTGTCAATGGCATCAACGTTCATCTGGTCATCGCGGATCATCTGGAACCCATCGTGGACGCGGCGGCGTCGGGTGATGCGAAGGCGCTGGTCATTCTGTCGGCGAAAGACAAGGACCGTCTTCGTGAGATGGGCGCGAATCTTCTCACCTTTGTATCCCGGCACTCTTCCGATCGCGATTCCTCGTCAGTCAACCTGCGAAACCTTGCATACACGCTCCAGGTGGGGCGGAACGCGATGGAAGAGCGATTGGGGTTTGAAGCCGCGTCGATGTCGGAACTGAAGGAGATTCTGACTGGCTTCCTCGAAGGGCGGGCGGATGGCCGCGTTCGCCAGGGGCGCGTCCAGCGTCACTCTGAGTTGCTGGCCATTTTCTCTGACGAAGAAGATATCGCTTCGGTTCTACGCTCCTGGGCGTCGAAGCGCAACTGCGTGAAGTTGCTCGACCTCTGGGTTGCCGGCGTCCCGATTGACTGGAGTCAGATGTACGATCGACCGATGCCTCGTCGCATCAATTTGCCTGGGTATCCGTTCGCGCGCGAACGCCATTGGTTTTCATCTACTGAGGCGGCGCCTGCAGCGGAGGTCGTGCGCGATTCCGAATCGAGGCCTTGCGAGCGGAGCGAGTCTAAGCTTTGGATGGGGCACATCGTTTGGACGCCTGTGGAGATCGCGGATGTTCAGGCGCAGCCTTACGCTGCGCATCTTATCGCGCTCGTAGAGCTTGAGGGCCTTTCGTCCGAAGGTATCCAGACACGAATCCAGGGGGGAACCTGTGTCTCATTTGAGCGGAACGCGGAATCCGTGGATATGCGATTCGAGCGCCACGCCCTGCGCCTACTTCAGAAGATCCAACGCCTGTTAAACGACTATCGTGGCGGAGAGATTCTCATCCAGCTTGTTGTCTCAAGCGGGCCGGAAGCGCAAATATTTGCGGGACTTTCAGCTCTCCTCAAGACCGCACACGTGGAAAATCCCCGTGTTTGGGGTCAAGTGATCACTATCGATTCGAGCGAAACGGAAGACGGGCTGGCAGTGAAGCTTCGAGAGAACGCTCACTCTCAGCAGGACACCGACATCCGCTACCGCGAACGACGGGAAGTGGCATCCCCACGGTCCCTATCCCCGCCGGTGGGTGGCGCTCGGATACCGTGGCGCGAGCGCGGTTTGTATCTCGTCACCGGCGGTGCAGGCGCGCTCGGGATGGTCTTCGCTCAGCAGATTCTGCGCCAGACAAATGAGGTTGTGGTGGTCCTGGCGGGCCGTGGCGCGCTGACTCCCGATAAGGAACGGCGGGTTCGGGCGCTGCAACGTCAGGGTGCGCGGGTGGAATACAGGCAAGTTGATGTGAGCCGTCCTGAGTCCGTCGTCGAGCTGATCCAGGGTATCGAGACAGACTTCAAGCGCATCGACGGAATTCTTCACGCCGCGGGTATCTTCCGAAGTAACTTCATCCCGAGGAAATCGGAAGAGGAATTCCTGGACGTTCTGGCCGCTAAGGTGCGCGGCACGGCGAACCTCGATCGCGCGACCAGGCATCTGGATCTCGACTTCTTCGCGCTGTTCTCGTCCATGGCGGTAATGGGTAGTAACGGCGGCTGCGATTATGCCGCGGCGAATGCCTTTATGGATTCCTACGCAGAGTACCGCCACGGGATGGTGTGTGCTGGACAATGTCGCGGGACTACACTGTCCATCAACTGGCCGCTCTGGAAGGACGGGCACATGCGTCCCGATGAAGCCGGCTTGTCGCAGATGAGACACTGCGGGTTGGATGAACTCGAATCCGCCGTGGGCATTCAGGCGTTCTATCTCGGGCTGGGGCTCGCTGAACCGCGACTCATGGTGTTGGCGGGTGACGCTAACAGCTTCCCTGGCCGCGAGAACCCGGCGAGAGCCGATTTGCGTGTTCAGGCATCGTCTTCTCCGGGCACGGACGAATCGTCACTCCGCGACCGAACTCTGGTTCAACTGAAACGGCTCTTGGCCGATCTGATTCACCTTCCGCAAAGCCGGATTGACGAGGAGGAACCGCTTGAGAGTTACGGCATTGACTCGATTCTGGTGGGCCGGATCAGCCAACAACTCGGGGAGATCTTTCGACGCCTTCCGAAAACGCTGTTGTATGAACATCAAACCATAGGCACACTCGCAGACTATCTCGTTAGGGAGCATTCCAAGGAGTGCGCGGCCTGGTCTGAATCGTCCCCTCCCGCCATGCCGATTGTGGCTGAGAGCGCAGAGGCGCACTCAACCCGGCCTTCGGAAATGCACACGCGCGTTCGGCCTGTTGCATCGTCCCGGTCGAACGAACCGATAGCCATAATCGGACTGGCCGGGCGTTTCCCGCAGTCGAAGGATATGTCGGAGTTTTGGTTGAATCTCGCCGCCGGCAAGAGCTGTATCCGGGAGATACCGCGGGGGCGTTGGCCGCTTGAAGGATTCTACAATCCCGATCCCGAGCAGGCAGTGAGGCGGGTGCAAAGCTATTCACGGGTCGGTGGATTCCTCGACGGCTTCTCCGATTTCGATCCGTTGTTCTTCAATATCTCGCCGGCCCAAGTCGCGCAGATCGATCCGCAAGAGCGGCTTATCCTTACCACTTGCTGGGAAGCGATGGAAGATGCTGCGTATTCCCGAAACTTGATTCAGGAGCGTCATCGTGGATCGGTAGGCGTGTTTGTTGGCGTCACCAAGACAGGCTTCCAACTGCACACTCGCCTGTCGTCCAGGTTGGAAGATTCCCGATTCCCTACCACCTCTTTCAGTTCGATGGCGAACCGGGTCTCCTACCAACTGAACCTGAACGGGCCGAGCATGGCGATCGACACCATGTGTTCGTCTTCGATCACGGCGATTCATGAAGCTCGTGAACACATTCTCCACGGAGAATGCGAGTTAGCCTTTGCGGCCGCCGTCAATCTCTATTTGCACCCACGAACCTATCTCGACCTGTGCATGGGCCGCATGATCACTGACGAAGATGAGGTTCATTGCTTCTCGAAGACGGGCAGAGGCTTCATTCCCGGCGAGGGAGTTGGCGCGGTTCTGCTGAAGCCGCTCGATCGGGCAATCCGCGACGGCGACCCAATTCATGCAGTGATTCGCGGGACTGACATCAGCCATGGGGGCAAATCAAACGGATACGCGGCGCCCAATCTCGCACAGCAACGTGCTCTCATCCAGCGGGTGCTGGAAGGTGCGGGGTGCGACGTCAAGGACATCAGCTACATTGAATCCGCGGCGAACGGTTCGGCGATGGGTGACGCGGTGGAGTTCGATGCGTTACGGCAGGTCTTTCGCGGTCGCAACGATGCTGCGCCGTGTTATCTGGGCACACTGAAGCCGAACATCGGGCACCTGGAGGCTGCGTCTGGTATGGCGCAACTGGCTAAGGTGATTTGCCAGTTCCGGTATGGCGCGCTTGCGCCCTCGCGAATTCATCTCGACCGCCTGGATGAGTCACTTGATTGGTGCAGTAGTCCATTCCGGCTAGTGACGGAGCCGCGCCCATGGAACTGCCACGACGGCGAGGCACGGACCGCCTTAGTCACGGCGTTCGGGGCGGGCGGTTCCTATGGCGCATTGGTTGTGGAGGAGTACCGACCCACAGTATCGAACCCGATGCCTTCGACAGATCGGCAACAGTTCCTGTTTGTTCTGTCGGCGAACACCGAGTCGCAATTGAAGACGATCGCGGAACGCCTGCAGTCCTGGCTGGTCCAGCAGGAGATTTCTGCGAATTCTCTTGCGCTTACCCTGCAACGGGGGCGGGATGCCTTGCGGTATCGCCTCACGATTACCGCGGGCGGTGTAAAAGCCCTGGAGCAGGCGCTTGACGCGTTTCGCAGCGGCCTGATGCTGGATGGTGTCGGCACGGGCGAATCCGTGGCCTTGCAGAATCTCAAGGCTGAGTTGTCCCCTGCCGGCATTCGCAATCGGGTGGAGAAGGCGCTCGAACAACGTGATCTGGAGAGTCTCGCCGAGTTGTGGCGACGGGGGGTGAACGAGATTGCGTGGGAGCGTTTATACGACGGGCCAATCGAACGCTGCCATATACCCGCCTATCCTTTTGACTCGCGTTCCTTCTGGTTTGAGGAGTCTGAGTTGGCTTCTCCGGGTTCCGTCCAAATCCAACCTGTCAGCGAGTTGCTCTCGCCGGGTCTCAACGGGAGCTGCGACAAGTACAGCCCTCCTGAGATCTCGGAACCGAGTTTGGCGCCGCTGGAACTTCAGGCGCGCATCGGACGAATCATCAAAGATATCCTCTTCATGCGGGAAGAGGATGCCTTGGATGAACACGCGACGTTTCTCGATCTCGGATTGGATTCGATCACCGTGGTCCGCTTCATTCAGCGGCTGTCGAAAGAACTGGAGATGCCACTGCGGGAGTCTGTCGTCTTTGACTATCCGACCATAGGGACGCTGGTTGGACATCTCGCAAAGCAGAAGGCCGGATTGCATGCGAAGAACGGCGACAAGACTTCCAAAGCCAAGGCCGGCTCCGGCGCAGCATCTGCACGACCGGTACATGCCGGCTTCCGCGACCGTCTGGGTGCGGTCGTCAAAGCCAACAGCGAGGTCGTCCCTCTGCAGATCGAGGGTGACGGGCCGGTCTTGTTCTGCATCCACCCGATGTCTGGCGATGTCGGCTTATACACGAAACTCGCCGAAGCCGCTGGCCAGCGCTTTCGCGTGATCGGTCTCAAGTCTCATGGATTTCTGACGGATGAGGCCCCGCTCACGGCCGTAGAGGACATGGGACGTCGCGACGCCGAACTGATGAAGCTTATCGACCCTGACGGCCCGTATCATCTTTTCGGATCGTCTATGGGTGGGGCGGTGGCTTACGAGACCGCCCGCCACCTTCAGTTATGCGGCAAACGAGTCAGCAGCCTGTGGCTTGGTGAGGCGCCGCTGATCGAGGATGACGAATCGGCGGAAGTGTGGACAACCGACGGGCTCTCCAACCGGGTGATGAACGCGAACTTCCTGATGATATCCATGCTTCATTTGGATCCGGAGTTCCGTCAGCGCAAGGCCGAGGGCAAAGTGCAATGGGCCGATCTTGAGGTTTTGAGCGAGGGGTTGGAAGGACTCCCGGAGGATCGCATTCTCGACCAGTTGGTCGATGCGATTCAGCGGCGCGGCGTGAAGCAGGAAAAGGCTGTCTTGCGGAAGCGTTTGAAATCGATGGCCGTGGTTCACCTTGCCAACTTGCAAGCGTTGCATGATTATCGCGCCCTGCCACTGCCGGATTCCGCTGCTATCAAAGCCGTTCTATTTCGTACTGGTTCCGCGAAAGCTGTCTCGCCGGACATGTATAACCCCGGCTATCTGGTAAGAGTTCAGCAGAAGATGGGATCGATGGAGCCGTTTCTGAGACTGTGGGCGAAGCTGCTGCCCGCACTGGAAACGCGCGTCCTCGATGGAGAGAATCACTTTGACCTTCTGAGTTCGGCCTCCGCCGTGGAGAGCATGGCCGATGGAATCGCAAGGACGATAATTTCTCCAGCGTCCCGTGATTTGATTCACGCGTCCGTGAAGGAAACCGATATCGCGATTATCGGCATGAGCGCTCGTTTGCCCGGGGCCGATTCGCTGGCGGAATTCTGGGATCTTCTCAAGTCAGGGCGGTCCGCGTTCACGTTTTTTCCAGAAGATCGCGAGTGGGACTTGCATGGCATTTACGATCCGGACCCTCGCCCCGGGAAGACCTACGTGCGGCACGGCGCCTTCCTGAAGGACATCGACAAGTTTGACCCGGTTTTCTTCCAGGTCCCCCCCAAGGAGGCCGAGTTACTGGACCCTTCGGAACGGCTGTTCCTTCAGGAATCCTGGAAAGCAATCGAAGACGCCGGTATCGATCCGAGCCGCTTGTCCGGGGCGCGGTGGGGCGTTTTCTGCGGCGGCGGCGGCGATTACACCTTGCGCCTGAACAAGCTGTCCGGAGTTTCGCCACATGTGACCGTGTCCGGGATTCCCGGCCGCGTATCTTACTCATTGAACTTAAGCGGGCCGTGCTTATCCGTGGATGTCGGTTGCGCTTCTTCTCTATTGGCGATAGCTCAGGCTTGCGATCATCTGCGGTGGGGCCTTTGTGACATCGCGATCGCCGGCGGCGTTCTGGTGCATACGACCCCGAATCTGATCATCGCTTCGTGCCAGGGCGGATTGCTTTCGAAGGATGAATCGTGCAGAACATTCCAAGCCGATGCGGACGGCATGATGCCCGGTGAAGCCGTTGGCGTCATTGTGCTCAAACCACTGTCGAAAGCCATTGAGGACGGCGATCGTATTCATGCGGTCATCGAAGCCTGGGGGAGCAACCACAACGGTAAGACGAACGGCGTGGCCGCACCGAGCGTCAAGGGCCAGATAGCGCTCTACTCAGACGTGTACAAGCGGTTCCGCATCAATCCCGAGACGATCGGATTGGTCGAAGCCAATGCCACAGGCTCCCGGCTGGGTGACGAAATCGAAGTGCAGGGGTTGACCGAAGTCTTCCGGTCAGAGATGCCGCGGAATGCGTACTGTGCGTTAGGGAGCGTGGAAGCCAACGTCGGCCATGCTTTTCAGTGTTCCGGAATCAACCACCTCTTCAAGGCTGTTCTTGCTTTGAAGCACAAGCAGATTCCGCCCACCCCGAACTTCGCCGCGCCGGCTGCCGCTTTCGAACTGGAGTGCGGCCCATTCTATTGCAATAAGGAACTCGTCACCTGGAACGCAGGGGACGGACAGGTTCGGAGAGCCGCGGTCAGTTCATTTGGCGCCACTGGGGCTAATGTCCACGTCGTCGTGCGGGAATGGCGGACGGCAATATCCGCGCCTGTTGCGATCGAAGGGCAGCCAGTCCTGATTCTGCTCTCCGCCAAGAGAACCGGAGCGCTGCGTAAGCGATGCCGGGAGTTGGCCGCTGATCTCGAACTGGAGGGGTCCGAAACGAGAGATCTGCGCCGGCTCTCTGCGAACCTTTGCCTGAACCGGCCGCACTGGACGGAACGTTGTGCCGCCGTCGTCTTCAACTATGCTGAACTTCGCGACCTTCTGATGGAGATCGCCGATGGGCGGACGCCGCGAAATGTCGTGACCGGCACGGCCAACCAAACTCTTACCGATGGTTTGATCGCTTTAGGCCGGATGGCTAGCCGCGAACTGCAAACTGCCGCGGTAACCCGAGAATTCCTGCTCGGCTTAGCCGAGTTGTACGTTCAGGGCGCAGCCATGGACTTATCGTGCCTGTTCTCCCCGTCGGAGCGAACTCCTTTGACTCTACCGGGGTACCCGTTTGAGAAGAAGCGATGCTGGATTTCCAGCTCCGCTTTACCTGTTTCGATCGCGCCGAAGGTTGAGCCTGCGAAAGCCTGCGATATCACTGAACTGATCCGCAACTATGTGCTCGAGATCACCGGGTATGACTCCGCCGATATACCTCTCGACGCGCCATTAAATCAGTTCGGGATTGATTCGCTTCTGAGTATGCGCCTGTTGGCGGCGATCAACGCGCAGTTCTCTTTGGATCTGCAACTGGGCGACCTGATGGAGAGCAACACCGTGGTGCGCCTCGCTGGGTTGGTTCAAACCAGGGTGGGCCCTCACGCTGATTCGCGGACCAGCGGCGAGGAGGCGCAGCCCGAATTATCGCTGGCCGATCAGACGCTGGAATTCACATCGAGCCAGAGCCGTTGGTTCGCGCAACGCCTGGCGGCGTGCCCCCGAAATCTGCACGTGGTGCGCAGGTATGTCCAGGGCGACAGCGAGAATCCGGAAGAAGGCCGAACGACGCTCGCCAGCCTGCTCCGCTCCGGCATTGCCTTGTTCCGCGAGGGACCGCAATGTTGGTTCCTGGCGCACCGCTCGGCGCCGATTACGGCAGTTCTCGACGCGCTCGCGCCGGGGCGTCTGGCCAGGGCGGTCGCTTGTCTGCCGGATGGCGCCCTCCACGCGCCAGTGTCACAGGAGCAGGAACGCAACCTACATCACTCGGAAGCAATGAAACAGTCGTCTTGGAATATCCAGCATATCTATGAGGTGGACGTTCCGTTTCCAAGTCTGCCGCTTCTGAACGAGGCCTTATCGCTGGTTGTCCGGAACCAAGACGTGTTGCGAACCACATATGTTGACCTGGCGGGATCATGGGCGCAGGTCGTCGCGCCGGAGTCCTCCGTAGTATTTCGGATGCACGAATCGTCCGGCATCCGGGAGTTTGAAGCATACATCCACGATGAACGTAGCCGGCTGTTGAACGTATATGACGGCCCTCTTTTCCTGCCATGTCTCAGCCGCAGCGGCGGAATGTGCTACATGGGATTCGTGATGCATCACAGCATTGCGGATGCGTTCACAACCACCATGCTCTTCGCGGAGTTGATGGACTACTATCGCGCCCTCAGTGATGGGCGAAGGGCTCCGCTACGGCCGGTCGGCGAACAATATTGGCAATACACGCTAAGTCAATTTGACTCTAACCTGCGTCGAGAAGGGGAGAGCACTCGATATTGGCAGGAGCAGTTGCGCAGCGGCGAAGTGTCTATGCGGCTGCCTTACCGGCGCGACATTCGAAAGGCAGATGCCGCGTGCTTCGAGAACGCCCGCGCTCTTCTCACCACCCTGCCGCCTCAATTCGCTCACGACTTAGATGCGTTCAATCGCAAGTTCGGTATCACCTATACGCAGCTCTTCACGGCTGGTATGGCTGTCATTCTTGTCCACGGAATGGGCAACCCCAAGGCCGTGCTGAATTTTGTCCACAATAAGAGAAGCAGAGCGACAATAACGAACACTCTTGGCGAGTTCACGAACGTGATGTTCCTGTCCGTTGACGCCAAGGTGGCGCCGGCAAACACGCTGGATCTCCTGCAACAGACCAAGGGCGCGATCTTCAATGGGCTGCGTCACAGCAGCCTGCCGTTCTCTGAAATCCTGCGCTTCGCCGGCATTAATGGTTATGACGGCCACTATCGCCAAGTGGGAGATGTCATGATCGATAGCGCCGATATCGATGCCGGCACGATTGGCGCAATGGAAGGCCACGGCCGGTCGCTTCTGTCCCGATTGTCCGCGGCTGAACCGGGACAACCGGTCGAGACCCAGGCGGTTGGCACCCTCTTCTATCAGATACTCAAGGTAAATCAGCGCATTCATCTGGTCACCTCATTCCGCCGCGAACTCCTTGATGCAGCGGATGTGCAAGCCATCTCCGGCTTGCTCGTCCGCATCGTTCAACAGATGATCCAAGAGCCGGATGCCCCGTTAACGCATCTGCTCGGCCATTTCGAAGAAGAGCTTGCCGCGCTCCGAAAGAACACCTCGCGCTTCCTGGAGCCGGCGCCCTCGCGCGAGGCGTCGACGCCATCCGCCAGTTCCGGAACTGTCGCATCCTTCCCGGAATGTCAGCGCGTCAACCGGGTCCGGACTGGTCAACCGGTTTTCTGGGTGCATGGAGCCCTGGGCGACGCAAGCGTATTCGTGCCGTTAGCCGCGAAGATTCAGCGTCCGTTCTTCGGTATCCAGGCCAGAGGCTTGTTCGACGACCAGATGCCGTTATCCGGCGTAAGAAACATCGCGCGGTTCTACCGCCGCATGATTCAGGCCATCCAACCTGAAGGTCCCTATGACCTTGGAGGCTATTCGATTGGCGGGACCTTCGCCTATGAGATCGCCGCGCAACTTCAGGCGGAGGGCAGCGCGGTTCGTAGTCTCTCACTGGTGGACCCGCTATATCCGTCGGCTCATCGGCATCTCGCGATCGGCAATTTGTACGATGCCTATTATTCGCTCGCTGTTGGGCTGGTGCACTTGACGTTCCGCAAGGAGCCCGTTGACCTGGGAGGCTTGCTGGCAGCAACCGTTCCCCCGGATCGCAGCGAAACGCGCGACGACCATTTGGTTGACAGGTTCGTGGCGTTCTGCCTGCGGGCGGGAGTTAAGAAACCAAGCCGCTGGATTCGCGATTATCTCACGAAGATGTATGCGATCCAGTCCAGCTACGATGTTCTCGCATACTCTCCGGAACCTCTAGCGGCCACAGTGGAGAGAGTGAGCTACTTCAAAAACAAACGTGGGCTCTTCTACGGAACCGGCGCCGCCCACTACAATACCGGCCATCGCGATCCTCTGGATGGGGTCGACTATTGGTCTGAATGGAAGAGCCTGATACCCGGGCTCCAGTTCCATGAAATCGATGTTGACAACCATCTGATGTTGTTTGAAGATCAAGCGGCTGTTCAGACTATTGGCGAATACTGCTCGGCTCTTTACGATGGCCAGCCCGTGCCCGCCGCTCCACCGCCGGCTTCGGATCGTGTTGTCTCGAAGGCCACCCTGCAACAGCAGGTCGAAGAGAGGATTCTCGACTTCCTGGCGGAACTTACCGATATCGCTCGTAACGAACTCGATGCGGCCGGGCACATTCGGGAGTACGGCGTCGATTCCCTTCTGGGAATGCGCCTGTTGAATCGCATTAACGCTGCCTGGAACTTGGATGAGGACGTGACTTTAATTTTGAAGGACTCCATCCGGGAGGTGGCCGAAACCGTTGTTGAGCGTTTGCTCGCCAGTGGCCTGCCCTGCGAGCCGCTTGCCGGCTGCGGCGACGATTCGAACAGTCTGTGGGTCAGGCCGCCCTTCGTGAGTCGCGTTGCGATGTATATTGCGGATGGCGGCTCGAAGTCCGGCCCAGGCACAAAGTTGCGCGGCGATGAGATGCTTGAGAGGTTAATCAGCAGCGGAGTTGGCGTCTGGAAGGAGAATTCGCAAGTTTTCTTCGAGTTCTTCCGAGGGACGCAGTCTGATCAGACTTTGCGGCAACTGGTTCCCGATCCGGCTGAACTGGCTTCGGTTCTCGAGAGCGGCAAGCGCTATTACCCGACGAGCTTTATGCAGCGTTACTCGTTGCGTCTTGCGTTGGACAAGGGCGACCATCGCGCCAACTATTTGCAGGGCTTCCGGATCGAGATGCCCGTTGCGATCGAGGCGATCAATGAGGCGCTCTATGCGATCGGAAAACGCCACTCGCTATTGAGAACGGGTGCGCAACGCGCGGGCAATCAATGGGTCCAGGTGATTCACGCGGAGCGAGAGCTTCGCGCGACCGAGTTCGTCTGGGATCACATTACCGGCGCAGAGCAGTTCAACAGAGCATTAGGCGACTTCCAGAAGGAGCGTTGTGCCAGGCTTTTCGAAATCGATAAGCCCCCTTATCTGGCTGTTTATATAGTGCATAATTCTCGCGACCTGGGAGCGATCTTCGTTCACGGCTATCGCTTCTATTCTGATGGATTCGGCTATTTTCTTCTCCTACAGGAACTTTACCTTCGATATCGCGCGCTGATTGAGGGTAGGAAGCACCTCCCGCCGCCTGTATTAGCGGAGTACAGCCACTTTGCGCTAACCCAGTTCGATCCGGCTAACCGCGAGGCCACGAGCTTCTGGGTGGATAAACTGAGCCGCCGCCGGGTGCGGCTGCGGTTCCAGGATAAACAGGCTTGCCTGACCGACCTGCAGGATGCCTTGGGTGTGCAGAACCTGGGGATTACCCCCGAACTGCTCGCCAGGCTCCAGGCGGGCAATCAACTGCACAGAACGACGTTGACTCAACTGACATGCAGTTCGCTGGCTATCGTCCTCCAGCGCATCACGGGCGAGGAGTGCATTCCGATACAGATGCTCAACAACCTGAGAGACCGCCTGGAGTTTGAGGCGATGATCGGCGACTTTGCATCCTCCGCGCCGATGTTCCTCGAGGTTGCGCCTGACGCCACTGTTCGCGATGTCTTGTTCTCCTACGATCGGGTTGCCACCGAGATTCTGCGATACAAGCGCTATGACATCGATGAAGTAAGAGTGCGGGCTGGCTTGGGCGATGAGGAATTGTCGGATCTGAATACCTTTGGGAACATCTGCATGGATAGCAACGATCGTGATGCCCTCGTGCAGGTCACGGAATTGAGCCGGCGGTTGATCCCTCTGGAGTTAGAGAGCAAGGCGGCGGTCATCGACTTCATCCTGGTGCTGTTGAAG
Organism: uncultured Solibacteraceae bacterium; assembly: GCA_963853855.1. Classification (GTDB taxonomy): domain Bacteria; phylum Acidobacteriota; class Terriglobia; order Bryobacterales; family Bryobacteraceae; genus Sulfopaludibacter. Next base: position 47,021 of record CAWKYG010000015.1, on the reverse strand, counting down.
GCAGAGAATAAGCTGGACTTGTTCATTCTCTACGACAGGAAGCGGTTCTCAGCAAGAACCGTGGAGTTGATAGCCGGCGCGATTGTCGATATTCTCGCCCACATGGTGGGTGAGCCTGATATCGCCATCAAGGATCTTCCCATACCCGTCGAACTCCGGAGTCGGCTTGAAATTACCTGAGCAAGACGAAGGTTCTGCTTCGACAGGACCAGATGCGTATGGGTGAAACCGGCCCAAACTCTGCGCATTCCGATGATGTCGATCAGTCATTCCGATCTGATGCCGATCAGAACGGAGCGAAGCGACGCAGGGCTCTCTCAGTGTGAAATAGTGATCGACATCCGTCAAGACTTTTGCTTGTTTTCTCTATCTTGATACATCGGAATTCGTCCCTTTATGGCTTTCAGTGTTTTGGGGCGCTGATGGAAGGAGCCCGTAGGGCGACTGGAGTTAGCGCCCCAAAACACTTCGCCGTCCCCCGCTTACTCAACCTTTTTGCCATTACACACTTTCGGCTTTCGGATCCTCCCTATAACTCGATGCGGTGAGCGCCATGCACCAGGCGGTCCAAGATGCTGTCGGCCATTGTTGTCTTTCTCCTCTGGCAGTGCGATAAAAAGAATCACGGCTGGCGTGAAGGCCGCCGCTGACCGTCCCTGCCAAGTTTCGATCTGAGGACCGGCCTTCACCCTCCCGGTAAAGTCAGTCTCGAACGAAAGAAGAAGTCGGCTTTCCGTGGCTCGCCGCGAGCCCGCCCCGACATATGGCCTCCGGAGGGTAGAATGGCCTATGTCCGTCCAACAAACTGACGTGGTGGACATCCTGGGAATTGATCGCGAGACCGGTCATGTCGTCCTCACGGTGAGCGACCACTTGGATTTGCTCCGACACCGTTGGGGACCAGACGATTCTTCAGAAGAGGCTCAACACCTACTTGGCTTTTTCTAGGTTCCCCCAGATGAGTCAGGACGAGCTTTTCTCGCGAGGGCACGAGAAGCACTAGGCCGTCGACATCCCCGGCCCTTCGCGTCGAGATCAGGGCAAGGCAGGAGCGGGAGAAAATCCGACCCGCAGAAGCCAAAACCTTCGCCCTGACGCCGCACGGATCGCTCGCCACACACGCACTGGACCAAATGAACACTACGCTGTGTATCGCGGGTAATCCGGTCCAACTCCTACATTTGGCCCGCGCGGGGCCACTATACGATAAGGTAAATCGCCCAGGATGGCGTATCTACTCAAGTTCCGTATGGGCGAACTCCGATCCGGAAGCCCGTTTGTGTGAGGGTAGAACCACCCATAACGCCCAGGCTGCTATCGCCAGGGGTATCAACTGCACTACCAGAGCGTGGCCGGCATACCAGCTCGACCAATCGACTGCGGGAAACTCCAGGATTGGATAGACGAAGCCGAATACGGCGAAACTCAGCAGGCCGCAGCGCCGAAACATCCACAGGTACGCGACAATCGTAAGTATTTCCCATGCCTCCAGGATGACGGTCTGAGGGAGATAGGCGTACACCTGAAACCGCGACGCGCTGAGCAGCAAAATAAAGACCGTATCGGCAATCCACATGCGCCGGAGCGCCAATCGCGACAATACCAGGAGAAGAAGGGTTCCCATGGTAAAGAACAGAGCGCTAGATAAATAATAAATGACCAGGCCGGTCGCGAGAGATCCGCTACCGAGTAACCAAGTGCCATGCTGGAGTTCAATTATGGAAGTCAGATTCCGTAGAACCAGGTGACCCGCCCAATACGACACAGCAAGCGCGACTCCGGCCAGAATATGAGAGGCCACCAAAGGATTGCGCACACGTCCTTGTTGAAAGCGCGTCCAGGAGATGAGCGACTCCGGCCAGTGCCTTCTGACGTAGGGCTCAATCGCCATATAGAGGCACCAAAGGGCTGCGGCCACAAAAAGCGCCCAACTAATTTCCTTAATAATCAGCAGGATTTCCCAAGGCCCTGCGACGTGCTGCGCCGTGAGGAGCCAGACAAGCATAGTCAGAGAAAATGTAAAGATTGCCAGGCGCATGGCGCCGGCTCGATCACCTCGGCCCTGACGGAAATTCTGATGCGCGACACTTACACCGCCAATCAGAACGACTACGAACAAGCCCAGCTGAACCCAATCGCTGGGTCGGGGCGGGCGGTGGAATTGCATGCCGGCTTCATCTGCGTTGAAGTACGCGGGTTTTCCCCGCCACCATGCCGCTTGTACGGTGACGGATTCAGCGCGGTCCGGTGCATAGGTTCCTGTCCAGGTCGTGCGCGTGTCAAAGGGCGCCGGTGGAATTCGGACGGGAGACGAGGGCTTGAATCGCGAGAAATCCAGTCCCGCGGCCGCAAACAAGGGAGTGGGGTCCGCGGCTTCCGTTGAAGACTCTTCCGGATTCTCCTTGGCTATAGCTTCGAGAAAGACCAAACGGCCGTCAGGTGAAAGACGCATCCAAACCATACCCGGCTCCGCATTCGGGGGATTGCTCTCCCCAACGAATCCCGTGGTAGGGAACGGATCACCAAACAGAAACTGATCAGAGAAGAATTCTTCCTGGTGCTGCCTGTACCAGAACCAAAGGACGGCAGGCTGGCCGGTGGCCAGAAGCTCATCGCGGCGCTTCGGACCGAGCTTGTCCAAAGCCTGCAAGACCGGCAGATTACAGCACGTGAATCCGTACACGGTCCGCACTGGCGTTTCCGTGTAGCCCAATTCCTTGAGCAATTCCTGCGCCTTGAACGCGAGCGCGTCGCCTGGAATCTTGAGCGGCACGCGCGCGAGCAGGCTGGTTTTCCATCCCAGAACCAGGCTGACCGCAACCCCAAGTACGGCGGCGCCGAAAAGCAGCCAGGCCGTACGCGTGCTGAAGCCTTCCTTTTCGGTGGACGCCGCCACCATCTCCGGCGAGGGCGTTTCGCCGGCGGCCAGCGCAGCAGCGATGGGATCCGCGCCCGGCAGACCCATCGCGACATTCAGCGCGGAGTTCGGGCGGCGCCTGGGGTCATCTTCGAGGCAGCGGAGGATCAGACGCTCGATGGTGGGATCGAGGTCCTTTACCAGTTCCGTCGGACTCGATTGCGTCTCGTGCCGCGCCTTTCCCGTGAACATCTCGTGCAAGACCAGCCCCAGCGCGTAGATGTCGCTGCGGGTGGTGACCTCCTTACCGGCTTTCTGCTCGGGAGACATATAAGCCGGGGTGCCGCTGCGGAGGTCGCTCAACTGGATTTCGGCGGCAAGACCGGCCAAGCCGAAGTCCGTGATCAGCACCTGGCCGCGCCCGTCGATCATGATGTTGGCGGGCTTCAGATCGCGGTGGAGAACACCTCTTTCGTGCGCGGCGCCCAGTCCCGCGCAGATCTTGCGCGCGAACTCGATGGCTTTGTCCTGCGGCAGCCGTCCAATGCGGCGCAGCAGCGAGGCCAAGTCCTCGCCGTCGATATACTCCATGGATAGGAAGTGCAGCCCCTCGACCATTCCGAGGTCATACACACGGCAGACATTCGGGTGCGCGACCTGACGTGCGACCCGCACTTCGTTCCGGAACCGCACCAGCGCCGCTTCGCCAAGTTGCGCCGGCGCTAAGAACTTAAGCGCGACAGTCTGGTTGAGGATCAGGTCGAATGCCTTGTGCACCTCGCCCATGCCGCCTCTCCCGAGCAGACCCAAAATTCGGTAACGCCCGGCCAGCACCGTACCGGCGGGGAATCGCCCTTCTTCCGGTGCGCTCGATACCTTTTGCCGATCGAGTAGCGGATCGGCCATGGCATCGGCCGCCAGCATCGCCTCCACTTCCCGCAATAACGCTGCGTCCCCGGCACAAGCTCCAGCCGCAAATGCCCGGCGTTCCGTTACCGGCCGCTCCACCGCCGCCTCGAAAATCGCCCGGACTTGCGCGAACCGCTGCGGAGTGACTGAGCCGGTCTGGGTGAGAATATCGCGGTCTCGCGGCGTCGCCATAGAACCCCTCGTTTGTGAGAGCGTAAAGGACGAATTGGGCGTATCATAGCAGTATTTATGGAGAGCGGACCGGAGCCGTCTCCTCAAATCACGCGATGGCTGGCCGACTGGCGCCAGGGCAGTCCGGACGCGGGGAACCGCCTCGCGCAGGCCGTCTATCCCGAACTTCGCCAAATCGCCTCCCGGTTCCTCCACAACGAACGGGGTCATCACACCCTGGAGCCGAACGCTCTGGTCAACGAGCTTTGGATCCGCCTTGTGGGGAGTGAAGCGATTCACTACCAGAACCGCGCGCATTTTTTCGCCATCGCGGCCCAAACGATGCGCAGGATTCTGATCGATTACGCGAGGGCCCGCATCGCCGATAAACGCGGGGGCCTTCAGGAACAGGTGAGTCTCACTGCGGTGGAAGGATGGAATCCGATTGCGCAGGGCGAAGACATCCTGGCCCTCGATATAGAGCTATCGAAACTCGAAAGAGCCGATCCACGGGCCGCGCGAGTGGTTGAGCTTCACTTCTTCGGCGGGCTGCAGGAAGGGGAAGTGGCCGAGGTGCTGGGCGTCTCCGCGATTACCGTGAAGCGGGATTGGAAGGTGGCTCGCGCCTGGCTGAGTGCGCGTCTGCAGGCGCGTCCGAGTGCCCGCGAAAATTCATGATACGCGCCGGAAACGCTCTCCGCTACCACTAGTGACTAGTGGAGGCGGACCAAAAATGCTTCGATTACGAATCTTGACTCTTCTGGCGGCGCTGGGCGCTGCCGTTGCCTGCGCGCAAGACGATTCTGGAAAGCTCTACGCGACGATTCGCGCGGGCGACGTGCCTGCTCTAAAGACCTTATTCGATCGGGGCATTAGTCCCAATGCAGCCGACAGCCGGGGTGTTACACCGCTGATGAATGCCGCCGCCCTTGGCTCACTGGAAAGCATGCGACTTCTCGTGAACCGCGGCGCGGACGTGAACGCGCAGAATGCATTCGGATCCACCGCACTTATGTGGTCGGCCAACGATCCCGGCAAGGTGCGATTTCTCCTCAACCATGGCGCGGACGTCAACAAGGTGACCAAGAGCGGACGGACCGCGCTGATGATCGCGGCACTCTCGAATCCTTCGGCCGAGACCGTGGGCATGCTCCTCGGAAGAGGCGCCGATGCGTCGCTGGTAGACCGGAAGGGCAACAATGCTTTTCTCTCGGCAGTAACAGGCAGTGACCCCGCCACGATTCGCCTGCTTGCCGATTCGGCCGGAGACGTTAACCGGCCCAGTCCGGTTCGTGGTGTCACATCCTTAATGACAGCGGCCTCGAGGCGCAACATCGACCTGGTGAAACTCCTGCTGCGGAAGGGAGCCGACGTGAATGCCGTCTCGGCCGGCGGCAATACGCAAAGAGTTAAGAACGGCATAGTAGCGCTGGGTGCGTTTACCCCGCTTATGAGGGCTGTAACCTATGGTCCAGTTGAATTGGTGAAGGTTCTGCTCGAAGCCGGCGCCAAGGTCAATGTAACCGATGTCCGGGGTATGACACCGTTGATGTTGGCGGTTACGTCCGATCGTCTCGATCCGGCGATTGTGAAGATGCTCCTCGAACACGACGCCGATCCCGCAGTGAAAAGCGTGGCTGGCGAAACCGCGCTGGATTGGGCTCAGAAATTCGGCCGAAACGATGTGATTGAGGCTTTGGGAGGCAGATCCGCGCAAGCCCCGCGTCCCATTGCTCTCCCTGAAAGCAAACTCAGCGTGCGCGCGGCGCTAGAACGTAGTGTGGGGCTGCTCGAAAGGACCAGCGCCGGCTTCTTCGTGCAAAGCGGCTGTTTCGCCTGCCACGCGCAGAGCGCCGCTCATTTCGCTCTGGCCGCAGCCCATTGGAAAGGAGTTGCGATCAACGAAAAACTGGCGGCAGAGCGTTTGCAACAGATCCTAGGGCCGGGGATGCCGCCCGGCCCCATCCTCATGGAGCGCCCGCAGGTGTTTGGTGACACAATCCTCTATGCGCTCGAATCGCTGGCACGGAGCGGATACGCGCCGAATCGGATGACAGACTTTCTGGCGGCGGAAATCGCGGCCGAACAATGGGGAGACGGCGGATGGCACGACGGCGGCGGCTTGGCGCGCACGCCCCTTGAAGACGGCGATTTCTCGCGGACCGCAATGGCCATCAAAGTACTGAAGACCTACGGCACCGCGGGCCGCGCCGCGGAAATGAGTGCGCGAATCGATCGAGGCAAGCGATGGCTTCTCCAGTCAAAACCGTTGGTCACGGAGGATTATGACATGCGGCTTGCAGGTGTGGCTGCGGCTGGCGGCACGGGGGCCGAGCGGAATCAGCTCGCGAAGCCGATACTGGAGCGGCAGCGCGCGGATGGCGGTTGGGCGCAACGCGACGAACTGGCCAGCGATGCGTACGCCACGGGCATGACATTGTCGTTGCTGGCTGAGGCTGGCATCCTCGCGCCGGATGGGGCGTCTTTTCAAAAGGGCTTAAACTTCCTGCTGGCGACGCAGGCAGACGATGGTTCGTGGCGCGTCCCCAGTCGTGCTGCGAAGTTTCAGCCGTACTTCGAAAGCGGGTTTCCTTACGGCCATGATCAATGGATTTCCTCCATCGGAACCGCGTGGGGCGCCAACGTGCTCGCCTTGGCCCTGGAACCCCCAGACGTATCTGGCCGCCGGTAAGCACGCCCAAGCCGAAGTGTAGAACTCACCATCCACGGCATCAAGACAAGCGGTCAGATAGGCTTCTGTCCGCAATTCGGCTGGTGACATCGACCTGGTCTACGGCGGCTTCAAGGCCTGAGCCGTGCGACGCGGCCGAGGCGCGCGGCGAGATAGCTTCCGAAGCCGTGGAGGAGCGACCCAGGCACGGCGCTCCGCGGGTCTGTAAATCTTGTGCGCTATTGCTTTATTGCTTGACGAGAACTTCGAGAGGGGACGAGGAGCGGAATGAAGCGGCTGATTGCGTTGACGATGTTGGTGATGGGAAGCGGCTGCTCCATCAAGCGGATGGCGATCAACGCGCTGGCGTCGGGCGGCACGACGTTTGAGAGCGACGACGATCCGGACCTGGTGGGTAAGGCGCTTCCGTTCTCGCTGAAGCTGTTGGAGAGCCTGCTGGCCGAATCGCCTCGCCATACCGGCCTGCTGCTGGCGGGTTTGACGCTCCGCAACTGGAGCATATGGTAGAGCGGTATCCAATAAACGCATGTGGATTCCATCGCCACGGTAGTGATGCCGCAGGCGATCAGCCAGTCCGATGCTCTCTCTTGAGCAAGAGCCATTTCGAATGTCATATAATTCCCTGAACGACGAGGAGTTCACATTGCCGGCGCAAGACAAAGCAACCGGGGATTTTTCGCACCGGTTCCCTACCACGTCTTGGTCGTTGATTGTTACCGCCGGCCATCACACGCCTGGTTCCGCGGACGCGCTGAACGCACTATGCGCCGCCTATTGGATGCCGGTTTATCACTTCATCCGTCGAAGAGGATATTCGCGGGAGGAGTCCGAAGATCTGAGTCAGGCGTTCTTCGCGCGGGTTCTGGAGCACGGTACGATTGCCGAAGCGCGGCAGGAACGCGGCCGATTTCGTTCCTTTCTGCTGGTGTCGGTGACTCACTTTCTGGCGAATGAAAGGGACCGGTCGCAAGCCCGTAAGCGGGGCGGTGGGGTAGCTGCGCTGTCATTCGATTTCGAGTGCGGCGAAGAGAAATATACCCGCGAGCCCTGCCACCACGTCACACCGGAAGTGCTGTTCGCGCGCCGATGGGCCGAGGCGTTACTCGACCGCGTGCTGGCCTGCCAGCGCGAGGAGTACGCTCGCCGGGGCCAGGCCGCGCAGTTCGATCTGCTGCGAGTGTTTGTGAGCGGCGATCCGGACCGCGGAGCATACCAGCAGTTGGCCGCGAACCTGGAGATGAGCGACGGCGCGGTGCGAACCGCCGTGCACCGCTTGCGCCGGAGGTACGCCGAACTGCTCCGGGAGAAGATCGCAGCTACCGTGGCCGATCCGCAAGAGGTGGATGACGAGATTCGTTTTCTCCTGGCAGCCCTGGAAAGTGTGTAACATTCGCCGCGGATTGCTTTACTACCGTACAGAGAACACGTAAATGATGACCGGAAAACGTTGCCCCGAGTGCGGTGGACCTTTGACGGCCGGACCTCAAGAGGGTATGTGCCCACGTTGTCTGTTGGCCGCCGCCCTTCGCCATCCCGGCGCGGCTGCTACCACCGGCCTACCGGCACCGGGCGACTGGATCGGAGGTTACCGGGTGCTGAGTGTGTTGGGTGAGGGCGGAATGGGGATGGTCTATCTGGCCGAACAGGAGCGGCCCATCGCCCGCCAGGTGGCAGTGAAGATTATCAAGCTCGGGATGGACACCCGGGCGGTACTGGCGCGCTTTCAGTCGGAGCAACAGGCGCTGGCCCTCATGGACCATCCCTCAATCGCGCAGGTGTACGAGGCGGGGTCGACCGCGGAGGGCCGGCCGTACTTCGCCATGGAATACGTGCCCGGAGTGCCCATCACGGATTACTGCGATCGCCACCACCTGGGAACACGCCAACGGCTCGAATTGTTTTTGCAGGCCACCGGCGCCGTCCAGCACGCCCACCAGAAAGGTGTCATTCACCGCGACCTGAAGCCTTCCAATATTCTCATTTCCGATCGCGATGGGGTGCCGGTACTGAAAATTATCGACTTCGGTCTGGCCAAGGCTACCGAAAAGCAGTTCGCCGAGGAGACGTTATTCACCGAAGCAGGCGTCTTGATCGGCACTCCCGAGTACATGAGCCCGGAACAGGCGCTGGGCGCGCGGGACATCGACACCCGTACCGACATCTACTCGCTCGGGGTGCTGCTCTACGAGTTGTTGGTGGGAACGGTGCCGTTCGATTCGAAAGCCCTGCGGGCCGGTGGATACGACGAGATCCGGCGCATTATTCGCGAGGACGATCCTCCCCTGCCCACGTCCCGCCTGCAGTCGTTGGGGCCGGAAGCGGCCGCGGTGGCTTCGCGCCGATCGACCGATGCCGTCAGGCTGCGAAAGGAGCTGATCGGCGACCTTGACTGGATTGCCATGAAAGCCCTCGAGAAGGAATCCTCCCGCCGCTATCCGTCAGCCTCCGAAATGGCCGCCGACATCCAACGTCATCTGCGGGACGAGCCCGTGAGCGCCGGGCTGGCGGGTCCAGTCTACCGGTGCCGCAAGTTCATTCGCAAACATCGGCTCGCGGTAGCCAGCGCGGCCGCCGTCCTGGTGTTAGGCGTGGCGATTTTCTCGGCCGCCTATATCAGAGTCCGGCTTGAGCGCGCCAGCGCGTTGCGCGCCAGCTATCGGGCCAATGTGGCCGCTGCGGAATTACTGTTGCGCGAGCACCAGCCGTTTGAGGCGCGCGAACATTTGCAAAGTTGCGACCCGGAGTTGCGCAATTGGGAATGGCGGTACCTGTGGCGCGAAACGGATACCAGCCTGGCGCGAATTCGCCCGCAAGGTGAGTTCAGTAACGCTCCCTTCCCGTCCACAATCGGATTCGGCGGATCGCGAATCTGTTGGGATACCCAAACCACCGTCGAGTGTTGGGATGGTCCGAGCTATTCGAGCCCGGTGATTCGCAAGTTCCGCCGGGTGCTCGCCATGAGCCGGGATGCCGAGCTGGCGGTAACGGATGACGACGGTATCAGGGTGGTGGAAGTTGTCTCCGGCAAGACGGTCTCCACGTGCGGCGATTGCAAGGCGGATAGCAATGCCTATTACGCAGTCTTCAGCCCGGATAATAGCCGGATCGCCATGCCCTCCGGGCCGGGCACCGTCGTCTGGGAGGTGCGCGGCGGAAGAACTTTGGCACAAATTCCCGCGCAACACGTTCTGGCGTTCAGCCCGGACGGCACCGAGCTCGCCTTGGGCCAGCTCGAATTGTGGAGCGTGGACCAGCCGCACAGGATCGCGTCGCTGAACCCCGGTGCATACGTATTCAGCGCGGCATTCAGTCCCGACGGCACGCGCCTCGTTACGGGATCTCAGGAGGGTTCCATCCGGGTGTGGAACTTGAAATCGCTGGCCGAACCGGCCGTGCTGGCAATCACCGGCCCACAGGTGCAGGCGGTGGCTTTTAGCCCCGACGGCCGGCGAGTGGCCGCCACCGGCTACGATCGGGCAGTCCGGATCTGGCTCGACGACAAGCTTATGGCAAGTTTGGCCGGCTTCGATTTTCCGACGGCAAACTCAGTTGCCTTCAGCCCGGACGGCAAGCGTCTGGTCGCCGGCTTGGAATGCTGCGAATTGGCGGTGTGGGATGCTGCCTCGTACGGAGGTCAGTTCCTGCCTCTGGCGCCAGGTAAGGCGACCGCAATGGCTGTGAGCACCGGCAGCGCGCTGATGGCAGCGGGATTCGAGGACGGCCGTATTGCGGTGTACGGGCCGGACGGAACCACAGTGCGCGGATGGCCGACCGGCGAGGGCCGAATTCAGGGCATGGCTTTCAGCCCCGATGGCAGGAACCTCCTGACGGGCAGCCAGCGTGGCGCCGCTCAGGTATGGGACGTGAGCTCCGGCGCCTCCGGTATCGAGTTGCGAGGCCACAGCGCGGCCATCACGTCGGTAGCCTACAGCCCGGACGGCAAGCGCCTGGCAACCGGATCGGCCGACCGTACGGCGCGACTATGGGATGCAGATTCCGGACGCTCCAATCACAATCGCCTTCAGAGATCCCGTGAACTCCGTGTCCTTCTCACCGGACGGCAGCGAACTACTCACCGCTGCTGGAGACAGCTCGGTTTCCACAACGGGCGAAACGCCCGTTCGTTTGTGGGACGCGTCCACGGGCCGGTTGTTAAAGGAGTTCAACGACCCGGAGCCATGCTACGAAGACGTCCCGCGTTGTCCCGCTTTCGACGCGTCGCTCAGTCCCGATGGCCGGCGCTTGGTAGCCGCCTTCCCGACAGTCGGCAAGATCATCGTTTGGAACGCTCGCACCGGAGCCGTCATCAGCAGGCTGCGGGATGGTGTTTTCTCCTTCAGAGTTACCTTCAGCCCGGACGGAAGCCGCATCGTCACGGCATCCTGGGACTCGCTGCGAATCTGGGATGCCATCCATTACGAACGGCTGCTCACTATGCCGTTGGACGAGGTTCTCCGGAAGCTGGCATTCACTTCTGACGGCTCGCGGTTGCTGGGCTTGACCGAAAGTGGCGTACGCATGTGGCAGACGCTGCGCCCCCAGACGGCGGGCCGCCCGTGAGACCAGCTCGGCAACTTGCCCGACGAAAGGGATGACAGGAAAGTCAAAATGATTCGCCAATGAGTAGGAATTACACCGCGTCAAATGAAGCAGGCCGGAAATGAACAACGCTATGAGCACTCCGCTGTTAGGTCCATGGTTTCAGAAGTTTGTTCACGCAATCCCAGACCGCTGGCTAGCGCGCGCGGCTCCGATCGCAGCAGCCTGCCTGGCGCTGGCGGTCGGATCGGGCTGTTCTCTCAAACGGGTCGCTATCAACCAGGTGGGCAACGCGCTGGCGTCGGGCGGCACGACGTTCGAGAGCGACGAAGATCCGGACCTGGTCGCAGCGGCGATTCCGTTCGGCTTGAAAATGTATGAGAGCCTGCTGGAGGAGACGCCCAAGCACACCGGCCTCCTGCTGGCGGCGGCCACGGGCTTCACCGAGTACTCCTACGCCTTCGTGGACGCGCGCATCGACGAAGCGAAGGAAGATAGCCTGGAGCGCGCCGACGCGTTGCGGGATCGGGCGCGCAAGCTCTACCTGCGGGCCAACCGGTATGGCATGCGCGGCCTGGAAGTGCGGCATCCCGGCTTCGGAACGGCGCTCGACAACGACGCCGATGCGGAGCTCAAGAAAATGACCAGGCGCGACGTGCCGCTGCTCTATTGGACCGCGGCCTCGCGCGGTTTGGCGATTTCGCTGTCGAAGACCAGCCCGGAGATGATTGCCGAGCTGCCGCTGGTGGAGACGATTGTGCGCCGCGTGGCGGAGCTGGACGAGGGCTTCAACGCGGGGGCGGTGCCGGAGTTTCTGATCACGCTCGAAGCCGCCCACAGCGGCGTGAAGATGGAAGAGCAGCAGAAGCTCATGCGGCAGCACTTCAACCGCGCCATCGAGCTTTCCAAGGGCAAGCGGGCCGGCACGTATGTTTCGTTCGCGGAGAATGCCTGCGAGCCGGCGCAGAACAAGGACGAATTCAAATCCCTGCTGGAGAAAGCCCTGGCGGTGGATGCGGACGCGGATCCGCCCAACCGGCTGGCGAACCTGGTGGCGCAGCGGCGCGCGCGGTGGCTGCTGAAGCATATCGATGAGCTGTTTCTCGAATCCGCGCCGAAGGAACAGTAACGGGAGGAAGGCATGTTCAAGAAGATCATAATCTGTGCAATCTTATGCGGGCTGGCGGTGACGGCCCAGGCCCAGAAGGTTGACATCATCATGGCCACGCTGGCTCCGGCGGATTCGGCGTGGTTCAAGGTGATGGAGAACATGGGCGCCGAATGGAAGAGGATCTCCGGCGGCAACGTTACGTTGTCGATTCGCGCCGGCGGCGTGGTGGGCGATGAGCCCGACAGCGTGCGGCGTCTGCGGATGGGTTCTATTCAGGCGGCCGCGCTCTCCGGCGCCGGGCTGAGCGACGTCGATCAGGGAGTAGCGGCCCTCCAGATCCCCATGATGTTCGATTCCTACGAGGAGCTGGATTACGTGCGCGACCGCATCGGGCCGAAACTGCAAAAGCGCATCGAAGACAAGGGATTCGTGTTGCTCAACTGGGGCGATGCGGGTTGGGTGCAGTTCTTCTCCAACAAGCCGGTGACCAAGCTCGACGATCTGCGGAAGCTGCGGCTATTCACCTGGGCGGGCGATCCGACCGCGGAGGAAATCTGGAAGACCGCCGGCTTTCACGTGGTGCCGCTGGCGGCCACCGACATCGTGCAGCAGCTTGAAACGCACGGCATCGACGCCGTGCCCACCACCGCGCTGTACGCCGAAACCATGGACCTTTACAAACTGGCGAACTACATGTTGGATGTGAAATGGGCGCCGCTGGTGGGAGCGACCATCGTTTCCAAGGCCACCTGGGAGAAGATCCCGGCGGCGCAACGCGATCTGCTGCTGGCCGCAGCCCGCAAATCCGGCGAGGCTCTGAAGAACGATATTCGCGCGCAAGGCACGCGGGCCATCGCCGACCATGATGGCCGGGCAGCCGGGCCGCAGAGCCAGCAAGCTGACCATCACGACACTCGACGCCGCGGCTCTGGCCGACTGGCGCAAGCAGACCGAGGCCATCTATCCCAAGATGAAGGGCAAGATGGTGCCGGCGGATTTGTTCGACGAAGTTCAGCGGCTGCGGGACGAGTACCGGGCTCACGCCCGGAGCGCTAAATGACGCGCATGTGGCGCGCCCTGGGCAGTGGGGAAAAAGCGCTGGCCATCGCGGCGATCTCGGCGATGTCGCTGCTGCCGGTGGTGGAGATGGTGGCGCGGCTGCTGGGGCTGACCGGAATTCCCGGCTCGGTGGTCTTCGTGCAGCAGCTCACGCTGTGGGTGGCCTTCCTGGGGGCGGCGCTGGCTGCCAGCGGCGACCGCCTGCTGTCGCTTTCCGCCAACACGTTTCTTCCGGAGAAATTCGCCGTTCCCGTGCGCGTGTTCGGCTGCGGCCTGACGGCGGCCATTGCCGCCAGCCTTTGCTGGGCCAGTTGCCAGTTTGTGGTATCGGAACGGAGCGGCGGGAAGATGCTGGCGCTGGGAATCCCGAATTGGGTGCCGGCCGTGGTGATGCCCGTGGGCTTTCTGCTGGTGAGCATCCGCGCCATCCGCGGAGCGGGCTCAGGCGCCACGCCTCGCCTCTGCGCCATGCTTTTTCTGCTGGTTCCCCTGGCGCTCGCGTTCGCGCCACAGCCCCAAGGTTCGCTGGTGTTGTGGATCGGAATCCCGGTAATCGTGGCCGGCGCCATACTGGGGCTGCCCATCTTCGCCACCCTGGGAGGGATCGCGCTGCTGCTGTTATGGAGCGTAGGGCAGCCGGCGGCCACGGTGCCGGACAACGCGTATTCGCTGATGAGCTCGGAGGTGCTGCCCTCGCTGCCGCTCTATACGCTGGCCGGGTACCTGCTGGTGGAAGGCGGCGCCAGCGTGCGCCTGCTACGCGTGTACACGGCTCTGTTCGGCTGGCTGCCGGGCGGCCTTGCCATCACCACCGCGGTGGGCTGCGCCATCTTCACCTGGGCGGGATCGGGAGTGACCATCGTTTCCATGGGCGGTCTGCTGCTGCCCATGCTGATGAAGGCGCGCTACCCGGAGCGGTTTTCCATCGGATTGATCAACGGCTCGGGATCGCTCGGGCTGCTGTTTCCGCCGAGTCTGCCGGTAATCCTCTACGCGGTCTACGCCAAAACGCACATCGACGCGCTGTTTGTCGGCGGCTTTGTGCCGGGACTCCTGATGGTATCGATGGTCTCGGCCTGGGGTGTGGCGCAGGGCATTCGCTGCGGCGCGGAGCGGGCGAAATTCTCATTCGCCGAAGCACGCCAAGCGATATGGGACGCCAAGTGGGAATTGGCAGTCCCGGTGATTGTCCTGGTCGGACTGTTCGACGGATTCGGCACCATGGTGGAAGCCGGCGCCATAACGGTGGTCTATTGTTTCATGGTCGAGTGCGTGGTGGCGCGAGGCATTTCCTTACGCCGCGATTTTCCGCGGGTGGCGCTGGAGTGCGTCACCGTGATGGGCGGCGTGCTGTTGATCATTGGAGTGGCGCGGGGTCTGGTCTACTACCTGTCGATCATGGACGTGCCCGCCACGCTCACCAACTGGGTAGACGTACATATCCATTCCAAGTACGTCTTCCTGATCTTGCTGAATCTCGTGTTACTGATCGAGGGTTCTTTCATGGACGTATTTTCGGCCATCATCGTGATGGTGCCGCTGATCCAGCCGCTGGCCGCCCGGTTCGGCATCAACCCCGTGCAGATGGGCGTGATCTTTCTGGCGAACCTGGAACTGGGATACCTGGCGCCGCCCATCGGAATGAACCTGTGCCTGTCGGCTTACCGTTTCCGGAAACCTCTGACCAGCATCTATCGCGCCACGCTGCCGGTGTATCTGATCCTGCTGGCGGGTGTGCTGCTGATCACTTACGTGCCGCAGCTCACCACCTGGCCGGTCGAGTGGCTGGGATTCTAGCCGCAAAATGACATCGGCGGTTCTACCGCCAGCGGGACGACGACCGCATCCTTCTTCGAGGCGACACGGAACCCCGCTCGCTGCTTCTGGCCGGATTGGGACTGGCCGCGATCGTGCGGCGCCGGGCGCGGCGCCGGTGTCCAACGACTCGGCGACCGCGACAATACACTGTCTTGTCCAGAAGAGCAAAAACTCGAAGCCGATCAAACGCTATTTGTTTCGTAATTCGCTGATCAGTCGGTCCGCGCTCTCGATGCTTCGGAGTGCTGCATAGCGTTCGCGTCCTTGAGAGCCGGCCAATTGCGACTCTGCCTCTTGCTTTTGGCAGCCATAGGCAGCCAAGCGGTCCAGCAGCAATCGACCATGTATTTTCCAACTCAGAGAGGCTCTGACGGATGCTGCTCGGTGGATCGAGATGTCAGGTGTGTCGGAAGGGGAGGCCGCCATGCCTGCACGCCCGGTTGCGCCATGGCGGAGGACTTGGGGGGCTACTTGTGGCCTACGCGATGGCAGGAGGATTGAATTTTCCCGGCCAGGGAGTCGGAGGAGAGCGTGACGGATCCTTTGGCGTCCCACCAGGTGTACTGCTGGGCGGTGTAACGCACTCCTGAGCCGGAAATCACGCTGGAAAAAATCAGGCCTTTGCCGGAGATTGGCACCACCACGAGGCTGTTGCCGCCGCCAGTAATGTACTCGACTGTAAACGTGCCCGAGGGGACGCCGATCTCGGCCCCCTTGGCATCGCATTGGCACTCGACACTCTGGCGGGAAAAAGTCGGGTTGTCCGGCAGGTGAATAGTCAGATCATTCGCCGAGGCCGCGGAAACCCGGAAGACCAGACCGAGCGCGATCGCCACAGAGACTGCCCGGGCTTTGGAAGATCGCACCGTGAAAAAGGAGAGGAGCCGTTGTTTGTGAGTCATTGATTTACCCATTTCCATCAAACACCGTCCCCGCCGTAAACCGGAAGGTAAGAAAGGGTATCATACTCCAATTTCCACCGCCTGGCAGGGGTATGCTACACTACTTCGAAAGCTGGATTTCATGTCCAGTGAGGCATTTGCACCGAAGAATGACTCCTCGGAGTGCACCTGCAGTCCGTCATGCCCAGTCCAGACGAAGTTCTCGCCGAGTTAGGCAAAGTTCAGAATTCCGATCCCTTCGTGCGATCGCAACGGATCAAGAGGCTGCTCGAATTCCTGGTGAAATCCGCGATCGAGGGGAACCGGGATTTGTTGAAGGAATCCCTGATCGGCGTGGAGGTTTTCGACCGTCCGCCGACCTACGATTGCAAACAGGACCCCGTGGTGCGGGTCGAGATGCGCCGCTTGCGCAGCAAGCTCAGTGAATACTATCTGAATGAAGGCAAAGCGGATGAGGTCCTGATCTGGCTGGAGAAGGGCAGTTACGTGCCAGCGATTTCGAAGCGCGCGGCCGACGCTCCGCTTGCAGTCCAGCCGTCATCGCCAGGCCCTCCGGCCCCGGAAGCTGCCGGCGCCCTCTCCGGCGAAACCGTGGCCGCGGTTTTGCCCCGTGTTCCGAAGGCGCGCGGCGCGCCACTCGTCTGGATCACTGGCGCCTGCGCTATTCTACTGATTGCAGCGGGCTTAATCGTTTATTCCGGTGCCTGGACGAAGGCTCCTCAGGCGCCCCGGGTGGGCCCGTTGGTGGGAAACGCCGGCTTGGAAACCAGCCCGGCCTTCTCGCCCGACGGCAAACAGGTGGCCTACTCCTGGGACGGAAATCGCAAGAATTTCGATATTTACGTCAAATCGGTGGAAGGCGGCGTACCTCACCGTTTGACCGACAACGCGGCCCACGATATCGATCCAACCTGGTCGCCCGACGGGCATCAGATCGCGTTCCTGCGCGTCTTTCCGGACAAGACGGAACTCGTGACAGTCCCTTCCGTGGGAGGCATGGAGAACATGATCGCCCAGGTACCGCGACCGGTGAGCCTGTGGCATCCGGAAGAGCCGGAACAAAACGGGGCGGGAGGCCCAGCGTGGTCTTCGGACGGCTCTTACCTGCTGGTAACCGGGTCACCTACGGAGAGTCCACGCGGTATTTTGAAAATTTACCTGGACGGCCGCCAGGAGCGGCTCACTTCGCCGCCCGCGGAAACCAACGACCTGTGCCCCAAGATCTCTCCCTCGGGTCAATACCTGGCGTTCAGCCGGCAATGGGGAGCGGGCGCATTCGATTTATATGTGATGCCCACCCGCGGAGGGCCGCCGGTCCGGCTAACCACGGATAGCCACAGTATCCAGGGTCTGGCCTGGCTCGACGAGCGCAACCTTATCTATAGTTCCAACAGTGGTGGGAACTTCCATCTTTGGCAGATTTCCCGGTCGGGCGGCCGGCCGCGGCCTTATGCCGCCGGAGGTTCTCAACCTCGTTGGCCTTCCATCTCGCGGGATGGGCAATTACTCGCTTTCGTGGAACCGGTGAACGACGCCGGCATCTGGCGGTTCCCGCTCTCCGCGAACGGGCCACAGGCTGTGGCCGAGCCGTTCATCGTCTCGGCGGCGGAAGATAGCAGTCCGGAATATTCGCCCGACGGCAAGAAGATCGCCTTCGTCTCGCACCGCTCCGGAACCGCGCAGATCTGGGTTTCCGATGCGGATGGTCTGGGCGTCCGGCAGCTTACGGACTTCAAAGGTCCCTCACTGGGTTCGCCGCACTTTTCTCCGGATAGCAGGCGCCTGGTTTTCGACGGCGGACTGAATCACCAGACCGCGATCTGGCTAATCGATGCCGATGGCAGCAATCAACATCGGTTGAACAATGTGACGGTGAATGAGTACGCACCAACCTGGTCCCGCGACGGCCGTTGGATCTATTTCTGTTCCTTGCGCACGGGGCAGGACCGGGTCTGGAAACAGCGCCCGGATACCGGAGAGGCGGTCCAGTTGACTCAGTTGGCGTATATCGATCCGCGGGAATCCGCCGACGGCCGGACTCTCTACCTCCAGCGGCGAAACCTCTGGCGGATGCCGGTGGGCGGTGGCACGCCCGAGGCGGTCCCCGAACTTGCCAATTTTTTTTTAGGGCGGTATTGGAATTTGGCGGGAGACACGGTTTATTTCGTCCGCCAGGATGAATTGCTGCACAAATTGCAATCGTTTAATTTGACCACCCGAAAATTCCAGGAGTTCACGGTCATTCCCCACCAGTTGCTGGTCGGGACGCCCGGAATCTCGGTGGATCCGGACCGCCACTGGCTGCTAGTCGTCGAGCGGAGCCAACGCCGCAGCACCATCATGCTGCAGCAACGCTAGCCCTTCCTCTTCGCCATTTTTCAAACAGATGCACGGGGGTAGGATACCTCTGCCGCCAGGCACTCCCGGAGGCTTAATTGAGCGCGAGGGGGCACACGGCATGGCTACGCTCTCTTGCCTCTCGCCCCATGACCTTCCCCCTGTTACCGTTCTGTTGACGGGCAGCGATCCCGTCATTGAGAGGTGGTCTTCTCCACCCCAACCCCTTTTGGCGAACCTGGCGCCGGCGGGGTCCACCGCCGATAACGTGGCGGTGACGACCGGCGATCTCGACAAGACGGCAGACCCCGTGTCGAGTTTCCAAGACGAAGTCGCGGTAGTCTATCAATATCAGTCGGCCGCCGCTCCTCCCTATGAATACAAGCTGGCGGTCTTCAATTTCGCCAACTGGACTTCCGGGCGACAGCAGGTCTCTCAAACCACGACCAGGTGGCCACCTCGTTACCGGGTGCCGCTGGTGGCGGTCGATTGGGAAGGCAAGTCGGTCCTTTAGTTAGGCATGGCAACTGACCAGGCTTCAGGTTGGTGAGCAATTTGTGGTTTCCGGGGCGGTGGCCCAAGCCGCTCCGGGTCAGTTTTCCCCTCCGATCCGTAGCTGTTTGGCCCGGCTGCCCATTTCGTGCGCATACGAGCCTGATCCATTAACTTCAATCGGTTGCAGGGGGTATGCAACCCCATTTCACGGCCGGGGGTGCCACCGCGTGGCTACGCTTTCTTACCTTTTCGGCCGGGCTCCCCCCTGCTAATTTTGACCTGGAAGGCAGGAGGCGGGCGCCAGTTAGCGGCGCTTCCGACGGCCCGCCCTTCCCAGCCGGCAACAGATGAGTGGCGCACGATCGCTTCCTGGCCGGGTACGTACTGCAACAAGCTTTAACACAAAGAAGGGAAAAGACGATGAAGAACAACTTCAAAATTCAGATGGTCCGGAACTTCGGACGGGGCATTTTGCCGGCGGCATATCCGCTTCTCGCCGCCGGGATCTTACTGGCCTCCATTGGATCTTCGGCCAAGGCGGATGATCCTCTGGCCACTATCACGGAACCGCGGCCAAATCACACCTATCAAACGCCAACTGTGCGGATGTCGCTGCACTTCGGCTCTGGCGCGGACGCCGGTTCGTTTCACGCGGAACTGAATGGCATGGATTTCACCAGTTCCTTCAATCCGCAGGGCGGCTGTACCGGCAGCGGAGGATGCGACAAGACCGCCTACGTGCCGTCTATCGCGCTGAGACACGGAGACAACGTCCTCACGGTAGATGTCGGCGGTCCGAACCAGTCGGTAGGCACTGCCCGCGCCAAATTCCGGTTCCAGAGCGGCGCCAGTCTGGCCGGCGATGCCGTGGAGAGACTGGTTCCCGCCGTGGCTGTAAAGAGCGTAGACCTGGTGAAGTGGGACGACAATCTGGGGAAGAACGTGAACGAATTTCAGATCGTGGTGGGACCCGGCGCCGGTTATCCAAAGAAGGTCTACAACGCGGCCGGCCTGAACTGCAGCGCCGGCATCAACTCGGTGCAGGTGCTGGTATTGGAACGCGGCACGCTGAAGCCGGTGAATATTCCCGGCGACGTGGGCAGCCGCCCGGGCGAGAAATGTTTTGGAGACGCCGGCTCGCTGGCCAGCTTTCTGCAAAGCCTCAGTAACGGCCACACCGGCGCCCTGGTGGTGGCCCATTCCTTTACTGGAATGATGCCGAACCTGGACACGACCGCCATCGGCGGAACGAAGTTCGGAGCGTCCGAGCAACACGACTATTCCATTATCGGCGTAGTTGGCGCGCCCGCCGGCACAGCGTACGAAAGCTATGAGCCGGAATACTACGGGGAAATCCCGTGGGCCCTGAATCCCCTCGTCGGCTCGCTCATGCTTGACACGCAACAGAATTACTACTTTGTATCTTCCGCATATCGTGAAGTCGGCGTGATACCCAACGACCCGGCCTTCGCTCCCAACACTACCTCTACGGTCACGTGGTCGAACCACAACCCGTCGTCGTTCCACGGGACGCTACCCGCCGGAACCCATGGCGGGTTCTTCGCCATCGTGTTTGACCGCGGTGTAGGTTATCTCAAGGGTCAGTCGGTCTTCGCCACCAACACGGGGGATGCATCCAAGGACTATGCTGCCATTGACGCGCTCGGGCAATACCTCCAACGCTGGTCAAAACAACACATCATTTTTCTGACCACGATTGGCACGCCATTTACCACCGCAACCCCGAAGATGCAGCCCGTATTCAACGCCATTAACGCTTTGGGTGGGAACGCCTATGTCCTGCAAAGCATGCACCAGGCGGTGAACGGCAAAACGCCGTACTACACCTTCATCAGTGTTGCGGATCCCAAATATGTCGACGCCGGATATGTGGTGGAGTCCTCGTCTCTGACGGAGAGCGACAAAGCGTCCTCGACCCTCACCGGTCTCCTGGCGCGGGACCGGAAGAACCGATGGGTCATGAGAGATCAGATCGCGATTCTGCCGAATGCCACCGCGGAGACCATGTGGCCCTGGGAGAAGGTGGGGTTCCAACCGCCGCAGGATTGGCCCGCATGGACAACCGGGCAGCAATTCGCGTATAACGACCTGATCAACTACACCGATGTGCGCAATCCACTCGGCTGTGGCGGCCCGAACGACGTCTGCCAGCCGATTCGTACCTACTATGACAGCGGTATTGGCGGATCGGGTTCCGGCTCCAATGTCACCAACATCAACTACCCAGGTCTTCAATACAAGCCCAATCCCAACTACACCGAAGCCGACTTCAATGCGGTGAAGAGCCAGTTGGCAATCGAAGCAGGGTACCTGAAGAATGTCTACATACTCTATGGCATGTTCCAGGCTGTTACCGACCAGGCCAAGGAGAACATCGACGTGGAGTTGAGCAAGGTAGCGCAGAACATCGATTCCAGCGTAAAGAGCGGTGACTCGACGATCCTCGTGGATTACCTGACGAAAGCCTCAACGGTCACGGGCGTTCTTTCCGTGGTGCCGGCCGCCGGAACCGCCATGGGGGCCATGAGCGCGATTCTGAACGCGGCGGTCGTTCTTACACCTGGTTCGAGCGGCGTTCCGGATGGCGGGTTCTCGATCAAGCTGAATGATTTGATCCAAAAGCAACGGACCTTCGGCACCACCACGGCCAAGAGTGTGAATACGCTCTTTGTCGCCATCATGAACGATTGGGGAAAGCTGCAGACGATCGGGGGCGGTTATGGCTCACAGAGGGCGCCCTGGTATATGTGCTACGAATGCAAGGGATCGAATGTGCCTCAATCGGCGATACCTTTTGTCGCACTGGGCGCCAAGCGGCGGTTCTACAAGCAATTGTTGCCCACGAAGTACAGCCTGGATTTGTGGCTGGGCCTCAGTCAGTCTCAACCTTCCCAGGTGAAGAAGTCCTACTTCGCGCCCGACCCGGACGGTGGACAAACCAAGTGCATCTCCCAGTATGCCTCGGCGCCGCCGGCTGCGTGGACCACTTATAAGGATATCCCCTATCCGAACTCCAACGATATCTATGTGATGACGCAGACCTACAAAGAGGGCCATTCGTACCCTTATAGCTACAATAACTTGTACTTCCCCTCGCAAGGTTTGTTGAGCGATCTCTTCGACAAGCCGGACCTCGACGCCAATGGCCTTCTGATCGGCGGTGCGGGGTTCGAGAGATTCTCGGTTTTCCGCACCAATGGGGGCATCCTGGCGCCCAGAGACGCGGACTACCAACCTAACTGTAACTTCTAATCGTTACCACGATGCCCTGGAGCGGCCTCCCGCCGCTCCAGGATCGGAACTCACGGCGCATTTAGTGGAGTTACTCAGAAAGGAGGTACTTATGAACGCAACGGTCGCACATGACACAAGAGCAGTCCGAAGTCTGCCG
Organism: uncultured Solibacteraceae bacterium; assembly: GCA_963853855.1. Lineage (GTDB taxonomy): Bacteria > Acidobacteriota > Terriglobia > Bryobacterales > Bryobacteraceae > Sulfopaludibacter. Next base: position 24,719 of record CAWKYG010000015.1, on the reverse strand, counting down.
CGCCGCACCAGATGTTCCTCCTCGATCCGGGCTTCGGCATGCAAATCGAGAACCGGTCCGCGCGGGGGGTACCTGGGCTTGTCGGAAGCGGCTTGGCGAAAGATCGGACGGCTGAAATTACTCACCAGGAAGACGTCGAGCGGAGAAGCGGCTCGGGAAAAGGCGCGGATCCAACGGTGGAACGGGGAGTATCTCTGGTTCGACCCGCATCTATATCCGTTGCGGGATTGGATCGCTGACAAGAGCCGCGCGAACCGGCCGCTGGTGGATGAGAGGGCAAGGCCGTGTGTCCGGACCGTCAGGCGCCGCGGCCCGGCTCCGCATGCCGGCATCGACGCTGGATTCCTGCTCGGCGCAACGGCCGAGCATGGCTCCGTCGCCCATAAGATGATGATTCGACTGGACCAGCCCCGCAGAGCCGCTACCCTGTAGCCGATCGGATCAAATGCGCGGTTCGCAGGCCAATCGCCAACGCTACCAGCGCCGCCGGTGCCGTGACGTTCAGCGGAGCGGTTGGGGCAGCGGTTGGGGCGGCTAACCGTCCGCCCGGAGCCACCGCGCGAGCGCCTGGGTAACGATCTCGGGCTGCTCCAGGGGCGTAAAATGCGCGGCTTTCTCAACGATTAACAGTTTCGATCCGGGGATGGCGGCGGCCAAAGCCTGATGATCGGCCGGCGTGGTGCGGCGATCGTATCTGCCGCCCACGATGACCGTCGGACAGCGAATCGCCTCCAGGTCCTCGAACGGCGAGCCGATCCGCAAAAGCGCGTGCATCTGTCGCAAGCCGGCATCCTGCCCAACCTCATGAGCCATCTCGAAGAAGCAACTCCTCAGGACGGGATCGCCAATCCGGGATTCGGCAAAGTAGCTGGGGTACGCGGCCTCGAGATATCCTTCGAAGCCGCCATTTTCCAATCGCGCGATGGCCTGCCGGATGGCGGCCTCTACCGGCGGCGGAAGTCCGCCGCGCGTGGCGCTCAGCAATGCCAGGCGTTCCACCCGCTCCTTCGCGAGGCGCACGATTTCCAGCGCCACCTGGCTGCCCAGGGAAAAGCCCGCCAGTGAAAAACTGACGGGCGCCGCGTCGAGTATCCGCAGGGCCATCGCGGTGATGGTAAGGCCGCGGGTGATATCGGCAACTACTATCCCGGCGTCCTCTTTCAGCGCGTCGATCTGACGATGCCAAAGGCGGCGGTCGCAGAGAAGTCCGGGAATCAGAACCAGTGACGGCATGCGAGGGCCTAACGGTTCACCCGCACCTCGTCGATCGTCACTGTTTTGGCGCCGTCATCGATCACCACCGCTAGCAGCCGGCCGTGCGGATCTTCGCTCAGATCGGTGACCAGTCCATCCTTGATATCGCCGAGAACGGGGCTCACGTCGGTCCAACGGGCGCCCCCGTCCGAGAGGATCGCAAGAAATGGCCGCATATCACTTTTATTGAATCCGCCGGCCAGCGCGACACCGGGAAGCCGTGACGAAAACTGCAGCAGCGGAATATACGGATAGAAGGACGTGCCGGCAGGCTCTTCGATCACGGCATTCCAACTCCGTCCGTCGTCCACGCTGCGATAGAGAGCGCCTTCGGCGCCCGCGAGATAGACAGATGTCCCGGGCTGGTTCCCGATCCCGTTGATCCTGCGGTTGGAAGCATCCGGCATCTGGACCGGCATCGGCACGGAATCGAAATACTGCATATTCGAACCGAGCATCCCGCGTGACAGAAACGCGTTATCGAGGGGGCATTCACCGCCTTGCAGGACGGTCCGGCCCACAATCGCGAAGGGGGAGTTGGTACACGCCACACCGCTGCCATCACCGCTCAGAGGTATCCACGTCTTCCCTTCGTCGCTCGAAACCAGCAGATTCAGCCCGCCTCCCGCATTAGTGAAGAGCAGCCCGTTCTCCGCAAACAACTGCCCCGCGGTCAGGTAATAGCAATAAGACCCCACACACTCGTGCAAACCGTCATCGATCGGTGCAAAAGTCTCGCCCTGGTCTTTCGATTCGAACATCGCGTGCTGCTGCGACGCGGCGTCACCGGGACTGGTCAGCACGTACAGCACGCGGTCATATACATAGATCCGGTTGATGCCGCTGGCTGACTGAAAGATAGGATGAAGATCGGAAGCCAGCGAGCTGCCGGCCATGACAACGCCATCGGGTGAAGAAACATAGACCTGGTCCCGGTCGAACGCAATCGTGGCCATCCCTACCGTGGCCGGCAGAGCTTTGCTGTACGAGAATTGCTTCAGGGGAATGACACTGACTTGCCCCAAGAGGGGCAGTGCCCACGCGGCCATCGCCGCGAGCCGTAAAGATGAGAGTGCTTTCATACGAATCCTCCATTGGGCCGCTTTGGGCTGCCGCCGCCATGCTACTGAGACTGGCCCTGCGCGTAGACAATCACCTTGCCGATCCGCAGCGTGCCGTAGATTGAGTCGGCCGGGTATTGGGCCCTGAAGGTATGCCAACCTTCCGGAACATTGTTCACCACCAGGCTGGCCAGCGTCCCATTGGCCGAAAGATTTGCCTTGCCCAACAGGGTATCGCCCTCGTAAAACTCCACAGGGTTTGTAAGTGCCGGCGACCCAACCGCGAGTAATCCCGGATCAGAACCGTATCCCTTGGGGTTGAAGAATGTGGTCTGGGACATGATCGGCTGCACCACTGCGTTTAACGTCACCGAGTCTCCGGCATGGATCGCCACATTCTGCAGGTTGGTGGAACTGCCCGCCGAAACGTAGAGGTCGCCAGTCGTAAACGGCAGCTTCTGGAGCGAGCAGGGATAAGCCATCGATTGGTTGTTGGTGGAGGTGGTCGAATCGTACGAGTTGGAATCGGTCGTCAGGGCTGGAACTCCTTCACCGGTACTGGGGGTCGCCAGCTCATTGAATGCCGAGGGGTAGACGTTCGACTTGGTAGTGAGGACGTTGCCGATCGCCGTAATCTGCACCACAGAGGTGACTCCCGGTGCGGTATCGTCGAAGACCACATTGTCCAGAGTGAGGCCATTCAGGTAACCGCCATTCGGATATGCCTTGAGCACCACCTGGTAAGCCCCGGGAACCACGGGCGAGAATGGAATTCCCCCGTTCATCGACGGGAATTGGGGGGTCGGCGGCAGAACGTGGACATCCTTAAACGTGACGCCCTGGATCGTGGGCAGGTTGGTATCCGACGTAAAGTCTACGATTGGAGTAATGTTGATGGGTTTTACGATGTCCTGAATGCACACCGATTTGAAGGTCACGTTGGTGATCGTGTTCCCCGGCTTGGTTTGCGACGCCGCGCTGGTATTGGTCGTGATCTGCAGCGCCTTCAGTTCGTTGGTTGCGTTGGGCAGGGCCTGCCCATAGCTCTTGAGCCCGTACTGCTGCATCAGGGTGGCTTCCGGTACCCCGTTCACCGTCGTTCCCGCCACGCTCGGCAGGTCGCCGGTGATGGTCACGTTCTGAAACACAATGTCCTTTGTCGGGTGCGCGCCGGCATCTCCGCCTGCCAGGATCGTTAGTCCGCCTTTGCTGTAGCCGTGAAAGTGATTGACGGTAATATTGGCGGTCGGTATATTATTCGTAGTGATGGCAATTTCCTGGTCTCCATTGGCCACCGTCGTATCATAGAACGTCATATTCGTCCCGTGGATGTCGAAGCCGTCGGTGTTGGGCACAGTCCATGGGGCCTGCACTTTCATTCCCCACACGGTGAAACCGTCGCCCCCCAGGCCGATGGTGTGAAACGGCGGATTGCGGACCGTAATTTTGTAAAGCACGATGTTGCTGGCTTCCGCGGCGGCCGTCCCGGCATTGATGACTTTCGGACTGGCTTGCTCATTGTTCGAATGCTTCTTCTGAAACGCCATATCCCACCAGGTCGTGCCGGCATTGTCGCCGGTGAGCAATGCACGGTTTCCTTGCCCATCGATCACGCCGTACCCGTAAATGCCGCTGTCCGCAAGCAGGCTGATGAGGGCCACGCATCCTCCACTCACGGGATAAGGGCCGACCGTGCCGCACACAATGCCCGCGGAATTGGTTTTGGCGCTTTGGTCCTGATAGCGTTCCGGATCGCGCGAACCGTAGACCGTCACGCCTCCGTCGAGGATCAGCGAGACGCCTGCCGGCAGCGTGATCGGATCCAGCAGAAACGCGTTGAACGAATTGTCCACACCTAAAGCCAACTCGACTGCCTGGCCGGCGGGACAGGCCTGCAAGTAATCCTTCAGAGTGGAAGTCTCCAGGTCCGATTCGTTGTCCTGCTCGGCCGCACTGGGTCCGATGGCGGGTCCGCCGGCTGTCGATTGCAGCGGCGCCGGGTAGACCCGGCAGGTTCGAGGGAATGTCGGTTCCGCTACCTTCCGCGTGTCCTGCGCCTGCAGGCAACCCGCGGCCGCGGTCAAAATCATACAAACTGTTGTCAGAACTCTTCCGTTATTCATCATTCGAATCGAGGGTGTCATAATCCATCCTGTTTTTTGGTTTTCCGGCTTGCCATTCAATCCGGATCTAGCTCAGTAGAAAGTGGCAGTCAGATTGGTGCGCGAAGTGGTCATTGCGCCGGCGGTCGTCCAGGTCTGGGAAACCGGGTTGTAAACCTCGATAGCGGTTCCATTGCTGGTGCCGGTGTTGGCACGAACACCCCCGGCCACCACTACCTGGTTGTCGTAGGCGGTTGATGTGTTTTTCACCAGCACGGCAGTGGGATAGTCCCTTTGCTCCTTTGCGCTGCTTACATTGGAGAAAGTGCCCGTCGAGGGGTTGTATATATTGGTGAGTCCCGCGGGCACAACATTGCCGGAGAGATTCTTTATTCCGCCCACCACGATGGCCGTCTGGTCAGGCAGTAACAGCGCTGCGGAAAACTCCCGCATCGGTGCCAGCGAGCTTGTGGTGGGAGAGAAGTTCGCCGTGCCGGGTGTATATAACTCAGCCGAGGTTTCCGCCGTAATGGCGTATTCCCCTCCAAGGTTCAAAACCTGCCCATTCGCCAGGCGCACTGCGGCCGAACCGGCCCCACGAGTGGTAACCACCGGGCCGGGCAGAAACGCCAGGTCCACCGGATTGTAGATCTCACACGGCGTGTTGTCCTCAAAGCCGGAGAGCACGCCTCCCGTAACCAACACCGTTCCGTCCTCGAGCAGTGTCGCCGTATGTTGCTTGCGGGCATACGTCAGCCCGCTGACCTGTGTGAAGCTGTTCGATACCGGGTCATAGATTTCAGCCACCGCCGTTACCGCGCCCGACTCATTCACTCCGCCGGCAATCAGCACCGTGCCATCGTTCAGCAGCGTCGCCGTATGAGAGGCGTGCGCGCTGGTCATGAGCGGCCCGGGCGTGAAAGATCCTGTGGCCGGATCGAAAAGCTCCGAACTGTTGACCGCGGTGCTGCCCGGCCCGATGCCGCCCGCAATTAGAATCTTGCCGTTGGTCAGCAGCGTCGCCGTGTGGGACGCGCGCGGCGTGGTCATCGGAGTGGTCGTCTGCGTTACGGTGCCCTTCGCAGGATTCCAGATTTCCGCGGACGCCAGAGGGGCCGTGCTGTTCCACGCCGTGCCGCCCGCTAACAGGATTCCGCTGGCCGGTTGGTTGCCGGTTACGTGAATCCGAACCTGCAGCGGACCGGATCCCACGGCGGGCGCCGCAAACGAAGGATTCGTGTCCACGCTGATGATGCCGATTGTCCCCGCCGGCGCATTGGCTGCCAGGTAAAACGGAATCTCCTGCGTGCCCTGCCCGGCTGTCGTCTGGCCGGTCACTCCCACCCACGCCGGGAGCGTGAACGTCCAGTTCAGATAGCTGCTCGCGGTGATCGTAAAGCTGAGGTTCGAAGCTCCCGGCGCCGCGTAGATGTCGACCGGAGAAACCGTCAAGACCGGCGACTGGCCCGACACCACCAGCGGGAAATACGATTGCGGGAACGACTGCTTCGGGTTATCCGAGAAGTAAGCCGCCACGGAAGCGCTCACCGCTATCCCAGTCGTGCCCTTCGGGAGTTGAAAAATTGCTCCCTGGTCGTACTGAACGGATGGAATGTTCAACGTCGCCGATCCCGACGCGGTTTGTTGCGCGCATTGGGCCTTGGCCGGGTATGTTGTCTGCAAAGTGGTAGTGGAGCAATTGTTAAAGATTCCGGGCGTCTGATTCCAGGTGTCGGTGAACGCGGCGGAGCCACCCTCGACAGGCACTGCCCCACCGATCGTAAAACTGCCCGTGCTGCTCACGCTCTGCGGACCGTAATCGAACAGTGGAGCGTAATTTGCCGCCGCCAGAAGGTATAACGAGTTGGCATTACTGATGAGTGAGTAGCCGGAGGCAGCCGTCGCGGAGACCTTCTCGATGGCCATGAAGTAATCGTTTTTCGGATCGGTCGTGTTGGCCCGATACAAATCGACTTCCCTGCTGTACCCGTTGCCCGCCAACGACCGGTTGCTGGTCGTATAGCTCTGAATTTGCATCCAGCCATTCGGATCGGGCGTGTCCCCGAGTGCCGTTTCGGACTGCACCCAAGCTTCAAAAGCCTGCTCGCACTGGGCCCAGCCGGCCCTTCCGATGGTCCCGGTGCTCCCGGCGTAAAGCCGGACCTTTCCGGAAGGCGTCTTGCGGGCCGCCGCCAGGCACAGACGCCCGCCACCCATCGCCAGGTTCAGCATTCCGCCGAATTGAGCGGCATCGGCGTCCCGCATGGCGACCACCTCTCCGCTCTCAAGGGCTGTTCTTGCCCGGGCCGACTCGGCTGGCCCTGGAGTGACCGGCAGGTATTGCACCTTCTGCGCCAACCCCGGCGTGCAGAGCAACAACAACCCCGCCAGCAGCCTCGGCACCGGACGGCCGTCAGCCGCCCGCGGACGTGTAGTTACAGCATTGTAGTGTGTGTTCGTCATTTGAGTAACTCCTGGAACTTTCTTGCCGGACCGGTCAACTGGCGATGCTCAAGACTACGGCGACGGTGGCAGTCATATCCCCAACGTAATCAACTAAGCACGGCAGCAGCCTTTGAGGCGTGTCGACAGTGATTTTCGGGCCCACCGCAAATGCCCGGCCAATATAGGGGATCCATGTGAAAATGTTGGCAATCAGCGTCAAGCCAGCCCAATTCGAGTCGGAGAGGGCCTGCAAGACTAAGAGCATTTCCATGATCGCCCCGTAACCCGCCGTAACAATAGGGGATGCCTGCGACCAGAGCAGGTTCCCGGCCTCTGGCGCGTATTTCGACAGCGCCAGGCCGGTGAGTGCGAGAGTCATTCCCCCCGTTTCCATCATGTAGAGGATCACCTCCCACGCGTACTGCGGCGGAGCGTCAAAAGGAGCGCCACAGAAGAAAGTGATGGCGCTGACTGCAAGCGCCGCGATGGGCGCCCAACCGCTGGACGGCATGTAACCGGAATCGCTCCATACATCGAAGGCCATCCCTCCCAGACCGCCAAACGCTTCGATGAGGGCGAACACCGTTTCCTCGGCTCCGCCCACCAACTTGCTGCCGACGGAGACAACCCTGTTCACAATCGTGGCCGGAATCGCCACGGCCAGGGCCAGCAGGTTCAGCATCGTCAGTTGCCCGCCGCCGATCAGCCTGAAAACATCGTCGATCACCGGGATACTGATCGGGGCAGTGATCAAAGCGACGGCCCCCTGCAAAACCGTGGGGAGCGCCGCGGAGAACCCTTCCACCAGCGCATCCGTCATTTGCAGCATGCTCACCGCGATGTCCCGGAACAGCGATAAGATGTCCCCGAAGGTGTGGGTAATAAACGTGGACGGGTTCGTCGCCAGGTTGCCGAAGTTGCGGATCAACGCTTCCAGGTCGGTTGGAATGCTCGAAAAGTTGGCCGATTTTAGCACGCTGCCGGCCGCGCCGATAAAGGCCTCCATGGCGGTGTAAATGCCGGAAAGAGGATCGGCTGCGCCGACTCCCGTGGTTACCGCCTGGGTTTGCCCGACATTGGCTTGTATCTTGGTGCTCAGCCATTTGGACTGCGAGTAGGACTTGGCGCCCTTCATCCCGTAAACCGCCTGGGGATTATTATTGTTCGACTGTTGCGATTGGACCGTCTGCCCGCCAATCTGCGCGATGATGCTGTTCAGAGCGTTGACCACGCCGGTTTCCGCCTGCTGGAACCCCGCATGAATCTGGCTCTTGACGGAGCCGGATTGATTCGTCTGATTGAGCCAGGTTACGAAATTTGTGGCCCGCTCGGTGACCGTCTGGACGATCAGTTGCTGGGTCGCCAGGATATCTTTCCAGTCGAACAGATAGGCCAGCCACTTCACTACCGCCACGATATCGCCCACTACTGTCTTCAGGACACTGGCCACCACCGCCGCGGCAGCTTCCACCGAGTCGATTACCAGGGTGTAGACGTTTTGCACCGCTTCCGCCACCGTGGTAATCGTGTGGGTGATGTCGCTTCCCACCTGGGCCACCACCGAAATCACTTTTTCCGCGCCCTGCACGACCTTGCTCACCAGGTCGCGCCAGTGGATGTGGATGCCAGATCCGAGCAGGGGGGAGGCCGTCGTCTCTGCGATGGAACAGTTGCCGTTGTTCAGGGTGAGCGTCCAAGTCAGTGGATTGCCGGCTCCCGGAGAATAGGGCCGGCTCGGGTCGGTGCTGGCATATCCAAGTGCAAAAGCCATGTTGGGCGTCGAATTGGGATAGGCGATGTAGCTTTCGCTCGCCGTCAGCGAAGCTGTGGCTCCCACCTTCCCTTTGCGTCTCCGCGCCAGTTGCGCCTGCTTCTGTTGCACCGCCTGCTGTTGCGACCCGCCACCGATGGTGTAGCGGATCGAAGCCGCCAGGGCTTCCTTTCCGGTCACCCCGGCGAATAGCGGCGTGCCGTCGAACGGGTTGTTGTCGGGCATATTGGAGGACTGCAGCGTGGCCAGCGAGTTGGTCGTATCCCAGTCCGGATAGATGACCATGGCATCGCCGGGCAGCATATAGCTGTCCCACACGTAAAGCGCCGGGCACGTAACGTTGTCCGGGGAAACCACGATGCTCAGTTCGCCGCTTCCATCCGTGGTCAGCCACACGCCTGTCGTCGGGTTGACCTGGTAGGTGCTCGCTCCGTTGATGATCTGAGCCGGGTCCGAAGACCAGATCTTCACCGCCTTGAACGGCCGCGGGTTGTAATTCGAGTCCAGGAAGAGAAGGTGCGTGCGATAAGTCGGAGTCCGGTTGGTGGTCCCGCCCGCCGGGACAAAGTCCTCGATCAGGACACTCTCCGAAAACAGCCCGTGCAGATCGCCGGTGAAACTGCGGCCGGCCAGGTTCTTTCCGCTCTGGTGAGCGAAATAGCAAACTCCGTTCTCGACTCCGATAAATGTCGCCGGCGAGTCCGTCGCGTACGAAGCGGCCTGTCGGGTTGTTAAGTCCAAACCGTAGATCGCCGGGCCGCTCGCCAGTCCCAGCGAGAGATACGCGATACAGTCCTCCACCATAATCCTCGAACCGGAAGTGGGCGGTTGGTTGAGGCCTGCCTGCCAGGTCAACGTCCCCGCGGTTTGATCCACCGCATGCAAAATGCCGGTGTTGTCCACCAGCAGCACCTGGTTGTTCCAGGCAACCGGCGGCAGCAGGGGGCCGCTCAGCGCGTTGCTTGGCGGATACTGCCACAGGGTGCTGCCGGTCGTCGGATCCATTGCCACCAGCTTGTTATCCCGGGTGGTGAAGAAGACTTTGCCAGCCCCCACCGTGCCGCCCGTCCCCAACTGAATCGCGCTGGCGAAAATCCGGGTCCCGGTGCTGAGGTTGACAGCGGCGGCAATCCCCGGCTGCCCGGCAGCCTGCGGCGCAATGACGTAAATGATGTTGCCGTCCGCGGTTACGGTCGCCAGCGCGCCGCTGGGTAATAGTCCCAGCAGATTGGGAAGGGACCATTTGGCCTGCTGTGCCGAGATGTTGTAGCAGTTCAGGCCGCCGCTCGCGTCCAGGAACACCACGTCCTGGTTTTGGCTGACCAGTAACAGGTTGCTGGCCACCGAAGCGTCCACCATCCACATTTCCAGGGCGCTCCCATTGGCGTCTATGTTATAGATAATGTTCTGGTTCGCTGTGTAGATGAGGGTCCCGTCGGAAACGGGGGCAATAAACGGTGTCGCCGGCAGTTGCTGCGCGGGTAGGAAGTTCCGCAGGCTGAACACAAACTGGTTGGACTGAACGTCAAAGCACTGGATGTCCTCATAAGCCCCGGTGAGGGCTTGAGTGGAGGTCCGCACGAACAGTTTGCCGTTGAGGTAGGCGGTTTCTCCCAGCACCGTCGTCTTTCCGCTGGGGTCTACCAGTACATCGAAGACCGGTCCGGTCCCCGAAGACGAGAGCGCAATCGGCGCCGCGTTCGCCGGCTTCTTTGCTAAAACCGTGGCAATGGCACCTCCGGCGATGCCGAGACCCAGTCGCCGAAACAACTCTCTCCGGCTGAGTCCGCGCTTGGTGGGGTCGAAGTTTTTCACTGGTCGTTTGGCTCCTTTTCAAACCAACCGTAGCAGCGGAAACCGCTTCGCACGAGGTAAGAAAGCGTAGTTAGGGCGTGTCCAACCCCTTCGCTCCGGGCCCCGATACGGCCCTGAAATGGCGTGCTATACCCCGATTTATTTAATTGATTCTAAGCTAGTTGCAAAATTTACAGATGGAATGCTTTCGGCCGGCCGGATGAATGGTTTGGAGGTGGACCGGTTCTCACCGTGTAGCTGCCATCTCGGCCCTCTTACTCCGGCTCAACGACCTTTTCGACGCCTCCTACTGATTCGTTGCAAGCGGACGAAGGGTTCGGAGTTCTGGATTTTGGCTATTTCCGACCGGATTTCGTCCGGAGTGGAGTGTAGCTGAGACTGGGTGTAACACCCTTTCTTACCTTTCGCTTACGGGGTCGATCGGTGTCTGATGGAAAAGGTAACGACAATGACTGACAAACTACTTTCTCTCTCCAATTCCATAGCGCGATACTCCCAAGCCCAGGTGGTGGCAGCGGCGATCGCGCTCGGCTTTCTCTCCTGCGCGGCTCCCGCTTCCGCCAATGACCTGACCATTCATCTGAAGGACAACCCGGCATTTTCCCGCCAGAGCGTTGAATACCAATGCGATGCCAAGGGAAGCGAGATCGGCGTCCCATCCGGCCCGTTCACAGTGGAGTACCTTAACGGCGGCGGCAACAGCCTGGTGATAGTCCCGATCGCTGGGAAAGGGTTGATTTTTTCCAGCGTGATTGCCGGCTCGGGGGCGCGTTACACGGCCCAACAGTATGCTTGGTGGGACGCCCGGGGAGCCGTCACGCTCTCCGCGGACTCGATGGCTGGGAAGATCCAGTCGTCGTGTCACCCGACTGGGCCCAGGATCAAATAGACACTTCAGACTGCGTAGCTCATTAAGTGTAACCTTCGCCATGGCCCAAAGGAAGTTGCGGCCATGGCGTTTTTTATTTGGAGGCCCTCCCGCCGGGGGTGTCTCTTCTAAATCTGAAAGAGTGTCCTGGGCAGACTCCCGGATAGCGGCAGGCCAGGAGTTCGAGCTTGCAGACCCTTTTGTCAGTGAGCCCACAGCACCCGCCCCGCCTGGCGCGACCCGTACCGTAACAGCATCGCCGCCCCCCAAAAGATTTCTTGTTTTCAATGGATTGCGTGAGGTGGGATACCTTCTTTTGCGATCCATGGGGCGCTGTAAAACACGGCGTGCCTACCGCTTACTACGTTTCGCGCCGGCTGCCGCCCCTGCTAAAACTCAATTGATGTCAGGCCGCAGCAGCAACGCCGCCGGCCTTCAAAACTTCTCAAAGGATCAAGCAAATGAATACCAAAACGAAAATATCGGCGATCCTGCTGGCCGCTGTACCCTTGGGCATGCTTCTGGCAGCACCTTCCGGATCCACCGACAAAGCCATGACCATCCAATCACCGAAGTTCGGTGACTCGCTGCACGGAGAATCCGTGGAAGTTGTGCTGAACCTGGAACCTTCCGTGGACGTTCAATCCTTGATGGTTCTCTTGAATGGACAGGATGTTAGTTCCCGCTTCTCAACGCTGAAGGCCCACGGCCGCACAACCGCGGCATCAGCCTCGCTCCTGCCTGCAGACGGCCTGCGGAGTGGCAGCAACAACTTGTTTGCATCTGTCAAGGCCGGAAGCCGGGGCCTGGTAGCCGCCAGCGCCGATTTCGCCTTTCAACAGGGCGTAGGCGCTACCGAAGGTGCACTCCAGAGCCATTGGCTCCCCCCAGCCCTGGGCCTCAAACTGAACCCGGGAGGGGCGCAGCCCTGGGTCGCTCTCACCACCGGCACCCCTGCCAATCTGCAGGACTCGATTGACCAGACTGTTTATTCAACTCCTTACCCCGACACCATCTTCCCGTTGGCCACCGATACTCCCTGCACCACGCAATATCAAATCGTGCTCTTGAACCGCCAGACTCCCGCTATCGAGGACGGCTACATGTGCGCCAAAGACTCGAGCGATCTCACGTCTAAGTTGAGCAGTCTTGCGAACGGCCCCCAAAAGGGCGCCGAAATCGTGCTGGTCGGCACAACCGAAGGAATGAATGCAGACAGCAGTCTGAATACTACGAGTATCGGTGGCACCAACTACCCGGCCGCTGCGGCTAACCTTCGCCCAGTGCCGCTCGGGTATGCGGCCATTGGGGTACCCGGCGCGAGCGCCGGCACCGCGTACGAAAGCTATTATGTTCAGGGCGATATCGGCAAGGCTTATCAAACCAACCCCTTCGCGGAAGGGCTGCTCACCAAAGACCAGAACAACAACTATAACTTTCATCCTGCCAACAACGTCCAATTCGAGGTTTACCCGAACGATCCCGCCTTCGGGGGTGGTTTGAGTTCCTTTTATACTTCGTTGAACGGCGGGGTGTTCGGATTCTCCGCCCCGCAGGGCTCTTCCAATGGCTTTTGGCTGCTCGTGCTCGACGGCGTGACTTTGGCGCCGATCGATGCGGTGAATGCCAGCGGCAGCACTTGCGCCTCTTCCGGCGGATATTGCGGAACATTCTACCCGACCGGCAGCACAGACGCGGGCACCGCCTCCGGTGCGGCCAATGCACTTGCCACGGCGCTGGGCAATATCACTTCGCGCCAACTGGTGGTGCTGACGACCTGCGGGCAGCCTTTTCAGAACGGCAGCGCAGTCACGCCTAATTTGCAAAGCGCCATATTCCGTCTCGGCGGAACCCACTACACCTTGCAATCCCTCACCACTCCAACCTCCACATACACATTAGTCGCGCCCGGCCTGTCTTTCCTCGCCCCGGCTTCGACACCTTTCTCACGGGGAGTGGTGATTTCTTCGTCGGCTTACAGCGATCAGCATCAAACCGGTTTTGTGCGCGGCGTGATGACTCGCGACAACACGAGCCTGTACTTTCCTTCCCAGTTCTCCCAGGAGGACGGGACAGCCAACCAAACCGGCGCGAAGTATTTGAGCGTCAATTATGACTTCTCTTCCATCGCTTCGCAGCCCAAGGTCGACTGGCCGCTGACAGACACGCCCGGACACATCGCGGCATACCACTACGCCAGCGAGGTTTTCACTCAGAATAACTGGGGATACTCAGGCAAGATCGGCGACGTCCACGCCGCGGACCTTCGTTACTACTACACGTCCACTAGCATCGGGAAAACCAGTAATCTCGACTTCCTTCCCAGCAATCCGCAGTATCCCACTTATCCGGGACCTGGCTATGGGTTTACCGCGCAGGACCTCGTCGACGCCAACGCGCAACTGTATCAGGAACTTACGGCGCTGCTGGACGCGAAGAACTTTCTTGGGGACAGAAGCGGAGGCGGCCTCGAGAGTTTGCTTTTTGGCGGTGAGAACTCCGTAGCGGATGACGCGATAGCGGCTACTTACAATATTCTGAACAACCAGTTCGGCGCTACGGCCAATACCGAGGTTTCGGTTTCCGCCGCTGATTGGATGGGCTTTTTGGGCGGGCTGACCACCCTCGGATCCGCCGTCCTCGGGCCCCTGGATCTTCCGATTGCCGCGGCAGTCGTCGGCACGGCGAGCGGTGTCCTTGCGACCGGCGCTGCATGGTCCCCATTTGCCACCAGCGATCCCGCCTCGCCGCCGAGCTACATGAACACCTTCGATACGACTCTCGGCCAGTTGCAGCAGAACCAAAGCAGCTATGTAAAGAACCTGCAGTACTCTTACGATTCGTCGTTGGATGCGATTTATTCGGATTGGGCAAAACTGAACGCCGTATTCAAGGAAACAGCCAATTCGAGTTCCGGCTGGCTCTTGCCTGACAACGTCACTTCCGAAGGGCTGGCGACCACATTTCAGAACGCCATCGACCGGTCGATGTACATACAGGTCGTACCCCAGTTCTACCAGTTAGACACATTTTCGGCACAGCCTGTATCCACCTTGCAGGGTTATGGGAGCCTTTCTTTCAACGGCACGTATTCCTGCTCAAATATCTATCCCGCCTCTCTCTCGCCGGCGGACTACGCGATTTACGGCCACCCCGGATCATCTTCCACCTACGATATATACGTGATGGGCGGCGCAATCAACAATGACCTATCGAGCAAGGTATCCGAGTCTTTACCCACTGTATCACTGCTCGATATCCTGTTTGGGTCGTCGGGACTCGGCATTCCCAAGGACGAATGGTTCACGATGCTGTCCGAGAGACGAGGGCCCGATTTTGGTTACGGATCCTGCTACAAGATCGGCTGCACGTCCGGCCCCTATGGCCCCAATGTTTGTGTCGGACCGTAACATTACGATCGATACCCGCCCGGCTCCCTGCGCCCACCCGCCCGCAGGGAGCTGGATTGATGTTGCCCGTTCACGGTGGAGTCCATGAACAGCGGCAGCCGATGTTTTCGGGTGTGATCGCAGGCTCCGGGTTGGGATGATCCGGGCGTCGTGCCACCCTACCGGGCACAAGATCAAGTGAATACTGCAGATCGCGAACTTCATCCGTGTAGACCTTTGCCATGGCCCGACCGGCAGTCGCGGCCATGGCGTTTTTTCATTTTGAGGCCCTCTTGTAGGAGCGTCCTGCCCGCCCGCCAGAGGCGACCCGACCGGCAGTCGGTCTGAAGCTGGCACCTGGAGGAGCGCAGCCTCGGTCATGATCGCTACCGGCACGCCCGCCCATCGATCCCGCTTTTGAAACCGCCGGACTCCTTCCACTATTTTCTTTGGATTCAGCCGCTCTCTGGCGTGGAACGCCCTTTTCCCCGGCCGCGGAAGGGTGAGACGCAGGTCACCAGCCTCTCCTGGGTCCCCCATGACATTGGCACGGTGGCCCTTGCGCCGCCGGCGGTCGTGGCCGCCGCATCCCGCCCTTACCTTCCGTTAATCAATATCTTGCGCGGGGTGTTCTACCCTTTTTCCAGGTTCTTCCGCAGTCTGCCCCGGACCAGGTTGCACACGCCGCGCCTACGTTTTCTTACCTTTCTGAGCGCCCCCTTCTGCTTGTAACGTTTTCTTTGAAAGGAGCAATCACACGTGAAGATTTCCGATTTGATGAAACCCGGCCTTGCCCCCTCCAAAAGGCGTTCCGTTAGCTTAGCTGCGAGTCTGTGCCTCGCGGCCACAATGGCAGTGCCGGCGGCAGCGCAGACGGGCACCCCCCCGATCCAGGCCTTCGATGAATTCATGACCAATCTCCTGCAGGACTACAGCATCCCGGGAGGGGCTATCGCGGTCACTCAGAATGGACATTTGCTGATGGCCAGGGGGTACGGACTGGCCGACAAGGCGAACCAGACTCCGGTGCAGCCGGATTCGCTCTTTCGCATTGCCAGCCTTTCCAAGTTGGTCACGTCAGTCACGATCATGCACCTGATAGACCAGGGTAAACTGACACTGGATGAGCCGGCATTCGCACTCCTACCGGACCTTCAGGCGCCGGCGGGAGCCACGGAGGACCCCCGGCTCGCATCCATTACCATCGCCAACCTGCTGGACCATTCGGGCGGCTGGGACAACGACAAGCTCGGATACGATCCGATGGTGCATGGGGTAGCGATTGCGGCTGCCATGGGAGTCCCCACTCCGGCGTCCACCGAAAACACGATCCGGTACATGCGCGGCCAGCCCCTGAACTTCGATCCCGGCACGCAGTATAGCTATTCGAATTTCGGCTATGCGGTCCTGGGGCGGATCGTTGAGCGAGTTACCGGCATGAGCTATGAGCAGTACGTCCGGACGAATGTGCTGGCGCCGATGGGGATTACCGACATGCGAATAGGGCAGACGCTCGCCGAGGGACAACTTCCGGGCGAGGTCAAGTATTATTCGCCCGGCCAGACCTCAGCCAATATCTTCCCTGGTGCAAAGCCCGAGATCGTACCGCTGCCCTACGGGACCTGGAGCCTCGAAACCATGGACGCGAACGGTGGATGGGTTGCCACGGCCATCGACTATGTGAAGTTGCTGAATGCCATCGAGGGCCGGCGCGGTACAGCGTTTCTCACTCCGTCGAGCATCTCCGCCATGACCGCCAAACCGCTGATCCCGGTGTACAACGGGCAGAATTCGTGGTACGGGTTCGGACTCGCGGTGATGCAGGAGGGCAACGGTCTGACCTGGTGGCACAACGGGGCCCTGGACGGAAGTTACACGTGGGCTATCCGGACCGATACGGGATTCGATTTTGTGGTCTTCCTGAACACGCGCCAGGTGAACGGCGGTGACACGCTCGATGGCGCCATTTCCGGGGGATTGTGGCAGGCTGCCTTTGAGACGACCAACTGGCCAAACGCCGATTATTTCAGCGAGTACCCGGATGCCGACCCGGTCCAGGCGGCGGGAGTGCCAGCGATCACGACCCGGGAGGGCGTGCTGAACACCGCAACCAACGACCGCGGGGCGGTCTCGGGATCGTGGGTGACGATCTCGGGCGTCAATCTTTCCAAAACGACTCGTATTTGGACCAAAAGCGATTTCGTGGGAACGCAATTGCCGACGTCGCTCGATGGGGTGAGCGTGACGATCGACGGCAAGGCGGCGGCAGTTTACTTTATCAGTCCGACGCAGATTCAAGCCCAGGTGCCAGCGGGCATCGGTGATGGCTGGGTGACGGTTCAGGTGGACGATAACGGAACCATGACCACGCCGGTGCTAACGCAAGCTTCGAAGGACGCCCCGGGATTGTTCACGCAGATGGTGAACGGAACGCGCTTCGCGATGGCGGTAAAGGC
This sequence comes from uncultured Solibacteraceae bacterium, assembly GCA_963853855.1. GTDB lineage: Bacteria > Acidobacteriota > Terriglobia > Bryobacterales > Bryobacteraceae > Sulfopaludibacter. The sequence goes on along the minus strand of CAWKYG010000015.1, from coordinate 7,558 downwards.
CGACGGCACTTCGGTGGGGCCATCGAATCCGGTGTCGCCCGGGGATACGATTACCATTTTCGGCACAGGTCTGACCACATCCGAAGCGGGTGTGGTGATTCATTCGCGCCAGAGCCTGAATACGGTTACCGTACAGGTGGCGGGAGTGGTGGCCAATCTGCAGTATGCGGGGCTGGCTTCCGCCGGCCTCTTCCAGATCAACTTCGTGGTGCCGGAGGTTCCGTCGGGAAACCAGGAAGTGATCCTCGATTCGAACTTCCTGCCGACACAGTCGGGAGTGATGCTTCCGGTTGCGCGATGAAGTTAGCCGCGAAGGCCGGATCCGGGATTCTCGCTCGGTCCTGTCAGGTATTTTGTGTGAACGCCGTCCGCCATATGCGTGACCGTCCCACTCGCCAATCGGAGATTTGGGATATGGACGTGGGAGTCCGGCCGGAAGGGATACCCCGTCGGCCGCCTTGAAACAGAAGGGCCGTCTTAGGTTGGGCGAGGCTGAACTGGCCGGTATCCGTCGCGGCGCGCCAAGCGGAATGATCCTCTCGTAATACGCGCAGGCGCCCGGCTATGTCATCTTCCGTAAGCCACGCGATTTCTCGAGCTGCGGGTTCGCTGCGCAACTCCTCTAATCGTGTCGGGCAAGAGGCTCAGAGAAATAATATCGTTGATGCTTGAAACCGCCCTGCCTGGTTTTCGAGGATCCGGCCGTTGCTGCGGCGTTCGCGAAGCCAGCCACAGGGCGTGGCCGTACACTCAAAGGGAGACGCCGTCCGCGCTGGCGTCTGATTCCTGGCGCCCATTATCTGCATTCGCGTCCCCCTCCTGTCCCGACAGAAGGCCGTACGTGACGGCCTCTGTGGCGACGTTTCTGGTAGACTTATCGCCATGCTTGCGAGGCCCACTGGGCCGATGCGACAGGGAGGCTCCGAAGAAATCGGCCCCAAAAGACGCGGACCGAGCCACGGCCATCTGCAACGTAAGCGTCTAACTGCAACCTCCGAGTGATCTGCCTGACTGATGCCAGCCACGAGATAGTTTTCCGCAAGTGGCTCCGGTTGATACATACGATGCTCAAGATGATGATACGCGAACTACTGAATCGCCCGGAACAGTGCGGCGACTCTTGCGGGCAAGTCACCGGAGATCCGCGCGATAAGTTCTATGTCCTCGTCCGATAAATACCGGGCCCATTGTCCGACAGAAGTCTTTTGAATGGGTTTCCCGGGATCGGTATTGCCTAAGGTCAAACCGTTCCCAAACAACTCGGTATGCTGGAATTCGTTATGTCGCAGGAGGTTTTGGTGAAACGGAATCCCGAGGTGGGCGCTGATGGATTGCAGAGTTGGCCGCGGATTCGTGACCAACTGCTCATACGAGACAGGGAGAACAGGAAAACCTTTGGCACGGTATAAGAAGAAAGCATGGGTCTTGTATTTCCAATACAATGCCGACAAACCGACGAGCCTTCTGCTACAGCTCTCGATCACATCCCATTCCGCAGAGTAGCGGGCGCGAAATGTTTTTTCACGAACGAGTTTCGCCTCGATAATCGGAGACACCCACGTCTCACACCAGTTCGATTGCCCAGCTTTCAATTTGAACATCGAGCTGATGGTATCTCGCACATCGCGGAGCAGGAATAGAATCTTCTCACCCCCGTAGAAATTGTCACAGGGCCCCTCTGGACCCTCGTCAAATAACACTTGACAGGTTAATTGTTCTGTCCATCGAGGAATTTTGAACCCAATCAAACGAGCGCGAGGAAGATCCTTCAGGAGAGACTTCTGCAGGACGGCATAACTCTTCAATTCGTCATAGCAGAAGACATCAGGATGAGCTTCTAGGATAAGGCGCATCAACGTCGTGCCAGTGCGCTGACATCCCAAAATAAAGAAACGCTCTTGCATACAATACAAACCATTCTAGTGTCAAACGGGGAAACTTCCAACCCTCAACCGTGCGGTGAGTCCACACACTCTGCGGCACGCGAAAGGAATGCACCTATTACAGAGCGGAATCTCGCTCGACACGATTCGGGATTCCCTCGGTCACGTTGAAGTCAAAACAACTCAAATTTACGCAAGGGCAAATCTTGAAATGAAACGACGCGCCCTTGAGAAGATTGCCGATCCATCGCCCGTTCGAACCATCCCGTCCTGGCAGCAGAATAAGGATCCCCTTGACTGGCTGCGTTCTCTATAGCCTCCGGGGGACACCGCGCATGACTTGCCTGAACCGGGGCCCGCCAATACCGGAGCGGGATATTTATGTTGAGTCAAACCAATCTGCATCGCCTGGCGATCAGTAGGTTAGATCTGCTTACTGCACATATTTGGTGTCTGCGCATAATGCAGAGCATTTTTAGCCCAGCGGCGCGGCGCGACACACTTCGGGAACGGCGCGAATCTCGATCGCCGCGACGGTGAGCTAAAAATGGATTGGACTAAACCGCCGCACGACGTCCGACCTATGTGTATTGATTGTCGTCTCGAACTCTGGTGAGGCGGAGGAATTGGCCTGTCGGCACAAGGGAGTACCGATCGGCGGACGGCAGCCATGGCGCCGCGAATAGGCAGCCAGAGTGTCGGACGATGGCGCGCCGTATGCAACAGAGATCGCTGGGGCGAGCCGCGCGGCAACACTGCTCCTCTGGCGTGGCACGGGCCAAGCCGGTTCGTCGGGATTCGGATTATTGGTTCGACGAGCCGTTGTCATGAGGTGTCCGTGATCGCCGTTGGCGCAGTTGGGGCTGGGCAGCAAGACTGCGATCCTCACCATACGTCCTTGGTGACATGCTGGGCACTCCCGCAAGCGAAGAGCCGGTGAGTTCTTCATAGCGGTCCAGGTAGTCCTTGGTGGCCTCCGATGCGGGCGGTGGCAGACGCCGGCATGCCCAGCAGTTGCCGGCAGCGTGCCAGTTTCTGCTTCGCGGTAACGGTTTCCCAGGAAGCCGTAGTAGCGGATGCGCTGGAAGCCATCGGGCAACACATGGAGCAGGAACCGGCGGATGAACTCTTCCGCGTTCAGCGTCATCGTTTTCTGCTGGCTGTCGTGGCGATAATCCTTGTAACGAAAGGTCACCTTCCCGTCGTCGATGTCCAGCAGGCGATTGTTGGAGATGGCCACGCGGTGGGTATAGCGGCCAACGTAGTCCAGCACCTGCTCGGGTCCGGCGAAGGGGCGCTTGGCATAGACCACCCACTCGACCTCTCGCATGGGAGCCAGGTAACGTAAGAAATGCCGCTCGCTCCCGACATGTTCCAAGGCGGAGAAGAACTCCAGTTTGCCGGCATCGAAGGCTTTGACTAGCTCCTCCAGGAACAGCCGGCGAAACAGCCGGGAGAGCACGCGGACGGGCAGGAAGAATCCCGGTCGGCAGGCGATCCATCGGGAGCCGTCCGGAGACAGGCCACCGCCGGGGACGACACAATGCAGGTGGGGATGATGCAGCAGGTTCTGTCCCCAGGTGTGGAGCACGGCGAAGAAGCCGATCTCGGCGCCCAGGTGCTGGGGATCGGCGGCGATGGTGCGTAGGGTCTCGGCCGTGGCGCGGAACAGAATGCCGTAGACCACTCTCTTGTTCTGGTAGGCGATGGCGGCAATCTGTTCCGGCACGGTGAAGACCACGTGGAAATACTGGGTATCGAGAAGTTCGGAGCGGCGATCCTCGAGCCATTCGGCGCGGGCCAGCGATTGGCACTTTGGGCAGTGGCGATTGGCAGCAGGAGTTGTAAGCGTTGCGCTCATGGCCGCACTGATCGCACTGTTCCAGATGGCCGCCGAGAGCTGCAGTTCGGCAAACCTCGATGGCCGTCATGACGCGTCGCTGCGCTGTGGACATCGACGCGCCATGCTTGTCGTCGATAGGCTTCGCCGTAGCGGCGGAACACATCCGCCACTTCCAGTTTCGGGCGCTCCATGGGCCCGGCGCTCAGAAGTGCTGAGGCGTGGCGGGAGCAGGCTCAACGGGAATGGGATGCGGGAGCAGGTCGAGCGGACTGGAGGTGGAGCAGACCTTGCTGGTGGCGATTCGCAGGTATCGGGCGGTGGTCGCCAGGCTGCGGTGGCCGAGCAGCAGTTGGATGGTCCGAACGTCCGTGCCGGATTCCAGCAAATGGACCGCGAATCCGTGGCGCAGCGAATGAGGAGTAATCGGCTTGCGGATGCCGGGAGAGTCGCCGAGCCTTCTGGCAGGCCAGTTCGACGGAACTTCTGTTGATCGGTTGGCCGCTCACATCGCCCTCGAACAGCCAGCCCTTCGGCCGCACGGCCCGAAAGTAGCTACGAAGCGTTTCCAGCAGCTTGGGAGAGAGCATCACGTAACGATCCTTCTGTCCTTTGCCCTGCTCGACGCGGATGACCATTCGCTGACTATCGATGTCGGCGGGCTTCAGGTGGATAGCCTCGGAGATGCGCAGGCCGGCGGCGTAGCAGGTAGTCAGAATCGCCCGATGCTTGGTGCTGCCTACGCAGCTCAGAAAGTGGAGGACCTCCTCCGGGCTCAGGACCACCGGCAACTTCTGCGGCTTCTTCGGCGCCGGGATGACGTCCTCGAAGCTCCAGTCCTTTTTGAGGGAGACCTTGTAGAGAAATCGCAAGGCGGCAACGGCGATGAGGACGGAGCCGGGCGCCAGTTTCTTTTCGTTGGTCAAGTAAACCTGGTAGGCGCGGATGTCCTCCGGACCCAATTGTTCCGGCGATTTGTTGAAGTGACGTGCGAACAGCGACACCTGTTGCACGTAAGACAGTTTGCGTGTTCAGGGCGAGATTCCGCACCTGCATGTCTTCGGTCATGCGTTGACGAAGGGATGTCATAGAAAGCTCCTTTGCGAAATGGAATTTGCTGCAAGCAGCAATTCCATGCTTTCGCAAAGGAGCGCGGACGGAGTCCAATGGCGGAAAGAGAGCCTGCCGGATCGACAAGCGCCCGACCTGACGATGAGAGGGTCGTGCTACGCGAATACCGCGAAGCGGTTTAGTCCAATAGACCAAATGTGCTGCAGCACATTTGCGGTATATGGAATGGGATGGCGTCCGCGCCGTAGACCATCCGGAAGTGGTAATGGAGTTGGGGATTGGGGCCGACCAGGTGTTTCAAGTGTTTCCCGATCGGCAGGGTACCCTGTGGTTCTCTACCGCGCAGAGGTTGTTTCGGCAGCTCGGTGGCTCTGCAACCAATATCGGCGGAAGAGGCAAAGCCGCTTATCAAACCTACCAGGACGGCAACGGGAATTACTGGATCTCCGCGGATGGCGGCGTGTTTCGCGTGCGCGGCAGCGCGCTCGAAGCTGTGGTGACAGATGTGAAGTGCCGGGCTCTATTGGCCGATCGGGATGGCGGCTTGTGGATCGGCACCAATGGCGACGGATTGGTTCACATTCAGGATCGCGCGGTACATATGTTCACCACCGCTGACGGGCTGCGCAGCGACGTCGTGATGGCCGCTTTGACCACGCGTTCGGGCAAGCTTTGGGTAGCCACCAATTGCGGAGGCATCGCCTGGTTCGACGGAGAGCGCTTTCACCCTCTACCAGATAAGGACCATCGCGCCGACTGCGCGTATTCGCTGGCGGAAGACGACAACGGCGATCTGCTGGTTGGAACGTATGGCGCCGGCGTCTTTCGGTTGCATGACGGAGTATTGGCGCCGTTCTTGAACGCCCCCGCTTTGCCGGACGATACGGTCCCCCGCCTCCTCAACACCCACGATGGCTCTTTGTGGATCGAACTCAGCGCGGACTGGCGCGGCTGCGCGACGGTCAATTGCGGACCTACACGACCGCCGATGGCTTGTCCGACATCAATTGTAACGGGTCGCAATTCTCCCCCGCGTAGCGAGCAGTTTTTCTCAGATTAGTTCCCGCCACGCCGGAGCGGATCGAGAAGTAGCGCCGGGATTGAGCGTGCCAGACTCCGCCAGGATCGTTTGCCAACGGCGCTATCCCTTCCCTTTTCGTATTTTCTCAGATGTGTAGGATATCGAAATGAGCGGAAGAACTCCCCGGACACCCATCCAAAAGAGCTCTCCCGTCCGCAGAACGAACCTGGGGAGTTCGAGGCTCCCAGAGGCAGATCCTATGCAAATCCTACACCCGTTCGCCGGCTCGGTACAGCAATATGCCGAGCAGTTGGCTGACCCCGATTGCTACCGCCCCGGCTACTGCCCGCAGTGCCAAACCAAACATCCACTCACCGCTCACGGGTTCTATACGCGCACGCTCATCGACACCGTCTATGACGGCGTCATCCGCGTGCGCCGCTACCTATGTCAAGCCTGCCAACGCACCGTCTCCCTGCTGCCTGAGTTCGTCTTGCCCTACCTGCGCAGCAGTCTGGCGGTGATCGCGCTGTTCCTCATCGCCCGCTTGTTCCGTGGGCAAACCTTGCAGAGCGCCGCCGCAACCGCGCCGCCGCCAATGCCCTACCAACGCGGCCAGTTCTGGGTGCGCCGCTTCCGCGGGCAAGCCGAAGCGCTGTGCGCCACGCTGGCCGCGTTGACCCAACCCACCCCTGCACCCGACTTCATCCACCGCGCTATGGCCATGCTGGAATCCACCGGCTGGATCGCCGCTCACCGCTTCCTGTTTGGCGGCGTGCGCTGCCACCTTCTGGGCTGGCCCCGCGGTCTGGCTCCCGACGGCCGCCGCGCCGCAGTCTCCTCCGCCGCGACGCCCGCCTGAGTTTCCCCACACACCATTTGCATGGAACCTCGCCCTCTTCCGCCGTAAGCTGCCGTCCAGGAGAAAAAACAACTCCATGGACGACAAAGCCGAAAAAGTCGCGCTCTTCCGCTACGGCCTGATTGCCCCCTTGGTGCTGGAGACTCTGCCCCGCGGCGAACTCACGCGTCGCGCCCAGCAGATCGCCGCCCGTCTCTACGACATTCCACATTCCACCCGCCGCCAGGTCTCGGTGGACACGCTGCTGGATTGGACTCTCCGCTATCGCCGTAACGGCCTGGCCGCGCTGTCTCCCCAACCGCGGCAGGATCGCGGGCAAGCCCGCGCCGTCGCGCCGGAAGTCGCTACCCTCATCGAACGGCTCAAGCGCGAGAACCCGCATCGTACGGGGGCCGCTCTGCTGCGCGAGTTGGCCGTGGCCAACGAGCGGAACCAGGCCGGCCTGTCGGCTTCCACGCTCTATCGTTTTCTGCGCGCTCGCGGCCTCACCGAACGTCAGCTGTTACTGGAGAAAGCCACCGCGCATAAAAAGTACGAAGCCCAGTTTGCCAATCAGATCTGGCAGTCCGACATGCTCTTCGGCCCGTGGGTTGCCCGGACGGGCGGAGGCAAACAGCAGGTCTTCCTCCAGGCCGCGCTCGACGATGCCAGCCGTCTCATCCCGCACGCCCAGTTCTATCCCAACCAGGGACTCGACGCCTTCCTGGACTGCCTGCGCCAGGCCATCGCCGCCCGCGGCATCCCCACCCGTCTCTATATGGACAACGCCAAAATCTACCGCTCGCCGCAGTTGGCCCGCATTGCCGCTTCCATCGGCATCCTCATCGTGCACACGCCTCCCTACCAGCCCGAAGGCCGCGGCAAGATCGAACGTTTCTTCC